>CAYGTI010000001.1:0-346489 GCA_964352785.1 uncultured Caulobacterales bacterium
AAAGTCTCTCTTAGCCCAGACATAAATCTGTGCCATATGCGCTGACGTTAGACAGGTGGCTCCGCAAGCAGGACTCGAACCTGCGACAAGCTGATTAACAGTCAGCTGCTCTACCAACTGAGCTATTGCGGAACAGCATCCTTGGATGGCTCGGCTAGTAGCAGACCTTGCCGCCTACACACAAGCCTATTTTATCCAAAAATATGAAATTTTTAAATAAAAAAAAGGAGCCATAAAGGCTCCCGAAGGTATTAGGTGAATGGTGGGGTGTCTCTAAGAAGAGACATATTCCTTATTAAGGAACAAGGTTAACAATAGTTTAATATTCATACAAAATTATGATTTTTTCAATGAAATGACTTAAAATAAGTGAAACCCGGTCTATTTTGATGAAAAATGCTGTCATAAACGCAGAAAAATCTGCTCTTGGCCACAAAACAGACCTATGTCTTGCGCCAAAGCTTAACGGGACGGTGGACGCTTACGACTAAGACAAAACTGATCAATATCAATAAATACCATGACCCCAGCTTTGAAACGGACACCATGTGCCACCCTGACTCTTGACTTGGGTACGTCCACGCACGCGCGAATGTACCCAAATTCTCGGCGAACCAAATGAACATCGCCACCAGCCAGAGGCCGATCAACAGCGGCATGGGGCGGTGCACCTTATCCGGTTTAAACCAAATTAATCCGGGGCCGTAGAGTGCAAAAGACGCAATGAAGAGCGCGCCGCGAATATCAGGGAAATAGTGATGGGCAAAAAAATTAACATAAACCAACACAGCCAAACAGGCTTGCCATCTTATCGGCGCAAAACGGATAAACTGGAAATCAAATATCCGCCATACACGGGCCAGATAACTCCCCACGCAGGCATACATGAACCCAGAGAAAAGCGGTACGCCCATAATATTCAAAACAGACGGCTCAGGATAGCTCCATGACCCCGCATGGGTTTTAAAAATTTCCATTACTGTCCCGACAATATGGAAAATCAGGATAATCCTTGCCTCTTCGAGCGTTTCAAGCCGGGTCAGCAAAAACAAAAGCTGAAGAAACACAGCCATCAGCGTAATAAAATCATAGCGGTGCAATGCGGCATCGCTTGGGTACAATAAAAATGTTCCTACAAGGATCATAAGCATCGCCGCGCCAAAAAGGCAGGCCCATGCTTGCTTGATGCCAAAACTGATAAATTCAAATAATGCTAATGAGTAAGGCCCTTTTACATACCTAGTATGTAAGCGTTGCCGAAGGATGTGCAGGGTTTCAAGTGGAGAACTCATAGGACTTAATATTCATCAATCATGATCTCAATATGACAAAAGCCGCCTTATTTTTGCACAGTCTGAAAATGTCTCAAGCCAAGCCTGATGCCGGCTTTTCGGGATATGCGGCAGCAGGGATAACGCGCCGCACTTGCTCGGCGAAATCCCGGAGCGCAATCTCGCTTTGGCCCAGAGGCCCCGTAGAAAAACTTGAAGAGCCCATTCCCGCCTGAACACGCTCTATCAGGCTTTTATCTTCCCTATTTACATTCCTGTTAATCCGCGTGTTGAGGTACCGCGCGAGGCGCATCTCCCGCCGCGTGTCGGGGAGTGCGTAAGCACTCTCACGCAAAAGGCATTTTGTCGGCGTCAGTGGGATAAACTGCATAAAATCAATCTGGTCGGGGTAGATATCAAACATCAAAGACGGCCAGAGCTTGTAGTAAGTCCACATACGCTGCCGTTCCTCAGGTAAATGAGAGATACGGGGTAGAATTTTACAATATGCCTGATTAGATAAAACCGCTGACGGACTATCGCTAAGCTGGCTAAAAATCTTGGTCACGCTCTGATCCAGCGTGATCTCGTAAGAGCGTCCAAGCAAACCGTGTAACCCGTTATGAGCCACAGAAATATGAAGCGCATCGACATAATTATCCGTTGCCGTTTTCCAGTTTACGTTGCGGACACGCGAGCCCGTTTTCCGTAAAGGCTGCATGTCCTGAGTTTTATAGAGGGCCAGTTCATCAGCGATCGGCGCCATATAGTCTTGCAGCTGCGCGCCGCCGCTTTGGAATCGGATAAAAACGAAACCGGCAAAAACATCCAGTTCAACCTCATGCAGTCCATGATCTGCCTTGTTAAAATCCGCATAATCACCCAGGAAAGGTACGCCCGACAAACGGCCATCAAGTTGGTAGGTCCAAGCATGATAGGGGCATGTTATTTGTCCCCCGCAGTTACCGTTGGCGCCGTCAAGCAGCCGCGCTGCCCGGTGACGGCAGACATTGTGAAACCCGCGGATCTTGTCATCTTTCCCGCGTACAACAAAAGCAAGTTCCCCGAAAAGAGCAAAGGATTCATAGTCTCCGGCAGCAGGGATATCATTGACGTGGCAGACCATGTGCCAAGCAGGCATGAAAATTTTCTCGCGCTCAAGCGCAAAGAAATCAGGATCACTATAGGTCCAAGCGGGAAGGCAGTGGTCAGAGGTTTGGGTCATGATGCAGGCTGCCATACGTGAGACCAAAACACCCTGCCCTATTCCGAAACGTCAGTCCAAACGGACAACTCGTTCCCGCTAGGGTCAACAAAATGGAACCGGCGGCCACCGGGAAATTCAAGAATAGGGAGAGATATCTTGCCGCCCGCCGCTTTAACCCTCGCCAAACAGGCCTCTATATCTTTTTCAAACAACACAACCAAAGCGCCATGCTTTGAAGGTTTGCGGTCGGCGTTGGCGTCAAACCCACCGTCTATTCCGGCATTGGTGAACGACGCGTATGACGGCCCGTAGTCTTGATAGGCCCAACCGAACGCGGCGGTGTAAAACGCTTTTGCATCCGACATATCAATGACCGGAAATTCTATATAATTTATGGGCGTTGCGACCGCCGTATTCTCAGTCATGCTAAAGCCTCTTTAATCGCCTCTAGCGCGGCCTCTGCGCCGCTGACATCACTACCGCCCGCTTGCGCCATTTCGGGCCTCCCACCGCCGCGTCCGCCAACTTTTTTCGCGCCTGCATTGACCAATGTCACAGCTGAATAGCGGTCTGTTAAATCCGGGCTAACACCTACAGCAACCGCAACCTTATCATCATCCTTAGCAACAAAAGCAACAATACCAGACCCAATCGATTGCACTTGCTCGTTGATCATGGGGCGTAGCGCCTTGCCGGACACTCCATCAAGAATTCGGCCCATAAATTTTATACCGTTTATCTCTTCAGCGGAAGACCCTCCTGAACCGCCGCCAAGTGCAAGTTCTTTTTTAGCCTGCGCAAGATCTTTTTCGAGCTGTTTGCGTTCCGTGAGCAATGCGTTGATGCGCGCCGGAACGTCCTCGGGTTTCGCCTTGAGCGTATCTGCCGCCGCGCGGGCATAGCCCGCTTGCGCCTCCAAATACTCACGCGCCTGCGCGCCTGTTACGGCCTCTACACGGCGAATACCAGCAGCGACAGCACCTTCCGAGATAATTTTAAACAGCGCAATATCACCGGTACGCGCCACATGCGTTCCACCGCAAAGCTCTACCGAATAAGCCTTGTCATACTCACCTAAAGGCTCACCAAGACTTAGAACCCGAACCTCATCGCCGTACTTTTCACCAAACAAGGCCATAGCCCCGGCCTCTATTGCGGCGTCCGGTGCCATCAACTGCGTTTGAGCTTCAGCATTTTGAAGGATAATTTCATTGACCTGTGCTTCAACCAGCGCCAGTTCCTCACGCGCAATCGCGGCCCCGTGAGAAATGTCGAAACGGATGCGGTCACCATCGACCATTTGACCTTTTTGCGTAACATGCGGCCCCAAGACCCGCCGTAGCGCTTCATGCATAATGTGCGTAGCTGAGTGGTTACGTTTTGTCCGCTCGCGATTATCAGCGTCAACAGACAAGACCGCGCTATCTCCCGCCTGTATTGTGCCCTTCAATGCGCCTATATGAACATGCAAGTCACCCGCTCGCTTTTGCACGTCCCTGATCGTGACCAACCCTCCATTAGCAAATCTTGCAGTGCCTTTATCCCCGGCTTGGCCGCCGCTTTCAGCGTAGAAGGGCGTACTGTTCGTTACAAACATGACGTCACCGTTTGCGGCCTTATCAACGCGAACTCCATCAACAATGACCGCTTGGATATCCGTCTCCAATAATAAGTCCTCATGCCCGGTAAATTTCGTGGGGCCTAATGCTTCGCGCAGCTCCAGCCAAATCTGGTCTGTACCCGCGTCGCCGGATGAAAACTTTGCCGCGCGCGCCATGGTCTTTTGCTCTTCCATCGCCGCATCAAAGCCCTCCGTGTCTACAGAAATGCCGCGAGAGCGCAGCGCATCCTGTGTCAAATCAAGCGGAAAACCATATGTGTCATAAAGCTTAAATGCCGTCTTACCGTCAAACACATCACCATTTTTTAGACCTTCAGAAGCATCATCTAACAAAGACGTTCCGCGCCCCAGAGTGCGGCGGAAACGCACTTCTTCTTGCTCGAACGTGGCTTCTATAGAGGCCTGCGCGCGGCCAAGTTCAGAATAAGCATCACCCATTTCAGCTATAAGCGCGGGCACAAGCCGATGCATAAGCGGATCCTTGGCGCCTAAAATATGAGCATGGCGCATAGCGCGGCGCATAATGCGGCGCAGCACATACCCCCTGCCCTCATTAGACGGGGAAACGCCGTCCGCCATCAAGAAAGAACACGCACGTAAATGATCCGCGATGACCCGGTGGGAAAATTTAGCATCACCCTCAGCTTTGACACCCGTAAAATCTACCGACGCGGCAATCAGGTTTTGAAACAAATCGATGTCATAATTATCGTGCTTGCCTTGCAGTATAGCCGCCGTGCGCTCCAGCCCCATTCCGGTGTCAATAGACGGTTTTGGTAAATCGACCTGACGTCCGTCTGCATGCTTTTCGAACTGCATGAAAACGAGATTCCAAATCTCGATAAAGCGGTCTCCATCCTCGTCAGGACTTCCGGGAGGCCCCCCGGGAATATTTGGCCCGTGATCAAAAAATATTTCCGAGCACGGCCCGCACGGCCCGGTCTCGCCCATCGCCCAAAAATTATCAGACGTGGCAATTCGGATAATACGTTCATCAGGCAATCCTGCAATTTTCTTCCACAGATCAAAAGCAGCGTCGTCCGTATGGTAGACCGTGACTAATAACTTATCCTTTGGCAGGCCGAAGTCTTTGGTGACAAGGTTCCACGCCAATTCAATTGCTTGGTCTTTGAAATAGTCACCAAATGAAAAATTACCGAGCATCTCAAAAAAAGTATGGTGACGCGCCGTATAGCCGACATTATCCAGGTCATTATGCTTTCCGCCTGCGCGGACACATTTTTGCGACGTCACTGCGCGCGGCGAAACAGGCGTTTCTGCACCTGTAAAATAGTTTTTAAACTGCACCATACCTGCGTTGGTAAAAAGCAAGGTGGGATCGTTATCCGGGACAAGGGCGCTGGACGGCGTCACCGCATGACCTTGGGCTTCAAAAAAACTCAAATATTGCTGGCGAATGTCACGTAAGCTTGTCATGGCGATCCATTTTAAAAAAAGTCTGCCTAGATCATATAGAAAGAGCGCTCGACAGTGCCAAGCGCTCATTTGAAAACTCAGGACTTTTTAAGGTCTCACTCACAAAGAAATGAGGTTTGCACCTCAGAACGGCCTTGGCTAAGCGCCAAGACCTAACAATCCGGCATCGCCCTCATCATCAACCTGCTCAGCCTTGGGCATTAACAACTCATCTTCGATCAGGCCTTCGTTTAATCGAATTTTGTGCTCAATCTCATTGGCCATGTCAGGGTTCTCCAGTAGGAAGCGGCGTACATTTTCGCGGCCTTGGCCAATACGCTCGTCACCATAAGAATACCAAGAGCCGGATTTTTCAACTACTTCGGCTTTTACGCCCAAATCGATAATTTCACCCGTTTTTGAGATGCCTTCGCCGTACATAATATCAAATTCGACTTGGCGGAATGGCGGCGCGACTTTGTTTTTAACGATCTTGACCCGTGTTTGATTGCCAACAACTTCGTCGCGGTGCTTGATCGCGCCGATACGGCGAATATCCAAACGTACAGAGGAGTAGAATTTCAGCGCATTTCCGCCTGTTGTGGTCTCAGGGGAACCGTACATCACACCAATTTTCATGCGGATCTGATTGATAAAGATGACCATACAGCCGGATTTAGAGATAGAACCTGTCAACTTACGCAAAGCCTGGCTCATCAAACGAGCCTGAAGCCCTGGAAGGCTATCACCCATATCACCTTCAAGCTCTGCGCGCGGCGTTAAGGCCGCAACAGAATCGATGACCAAAACATCCACCGCGCCAGAACGCACAAGCGTATCCGCGATTTCAAGCGCTTGCTCACCCGTATCAGGCTGCGAAATCAAAAGCTCGTTGATATCCACACCCAATTTTGAGGCATAAACCGGATCCAGCGCATGCTCTGCATCAATAAAAGCTGCAACGCCGCCCGTTTTTTGAACCTCAGCCAAACAATGTAGAGACAAGGTTGTTTTACCGGAGCTTTCAGGACCGTAAATCTCAATAACACGGCCTTTGGGGAGCCCGCCAATACCGAGCGCAATATCAAGCCCGATAGACCCGGTAGAGACAGCCTCAATATCCATACTCGTTTTTTGACCAAGCTTCATAACAGAACCCTTGCCAAAGGCACGGTCAATTTGACTAAGAGCCGCTTCGAGAGCGGAAGATTTATCTGACTTCATAGATTTATTTTCTACAACTTTTAGGGGTGTTTTTCTGGCCAACTTTGCCTCCAGAGTAGACAACCGGAGCCCCTCGGTCATCAGTTAATTTTTCGGCTGAAATTGGACTGCCGTAACACTATGTACCTACTTTGTTCTCACCACGCAAGTAAAAAGAACAAAAAGAGAATATTTATATTTGCACCTCACCGATTTCCGCTTTTACTTTCTCAGCTAGCTCAACAAGGCTAAAGGGCTTGGGCAAGAAGGTTACATCAGGCTCTTCGGACAGGAGCTCGGAAAATTCTTCCTCTGCATAACCGGAAATAAAGACAATACGCGCATCGCCAAGCATAGAACGTCCTTTTTTCAGCAATGTCGGCCCGTCCATACCAGGCATCACCACGTCAGAAATCATTAAGTCAAACGGTGTTTCAGTATCCTCTAAAATTTCAAATGCTTCCTCACCGTCGCAGGCCTCCACGACATTATAGCCACGCTTACGCAGCGTCTTCGCAGCAATAACCCGCACCGAATCTTCATCCTCAACAAATAATATATTGCCCTGGCCGGCCAAATCAGCTGGACGTCTAGCAGCTTTGGGCAGATTAGGCTCTGCGGCTTCAATAGCCTCATCACTGGACGGATCGTAAGCGGGCAAATAGATCGTAAATGTCGTCCCAACGCCAAGCTCGCTTTCTACGTCCAGATAGCCGCCGGACTGCTGCACAATGCCGTAAACAGTGGATAAACCCAGCCCAGTGCCTTCTCCTTGAGCTTTGGTGGTGAAAAACGGTTCGAATATTTTGTTCTTAATCTCGTCCGTAATACCTGTACCCGTATCAATGACCGCGATGGCGACGAATTGCTCCGCATCAATGCCGTCCAGCGCACTGCGAAGACCTGACGCCTTGAGGTTAGATTTCACAATAGCCCGGCTATTAATCATAATCTGGCCACCGCCTTGCGCTTTCATGGCGTCCCGGGCATTGACGGTCAGGTTCATCAGAACGGTATCAAGTTGGCTTTTATCGACTTTAATCGGCGGCAAGTCTCGACCGTGAACCACATCCAAGCTCACGCGCTCACCAAGCATTTGTTTCAGGGTGACCGTAATATCAGACAAAGTTTCTGTCACGTCGAGCTTAACCGCGCGCAGGGTTTGTTTGCGTGAATAAGCCAGAAGCTTTTTGACCAAAGAGGCCGCGCGGTTCACATTCGAATTAATCTGCTGCAATTCGGGATAGGACGGATCGCCAATAGGGTGACGTCCCAAGAGTGTATCTGTATAAAGACGCATAGCCGCGAGTAAATTATTAAAATCATGCGCGATTTCGGCCACTAAACGCCCGACGGCTTGCATCTTTTGTGACTGAACAAGCTGATCCTCAAGCGACTTACGCGCGCTGACATCCACGAGAAAAATACGGCATATATCTGACGCCGGATCGGCCACGATATAAGCGCTGACCGATAGATTACCCGGCCCGATCAGCGACGCGCCGAACGGTACCTCCGGCGAGCAAGCGCGCGCGTCGCGCTGCAGAAATTCCAACCCCTCGCTGCCGGGTTTAAAAATATCGGAGAATTGCCGATCGCGCCAATCGCGCATATCCGTCATAGCCTCAAACGCCGCATTGGCTCGGTGGATACGAGCCTCTGTCAAATTCGTGTGATCAAGCTCCAGAATAGCAAATGGCGCCGCGGCAAACTCTGCCCCGCTCATTCCTTTGGCCTCGCCGCGTCCGGGCGCTCCTGCCTGCGCTACCGTTCTTTTAGGCGCGCCAAAACTTGAGTGGCCATGCAGCGCAACATTGGCGATGTAATAGTCAGGGCCCGCTTCGCGCCATGCCGCTACTAAAACCGTAGGAGTCACAACGCCTTTACGCGTCACAAGCCTGGTATCTGCACGAACAATCCGCCCGGGCGTGCGCGGACTACCCAGCAGAACCGCAGGGTTATCAATGAACTCGCGCATATGTTCCGGTTTGCCGCGCGCCGCGCCCCCGATCCACATATCAAGGTTAGTATTCGTGGCAATAACTTTACCGTCTTGATCGACTGAGAAGAGTCCAATAGGCACTTCGGATAACAGCCGGTCAAGCCGTTCCTGATCGTTGGTTAGGTCTTTGACTAGCCAGTGTTGACGCCGCCCAAATGACGTGACCTGTACGTGAAAAGCACGAAAGTTTGCGTTTTGATCGCGAAATTCTATCACTTCCTCGGCGTTACGGGCTTCCTCGTCCAAATGATGAAGTCGGAAAATAGCCGAATCCGCGCCTTGTTCGGCGCTGACAAATAATTGGTCAATGGTTGGCGCAGCGCCGCTACCGCCCATAAGGCCCAACTCCTTTGCCATATCGATATAAGCCGCATTAGCCTTGGCGATTTTACCATCAACCGTGATAAGGGCAGCGTTGGGACTATATTGAAAAACCTCTGACAGACCGTCGCCGGTCTCAGCGCTTAGTTGGGTATCAGCACTGACGGGCCGGCTCGTCAGCATGATGAACATAGCCCCGCCCGCGAGCGCCGCAATTGTGCCCATCACTAAAATCGCTGGAAGACCAAGAATATCGTAAAACCGCAAGCCTACCCAGATACACAAAACAATCATCACTATTAGTGTAAGCGCCCATAGCATTTCTGCCCGCGTGCGCGGCGGCGGCGCTTTTATATCTTGTTCACGAATCAGGCCCATCTCTTACTTTATAACGAAAGATAGCAATTCTTTACGCCTAAATCTGACTTAAAAAAGACGAATACGTTCCGCTAAGCTCTACGCGCTCTTTTATTCTAGCGCTCTCGGGTTAGATTGAACGTAATGATGATAAAGAAAGACAGTCTAATGCGCCTCTTCCCTCTTTTGCTCACAGTCAGCTTGTCAGTTTTACTTCTCAGCCCGGCCTGCAGCCCCAAACCTGCGCCAGATCAAACCCGCGAAGCCCTTGTTGAGCAGGAAAGCGCAAAGCTGAACGCGTGGTTTGAGGCGCGCTTTGAAGACGATTTGGCCCGCTCCCCTATCACTCAAACGTATTTTGGAATGAAAACCGCGCAAGATAGACTTGATGATGCCTCGCAACTGGCGCTGGATGAAAGCGCTGCGCTCCAACAAAGCTGGCTGACCGATATGCGCAGCGTTTTTGACGACGACCGGCTTGATCCCCAAAGCTTGCTCTCATACCGACTTTATGAATTTTCGGCCAAGGACACACTTTCAAACCACGCTTTTGCCGATCATGACTATGTGTTCAACCCCGTGTCAGGGCCACATTCAGACCTTTTGTCTTTCATGATCAACTTTCACCCAATCGAAAGCCAAGAGGACGCCAAAGCCTACATTGCGCGTCTGAAAGCATTTGGAGGTTATCTGGGCCAAAGCGCCGCGCGCACTAAAGATCAAGCAGATAAAGGGATTTTTCTGCCTAAATTCGCCTACGCCGAACTGATAAAAGCCAGCCAAAACATCATTCAGGGCGCGCCGTTTATGGGTGCCGGGGAGAGCCCGCTTTGGACCGATTTCCGGGGTAAAATCGATAAACTCGCTATCGAAGACAGCGTAAAAAAGGCCTTACATTCAGAGGCCGAGGCGGCGCTAACCGAACAGGTGAAACCCACCTACGAAGCTCTCATCGCGATCTTTGAAACACATGAAGCGCTCGCCACAAATGATGACGGGGTCTGGAAACTACCAAGAGGTGAAGCCTACTACGCCGCGCGCCTCAAGCATTACACCACAACGAATATGAACGCCCATGACATTCACGATATTGGCTTGGCAGAGGTGGCCCGCATCCAAGAGGAGATGCGTATAATCATGACTCAAGTCGGCTTTGACGGCAGTCTTCGAGACTTTTTCGATTACTTGCGCAATGATCAAAAATTCACATACGGCAACAATGAGGATGGGCGTACAACTTACATAAATGAGACTACAAAAATTATCGAACAGATGAAAAATCAACTCGATAGCCTGTTCATCACCACACCCAAGGCGAATATTGCCGTCAAACCTGCTGAACTGTTTCGAGAGGCCAGCACCCTGGGGGCCTTTTATATTCAACCTGCACTTGATGGCTCGCGCCCCGGCACCTACTATATCAATCTCTCAGACATGGCAGATCTGCCGATCTATCAGATGCAAGCGCTCGCCTATCATGAAGCTATTCCAGGACATCACACGCAGATCGCCATAAGTATGGAACTCGAAGGCCTGCCCCGGTTTCGCACGCTAGGAAGCTATACCGCCTACACTGAAGGCTGGGCGCTCTACGCCGAAACCTTGCCCAATGGGCTTGGTCTCTACACAGACCCCTACCAAGATTTCGGACGGCTTTCGATGGAAATTTTTCGCGCCGCGCGTCTTGTGGTGGATACCGGAATTCACGCCAAAAAATGGACGCGGGCTGAGGCTGTGGATTATATGATAAAAAACACCGCCAATTCAGAGGGCGATATCCGCGCCGAAGTCGACCGTTATATCGTTTGGCCTGGACAAGCTACGGCCTATACAATCGGGATGATAAAAATCCGAAACCTGCGTAAAAATGCAGAAGAGCGGCTCGGCGATAAATTTAACATTCGCGAATTTCATGACGTGGTACTATTGAGCGGCCCTGTTCCCTTGAGCATACTTGAGGAACTTGTAGAGGCATGGGTCGAAAGCAAGTAACTCTCCATTTTTCGTTGATTTCCACAGCCTCCCTACATATCGTGCGCCAATAAAAGGAGATATCTCATGCGCACATTTCTACTCGTCTCGGCGGCCGCTCTAGCGTTCACCGCTTGCAGCCCCAAAGAAACTGCAAAGCCCACACAGCCCACGGTTCAAACGATTGAAGCTGCCCAAGACATCAATGTCAGACTAGATGAATGGTTTGAAACGAATTTCCAAGACAGCATTCGCGATTACCCGCAAACACTGGCCTTTTTGGGCATTCGCGAACGCATGGATGAATGGAACGACCCGTCCCGCGCCTTCGCGCTCGAGCAAATGGAAAAAACACGGCAGGATGTAGCCGAGCTTAAAGCCGCGTTTAATCCCGATGAGCTAGACGAAAATCGCCGCCTCTCCTACCGCCTGTATGTGAAACAGGCCGAAGAACAGCTCGCGGATGATAAATGGCATTTACATACCTATCCGCTGAACCAAATGTTTGGCGCGCAATCCCGCATTCCAACCTTTATGCTCAACCAGCATCCGATTAAATCCCAAGACGACGCACTAAATTACATTGCGCGTTTGGGCGGCATCAAAGATTATCTTGGCGGCATTGTTACTAATGCCAAAGCCAGTGACGCGGCTGGTATCGCACCGCCTTTGTTCGTCTATGATCACGTACTGCGCGATATCGATAATGTGCTATCCGGTGCGCCCTTTGATGATAGCAGCAAACCCAATTTGCTCATGAATGATTTCCAAACTAAAGTCTCCAAGCTTGACCTAAATGAAGACGCGAAGACCGCTCTGAATGACGCAGCGGCGATGGCTTTGACCACCTCGGTTGGGCCCGCTTATCAAGACCTCAAAACTTTTATTCAGGAGCAAAAATCGCGCGCAACAACTGACGATGGCGTCTGGAAATTGCCAAACGGCGATGCGTTTTATGCCCACCGTTTGGAGCGCATGACTACGACGGATATGAGCGCTGATGAGGTGCATGATCTTGGCCTCGCCGAAGTCGCCCGCATCCACGGCGAGATGCGTGCTATCATGGCGCAAGTCGGGTTTGACGGTAGCTTACAAGAATTTTTCACCTATCTGAAAACCGATCCAAAGTTTGTTTATGAGGACTCGGATGAAGGCCGCCAAGCCTATTTGGACGAAGCGACACGGATGATCGACGTGATGAAAACGCGCCTTGATGAAGTGTTCCTCAAAAAGCCCCAAGCCGACCTAGAAGTCCGCCGCGTTGAAGCCTTTCGCGAAAAATCAGCGGGCAAAGCGTTTTATAACCGCCCTGCGCCCGACGGCTCCCGCCCGGGTTATTACTATGCCAACCTGTATAAAATTACAGACATGCCGAAGTACCAAATGGAAGCTCTGGCCTATCACGAAGGCATTCCAGGTCACCATATGCAGCTCGCCATCGCGCAAGAGTTAACTGGGGTTCCTAAATTTCAAAAACTAGGCAGCGTCACCGCCTACACAGAGGGTTGGGGACTTTATTCAGAATTCTTGCCCAAAGAGATGGGATTTTACCAAGATCCCTATTCGGATTTTGGCCGCCTTGCGATGGAGATTTGGCGTGCCGCGAGGCTTGTGGTCGATACAGGCCTTCACTCCAAGAAATGGACGCGCCAAGACGCGATTGATTATCTTTTGGAAAATACGCCTAACCCTGAAAATGACGCAATCAAAGCTATTGAGCGTTATATCGTCATGCCCGGACAGGCCACAGCCTATAAAATCGGCATGATCAAAATCCAAACCCTGCGCGAAGATGCCAAAGCCCGCCTCGGGGACAAGTTTGACATCCGTGAATATCACGATGTCGTTCTACGCTCCGGCCCTCTACCGCTGAGCATTTTGGAAGAGCAAGTTAACGCATGGATTGAAAGTAAGGGCTAATCTCAGCCAAGCTCTCTCGAGCTGTAATGTATTGATCCTGAATTGAACATCATTTGGACAGACACATCAAAAGTTACGTCATTATCGCCCCTGTGGCGGTAATGACTGCAATCATAAACCTGACAAACTCACAGATTTCTGAAAAGCAAAGGCCGCCAACAGGTGCTCGTCGCGGCTGTGTGCCGCGTCCCCAAACCGCTTGCACTTGCGCCTAAAAACACTAGAACCGCTTCCATGAGTATAGACCAAAAAAATATCCGAAATTTTTCTATCGTGGCGCATATTGATCACGGCAAATCTACGCTGGCGGACCGCTTGATTTCGTTCACAGGCGGTCTGTCTGACAGAGAGATGTCAGAACAAGTCCTTGATAGTATGGACATTGAAAAAGAGCGCGGCATTACCATCAAGGCCCAAACGGTGCGGCTTGAATATTTGGCCAAAGATGGGGAAACCTATGTCCTCAATTTGATGGATACGCCGGGCCATGTAGATTTCGCCTATGAAGTCTCCCGCTCGCTTTCTGCGTGTGAGGGCTCCATCTTGGTTGTCGACGCTTCTCAAGGGGTTGAAGCGCAAACATTGGCTAATGTCTACCAAGCCATCGAGCATGATCACGAGATCATTCCTGTACTCAATAAAATCGATTTGCCCGCCGCTGAGCCTGATCGGGTCAAAGCTCAAATCGAAGAGGTCATCGGCATTGACGCCAGCGAAGCCATTGAGTGCTCGGCAAAATCAGGCATTGGCATTGAAGATGTGCTGGACGCGATTGTCGCGCGCCTGCCCCCGCCGATTGAAGCCGATCCCAAAGCACCGCTGAAAGCCATGTTGGTGGACGCGTGGTACGACACTTATATGGGCGTCGTCGTGCTGTTCCGAGTTATCGAAGGCACCATCAAAAAGGGCATGCGTATCCGCACCATGAATACGGGCGCGAGCTACACGGTTGACAAAGTCGGCGTATTTCGTCCCAAGCCCGAAGATGTCAAAGAGATTGGCCCCGGCGAAGTCGGGTTTTTAACCGCCGCTATCAAAGAAGTCGCAGACGCCGCCGTAGGCGACACAATCACCGAGGATAAACGCCCGACAACCAAGCCGCTCACGGGCTTTAAACCTGCGCAGCCTGTGGTGTTCTGTGGTATCTTTCCAGTGGACGCGGCAGATTTCGAAGACCTTCGCGCCGCCATGGGCCGCTTGCGCCTTAATGATGCGAGTTTTAGCTACGAGATGGAAACCTCCGCCGCGCTCGGCTTTGGGTTTCGCTGCGGCTTTTTAGGTCTCCTGCACCTCGAGATTATCCAAGAACGGCTCGAGCGCGAGTTTGATCTTGACTTGATTACAACGGCGCCCTCTGTTGTTTACACGCTCAAGATGAGAGACGATACAGATATGCTGCTGCATAACCCGGCCGATATGCCGGACGTGATGCAGATCGAGGAGATTCACGAGCCTTGGATCAAAGCCACCATTATGACGCCGGATGATTATCTCGGCGGTATTCTCAAGCTTTGCCAAGACCGCCGAGGGGTGCAAACTGGCCTGTCCTATGTGGGCACCCGCGCCATGGTTGAATATGATCTACCGCTCAACGAAGTTGTGTTTGATTTCTATGACCGCTTGAAATCTGTCTCCAAAGGCTATGCCAGCTTTGATTACCAAGCCTCGGGCATTCGCCCCGGAGATTTGGTCAAAATGAGCATTCTTGTAAACGGCGACCCGGTAGATGCGCTCTCTATGCTGGTTCACCGCTCACGCGCAGATTCGAGAGGGCGGCAAATGTGCGAGCGGCTAAAAGACCTGATCCCACGCCACCTGTTTAAGATCCCCGTACAGGCCGCCATCGGCGGCAAAGTCATTGCCCGCGAAACCATCGCCGCAATGCGCAAAGACGTCACCGCAAAATGTTACGGCGGCGACGCGTCGCGCAAACGCAAGCTGCTGGATAAGCAGAAAAAAGGCAAGAAACGCATGCGCCAGTTCGGGAAAGTGGACATCCCGCAAGAAGCGTTTATCGCGGCGCTTAAAATGGATGATGGTTGACCGTAATTGATCCAGTGGATCAATTACAAACCGTCACCGAAACGGCTACGCCGCGTAGGGTGTGCATAACTAACGAGTAAATTCTGCTATTTTTCATTTGACTACATTTATACCAAACGATTTTTCAGATTACAGTATACCATTCGAATCGGAGATCACATGAGTAAGGAATGGGGATATGTTTATGAAGCAGTGACCCCCTCATTCATTCGCCGAGGCTGGCGAAAAATTGGAGTCACAACAAATATCAAACGACGCTTAAAGCAATTGAGTTCCAGCTCCGGTCAACCTGAAACATTTATTAGTTTGAACACCTATAGATTTGAAAACATTGAACACGCAAAAAAAGTTGAAAAGTATGCTCACTTAGAACTTACGAAGTTGGGCTTGCGTGTAAACGCTGGAAGAGAGTTTTTTGCTTATCCAAGTAATTTTTTTATAAGAGATTTAATTTTTGAAGCATCTGAAGAATTATATATCCCTTGTCTTTCCAATGGACAACTTGAAAGGAGTAATAGCAATCTCGGAATATTCATGCCATGCAGGTACTTTCTATTAAATGATGAATCTGTATTCGAAAATTACATATATTGGATATCAGAAATGTTTGACGCAATGTCAGAAATTTCAATCCTAAATTCTGGCAAAAACTTATTTGACAGTCCTATTTTTCAAATTTTACAAAAACCAGATTATCCTCTTACTGACTATTTCAGAGATTTTGATAAGACCCCGTTTATTCTGGCCAAAATGCAAGCACAATATTATCCTCATTCCCAGTTTGTAAACGAACTCAAAGCTATATTTGAGGATCGAGTTTCCAATGATCTAGAAGAATATTTTCTATATAATAAAAACTGGCGGGAAAATCTTGGAAAATTAAAAGAGGTAATATACTAAAAGCATCATCAAGTTAATTTTGAACTTTGCTGTGAAATAAATTCTTCTCACCCCTACCCAAGCCGGAATGCATGCAGAACCACAAACTGAAACCCGCTTTTAAGCGGGATGAGGAGAGTAATTCGGGGCATTCCTAACCTATCTTTGGGGGGAGTCGTAGGGTGCATAGAGGCAACCCATCTTCGGTAACGTCAAACAAGAATGAGCTTTGATATTTTGGCGGGATAATTTCACCAGAAGATACAAATTATACTCTGAATGTAAGACCTCACATGGATCACCGCCACAAGGGCGGTGATGACGCGTGTGGAATGTGTATGAGGAGAACGCCGCAATATAGGGACTTGCTTAATGACATCACATATGCTATCAAAATCACATGCGTAAAGTTGTCATAGATACCAATATATTTGTGTCGGCTTTAATGAACCGAGGCGGTGCGCCGCGTCATATTATTCGGCTCGCGCTGTTGGGTGAGATTGCGCCTTTGATGGGCAATGCTTTGCTCGGTGAATATGAGGATGTGATTTCGCGGGAAAACATACAGGCGAAATGTGTTTTAAACGCAAGTGAGCGGCAGGAACTTTTAGAGGCTTTTCTATCCTCTTGCGAATGGTCGTCTGTGTATTTTCTTTGGCGGCCTAATTTACGGGATGAACAGGATAATCATCTCATTGAACTGGCGCTCGCAGGCGGCGCGGACACAATCATCACCGCCAACAAGCGGGACTTTAATAATGGAGACCTAAGTTTCCCGGATTTGAAAATATTAAACGCCGGAGAATTTTTGCAAAAGAGGAGATCATCATGGGAACATTAACTATCAGATTGCCCGAAGACCAGCATGAGCGTTTGCGCGCCCTTGCCGCGCGCCGTGGGATCAGCCTGAACAAACTGTTTGAGGAGTTTTCCACCCGCGCGATCACCGAGTTCGATACTGAAAACCGTTTCCGTCTTCTCGCTACCAAAGGCAACCGCAAGCGCGGGCTGGAACTGCTCTCCAAACTCGACGCGCATTTTGACTCCGCTCAAGATGGCTATACGCCTCATGAAAAGAGTGAGCCGTTTAAATCGGGCGTATGAATTCTCGACCTCCGCAGCCTCAAGTTTTGCTGCGGACTTATTTGTGGACATAGTCAAAGCGCGGTGACATCACTGCGGCTTACAGTTTGAGAGATCATTATGAGTACATTTAGTAGCGGCGATATTGTGCGACTGAAATCCGGCGGGCCTAAGATGACGGTACTGAGCGTCGAGGGCGAGGCGTCTATGCGGTGTCAATGGTTTGACAGAAACGGCAAGCTTCATACGGACAGTTTTCAAACGGTTATGCTGGATGCCTTTGTCCAAAGACCGCCGGAATATTAGCCGCTTTTTTGCGGTTTACACATTTTACTAGTACCAGACTTGAGTTTGAAATACCCGCCGTTTTTTATTTTTAACACCCCTGAATGCGTAACCGTTGAGATTTATCCTGCCCGTCCTTATATAAGCAAAAAGAAAGGCGAGTTTTATGGGATATATTATTGCGATATTAGTGGTTATTTTAGCGGCCGCATTTTGGATCGCGCAAAAAAATACGCGCAAGCAAGAGGCTTGGCGGGAGCAAAAACAGCGCGACATCGCAGCGAAACGCGCCCGTATAGCTGCTCGTAAGACAACCAAAACCCAAAATTCCTCCGAAGAAGAGTAGAGCCTTTACTATGTCATCTGATCCTGTTTGTATTGTTGGGCTCGCCCGCACGCCCATGGGCGCGTTCCAAGGCGCGTTCTCCTCCGTCAGCGCCCCTGAGCTTGGGGCCGCCGCTATTAAGGCCGCTGTGTCAGAGGCTGGCATCAACGGTGATGATATCGAGCAAGTCATCATGGGCTGCGTGTTACCGGCAGGCCAAGGCCAAGCCCCTGCCCGCCAATCCGCAATTGGCGCGGGGCTGCCGCAGCACTGCGAGGCCACAACGGTCAACAAAATGTGCGGCTCGGGTATGCAGGCCGCAATCATGGCACATGATGCTATCAAAGCCGGATCAATTAAGGTCGCCGTCGCGGGCGGCATGGAAAACATGACAAATGCCCCTTACCTGCTGCCCAAAGCGCGCGGCGGGATGCGTATGGGGAACCAGCAAGTCATTGACAGTATGATGCATGATGGTCTGACGGATGCATATGCGGGCGGAGCCATGGGCGTGTTTGCTGACATGATCGCAGAGGAATATCAGTTCACCCGCGAAGCCCAAGATGCCTACGCCATCGAGTCAGTACGCCGGGCCAAAGCCGCGCAAGAAAGCGGCGGTTTTGACCGCGAGCTTACACCCGTCACCGTTAAAGGCCGTAAAGGCGATGTGATTGTGACCGCAGACGAAGGCCCGGCCAATGCAAGGCCCGAAAAAATCCCAACACTTCGTCCCGTGTTTAACAAAGAAGGTACCGTGACAGCGGCAAATGCCAGCTCAATCAATGACGGCGCGGCGGCGCTTGTTTTAATGCGTAAATCAGACGCTGAGAAAGGTAGCCACAAAGTTCTGGCGGAAATCGTCTCCCATGCCGCCCACGCGCACGACCCCGCTTATTTCACCACTGCCCCCGTTCAAGCCATGAAAAAAGCTTTGAGCAAAGCAGGCTGGAACGCGGATGATGTCGACCTGTGGGAAATCAATGAAGCCTTTGCCGTCGTGCCAATGATTGCTATGCAAGAGCTGGGGCTGGATCATGACAAGGTGAACGTCAATGGCGGCGGCTGCGTTTTAGGCCATCCCATAGGGGCCAGCGGTGCACGAATTATAGCAACGTTGATTGCAGCGATGGAAAAACGAGGTGCTAAAAAAGGCGTCGCGAGCCTTTGTATCGGCGGCGGCGAAGCGACAGCCGTATGCCTCGAGCGCGCTTAAACACGACGCAGTTAGTATTACAAAGAAGGCGGCCTTAGGGCCGTTTTTTTATGCCTCGAAATATCTCTCGTGCATAAATTTTAGGCACAAAAAAGCCCGGCTCTATGAACCGGGCTTTTATTTTTAAACTAGCGTTACCCTAGAAAGTATAACGTGCTTTCAGGTAGTACTGACCACCGCTGAAACCAATCGGTGAAGCTTCAGGATAAAGTTGACCAGATGTCCCGCCCGGATTTGGGTTTTCATCAGGATAGTTATCAAACAGGTTTGAAGCACCGACAATCAACTCAACGCCTTCGTAAACAGTTGCGCCAATCTCTGCATCAAACAAGAGTTCAGCACCCGGAGTTGCGCTATTAGGGCCATCTGTCCAGCCGCCGAAGTAATTTGCACGGACTAGACCACGATAAATTCCCTGCTCATGCGTTACAGTGAAGTTACCTTTCCACTTAGGAAGAAGCTCTTCGAGGGCAAGAACACGTGCGTCGCCAATCGGGTTAATTGTTCCCCGATCTGTAACTTCTGTATCCGTATAATTAAGAGCGAGGACAGCAGACGTCGTACCTTCTTGACCAAAATCGAGCGGCGCACGACCAACAATATCAATACCTTGTGTTTTCGTATCAAAACTGTTGGTGAAGTAACGGAACTGAGTCAGATCTTCAAATCCAATGTAATCAGAACGTGTAATAACATTCGCTGTTCCAAGGCTAGCAATGGCCGATGGAACGGAAGAGTTATCATAGCCGGCAGGGTTACCCGCCTGAGCTGCCGCAAAGTCTAGAGCATCGATAAAGTTGATGTTCTCTGACAGAGCAATACGGTCGTCCACTTTGATATTGAAGTAATCGACTGTCCAAGCCACAGGACCCGTATCAAAGGCAGCGCCCATCGAGAAGTTTTTCGCTGATTCCGTTGACAGTGTCGGACGTGTCCCGGCGCGGTTTTCGATAAAGTCAGCGGCAAGTTGGCCCGGTCCCGTTCCGAATGGAATGGTTCCTTGGTCAACGAGAACACCATTGACTTGCTGTGTTGTGACGTTCGTCACGTTAGCCTGACCCGCAGTAGGAGCATGGAAGCCTGTTGAATATGTCCCGCGAACCGTAAAATTATCTGTCAAACGATAAAGACCAGCAACTTTCCAGTTTACCGTGTCGCCAAAGGCTTCGTAGTCTTCGAAACGGACAGCCGCTTGAAGCGTAAGGTATTCTGTGACGTCACCTTCAAGGTCAGCGTAAACCCCATAACTAGATTGCTTATTTGAAGATGAAGTTGCAAATCCACCAAAGCCGTTTGAACTGGATGAGAAACCCTGTCCTGTCGGGAACGCTGGCGTAACAACGGCCAAAGGTCCTAATGCGAAAGATGCCGCATCACCTGCAGTGATATCAAATTGCTCTTCACGGTATTCACCGCCGAAAGCGATGTTCAAATCAGACGCCCAACCATCAATAGCAACGCCATAGTTAAAGTCAGCGTTAAGAATTGTTTCAGCTTGCTTGTACGCACCTGGGACAAAATCACGCGGAGTGTTTGGCCCCAAAGACGCATTGACTGTATTACGGATGAAGAACTCAGTGTCGTTGACACCATAAGTACCGGACAAGTCATAACCGAGGCCTGTTCCGAAATCGATCTCACCGCGGATACCGCCAGTAATAGCGTAGTCTCTGTTATCGCCGCCAAAGCGAGGCACGAAACCACCCGGAATAGTCTCAATGAAAGAGAAGCAATTCGGATCAGCTACAACAGCTGCTAAAACAGTTGGGTCGGGGATAAGTCCGTTAAGCGGAATACCCGCTGGGCATGCGTTGGCATCAAGACCAGCAAGGTTTCCGACGCGGACGGATGCAACACCGTTTGGATCCAAGGCACCCGTCGTAGCATTTACAAGGGGTCCTGCATACACACCGCCCCGATTTGTCGGGTTACGGTAGAAGAAACCACCTTCGACTGTGCGCTCGGCATAGTTACCAAAGGCGTAAAGCTCAGCATTTTCAGTAAGTTCAATACCTGAATTGATAAACAATTTGGCATTGTTCTTCACGTCGGGTTGACCCCAATATTGAGCAAACTCGTCTGTGTAAGTGTTAATTGTGAGGTTATCGCCTGCGGCGGAGTTACCTGCAGCAACAAGTGCCGTCACATCGTTACGAGGTGCTGCACGAACAGTCCCGTCTGTTTCGCCAAATTCACCTGTAATGTTAACAAACCCACGCTCGCCAAGTGGCAAGCCTACGTTACCCGCGATACGGTAATTATCACCATCGCCTGCGTAAGTAGAGCCGTAAACAACTTCGACCATGCCGCCTTCGGAAGCATCTTTAAGTTGAAAGTTAATAACACCAGCAATCGCATCAGATCCGTACTGTGAGGATGCACCGTCGCGGAGCACTTCAACCTGTTTAAGGCCGAGTGCCGGGAATACGGACACGTCAACGCCTTGTGATCCATCAGCAATACCACCGCCTAGGAAAGAAATCACGGAACCGCGATGACGGCGCTTACCATTAAGCAGAACCAATGTGTTATCTGGTGAGAGGCCGCGCAGGTTAGCCGGGCGAATGATTGTCGCGGCGTCTGAAATTGGCTGTGTGTTCACATTGTAAGACGGAACAGACGTGCGGAGTAGGTCTTGTAAGTCATTCGACGCTTGGTTCGTAAACTCAACACCTGAGATAACATCAACAGGCGCCGGCGAGTCAGCGGCTGAGCGAGCCTGACGACGCGTACCTGTTGTGATAATTTCATCAGATTTATTTACACTGTTTCCGTTTGTTACTTGAGCGTAAACAGGTGTTGATAGAAGTCCGGCAAGAAGCGCGGCGGAGGCGGTCATAGCCAAGTGTGACTTAAAAGATAGTTTTTGCATTCAGATATCCTGTTTTGCAGTTGATTTATCGGTCGCACTTAGTCCGTGATCGTTGAGTTTTCAATAGACCCTGTCAGTGTAATGTGAAATTGTTTTCATCTGTAACAAATTTGTCACAGATGAAGTTAAGCCTGTTTTACCATGAGTTCGATATGAAGTTGCATTTAGCAAGACCCCAAGATGAAAGCGCCATTAAGGACTTAATGCACCTCGCGATCGCTGAGTTGCAAAAAGGTTATTTAACCGATGCGCAAATCAAAGCCTCATTTTCCGGCATGGGCCTCGACACCCAGTTAATCGAGGACGGCACATACTTTTGCGTTTGGGACGGAAATATTTTAGCCGGGTGCGGCGGATGGTCAAGGCGAGCAACCCTTTACGGCGGCAATCATAGCGCGGGACGTAATGCGTCCTTACTGGATCCCGCCAAAGACCGCGCCCGCATCCGGGCGATGTACACTCACCCGGATCATATCCGCAAAGGTATTGGCGTCATAATCATCGAGGCCAGCGAAGCTGCGGCACAGCGGGAAGGCTTTACGGCGCTCGAAATGGCTGCAACTATGGCAGGTGTGCCATTTTATAAAAAATGCGGCTACACCATTGAGAGTGAATGGGAAGACACAAACGGAGATGTCCCCGTGCCGCTCTGCACCATGGTCAAAACACTTTAAATTATATCAGGCCTGCGAGCGGCGAGCTGGGGTCTGCGTACTTTTTACGTGGCATTCGTCCGGCCAAGTAGGCTTCGCGCCCTGCGATGACCGCATGCTTCATAGCCCTCGCCATACGGATTGGATCTTTGGCTTCGGCGATAGCCGTGTTCATCAACACGCCGTCGCAGCCCAATTCCATGGCGACGGCCGCGTCAGAGGCAGTTCCGACGCCCGCATCGACAATGACGGGGACTGACGTTTGCTCCACAATCAAGCGGATATTGACAGGGTTCTGAATGCCTAGACCCGAGCCAATCGGCGCGCCCAGCGGCATAATTGCGGCGCAACCCATATCTTCGAGCTTGCGGGCAAACACGGGGTCATCCGAACAATAAACCATAACATCAAACCCGTCAGCGATCAAAAGCTTGGCCGCGCGGAGCGTTTCTTCCATATCCGGGTAGAGATGTTTTGGATCGGACAAAACTTCAAGCTTGACCAAATCCCAGCCTCCGGCTTCGCGTGCCAAACGCAAGGTTCGAACAGCATCCTCGCCAGTAAAGCATCCGGCGGTATTGGGTAGATACGTCACTTTCTTGGGGTCAATAAAATCGACCAGCATAGGCTCGTCCGGGTTACTCACATTAACACGCCGCACGGCGACTGTGACTATGTCTGCGCCCGACGCCTCCAAAGCGGCGGCGTTTTGCGCATAGTCTTTGTATTTTCCTGTGCCGATGATCAGGCGCGATGTAAACGCGCGCCCGGCAACAGTAAGTATATCAGTCGGCATTACCCACCTCCAATAAAATGAATGATTTCAAGACGGTCACCCTCGGACAGCATCGCATTTGCAAAGGATGATTTGGGCACAATTTCGCGGTTGCGCTCAATCGCGATTTTTTTCTCCGGCAAACCCAAATGCTGGATCAAACCTAAAACCGATAGGGGGGTAGGCAAGCCAACATGATCCTCACCATTGATAACAACATTCATCAAGACGACTCCGCGAAGAAAAGGTTGTCGGGCTTGCGCCGCGCCGTTACCATATGGGAAAGGAAGCCGCATATGTCAAAACCCATCTACATAATAAACGGGCCTAACCTCAATCTTTTGGGAACAAGAGAACCTGAAATTTATGGGACGCAAACGCTCGCAGGAATCGAAGACCTCTGCCGGGACAAAGCAAAAAACTACGGCTACGAAATTGTCTTTACACAATCCAATATCGAAGGCGAACTTGTTGGCCAAATTCAAACGGCGCGAACACAGGCTAGCGCCCTGATCATCAACCCAGCTGCCTATACCCATACATCTATTGCACTTTATGACGCCTTAAAAACACTGGACATTCCAGCGATAGAAGTGCATTTGTCCCAGCCTGCTGCGCGGGAAAGCTTCCGGCGCCGCTCATATGTATCCGAAGCGGCAAAGGGGACAATCAGCGGCTTTGGAGAAAATAGTTATTATTTGGCTCTTACAGCCGCAATAAATCTGATATAAATCGAACACAGCACAGGTGGAAAACACTATGGCGAACAAACCTACATCAAAAGCGCAATCACCGGACAGCAAACTCATTCGAGAACTGGCCGAGATCCTGAATGAGACGGATCTGAATGAAATTGAACTTAAAAAAGGTGATCTTAAAATTAGGGTCTCCAAAGGCAGCACCACCGTCATGGCCGCAAATTATGCGGCGGCACCTTCGCCGGCAGCAGCGCCCCAAGCGGCATCCCCCTCCATCGAAACAGTGCCGTCTGAAAAACCATCCGACGCGGGATCACATCCCGGCGCAGTAAAATCACCCATGGTTGGTACGGCTTATGTACGACCAAGCCCGGACGCGGATGCATTCGTTAGCCCCGGTGACAGCGTTAAAGAAGGCGATACAATCATGCTGGTCGAAGCTATGAAAACGTTCAATCCGATCACTGCTCCGAAATCCGGTAAAATTTCTGAAATATTGGTTGAAGACGCGCAGCCCGTCGAATTTGGCGAAGCTTTGTTTATCATCGTTTAGGCGAGCTCATGTTTAAAAAAATCCTCATCGCCAATCGCGGCGAAATTGCGCTCCGGGTTCACCGCGCATGTAAAGAGATGGGTATCTCGACCGTCGCCGTGCACTCTGAAGCAGACCGTGACGCCATGCATGTGCGCCTCGCTGATGAGAGCGTCTGTATTGGCCCTGCTAACGTCACCGAAAGCTATTTGAACATTCCGGCCATTATTTCTGCTTGCGAAGTTACTGACGCCGATGCTGTCCACCCCGGATATGGATTTTTGTCCGAAAATGCCCGATTTGCCGAGATCGTCGAAGCTCACGACATGGCGTTTATCGGCCCAACCGCTGAACATATCCGTATTATGGGTGATAAAATTATTGCCAAAAAAACTGTTGCAGAGGCGGGAATCCCTGTTGTTCCCGGATCAGACGGCGGCGTAGAGAATTTGGAGGAGGCCCGAGAGGTCGCGCAAAAAGTTGGCTTTCCGCTCCTCGTTAAAGCGGCGGCCGGCGGCGGCGGGCGGGGAATGCGCCTTGCACTTACACCTGAAAGCCTCGACGAAGCTTTGATGGGCGCACAGCAAGAAGCCATTGCCGCCTTCGGTAACGGCGAAGTTTATCTTGAGCGCTACCTCACAGGCCCGCGCCACATTGAAATTCAGGTGATCGCAGATACACACGGCAATGTTGTTCATTTGGGCGAGCGAGATTGCTCGCTTCAGCGCCGCAACCAAAAAATTCTCGAAGAAGCCCCCTCACCGACACTGACCGCTCAACAACGTTCCAAAATCGGTATGATTGTTGCCAAAGCGATCAAAAAAATCGGCTACCGGGGCGCAGGTACAATTGAGTTTCTTTATGAGAACGGTGAATTTTTCTTCATTGAAATGAATACGCGATTACAAGTTGAGCATCCTGTCACCGAGGAGATTACTGGGATTGATTTGGTACGCGAGCAGATCCGCGTCGCAAACGGGGAAAAACTCTCCTTCACCCAAAAAGACGTCAAGTTTAACGGCCATGCTATAGAGTGCCGCATCAATGCGGAAAATCCGCGAACTTTTGTGCCTTCACCCGGTAAAGTCATCGACTTTCACGCCCCCGGCGGTATGAGTACGCGTTTGGATAGCGCGCTCTATGCCGGATATTCAATCCCGCCCTATTATGACAGTTTGATCGGTAAATTAATTGTCCACGGGAAAACCCGTCAAGGCGCGTTAATGCGGCTTCGGCGGGCTTTGGGGGAAATGGTCATTACGGGCGTGGAGACAACCATCCCGCTATTTGAAGAGCTTTTAGATGATGAAGACTTCAAAAAAGGTGAGTATAATATTCACTGGCTGGAAAACTGGCTCAAACAAAAAAAGTGAGCGCTACCAAGACCCTGTATTTTTCATAGACGCCCACGGTTCAGCCGGCTCAAGAGAGTCGCCTTTTTGTAAAAGCTCAATCGAAATGCCATCAGGCGAGCGCACAAACGCCATATGTCCATCGCGCGGAGGCCGGTTGATGGTTAAGCCTGCGTCTCTCATTCTTTGGCATGTCTCATAAATATTGTCGACGCGGTAGGCCAAATGCCCAAAATTGCGCCCGCCTGAATAGGCTTCAGCTTCGCCGTCATCAGAAGGCCAATTATAAGTCAGTTCAACCATTGGCGCTTTCTCGCTTGAGCGGGCACGAGCCTCATCACCGGGCGCGGCTAGAAATACTAACGTAAAACGGCCTTTCGGGATGTCTTTACGGCTTATCTCGACAAGCCCGAGCAGGTCACAATAAAACGCCAGAGACGCATCAAGATCGGCGACGCGCACCATTGTATGCAAATATTCCATGAAAACCTCTCATCGAAAAACACGGACACCTTGTATATCGAAAGACATCAAAAGAATACGCGTAAAATAGGCCAGAACCATATGTGCGTTATGGAAACCTATTCATAAAGTATGCGGCCTTTGTCCCCGTAATCTTTTTGCAGGACTTTGGAGGGCAGTTTACCAAATCCTTGGTGCATTTCTGGAATGACTTTGTCGTCTGGAATAGCCACCTCAGCATAGTCCTTGGGCGCACGCCAACCGGGATGCGGTGAAATTTTTACATAAGTCCCACCAACAGGATGCTGCGCAAGGCGATCATCCAGAATATCCTGCAGGCGCTCGGCTTGATCGGGATGAGCCGACATTAAATCTGTTTCCTCATTGGGATCGTCCCACACATTAAAAAGCTGCGTGCTGACTTCTGTAGAACGGCGTTTGTGATCCACGTCCTGCACAAGCTTCCACGGCCCATCAAGAACACCGTACTGAAATTTATTATAAATCGGAATATTGGAGGTAAAAATGAGCGGCGCGCCCCGGTCTTTCTCGCCGCTACCCAATACAGCATCCCAGCGCGAAACACCGTCCAATGCCTTTACGCTGCCAAGTTCAATACCCGCCGCATCGGTCAAAGTCGGCAGCATATCCATCACTGAGATAACATTTTCATTCACAGTATTAGGCGGCAGAACATCCGGCCAACGCATAACAGCATTTACCCGAATGCCGCCCTCATAAGTCTGAAGTTTACCGCCGCGCAGAGGTTTATTCACGCCGCCAAAATTATAATATCCACCATTATCCGAAAAAAACAGTACAATAGTGTTATCGGCTACTCCTTGTTCATCGAGCGCATCCAATATGTCGCCAATTGCCTGATCCATGCTATCGACCATAGCAGCATAGGTTTTAGCCGGATAAAACGGCGTATCAATACGGCTGGTATATTTGGCTTTATCCGCATCTTTGGCGTTCATCGGAGAATGCGGCGCAAGAAAAGGCACATACATAAAAAATGGTTTTTCGGGGTCGCGAAGATCATTGATAAAACGCGCCGCCTGATTACCGTGAACATTGGTGGCATATTCGCCTTCGTGGGTGACAGTTTGGCCGTTCTCTTGAAAATCATGACCACCCGCAAAACTATGAGAGAAATAATTCACATCGGTATTAAAATGACCGTAAAAATGATCAAAACCGCGCGCATTGGGTGTATGTTGCTCGATAGTATATCCCATATTCCACTTACCGATCATTGCGGTTTGCTACCCTGCCGCCTTGAAGCTTTCCGGCATAAAATGTTCATCCAGCGAAACACCGCCATTATCCCACGCCATCAGAACCGCATGCGCAACGCCAAGCTTTATAGGGTCACGGCCCGTCATCAGCGCCGAACGCGTCGGCGAGCAAAAAGGTGTTGCGTAAAACCGCTCAAGCCGCATGCCTTCGGCAGCGAGGCGGTCAATATTGGGCGTTAGAATATCCGAGCCGCGATATCCCACATCAGCCCAGCCCAAATCATCCGCGAGGATAATCACAATATTGGGCGGCGAAGCATCCTGAGCGCGGTCTTTCACCAATGCCGCGATATTTGCGGTAGCCGCACCTGAAAATGCGTAAGTCGATGAAGGGGTTTTTCGGAGTTTCACGGCTGCAAAAACGACAGTCAGCACTGAAAGCGCTGCGACTATCCCTATAATACGCTTCATAAGCCCCCCTTGATATATTGATCTGGTTTAGGCCCGCGTTCCGGTAACAGACGAGTTGCCGAACATGCCCAGCTTGACAGTACCGTCCAAATTTCCACCGTCTTCACCGATATCAAAAGACAAGGTGATCGGCATGGGGCTGGTTAAATCAGCGTCCCACTTGGCGCGTCCGTCTTCGACTTTACCGTTAGCAATATCCATCGACTGCCCATCCGACTCCATATTCCCGGACAAGCTATCCCCGTCCTGAGCGAGCTTGAGCACAGCTTCGCGGTCACCCATGGGGGTTTTCATCACAATATTCCAAGTTCCGTTAAATGCCATTACAGCCTCCTTTTGGTTAAGTGTTTACGCCCATCGCATGGCGCGCAGCGACGTAGCCAAAGGTCATCGCAGGCCCAATGGTAGAGCCCGCACCCGGATAACTATGCCCCATCACGGACGACGCCGTGTTGCCGGTTGCGTAAAGCCCTACCAAAGGCGTACCGTTTTTGTCGAGCGCTTGGGCGTTAACATCAACATCAACGCCGCCTTTGGTGCCTATGTCGCCCGGATAAACGGGAAACGCGTAGAAAGGCGCTTTGGCCAGAGGCGCAAGGCACGGATTTGGCTCAATTGTCGGGTCGCCATAATAACGGTCATAAGCATTACCGCCGGAGCCGTAATCTTCATCCACACCCGTTTCAGAATATTTCGCGACCTTATCAGCTGTGTCTTGCAAGCCGTCAGCGTCAACGCCCATCATCACGGCAAGTTCTGCAATCGTGTCTGCTTTTTTGACGACCGCTTTGATATCGTCGGTCCATTTGCTATCGGGATGAACTGCGGTCGGGTAAAGCGGGCCTATGCCGTATTTCACGCGAGCACGGCGATCAAAAATCACCCAGCTCGTTTTGGGGTGCGCCTGTAGTTGCCGCCCGACCACGTCATAAGAGCCGGCCTCGTTTAAGAAACGCTCGCCATGTTCGTTTACAATATAGATTCCCGGCAGGGCGCGCTCAGCGAATAAAACCCGTGAGCGGTCATTATGCGGAAGTCGAACAGAAGGCCCCCACCACGCTGCGTCCATGAGAGTCCAATTCGCGCCCACATCTGCAGCGGCTCTATGGGCTTCGCCCATATTTGTCCCTGGCGCGGCGGACCATTTAGTATCTGTTGGCTCCGGTAGATGCTCCTTGCGCATGTCGGCATTACTCTCAAAACCGCCCGCCGCCAGTATCACGCCGCGCTTTGTGTTGACTTGCACATCACGTCCATCTTTGGTCACAATTGCTCCAGTGACAACGCCGTCTTTGGTCACGAGAGACTTCAGCGGAGCGTTGCGCCAAACTGGAATTTTGCGCTTGAACACAGAGGTTAAGCATCGGCCAACCAACGCGTTCCCTAAACAAAGTCTGCGGTGACGTTTTGACTTCATGCGCATGGCTATATCAAGGCGGTAAGAGATCATCAGTTTCATCATAATCCACTTCCAACCCGCAGAACGGGTAATGATCTTTTTGGCCTCATTTACTGTAATCGTAAATCCGCCAAAAATTGTCTGCGGATGCGGCGGGCGCATGTTGAAAAATTCCTTACCCAATTTTGTTGCGCTGATCGGCAGCGGATCGAGTGTCCGGTAACCCTCTTTGCCGCCGGGTTTGTCTGGAAAATAATCCGCGTAAGGCGTGGCAACAAATTTTACGTCGCTTTTATTTTCCATGAAACTGAGCATTTCAGGTGCTTTAGCCACATAGGCTTTGAGGCGATCCTCTGAGACATCATCCCCGACGCAAGCTTTCAGATAGTCAAGGGCCGCTTCAGGGGTATCGGTTTCGCCGTGAACCGCCATCAAATGATTGCACGGTATCCATATGCCTCCGCCCGATGTCGCCGACGTGCCCCCATACATATCTGACTTTTCAATCACCAGAACATTGCCGCCGTACTCATGCGCCGTTATCGCCGCCGTAAGCCCGCCGGCACCGGAGCCGACAACCAATACATCCACATCAATGATGTCCATATGTTCCACCCTGCAATTGTTCTCGTGAGTTGTAATCTGTCAACCGCCTTACCCGCAACAAAATAGTCGGTTTTTCCGTTATTTTTTACGCATTCATACCTTACACAGATACAAATAGTGTATTTTGCGTAATTTCATGACTATTATTCTGCGAATACAGGTAGAACACATCTTACCTATGCTAAGCCCACAGCCTCTGCGCAAACCAAAAAGAGCCTAGACCAAATATCAGTAACGCTGCAAAATTTTCTGCCTTAACCTGATATTGTGGTCGCCAGTTCGCAAGCACAAGGAACAAAATATAGATCACAGCCAAGGCCAAAAGTTGGGCGAGTTCAACGCCGACATTGAATCCAACGAGCGGCAAAGCAAGCCCGACTTGCGAAAGGCTCAATTCTTGTAGGCCGCCCGCAAAACCTGCGCCATGAATAAGACCGAAAGCCACTGTAAGTATAGGTAAAAACCGGGCGGCGATATCTTTGCGCAAAGCGCCAGACGCACCAGCGTAGACGGCGAGGCACAGGCCAATGCCCCAAGATGAGCGGCCCAAAAACGGAAGAGCCGTAATAAAAGCCGTCAGAGCCGCAAAGGCAAGAAAAGCGCGCAGCCTGTAGCGAGGCGGCACACTGGCTTCAAGCGCCATAACCGCAATTGTAAAACCAATCATCGCCTCAACAAGGCGGGTATCCGGCGCAATCAAGCCATATGTGGTCAGGCCAAGCGCCGCCGTATGTCCGAGGGTAAAGCCGGTAATACATAATACCGCTTGGCGCGGCGTGCGGGCGACAAGTGCTAACCCGACCAAAAATACAAGGTGATCAAGCCCAGAGAGGACGTGATGAAACCCGACACTTACAAACCCCCAAAAAGACTGCGGGCGCGCGCCGTCTTGAAGTATAAAGTTTTCGCGGCCTTCCCGGAGGATATAGTCGGTTTCCTCGTCGCCGCTTTGCAGTCTTGCTAAATGTAAGTGGGTGGGCGAGACGGCAAAAAAGGCATTAATCACGACAATGGGCGGAGACTTAGCCATAGACATCGGACAATCGACGCGGCCACTGATGCGGCGAACTTGCGCTTGCGTTACCGATGTCGAGCGATGAGTTATTTCACAAGATACACCGTTTTGAGACACACTTAGGGTTTCATCAAGATGAAGAGCAAGCAGACGGGATATGTCTGTCTCTTCTGGGTACAATGATCCAAGCTGCGTAATACGCAGGGCGTCCACAGCAAACGTGAACGCCGCCCCGTCCTCTTGAATATCCCAAACCGAAAATGACTGACTGCGTGTATGCGCCGCCGCCGTGAAATTGATTAAAAGAACAAGAAGACAAACCCAAACGGCTCTAATCATGACGTTTCAGTCATAACTATTCCGCATCTCGGCGAATACGCGCACGAACGCGCAGCCGCGATAGATAGTCTTCCAAAGCCGCCTCCTCTTGGCGACGAAGAAGCTCCGCACTAATACTACCTTTGGCATCGTCAAACTCTACCGAGCCACCGCTCATAGATATCAGCCACATAAAGACATCACTACCGTTTGATGTGACGGGCCCTGCTATATCGCCGACTTTCATTTGCGCAGCCATCTGCGCAGCCGCGCCGCCCAAGAGACCACTGACTTTGCCTAGCGGGATGTTTTGGGGTAAAATATCCAAATCCAGATGCCCCGCTTTGATAGCATTCTCGAAGCTTTGCCCCGCTTCTAATGCCTTCAAAAACGCTTCGGCATCGGCACCATTGGTTACTTTAGCGGCGTAAAGAGACAAGACTTTCGGGGTTGAAAATAAACCTTGGTTATCATTAAAAAACTGACGTAACGCGGCTTCACTATTATCTGAGCCTGTCTCCAGAGACGTTACAGAACGCAGCATACCCTGAACCAAATTTTTACGAACCAACCGGTCTGTGCTCGGAAGGCCTAGCTTGACCGCCTCCTGCACAATCAATTCCTCATCAATTAACCGCTCCAGAGCCCGTGCTTTATCGCCCTTTGTTAAAGGACGCTCAAGCCCCGCTTGCATAGCATTTACAGCGCGTGAATACTCGGCCTGAGGGATAGGCACGCCGTTCACATAAGCCGCTGCGCCGGGTATAGCTGTCGAGGCGTTTAATACGGAGATCAAAGCCGCAAGCAGCGCTGCAAAAGCCACGCCTACATAGGCCAGCGCGCCGCGCTGGGGGCTAAGGCTGGACGTCATTTGGGTAATTAACGTAAATGGGTGAAGACCACGCCCGTACATCTTTCATACTCAGGCAATCGCTGTCTCCGCTGCGATAATCACCGTAGCAAATTTCGGCTTTAACGCACTGCCCATCAGGGCCTCGCTCACACTTGATTGGCTCTCCGTTAATTGTCGGGCGCGGTTCTTGAATAGCCCGGGCATAGTAAAGCGCGTCGCGCGCCGCAGCCGTAAATTCAGGGTCTGTAAATTCAAATTCGCAGCCATTTTGATCCGGCTCGCACACATGAGTGAGAAATACGTCATCAATTAAATCACTGACCGCCTCGTTCGGAGATATTTGCGGACGAATACGAATGATCTCAATACGCTCTATCAGGTTACGCGCCTCTGATGGATTGTAACACTCGTTGGAACAGAGTGTTTCCATACGCTCTGCCCCCAACGCTTCTTGTGCATAGTCAGGGCAGCCCGGTTTTTGTTTGAAAGAACCAACCGCTTTGACCTTAAACGTTCCCGGTTCTGTATCGTCTACGGTCGCCCCCATAGGAGCCGTCTCCCCGCTCGCGTCAATCCGGTCAAACCAAAGCAGCATACGCGGGCCAGATGTCGCATAAGTTTCGCGGCGGTCCAGCGCCGCAAAAATTTCCTCGCGAGAGCGACCGTCTGTGTGCACAGCCGCGAGGCCGCCCGTTTGCCAAAATGTGGATTGCCGCTCTAGCTCTGTCATTTGGAAACTGGCTTGCTCCAAAAGTTCTTCCTGCGTGAAGCGTGTCACACGGCTATCCGCCGCGCCAAGATCGTTTAAGAAGAGCTCGCGCAGTTCCGGGCTAATCACGCCGCCAGCTTCAGTCGTGAGACGGCGGGCGATTTCTTTATAACCCGTTCCCGCGCGGGCGCGGTGATTATCGGACGAGCCGATAAAACCCCACTTAAACCGTCTGGGATCGTCATCATCTGCGATATCGTCAAAGTTGGATATGGCAAGGCCGTATTGGACACTTGTGCCAGGCCGGTGATGGAAACCCGGCAGATAGCAGTCTTCGCACTGACCGGATTGCAACCAGTCTTCCGGTGTCTCGCCATTGATAGCCATATGGTAAGAAATACCCATGTTGGCGGCCGCGTCGCGGGCTTCAAATGCCTTTCCGCCGCAAACGTCCGCGCTTTGACCTTCCTTCAAGCAGCGCTCATCAATAATTTGACCTGTCCGCCAACAGGGAGGAATAAACAGGCCTTGCGGCGCAGGGCATTCAGCGATCTGATCCGGAACCACTTCAATGATATTTTGATAGTCACGAAATTCTTCGGAATTACCATGGCCAGAATAGATCTCAATAAGTGAAAATGCTTCGGGTTTATGCCGGGCTTTAAGCTGCTTGTCCCATGTGGTGCCCTGAGGTGTATAAAACCCCCAAGACGATCCATGCGGAATAATCAGAGGGTCGAGACCTTGATCACTCAACCGTTCAATCAAATCTTCGGGATACTTGGCCATCTCGAAACAATCAGACGGCAATTCACTAGAAGGAAGGTTCGGATCACATGACGGGATATCCCGGATGTTTTTCAAAAACGTATTGAAATCATAATAATTCTTGCGGTTCTCCCAATCAAGTAACGCGACGCCTGCTGGCATGCCCGTTGAACCTGATCGCAAGACCGTTGTCGCAACGCTGTCGGCGGCAATGGTGCGAGCCGGAAGCTCCTCGTCTGTGATACCTCTGAAAATGACATTTTTATGTCCGAAATGGGTCGCCGGCGTCGATCCAACTTGTGTCCACTCAAACCCAACGAGAGAGACAAGATCAGGATTTGAAGGGTCAGGTGATTTCGCTTCGCATTGACGGATCGCGTCTTTGGTACGCTTCCAACGCTTAGGCGTTCCCGCCTCGGCATGATCTGTGATTGACCAAAAATCAATCGCCGAGCAATAGCGGGCATAGTCGCAAGCATCCGCCACCGGGTGAACGCCCTTCCCGTGATTCAGAGGTAGCGCCCATAAAAACGCATCTGTTGAATAGGTCGAGTGAACATGCAAGTCACCAAACATGATTTGCTTAGTCGTGGCAGGCGGGCTGACTGCAAGGTCAGCATCACGGCGGGCCACGATAATACTGTTATCCACCGCCTCAGCCTTAGGCTCGCCCGCGGGTCGCTCTGTGCCCGCAAGGCCCTTCGAAACTCTGTACGCATGAACTTTCCAACCTACAAAAAGCAGTAACGCTATGGCCAGTCCGCCCAAAATAATACGTTTCATATTTCCCCACATCTTTTCCCTGATGCTTGACTTTCCGAACAGCATACGGAAAGTCAATTGAAAAGCAATCATATGATCTCAAAAGCTGATTTTACCTTGATTTTACTTTGACAGGTAAAGCCCAATCAAAATAATCATATGAGACAAAATTGAAAGAGAGTCCGTATGCAAGGTATAAATCATGTCATCATCATAGGCGCGGGTCATGGAGGGGTCGCCGGTGCTAACGGCCTGCGTAAAAAGGGCTTTGAGGGTCGCATCACGCTTTACGATGAAGATGCGATTGATCCGTATGAGCGTCCGCCGCTCTCAAAAAAATGGCTCACGGACGGCGAAGATAAACGGCCTTTGCTCGTATCAAAAGACATCCTCGAAGACCGCAATATCACGTTTAAAGGCGGCATAGCTATTTCAAGTATCGACCGGGTGGCAAAAACCGTGACGACGGCTTACGGAGATGTTGAGGGTTATGATGCGCTGGTCCTTGCAATGGGCGGACGGGCGCGGATTATTCCAATGCCGGGCCATGAATCGCCCAATGTCTATTCCCTTCGCGTTGCCTCTGATGCGCAGCGTCTTCGAACAGGCCTTGATAGCGGCGGACATATTGTCATTATAGGCGCCGGATATATTGGCCTAGAAGTCGCCGCCTCCGCACGCAAACTCGGCCTTGAGGTAACTATTGTTGAACTGGCGGAGCGCTGCATGATCCGCACAGCAAGCCCGGAACTCTCCACTTTTTTTGAGGACTACCACCAAAAGCAAGGCGTTAAATTTTTTAAATCTGTCGGCGTAAATGAAATCAAAACAGACAATGGCCGCGCTGTTGGCGTTTGCCTAAGCGACGGTTCTGAACTGACCTGTGATCACGTATTAATGGCGGCGGGCGGCGTGCCTGAAATTTCCTTGGCCCTCGATTGCGGTCTACTTTGCGACAACGGTATTATGGTCGATGAGCACTCCCGAACAGAAGACCCCTTCGTCTTCGCTATAGGTGATTGCGCGCGCAGGCCATCCCCTTGGGCTGATGATGCCATCCGGATAGAAAGTGTCCATAATGCGAATGAACAGGCCGCGATTGTAGCTTCAGTCATTACGGCTACAAAACCACCGCGGCTTGATGCGCCGTGGTTCTGGTCGGATCAGTTTGACCTTAAACTGCAAATTGCGGGCCTAAACAAAGGCGGAGAGGACCGCGTTATCCGGCAGGAGCCCGGATCAAACAGCTTGGCGATTTTTCATTACAATGGCAAGCAATTAATGTCCGTCGAAGCCGTCAATTCACCTAAAGCCTATATGGCAACACGCAAAGTTTTGGGCAACGGACAAACACTTGACCGCAAAATAGCGGCTGATCCAGAGGCGGATTTACGCCACGCGATTACCGGACCGCTTTAAGCTCGAACATCACTTCAACTGGAAACTTAACCCAGTCCTCTGTTTCAAAGTCAGGGCCACTGCCGACATTAAACAGGCGGCGGGAGAATGTTACGCCGCCCATGGCTGTTGCGTCTTCACCATCAACCGTTAGTGCAAATGTCAAATGAACGGGCTGTGTAATGCCCTTGAGTGTCAAATTACCTTTAGCCTCATAATTACCGCCGCCAATAGCCCGAATATCGCTCGACTTAAAGGTCGCTAAGGGATGTTTTTTGATGTCAAACCATTCGCCGCCTGGCAGGTTGGCATTTCGGTCATTATCGCCCGCGTCCACAGACGCAAGGCCAATAACCGCATGAATTTCTCCCGTTTCCGGGGCATCAGGATTAAGACGAATGACGGCGTCAAAATGACCAAAACGGCCTTCAACTTCGCGGCTATTGTGAACTGCTTTAAATTTGAGCTGGCTGTCAGCATCCACCAAATCCCAAACAAAATCACCCTCCCACACCGGAAGAGACGCTTCGAGGTTAATATCATTATTTGGCGTTATTTCTCCGGAATTTGACTCTACACTACACGCAGCAATCATAATAAAAGCCGCGCAACTCATAAGATACTTCATAGATAAACCTCTACTTCGGTTTTACAAAAGGTAACATGCGCGAGAGTACATCATCGCGGTTGATCAGATGATGTTTTAAAGCCGCGCCAACGTGTAAGATGAGCAGAGCAATAGCCGCATAAGCCATATATTCATGCACATCTTTCATCAATGTCTCAAAGCCTTCTGAACGTGTCACGCCCGGAAAATTTGGCCAAGGAATGACTTTGAAGATTTTTGTCGTGATTTGACGAGTCGACGCAGACACCATAATCCACCCTGCAAGTGGAATACCGATCATCAGCACATAAAAACCGATATGGCTGAACTTTGCGCCTAGCCGCTCATAGGGTTTCATACCATGAGGCAGCGCGGGAGGTTTATGACTTAAACGCCAAAGAAGCCGAATGACAGAGAGCACCAGAATAATTATTCCGAAAGATTTGTGAAGCTGAAAAATTTCATACTTTAGCGGTGCAGGATCAAGCGCCATCATAAACTTGCCGCCAGCAAGTTGCCCCATAATCATGAGCGCAATTATCCAATGCAGGATAATTGCTGTTCGTGTATAGCGGCTGGCAGCCACCTTTGTGCTACTCTTCTTCTGCGCTTAGATCATACTCGACTTCGATAATGATATCCACGTCATCGCTCACCGCAGGCGCATATTTACCTAATCCCCAATCGGAGCGCATTAAACCAGCCGTTGCAGAGAATCCGAGCTTATACCTTCCGGGCGCGCGGCCTTCGCTGGCCTTGTTAAATACCACATCAAGCGTGACGGGTTTTGTAACACCCATAAGTGTTAGATCACCCGTCATGACCCCGGTACGGTCAGACGTTTTCATCAGAGCTGTACTCTCAAATGTGGCTACGGGGTATTGCGCGACATCCAACCATCCATCACTTTTCATATGCTCGTCAAATTTATCAACGCCTGTGTCAATGCTCTCAGTTTTAATGGATACAGACACAGACGAGTTTTCAGGATTTTCCGAATCCCAATTCAATGTCGAATCCCAATCACGCCAGCGCAAAAACGGGCGGGAGTATCCTTGGTGAACATAATGGAACGTAATATAAGCGTGTCCCTTATCGTTCGTGTAGACACCTGAAGGCGCATCAGACGGGCTTGATGTAAGGGCTATGGCGGCGGTAGATGCGGTAGCGGGTTCACTCGCTGTGGCGGCGGTGTCTGTTGCGCCGCAAGCGGCAAACCCCAGAGCGCAAACGCTCACTAAAAGCAGTTTGGAGTATTTCATAGTCATCTCTCTTCTATTGCGGTGTGTAATGAACTGTAGATTCGAATATGATCCGTCTCTGCCCGGCGTCAATACAAATTCCTGTTATCACACTCTAAGCAATAGACACGGTTTTCAAATTACAAAAGGCTCGGATCCCCTCTGCAGCCAGCTCACGGCCATAACCCGAGCGCTTTACCCCGCCAAACGGCAAGCGTGGATCAGAACTTGTCATGGAATTCACAAAGGTTGCACCAGCCTCAAGGTCGCGAATCGCGATGCTTTGTTCCGCGCTGTCTTGCGTCCAAACCGAAGACCCGAGGCCAAAAGGCGACGCATTTGCAATATCTATAGCCTCTTCGATACTTTTGATTTTAAACAATAGTCCAACAGGGCCAAAAATTTCTTCATGATAAGCGGATGAGCCTTCTTGGATGTTTTCGAGTAGGCCGGGTTTATAGAAATACCCGGCGCCGCCTAACGGTTCTGCCCCGGTCACGCGCAGAGCTCCGTCTGCAAGCGCGCTCGCGACTTGAGACGTTATGTCCTCAAGCGAGCTCTTACTAACCAGCGGGCCTATATCCGTCGCTTCGTCCATCGGATCACCTATCGTAAGGCTCTCAAACCTGTCTTTGAATTTGGCTTTGACCTCGTCATAAACATCCGCATGAACAAGGAAGCGCTTAGCGGCTATGCAGCTTTGGCCATTATTTTGGGTTCGCGCTATTGTTCCAACCTCGACCGCTTTGTCCAGATCAGCACTCGGCATGATGATGAAAGCATCAGACCCACCAAGTTCAAGAACTGTCGGTTTAATCTCTTGTCCGCAAATGGAGGCCACGGATGCGCCTGCAAATTCGGACCCCGTAAGTGTGGCCGCGCGAACACGGTCATCTCTCAGAATACGCTCAACCTTCGAGCCGCCGATTAAAAGAGTTTGAAATGCACCTTCAGGGAAACCTGCACGTTTGAAAATATCTTCAATCGCCAAGGCGCATTGCGGAACATTGGAGGCATGTTTTAATAGTCCTGTATTACCCGCCATGAGCGCCGGAGCCGCGAAGCGCAAAACCTGCCACAGCGGATAATTCCACGGCATGACAGCCAGCACAGGCCCCATCGGGAGATAAGCCCGGTAGGATTTCGCGGCATTGGTTTTAACGATCTCGTCCGCTAACTGCCCTTCGGCTTCTTGCGCGTAATAGCGGCAAACCCATGCGCATTTGTTTACCTCAGCAACTGCTGACTTCAGAGTTTTGCCCATCTCGAGTGTCATGATTTTACCAAGCGAGTCAGCTTCAGCTTCTAATATATCAGCCGCGCGGGTCATACACTCGGCGCGGGCCTCGAACGTCCATGTCCTAAGATCTTTAAAAACGGTAAAAGACCGCTGGATAGCCGCATCGACTTGGGCATCTGTATGCGCTTCGAATGTTTTTAAAACTTGGCCTGTTGCAGGGTTTTGCGATTGGATAGACATAGTCACCTCTGAGGGTAAAGCGTGAAGACGTAGAAAATATCATCATAAACATAAGTACGCGGCGGGCTTTATGCTCATCACATCTTATTCCAATAATTTTCAGGACACATATTGTAGCGCTTAGTTTAAGTATTTGTTCCTGCGGCGGTTGTCATTATGGTGAGGCATGACCCTTCGTATATCCAACAAACAAGCACGCTGGCTGTGGCTTCAAACGAATGGGCTGTCAACCGCGCTGACCGGAGCCATCGATTTAGGCGGCATCATTGAACGCCTCGGTTTCGTACAACTCGACACAATTCGCAACGTGACACGGGCACATCATCATATCCTATGGAGCCGAAACCAACATTATCGTGAACCTATGCTAGGGAATCACCTCGCTAAAGACCGAGCTATTTTTGAACATTTCACACATGATGTGTCCGTCCTGCCCATGACCTTTTACCCCATGTGGCAAAAGCAGTTTGCCCGCCTGTCCAAAAAGGTTGAAGCCTCAAAATATTATCAACGCGTTTCAGACGCAAGCCGCACTGACATAAAGGCCCGCATTGCAAATGAGGGCCCGCTCTGCACCCGCGCGTTCGATACGAAAATAACGGGCGAAAAAGTTATGTGGGCGAGACCACCGCACAAGATAGCTTTGGATTATATGTGGTACAAAGGTGAGCTTGCGACATCACACCGGGAGAATTTCATCAAGTTTTACGATCTCTCCGAGAATGTTATTCCGCCCAGTCTTTATGCTGAAACTCATTCTGAAGATGTTCAAATAGACTGGCTTTGCCGTGCCGCCCTTGATCGTCTCTGTTTTGGGAGCCTCGGTGACATTCAAAGATTTTGGGCTGCAGTCGATACAAAAGACGTCAAAACATGGCAAGAGAACCACAGGAGCAGCCTTGTCCCTGTTGACATCCAATCCGCAGACGGTGGTTGGACGCGCAGTTGGGCAACCCCTGATATTATGCAAAGGTTAGATACTCTTAATAAGCCAACGACACGGCTGCGCGTTATAAATCCGTTTGATCCGGCCGTGCGTGACCGTAAACGTCTCGCCCGTCTGTTCGGGTTTAATTATATCAATGAGATGTTCGTTCCCGCTGCCAAAAGACGCTGGGGATACTACATTTACCCACTGCTGGAGGGTGACCGTTTTGTCGCCCGCGTCGATATAAGGGCTGTTAGGAAAACCGGACGTCTTACGCTCGTCAAAATTTGGCCTGAACCTGCTGTCAAATGGACAACGACCCGGCATCATAAATTACAAGTGGAATTAATACGCTTGGCGCGGCTGATTGGCGTCGATGAAATTATTGATGAAACGGCTTACGGCTAGCGCTCCAGCAGATTGGCCAGTTTCAGACCTTAATCTAAACCTTCAGGGTCAACGATTATCTTACTCGTTTTATCCTTCTTCTCCCTTACACCTTCCGGCCACTCGCCTGTGGTCATGAAGATCACTTCACGGGAAATGTCGGCGACATGATCTCCCATGCGTTCAATGTTTTTAGCAATAAATAGAATGTGCATACAGCCCGAAATATTCCGAACATCTTCCATCATATAGGTCAGAAGCTCTCTGAACAGTCCGTTATGGGCCTTGTCCACCACCGCGTCCCTGTTGCGGACATTTTCAGCCAATTCAGCATCACGCTCAAAGTAAGCTGCGAGTGCGGATCTCAGCATGTCCTGCACAAGCTCACTCATACGGATCAGAGTATCTATGGGCCCTGTTTCTGCTTCAGCCTTTGTAATCGTATTTGTCCGCTGTGCCATATTGCGCGTGAGATCGCCGATACGTTCTAAATGTCCCCCGATTTTTAGTGACATAACGACATATCGTAAATCCGAAGCAAAGGGTTGCCGCAAGGCTAAAATCTTGATCGCCAAGTCGTTCATTTGAGCTTCCATAGCATTTATCTGTTTGCCTTGTTTGACAACGCGTTTGGCCAACGTTCGGTCTTCTTCCATCAGCGCTTGGGTGGCGTTCTCAATCTGAGCTTGAACCAACACGCCCATATCACGCAGTAAATCGCCCAAAGCCTTGATGTCTCCGTCGAACGACGAAACAATGTGATTATCCCTCATAATTTGGCCTCTGCTCACTTTATTCACGCTAACCATCTGTGCTAACCAATGCGTCCGGAGATGTAATTTTGTGTGCGCTCATCTGACGGCTTGGTAAAGATCATATCCGTATCTCCGGTTTCCACTAGTTCGCCCAGATGAAAAAAGGCTGTTTTTTGCGAAATACGCGCGGCTTGCTGCATGGAGTGCGTGACAATAACGATCGTATAGTTCTGCATCATGGTTTCCATTAATTCTTCGATGACGGCTGTCGCAATGGGATCCAAGGCCGAGCACGGCTCATCCATCAAAATGACCTGCGGGTTGACCGCTATGGCGCGGGCAATACAGAGGCGCTGCTGCTGACCGCCAGACAAGCTGGTGCCTGACTCGTTTAATCGATCGGCTACTTCATCGTAAAGCCCCGCGCGTTTAAGCGATGTGATTACGATTTCCTCAAGGTGGGATTTCGACGTTGCAAGATCATGGATACGCGGACCATAAGCTACATTATCAAAAATCGATTTTGGAAACGGGTTCGCTTTTTGAAACACCATACCGATGCGCGCTCTGAGCGCGACAACATCAACTTTGGGGTCGTAGATATCCTGACCCGCAAACCGGATATCCCCCGTGACATTACACACGTCAATGGTATCGTTCATGCGGTTGAAACAGCGTAAAAATGTCGACTTACCACAACCTGAGGGGCCAATCAGCGCTGTAATCCGGTTCTCAGGAATCTCCAAACTAACATTATTGATCGCCTGCTTCTTGCCGTAAAAAACGTCAACATTACTAGCCGTCATGATCGGGACTGAGGTTTGGGGAATGTCTGTATTCGGTGTATTCATAATCAGATCACTACCAACGCCGCTCTAATCGTTTGCGCATATAAACAGCTAATAAATTCATTAAAACCAAAAAGACGAGAAGCACAATGATGGCCGCCGCCGTGCGTTCCTCAAAGCCTTTTTCCGGACTATCCGCCCAAAGGAAAATTTGGACAGGCAGCGAAGTCGCCGCGTCAGTGACCCCTTTGGGAATATCTACAATAAAGGCGACCATACCGATCATTAAAAGCGGCGCGGTTTCGCCCAGCGCGCGGGCCATGCCCAAAATTGTCCCGGTCAGCATACCCGGCATAGCAAGGGGAAGAACATGCTGAAATGTCGTCTGCACTTTGCTTGCTCCCAAACCAAGTGCGGCGTCGCGTATACTGTTTGGAATGGATCTGAGAATTGAGCGTGACGCGATAATAATCGTCGGTAGCGTCATGAGGCCCAGAACAAGCCCGCCCACTAAAGGCGTTGAGCGCGGCAGGTGAAACACGTTAAGAAAAATCGCGAGTCCCAGTAAGCCAAACACAATTGAGGGCACCGCCGCGAGGTTGTTGATATTCACTTCCAGCATATCGGTGAGCCAGTTCTTTTTTGCAAATTCTTCGAGATAAACAGCGGTCGATATGCCGATTGGAAAGGCAAGTAAAAAACATACAAGAAGGCTGAAAAACGAGCCTAAGGCGGCGCCCAAAACACCTGCCATTTCAGGCCCGCGTGAGTCCCCATTTGTGAAAAATGCGCTGTTGAATTTACGCTTGATAACGCCTTTATCTCGCAGTTGCTGAACCCATGTCATTTCGAGGTTTTTGAGACGCCTAAGCTCTTCGGTCAATGCCGTATCTGTTTTACCTTTTACGAACAGGTCAACGTCAGAAGATGTCGGCAACCATACCGTTTGCGTAGTTCCAATAAAAGCCGGGTCTTTGGCCGCCATTTGTGCCAATTCAAAAACCGCAGCGGGGCTTAAAAGACGGTAAAGCCTGGCTGTCTCACTGCGTTCTGTTACATCAGGGAAATACTGCGCAAGCGCAACGGATAAAAGGGGTTTAAAGTTGGCCCGGGCCAAGTTTTCCGGATCACGTGCTCCCGTCGGATCAATCATTTGTTCGGAAAACTCGACCTCTACCTGAATTTTTGTTTGTGAAAATGCACCTACACCGCGAATGATAATCGCAGAGAACATAAACACAAGAAACGAGAGCGATATAAAAATAGCAATCTGGCCATAGCGTTTGAACCGCCGCTCTTTTGCATGACGGCGAGCCATTCCGGGTGAGGTGATCAAAGACGTCTCACGCATATTTTTTCTTGTACCTATCGACAATTTTCAAGGCGGCTATATTCAGACACAGAGTCAAAATCAGAAGTAGCAAAGCAATCGCAAATGCCGCAAGTGTCTTCGCGCTGTCAAACTCCTGATCTCCGGTCAAAAGTGTCACAATTTGCACTGTCATTGTTGTTACCGACTCGAAAGGGTTCGCGGTCAAGTTTGCCGCAGTTCCCGCTGCCATGACAACAATCATCGTCTCGCCAATCGCGCGTGAAACCGCAAGGAGGATAGCACCCATAATACCCGGGGTTGCCGCCGGTAAAACAACCTCTGTGACAGTCTCCGCGTGGGTGGCACCCATGCCAAGAGATGCATCGCGCAGTGACTGCGGCACGGCGTTGATAACGTCATCCGACAATGATGAAATGAAAGGTACAAGCATAATTCCCATTACAAGTCCGGCCGCTAGCGCGCTTTCCGATGACACTTCAAACCCGGCACCTGACCCGGTCGCACGGATGATCGGTGCCACGACCAGCGCAGCGAAAAAACCATAGACAACAGTTGGGATTCCCGCGAGAAGCTCCAATAGCGGCTTGATAATATCTCGGCTTTTGGGTTTAGCATATTCGGCCAGATATGTGGCTGATAGAATGCCAAGAGGCGTAGCGACGCACATTGCGATAGTGCAGATCAGGAGCGTCCCCGTTAGCAACGGTATGACACCGAATGTACCGCTTGACCCAACTTGATCACTGCGAATTGCGGTTTGTGGGTTCCATTCCAAACCAAATAAGAAGTCTGCTATAGGCACTTTACCAAAAAATAAAAAAGCCTCATAGGCTAACGAGGCAACAATCCCGATCGTTGTTAGTATGGCCACGAGGGAACTGAGCATCAAGAGAAACTGTATGGCGACCTCTTTGACTTTCGTACTTTGCTTGGCCTCACGCAGTGTCAAATCTAATGATGGTTGAATGTAAGCCATATTCTTATAAAGTCAAAGTCATCAGCGCCGCGACTTCAATTTTCCACTCCGCTCTCTCTGCATCGTCCATGGGTATCAGGCCTTTTTCGGACAGGTAACCTTCTGGCCCGCTGGCGCGGTCACTTGTGAATTCGGCGAGAAATTCCTCAATACCCGCGACCCTGCCGATATTGTCTTTCTTGACGTAAAAGTAAAGTGAACGGGAAACCGGATAAGACCCATCAAAAATATTAGCAAATGTTGGCTCGACCCCGTCAATAAGACTACCTTGCACAGTATCCGCATTTTGGTCTAAAAATCCAAAGCCAAAAATCCCAAGTGCATCCGGGTTTGCGCCCAGCTTCTGAACAATTAAATTATCGTTCTCACCGGCCTGAATAAAATGGCCATCTTCGCGTATGGTATGACAAAGCGATTTGTAACGCTCCGTATTCGTAATCTTTAGCGCCTTAACCCAATCAAAACTATCGCACCCGCCTTCCATGGCAAGCTCTACAAATGCATCGCGTGTCCCTGACGTTGGCGGCGGCCCCATGACTTCGATTTTAACGTCCGGTAGGGCAGGATTAACCTCTTGCCATGTCACATAGTCATTAGTTTTTATGCTACCTTCGCCGTTAGGTATATCGCGTGCAAGAGCCAGAAAAATGTCTTTGAGAGTTAATGGTAGACGTTCCGAGGTGCGTGAGCGCGCAATGATTATGCCATCATAACCGATCTTAACTTCGACAATTTGTGTAATGCCGTTCTTTTTACAGAGGGCGAGTTCCGAAGGTTTTATTCGGCGTGACGCGTTGGTAATATCGGGATGATTAGCGCCAATACCTGAGCAAAATAGTTTCAGGCCTCCGCCAGACCCCGTGCTTTCAACAATTGGCGTTTTGTAAGACGTCATGCGCCCAAAATGCTCCGCGACCGTTGTTGAAAACGGATAAAGTGTAGACGAGCCAACAATTTTTATCTGGTCCCGGCCCGATGTTTGCTGAAACTCGCCCGCCCCGCCTTGAGGAAACTGCGACTCATTTGTATTCCCGCAAGACGCTAGCATCAGCGCAAATGTTCCAATAAGCAAAAATTTTGGAGGCATATTTAAACTCCGCAGGCAAAAACTACTCCCTGCCGCTAGCTTAACAGAATTAAAGTTCATCTGCGTCGTATTTGAAACACTTTAACGACATTTATATGAACGTTGCGTATCAAATATGTGACAACAGCCTTTTCAATTACAAACAACGCCAGAGCCGCTTAAACCGACATCCCGGAATATTCCCAGCCAGATGCAAAGACGTTATGCGTTTTTAGATAGGCCGCAATTTCATCCAAAGCGGGGTTTGCTTCGGGTATAAGCCTATCATAATGCTGCCAAACATGGGCTTGACCTCGCCAGATTTGCAATGTCACTGGCGACCCCGCACGTTTGGCTTTAACGCTGTAACGTAGCGCATCATCATAGAGCATTTCGGTGTTACTGACTTGAATAAGGGTTGGAGGTAAATCATGCATGGACGCATAAACAGGCGAGACAAGGGGGTTGGAGGGATTAATTTTTCCCATCATCCATAAAATCCAAAGCCGCAAGATGAGTGGCAATTTAGCGAGCGGTCCTAAAGCCTTTCCCAAAACAATATCCGAGCTTATATTATTACGCATAGACGGGTTTTGGGCCGTCGCATCCGTCACCGGAGACATAGCAATAGCCGCACTTGGCGGCCGAATCCCCTCATCCCGGGTCCAGTTTAAAAGCATAAGCGCAAGGTTTCCGCCGGCTGAATCCCCGGCCACGGCAAGGTGCAAAGCAGGTTCGGGACCGTCCGGACCATTTTCCAAAATCCATTTATAAGCGGCTTGGCAATCGTAAATACCGTCAATACGTTTATGTTCTGGACCTAAACGATAGTCCGGAGAGAATACGGCGCAACCCGTTCGCTGGGCGATATTGTCAGTTATCGGGCGATGGCTGATAGAACTGCCGAGCAAAAAGGCACCGCCATGCAGAAATAATATGCGCTTTGAACTATCGCCGCCCTCAGGTATTGTCCATTCACCCGGAACGTCAAGACCAGCGGCGCGAACCGTTGCGAGTCTCATTTCACTTTTAAATTTGCGTGTTCGGCCCTGCACTTCATAACCTTTTCGGATATGCGCAATGGTTTGTTTAAAAGACGAGCCCTTGGGCGCAACGTAATGTTTGGCTAAAAACTCCGCCAGCGCGCCATAGCCGGGCGACCTATCCGCGCCGCCATCATAGAAAAATGACGGCTCTTGCGTTCCAAACTCAGACAGGTTCCGCCCGCGAAAATAAAATAACGCAATCATTACAAAAAGGAGCACCGCAACCGAAACCAATAAGAGCGTATATGTCAGCATATTAATAAATCCTTTTGTCGTAAATTTTGCCAAGTATATTGGAAAACTCTGTCTTCCATACCCTTGTAAACAAGGTAATTAATGTTAAATGCAACATTTTCTTGACACTTTTATAACACTTCATGTAATAAAAGCGTCATAGAGGTTGGGTTAACGATGCGTATGCCAACGGCGCGCGTTTGCAGTCTAAAAATAAACGTTGGTGATGTTCACAAAGGAGATCACCATGAAGAACATAATATCCACACTAGTCCTTGCGGCTACATTCGGCGCAACAACGGCATATGCCGGAGAAATATTTGCCGACCATTCTGTCACGTCTGCTGTTCCTGGCGTGAGCACTGAAGCAGCGGGATATTTAAACATTTGCCTGACGTCTGACGTCGGGGTTGCTTCGAGCAAAGCCATCCGCGCTTGCACAAAGGCTTACAAGGCGTCGATCCCAAGTCACGCTGTCCGCTCCGACCTCTTGACCCGCAGAGGACTGTTATATCTATCGGCTGGCCGTTTTGACAAAGCCAGCAACGATTTTAAATCGGCAGCACGGCTTAATAAAGATAATGAGTTTGCAAATCTCTCAGAAGGATTTGCCGCTGTAATGCAAGAGGATTACACAAAAGCCGCAGCAAAGTTCAAAGATTGTACATCCAACAGCAGAGCTGCGCCTTTAGCTCTTTACGGCTTAGCCGTGACAAAGGAACTCTCAGGTGACAAGCTTGGCGCAGCCGCATACTACAAAGAAGCTGCAGACCTGCGCCCGGACTGGAAAACACCGCGCGCAGAGTTGGAGCGCCTCGCGACAGGTTAATTCTAACCGCGCGCAATTACGGCTTTTAAACTGGCATTATGTGCCAGTTTTTTTATGCCTTTATTTATGACACAATGATGACTTTAATGTCTCATATGTGCCGTATTTCTGTCATCAACCTTTAAACTTTTTGACACAAATACATTACGACCCTGTCATATTAGAATGTCAAATGACCGCCAAATGCAAAACCACTGACGTGTGATTCACTCAGCTGGTTTCGTAACAGGTTGATTATTAGCGGTGAGGGATCCCCATGACATTATCTTTAAGACATATTTTACTAGCATCTGCGGCTGGCTTAACCTTAGTCGCCTGCGGCGGCGGAAGCACGTCGTCACCCGGCAGCACAGCATCAGTCGTTATTAACCCACCGACGACCGGGGGCGGCACTACAAATGCAGACGTCGATTTGGTTCCAAGTGATACATGTCCAACGGGTACGTTGCTTGAAACGATTACAAACACAGCGGGTACTGTCCAAGCTTGTACAATCACAGGTGAGATCACCACGAACATTACGCTTGATGCTCTGAACGGTTATGCTCTTGATGGCGCTGTCTTTATCGGAAATGGCAATGGAGCAAATGGTTCGCTGACTATTCCGGCGGGCACAACGCTTTTCGGTAAATCCGGCGAAGATTACTTGGTTGTTTCCAGAGGTTCACGCATCAATGCACTTGGTAGTAGTACGGAACCCGTCATCCTGACATCCATCCAAGACGTACAGGGCACCGTTGACCCTCTGGTTGATCGCGGTCAATGGGGCGGTCTTGTTATTAACGGCTTCGCACCAATTAACGATTGTATCGATTCAACTGCTGCAGGGGGCTCAGCGGCATGTGAGAAGTCAGGCGAAGGATCATCAGGTCTGTTTGGCGGGGATATTCCTACCGATAATTCCGGAACGCTTCAGTACATGCAGGTAAAATACGCCGGCAACTTAATTAACGATCAAGATGAGCTGAACGGAATTGCTTTCCAAGGCGTTGGTTCAGGCACGACCTGTAACAATATTCAAGTTCATAACAATGCTGATGACGGCGTCGAGTTTTTTGGCGGTAGCGTCCAATGTAATTACTTGGTTTTAACCGGTATTGGCGACGACAGCATCGACTGGACTGATGGCTGGCAAGGCGGAGTTCAGCACGCCTTGGTTATACAGGCATCAGACGCCGGTGATCGCGGTATCGAAGGTGATAACCGCGGTGGAGACACTGGCAACCGTGATGCAATGCCGCGGTCCAACCCGACAATTGCTAACTTTACATTTGTTGGCACAAGCGGAAATGATACAGGTATCGTGGTGCGTGCGGGCACGGACGCTAAGCTCTGTAATGGCATTGTTACAGGCTATGGCGACGCCGGTTTTGATATCGATGAGGACGCCACAATAGCGCGCGCCCAAAACGGAACACTTACAATCGAATCGACATTTTTTGATAATAATGACAATGTCGAAAGTGGCGACAGTAGCGAAACTTTCGACACGGAGGCCTTTGTTAATGCAAGCGGTAAAAACAATGTCCAAGGAACAAACTCTCTTGCTGATTTAGTCTTCCCAGGCACAGCAGAAAATAACGTTACAGCCTGTGATTTATCAGGCGATAACGGATTTGATAACGTAAGTTATATTGGTGCCTTTGGCCCAACAGAAACACTTGCCAGCAACTGGGCGTCTGGATGGACATTTGGTGTGACAGAAACCCCAACATCATGTCCCGCAGGAACATTAACAACAGGCGACGTTGTTAGCGGCAAGGGTATCTGTTCATTGTCAGGCACAATCACAAGCAATGTCAGACTTAATAACAACTTTGTTTATGCCATTGAAGGCGCTGTATTCGTTGGTGAAGATATTGGCGGAGATGGTGCTGCGCCGAGCACAACAGCCGCGTCGACCATTCTAACGATTGATCCTGGAACAGAACTTTTCGGGGAAACCGGTGAAGATTATATCGTCGTTACGCGCGGCTCTCAAATTCGTTCAAACGGGACAGCCACAGCGCCTGTCAACATGACAAGCCGTGACGAAATATTTGGGACAGAAAATGCGGCGACTGACCGGGCTAAATGGGGCGGATTGGTCATTAACGGACGGGCGCCTATCAATGACTGTATTGACGGAACGGCCGTTGGCGGCTCCGCAGGTTGCGAGAAATCCGGTGAAGGTTCATCAGGATTGTTTGGCGGTAATGTTTCTGACGATAATAGTGGCAACCTCTTCTACACACGCGTCTCGTATGCTGGTAATTTGATCAATGATAATGACGAGTTAAACGGTATCGCCTTCCAAGGCGTGGGGTCAGGAACCACTGTTGACTACATTCAGGTTCACAATAATGCGGATGATGGCGTTGAATTCTTCGGCGGAACGGTCAATGCCAAACATGTTGTTTTAACAGGTAATGGCGATGATAGCCTTGATTGGACAGATGGCTGGGTTGGAAACATTCAATACCTTATCGTACGCCAAGCTACGGACGCAGGTGACCGCGCGATTGAAGCTGATAACCGCGGTGGAGACACAGGCAACCGTGATGCCTTACCAAGGTCTTTCCCGACGATTTCGAACTTCACGCTCATCGGTCAAACAACGACTGATACAGGCATTGTCGTTCGCGCGGGTACAGCAGGGACATTCCGCAATGGGATTATTACCGGATTTGGAGACGCAGGTATTGATATTGATGAGGATGCAACGGCAACTCAAGCAACCATGGGTAACTTGACGTTCGACAGTCTCTATCTTGTAGACAATAAAGACAATCTCGAATCTGATGGCGATAGCGGAGATGCGGCGCTGGCTGCGGCTTTCGCAGCCGGTGGAAGTAATGTCGACGGCGATGCACAAACACCAGCTCAAGACAGCACACTGACAACGTTTATACCCGGCGTAAATGAAAATGCCATAACGGCAACAGATGCATCAGCACTTGATCCATTCTTTGACAATACGAGCTATGTTGGTGCCGTCGAGAATGCGTCTGATACTTGGTATCAAGGCTGGACGATCCTCGTCGATCAATAAGTTATTTGCGAGAGGTAAGGTTTTCCCCGGCTTCTCGCGCCCTTCGACCATCTACCAGGAAACTGGCGGGTGCAGGGCCGGTGATTACTAACCTCGTCATCGGCCCGCCTCTCAATTTGAAAAAGTCTGGACCTATATCATGTTACCTAAACTTAAAACCCGGCTCTCAGTTCTGCTCTTATCCACAGCATTGACAACGTCAGCCACTTACGCACAAGACGTAGAACAAGGCACTGCAACGACTGATGAAGTCGTCTCAACAGGCGTTTTCATCCCGAACGAAAAACGCATTACGTCAGAAATCACAAGCGTTTTGGGTGAAGAAATTTTTGCAACAACCGGTGCCGGAGACATAGCCGCAGCTCTGACTCGCGTAACAGGCCTTTCCCTTAGCCAAGGGAAATTTGTGATTGTTCGGGGGTTGAACGAGCGCTATTCTTCAGCAACGCTGAATGGCTCTCCCCTGCCTTCCCCCGAACCTTTGCGCCGGGTTGCACCATTGGATCTGTTTCCCACATCTGTGTTATCGGACGTTGTTGTACAAAAAACATTTAGCCCTGAATTTTCAGGTGAATTTGGCGGTGGCGCCATTCAAATGTCCACAAAAGGTCTTCCAGATGAAGCCTTCCTAGATCTCTCAATTTCTGGCAGCGTGAATACAGAAACAACCAACAAAGAAGGGTTTGTTTACGGCGGTTCGGACAGTGACTGGACGGGTTTTGATGACGGCTTACGTGACCTTCCGCAACTTGATGCTAGCGGTGTACCAGTCGGGAACTTCGAGAGTTTTAACACATTGATTATAGATGAACTCGAAGGCATCCCCGGGGACATTGGTGGGCGCATAACAGCCGGGAACCGTTACGACCTAGATAATGGTGGTTCTATAGGTATTCTAGGTACTCTTGGCTATTCGAATGAATGGGAAACACGCCGCGGGGCTGATAATACAGCGATTATTGATGCCGGAGCAATCCGTATCTCAGATGAGTTCCTAAAAATCAGTACTGAAAACGAAATCTCGCTTAACGGCATGCTGACCGTTGGATATGAAATTGATGACAACAATACGGTTCAAGCTATTGGCCTTATGACACGTCAATCCAGCGCAGAGGCGCGCGTACTTGATGGTTTCCAAGGACAAGAAGGGCGTTTTCTTCGCCAAGATTTTACCGAATGGTTTGAGCGCGAAGTTTATATGGGACAGCTTTTAGGTGAGCACTATTTTCCAAATATGAGTGACGCAGAGCTAACTTGGCGTGCGTCTTACGCTCAAGCGGGCCGCGATGCACCTTATGAACGCCGTGTCAACTACGAGGACTTTCAAAATGGTCAAGGCTACCAGTTTCAGTGGAATAGACTTGGAACAGCTAATGCTCTCAAATTTTCAACATTGGATGATGAAAGCCTAGATTTTGGTGTCGACTTCGTACTTCCAACTGAAGTGTCAGGACGTTCTGTTGAGCTCAAAGTTGGCGGTGCGTATCTCGACAAAACACGAGATACAGAACAAGCTGGTTTCAGATATGTCGGCTCAGTTGCTCCGGAGCTCCGCAACAGCCGCATAGATACAATTTTCTCTGACACAGTCATTGCCGCGGGCGACATTCAAATAGACCGCACAGGCACGACAGGCTTTCCCGATCTCGCCACATCTGGCTTGGAAACTATTGGCGCGTATGCTGGCGCTGACATCGAATACTCAGAGTTTGTTAGACTTGCCTTTGGTGTCCGTTATGAAGAATCCGAGCAAACAACAACGACAGCCCGGTCAACTGTCGACAATAGCGAGTTCAGCTTTGATCCCCTCAAAGAAGACTTCCTACTTCCGTCTGCGACTGCAACGTTCACGTTCATGGACAATTTGCAACTGCGATTAGCTGCATCTCAAACAATTAATCGCCCGCAGTTCCGGGAGCTCACTCCGTCGCGTTTCAATAATACGGAAACGGATGAAGAGTTTGTCGGAAACCCATTCTTGACAAACTCTAAAAGCACAAACCTTGATGCCCGGCTTGAATGGTATTTCGCATCCAATCAATTCTTCACAGTCGGCGGTTTTTACAAAGACTTAACAGACCCTATTGAGGAGTTCACGCTTCCGCTTGGAGCGGAAGTCGTCAACTCTTTTGTTAACGCTCCAAGCGCCGAATTATATGGCCTGGAAGTAGAGTTTGAAAAAAAATGGGCCTTCGACGAATTTGGCCTAACCAGTGATTTTTTTGCGAGCAAAGACTTCATTATCCGTTCGAACTACACCTACTCAGATTCAAGTGTGAGCGCAGACGGTAACGTGTTAATTGTGACGCCGCCTGCGGGCAACTCCACTACATTTACGCCTGTTGGCGGAGCCGGCGGTATTTCCGCAGCGGGTCTGTACGTTGATGGACGCAAGCTACAGGGGCAATCTGCCCACCTTGCTAATTTGCAAATCGGAGTTGAGGATTATGAGAAAGGCTATGAAGCCACACTTTTACTGAACTATTCCTCAGAACGTATCCGATCCGTCGGTGGGAGCGCAGGACGTGTCATTCCAGATGTCATTGAGCAACTGCCTATCTCTTTGGATTTTGTCGTCAATTATGACTTTCAGCTTCGCGGCGGTGATTACGAGCTTGGCCTGAAGGTTCAGAACATACTTGGTCAAGGTTATGAGGCCACACAGTCTTTTGGCGGAGATACAGTTATTGTCGATGATTACGACCTTGGGACCACCTTCGCTGCGAGCCTGAAACGTAAGTTCTAGTCTGAGCGCGATAAGCGTTGGCCCTAAGCCACATGTTTGGTGAGAATTTGTTTCAAATCTTTTATATTTTCTTGCAAATTTAATCCGATGTCTTTGGGCTAATGGTTATAGACAGACTCGCTGTAGTCGTTTCACCCGCATGCAAAGCAGGCATCGGGCTCGTGCCCGGCTTATGCTGCCCGCCAAGCGCATTGCTCATATGATTAACAGGTTCAAAGCAGAAAAAGTCCTCATTCGCAGGAACATAAAGCACAGCATGAGTGAGGCCTTTATCAGCATCTATCAATAAATCTGGGTCTTCCTTGTTCGTTGATATAAAGGCCTTGCCATCAAAGCCAACAAAACAATTATCGACAGATAACCCCCGAAAAGCCTGACCGTTATGAAAGTTCCAATCCTCCGGCAGTTGTGATATTTTTTCAGGCAGTGCGTCATAATCATTCATCCACACGCTACGGCTGAAAAACCGGAGTGAAGATTGCAGTCTATTAGGAAAATAGGGATGAAAACCCAAACCAGCGGGCATCTGCCTGTTGCTCATATTTTTCAATCTTAGTGTTAATCTTAATCGATTACCCGTCAGATCAATACATTGAACCGCACGAAATGCCCAAGGCCATTGTCCCGGCTTATGTTGATATGACATGATGCACCGCGCACGGCTTGCTTCTATGACGTCCCAAGCCGCCAGCCAGCCAGCCAAATCCATGCAAGGGATGTTTTTCATTCCGGTGAGTAGGTGATAAAGATACCGCTTCCTCATCCCATGTAAATATACCGTCTTTGATACGGTTCGAAAATGACACGAGCGGAAAATACGAGGTTAATACAGGGTCGCGCAACCGTTTCCATGACGCGTCCCCAGGCTTTAATATATCGGAACTCCTATACTGACACCTAAGAATACAAGCGCCGTATTGGGGCGAAACAAGCACATCCCAGTCATCTGTTTTAAGGGTGATAAAATCCATCGTTTATATGCATCAAACCTTTGAGATCGACTCACCAAAAATGGTAATTTACAGCGTTATATTTCATGGAACCAAGTTAGCCGCGATACCTTTATCGGTTTTACCTTTAGGTGGAAATAATTAAAACAAGGCATCCCTATCCAATCAGCAGACCAATCGAAATGAACATACCGCCGCGCGCTGTGATCTTTTTCAGAGGAAGCCTATGCCATTTTGAAAGCTCCATTAACACATGTAACTGAAGTTATAATCTCGGACATTTTGGTGTAAAAAATTATCATGGCAGATAAATATTTATGATGTCTATTCAAGCATCATTGGCAACAACGTCAAACGTCCAGCCTATTTTTGGCCGGGCGTCGTAGGATACCAGGTAAATATTTTGAAAAACTTAGATAAAAACAACATGGTACGGGTGAGAAGACTCGAACTTCCACATCTCTCGATACCAGAACCTAAATCTGGCGCGTCTACCAATTCCGCCACACCCGCACGATATGATTGGTGTGGGGCACTTGCCCTTATTTTAGAGCTGCGTCAAGCACTTATCAGCTTTTCCTTGCGGTCATAGGTGCGTGTTTGAGCGTCCAGTAAATAGAGATGAGGCCTGAAACGATATTCGAAGCAGCAATCCCATAAAATGCGCCTTTAATACCCTGAAACTCGACGCCAATATAAATCAATGGCACATATAGAACCATGGACCGGATGACCGTAAATGTTAGGCCGTAGATAGGACGGCCAATTGCGTTTAAACCTGCCGCGCTAACAAAAACAAAGCCATATCCGGCGATTGTAATAGGAACGATATAAAAATATGGAATGGAATTAGCGATAACATCCGGATCGGTTGTAAAAATCCGCGGAATGTCTTCGGCAAAAATGAACATAACAACCGCCATGAATGTCGCCCAGATCAGCGAGATACCATAGCAAAATTTAAACGTTTCTCTCACCCGGTCTGTTAACCCCGCCCCACCGTTCTGGCCTGTAATGGCGCCAATACAAGCTGACAACGCATAAAGCAGCCCCACGGATAATATCTCCGCCCTCGAAACGACGGTAAACGTCGCAACATCGAGTGTACCCAGCTTAATCGCGATGATCGCCGTGGCCAAAGCTGTGGCCACCGGAACGATGATGTTGGTTCCTGCAGCCGGTATACCAACGCTGCCGATCACGACCCATGCGCGGCGCAACGAAGAGATTGTCATCTTGGAAAATGAGACAACTTTGCGACGAAGCAAGATGATATATAAGGCATACATTGCCGCAACAACGTTACCAATAAATGTGGCAATTGCTGCGCCTTCGACCTCCATCCTCGGGAACGGCCCTATGCCAAAAATAAGGAAAGGATCGAGAATAATATTTATGACCGCGCTGAGGATCATGATGGAACTCGGTAACACCGCCTCGCCGCTGGCCCTAAGAATATTGTTCGACATGGAGGCTATACTGAGGATGACGAGACCCGGAAGAGACCACTTCAAATAAGATAGAGCCAACGTTTTGATCTCCGGTTCTGCGCCCATAGCCGTCAAGACAGGCGACATTACTAATAACCCGAACGTCACGAGGATCGACATAACACAGAGGGCAAGTAATATAGCTGCCGCGCCGTGACGCTGTGAACGCGCAAAATCGCCCTCACCCAGAGCCCTCGAAACGGCTGACATGGTTCCCGCACCGAGGCCAATGTTAGCGCTGTTACCAATAAAGGTGAGAGGCGCACAGAACCCGATGGCAGCCAAAGCACCCACGCCAATGCGGCCCAAATAAATCGTGTCAATGATGCCAGCGGATAATAAGGCCAAAATAGCGAGCGTAAAAGGCCCCAGCATACGCAGAACGTGCGCAGAGACTTTTCCCTCTAATAAATTGACCGATTTAGATTGCGACATAGGGTGAAGTTAGCGGCTTCTAATCGTGACGGTGCGATGGAGCAAATGCGGCCAGTGTGGCCATCTGGGTTATCTCTGTCGCTGTAGCCCCAAGACGGCAAATCTGCACAGGCTTTTCAAGGCCGGTCAAAAATGGCCCTAAAACGGTCGCCCCGCCAATAGATTGCAGAAGTTTCGTCGCAATAGAGGCGGAATGAATTGCCGGCATGACCAAAACATTTGCAGCATCACTGAGCCGCGAGAACGGATATGTCAGTGCATGTAGCGGATCCAAAGCGACATCGGCAGCCATATCGCCTTCATATTCAAAATCAACTTCGCGCTTATCAAGAATGCTCACGGCCTCGCGGACTCGATGCATACGCTCACCCGGAGGGTTACCAAACGTAGAATAAGACAGCAGTGCCACACGCGGCTGAAAGCCAAATTGACGGGCAAAACCGGCTGTGGTTTCCGCAATATCTGCAAGTTCTTGGGCATTCGGGAACTCAGTAATATTAGTATCAGCAATAAATAAAGTTCGCGCTTTGTTGACAACCACGGACACACCCATTGTGCGCTCATAATCATCATGGGACAGTACACGCTTGACGTCCTGCAAAGCGATATCATAGCTGCGGGTCACGCCTGTCACCATGCCATCCGCTAGTCCGTGGTGTAGCATCAAGGCAGAAAAAATATTCCGGTCATTATTGACTAAACGCTGTACATCACGGCGCAAGAAGCCCCGCCGTTGCAATTTGGCATAAAGCGTTTCAACGAATTCAGCATTGCGGTCAAAAAGGCGCGCATTGAGAATGGTCAGGGTCTCAGGGTTTTCAACCCCCAAAAGCTTCATATTATTACGAATCGGCTCGTCCCGGCCAATGAGAATAGCTTTCCCGAGGCCGCGCTGTTGGAACGCCTGCGCAGCGCGAATAACCGCGGGCTCTTCGCCTTCGGCAAAAATGATCGTTTTGGGATTATCCACGACAGAAGCCGCTATGCCTTGCAGTAAAGCGGCTGTCGGGTCTTGACGGCGCGCAAGAGAATGGCGGTATGCATCCATGTCTTCGATGGGTTTGCGGGCCACGCCTGTATCCATGGCAGACTGCGCCACATATGGCGGAATTTCAGAAATCAAGCGCGGATCAAACGGCGCAGGGATAATATATTCCGGGCCGTATTTAGGGCGCTTACCGTGATAAGCCGCAGCGACTTCTTCTGGTACATCTTCGCGCGCCAGAGCTGCCAAAGCGTGCGCGCAAGCCAGTTTCATTTCTTCATTTACATTTCGGGCCCGCACATCCAATGCGCCTCGGAAGATATAAGGAAAACCCAACACATTATTGACTTGGTTGGGATAGTCAGAGCGCCCGGTTGCAATGATCGCATCATCACGTACCTCTTTGATATCTTCGGGTGTTATTTCCGGGTCAGGGTTGGCCATAGCGAAAATAATCGGATTTTTATTCATGGAGGCAACCATGTCTTTTGTGACAATCCCCGCCACAGATAACCCCAAGAAAACGTCCGCACCGCGCATCGCTTCTTCGAGTGTGCGCAAATCCGTATCAATGGCATGTGGCGCTTTCCACTGATCCATCGCTTCTGTGCGGCCGCGGTAAACAACACCTTTACTATCAAGAACAATCGCGTTTTCGTCTTTGACACCGAGGCGTTTGATCAACCCCAGAACCGACAAGCCAGCCGCGCCAGCCCCGGATAAAACAACTTTGATGTCTTCGAACTTCCGTCCTGTTAAATCACAGGCATTTATTAATCCAGCAGTCGCGATAATGGCCGTACCGTGCTGATCATCATGGAACACAGGTATATCAAGTTCATCACGCAGACGCTGCTCAATGATAAAACACTCAGGCGATCCAATGTCCTCAAGGTTTATGCCGCCAAACGTATTTCCGAATCTGCGAACACACTCAATGAACTTTTCAGCGTCTTCCTCTTCGACTTCGATATCGAACGAGTCGATGTCAGCAAACCGTTTAAAGAGAACAGACTTACCTTCCATCACAGGTTTTGACGCCGCCGCGCCCAAGTTCCCAAGACCGAGAATCGCTGTCCCGTTGGAAATCACAGCCACCATATTACCTTTGGAGGTATAATCGTAAGCAAGATCAGGATCCCTAGCAATTTCTTCCACTGGTACCGCCACGCCGGGCGAATAAGCCAATGACAAATCGCGCTGCGTTGCCATAGGTTTTGTTGGCAACAAACTGAGCTTTCCCGGAGTGGGAAATGCATGAAAATCAAGTGCCTGTTGATCTGTAATATAGGTCTTCTTTGGCGGACGAGCGGTCAGTTTAGCCACAATGTTCTCCTGTCAGAATTCACCGCCTCTTTAGCCGTTCAGCTACGGACTTCATAGTGCTAAGGTTACGATTGAGCAACATATGTGAATTAGAAACGCCTATTTTTTCACCGCAGGCATTCTGAGTTGAACATTTTTGGTGCAAAAACCGCCCCAAGATCGACTCACCACCACCTCTTTTCCCCGTAACCTCGACTCTGCCCCGGCATATTTTAAAACGATTATGGTCACATTCACCCTGCCGGAGATTCCCTCATGAAAAAAATCGAAGCCATTATCAAACCCTTCAAACTCGATGAAGTAAAGGAAGCCCTCCAAGAAGTTGGGTTGCAGGGCATGACCGTTGTTGAGGCCAAAGGTTTTGGCCGTCAAAAAGGACACACTGAACTTTACCGCGGCGCTGAATATGTCGTTGACTTTTTGCCCAAGCTAAAACTCGAACTCGTTGTGGCGGACGATCAGGTTGAACCGGCTCTTGAGGCCATTCAAACTGCCGCAAAGACCGGAAAAATCGGAGATGGCAAAATTTTCGTCTCGGACATTTCGCAAGCGATCCGCATCAGAACCGGCGAGTCAGACGAAGCTGCGCTTTAATAATAAACACAAACGAACACTGTTAAGGGAAAGACACAGTCATGTCAGATAAGTTACTTAAAAAAATTAAAGACGAAGACATAAAATTTGTCGATTTGCGTTTCACAGATCCCAAAGGTAAAATGCAGCACGTCACATTCCACTCCGATCTTGTAGACGAAGATTTATTCACGGACGGAACGATGTTTGACGGCTCCTCTATTGCGGGTTGGAAAGACATTAACGAGTCCGACATGGTTTTACTGCCGGATGCAGATACAGCAAAAATGGATCCGTTCTTCCAGCAAGATACACTCGCCGTTTTCTGTGATATTTTGGAACCAGACACAGCGGAACCCTATAATCGTGACCCGCGCGGAACAGCCAAAGCTGCTGAAAATTATATGCGTTCCGCCAAAGTCGGCGATGACGTTTATTTTGGACCGGAAGCCGAATTTTTTGTCTTTGATGACGTTCGTTGGGATACGTCTCAAAACAAAACTGGATATGAGTTTGATAGCGCCGAAGGCCCATATAATACGGGCACACAATATCAAGGCGGCAATATGGGCCACCGCCCTGGACCCAAAGGCGGCTACTTCCCGGTTCCGCCTGTCGATTCAGCACAAGACATGCGCTCCGAAATGTTATCTATTATGGAAGAGCTCGGCCTTCGACCTGAAAAACATCACCACGAAGTGGCACCAAGCCAGCACGAGCTTGGTATGCAGTTTGATACGCTCCTGCAGATGGGCGATAATATGCAGCTTTACAAATATATCGTTCACAACGTCGCCCATGCTTATGGCAAAACGGCGACATTTATGCCAAAACCTGTCTGGAATGACAATGGCACGGGTATGCACGTTCATATGTCGATCTGGAAAGACAAGAAGCCCTTATTTGCCGGCGATGAATATGCGGGACTCTCCAAACAGTGCCTCTATTATATTGGCGGTATTATTAAACATGCCAAGGCTATCAATGCCTTCGCCAACGCCTCGACAAACTCATACAAGCGGCTTGTACCTGGCTTTGAAGCACCCGTCATGCTGGCCTACTCTGCCCGCAACCGCTCTGCATCAATCCGTATACCATGGACAGCCTCTCCAAAAGGCAAGCGCCTCGAAGCCCGTTTCCCTGACCCCGCAGGCAACCCTTACCTGACGTACACAGCGCTACTCATGGCGGGTCTGGACGGTATAAAGAACCAAATTCATCCTGGTGATCCAATGGATAAAGATCTTTACGATCTCCCGCCAGAAGAGGCAGCTCAAATTCCGCAAGTTTGCGGTAGTCTTCGCGAAGCCTTAGAAAGCCTTGATGGTGATCGAGACTTCCTCAAAGCGGGCGGCGTTTTTGATGATGATCAAATTGACGCCTATATTAACATGAAGATGGAGGAAGTGCACCGCGTCGACATGCATCCTCACCCTGTTGAGTTTGACATGTACTATAAGTGCTAGGTTAAGCGTCACTGCTAAACATTAAATCCGGGCCTCGCAGCCCGGTTTTTTTTGCACCGATTTTACAGCCGCTTCACGTTTAAGGTTAAGTAAAACATGGCATACTGCTTAAGCTTTATGGCCACCATAGAGCCTGTCCCGTAGAGCTTTTCCCGTCAATTGACCCTTTGAAGTACGAGCAGCAACACTCTGCCTAGAGGCCCGGCGGCGCTCTACAAAATTTTGAGGTCGCCTACGATCTTTAAAGTTAGCTTGCGGCATAGAAGCGGCAGACCTGAACACTGGTGAAGCGGCGGGGCGCAACGGGCGCTTGAACGGGCCATGACCCTCTGTGCGAAAATTATTGACCGTTGTCCAAAACCCTGATTGTTTTTCACTAAACAAGGTTGGCCGCGCCATTTTAGCTGCCACAAGAACAATTATAGCGCCTGCGAAATTTGCCGGTGAAGCCAAAACAGACTCAAATGCACCAATGATCAAAGCTGCCATCATGAACGGGATAACGAAATACGCACCATGTGATTGTCTGACTTTAGCCAAAGCAATAATGGCATAAAGAATGAGACTGCCTACCAAAATAGATAGACCGACCAATCCCAAATTGAGTTTCATCTCTATGAAAGAATTGTGTGAGTGAAGCGGCAGAAACTGTAGATCGTCATAGACATAAGCCAGCGTGCGGCCATAAAGATCCTTGCCCCAATATGCCATATATCCGTGACCCAAAAAAGGCTTATCCGCGAGACTAAACTCTACAGCTTGCCAGATTTCCGAGCGGCCCGTAAAGGTTGCGCTACGGCCGAGCAGTCCTAAAACTTCGGCTGTATTTCCCTTAATCCAGCTTACGAGAAGCCCGCCGCCTATGAGTGAGACTGACAGCGTCATCATAGAAACAGGTAAGCTGCGACGCATCATGAAAACCCAACCAAAACCGGTGCAGACTAACAGGTAAGCCACAAGAGAGGTTTTAGAGGTTGTAAGCAGTAAAAACAGCGTGAAGATCAAGAACGATAACATTGATACCATGAACGTCTTTGGCGTGATCGCCATCCGCGCCAACGCCAAGCAGGCCCCGAAAACACCAATTTGTCCTGCTGCGTTCTTTTCAATCCAGATACCCGACATCGCGCCTATATGTGTTTCGGCCATACGGCCAATACTCGGCACCGCAACATAAAGAATGAGCGAAAAGACAACCATGCCGAACATAGCGATCCACATACCTTCGATCAATTGCTTCCAGCTATACCGCCAACACATTGTCGCGAGAAAAAGAACATTGAGCAAGGCTGTAATGCCTTCCCGAATGGTAAGCGCTGGCTGTTGCGACCACTTAAATGATGCGACGGCAAGTAGCATCAGAAAGAAATAGGGTAGAATAGATAAAAGCCCAAACGTGGCCTCTCGCAAGCGTACAATGATAACAAGCGCCATAAGGCACATGATCGGCAAATGGACAAACTCGCCCGGAGCAGGCGGTGCCATATTAAAAATCTTGAGGTAAAGCCCCAATACTCCGGCGGAAATCATACATATCGCAAGGATAAATATGGAAAATTCCAGCCGATCTACAATCTTTTGCATGCGTGTCTCACCTGTTTTATCAGGTGAGACATCAGCAAGAATTATACCATGGGTTGGTTTATTCCCCTCTCGGGAGAATTACCGCTCTAGTTTCGAGTTTAGCTCTCATTATAGGCGTTAGTGGAGGTCCAAATAGAGGAACGTGTGAACCCTTTATGCCACTCTGCCAGCTTTGGCGCGAGGTTACGCCACCCAATATGGGACGCTCTGAAATCCGCATAATCGAGCGCGCATATAATTGATATATTGCTAAAGTTCCAAGGACTGCCAAGCCCGTCTATATCTTCATTCAGACGGATAACAGTAGACTTTATAGCCGCCTCATGCCGCGCGATCATCTGAGGCCAATGCAGGCTTTCAGGACGGGCCATTTCATACCTCAGATTATAGACAGCATCTGATAGGCCGTCGCCTAGGGCATTTAAGTGCAGTTGATGCCAGCGCTCATCGCCCGAACGCGCCAAGAGTGGCGTATGTAAACTGTCCAGATATTCGCAAATCACCGGGCTATCAACGAGCACCTTGCCGCCATCCATTTCTAGCGTCGGTATTTTCCCAAGAGCGTTTACGCCGCCTGTGTAACCATTTTCGATGTCAGCCGTTGCTGTTACATATTCAAGCGCAATATCTTTTAACAATGCCAAGATGTGTACTTTGCGGGCGAACGGAGACAGAGGGGATGTGTAGAGCTTCATATTTTCTGGTTAATCCACATCAGGGGCGATCCCAAGCTCGCGCTGCTTTTTCCGGGTTAAACGTGATACGGCCATGCGGTAAGAGGCTTTAAGATGCGCCTTGAGATCGTCATCCCCTAGCCCCGGCGGTGCGTAATGCTGAATCCACGACATGCCGCGCGAGGCCAAATATGGTGCGGGGCGTAGGCCCGGCTGATCTTTCAAAACGGAGTAGGCAATTTCCGAGGCCTTAAACCTGACAGCCAACGCCTCGCCTTCGCTCCATCCCGCAACCGCGAACATCTTACCGCCAACTTTCCACACATGCGCGCCGCCCCACTGAACGGCTTTTTCGGATCGCCGCAACCCGCCGCAAAATGTATCATATTCGCCAAGGGTCACGTCCTACCCCAGCGCAGGGACAATCGTCACGCTTTCGCCGCATCCGCAAGCATCTGTCTGGTTAGGGTTTTTGAAGAGAAATTTAGAATGAAGGATCGTTGTTTCATAATCGACCACAGACCCGAGTATGAAAAGGACAGCCTTAGCGTCGACAACGATTTGCACGTCTTTGTCCTCAACTACTTCGTCGAGGGGTGAAATTTCAGAGACATAATCCATCATATATTCCATGCCTGCACAGCCGCCATTTTTGACGCCAACACGCAAATAGCCTTCGCCGCGCTCGTCCAGAATTTCGCGCACGCGCGTGGCAGCCTCATCGGTTAAGGTGACAAGTTTAGGTCTAGGTCGTCTGGCCATAATCAATCCTTAAAACATATTCAGTTCAAGCCGGGCTTCATCGCTCATCCGGTCCATGGTCCACGGCGGATCAAACGTCATACTAACCTCAACGCGCCGAACACCAGCCACAACGGCGCAAGCATCCTGCACCCAAATGGGCATTTCGCCCGCGACCGGGCAGCCCGGCGCAGTCAGGGTCATATCAACTTTGAGCGTGCGGTCATCCTCAAGCTCGACCTTATAAATTAGGCCCAGTTCATAAATATCTACGGGAATTTCAGGGTCATAGACGCTTTTAAGCTGCCCTATTACATCCGCCGTAATACGCTCTATTTCTGCCTCATCTGGTATATCTGCGGGCGCGCCCGAAACGTCGATCACGTCGCGTTTTGGCGCAGTTTCGCCCACCACATTATCCGGTGTCAGCCCCGGGATTTGCGCATTTGCCATCGCTTCGGCTTGGCGCTGTCTGTTTGTCATTTCGCTCATAGTCTCACCCATATAGTATCACGGATCATAATAAAAAGGCCGCGCATTTTTTCACGCCAGCAATTAGGCGGTCAGCCTCGTCTAGTGTGTTGTAGATCCCAAAGCTCGCGCGCGCTGTGGAATGAATACCAAACCGCTCCATCAGGGGCTGCGTACAATGCTGCCCCGCCCGCACAGCAACCCCGTATTTATCAAGTATTTGCGCCACATCATGCGCGTGTGCGCCCTTGAGGTTAAACGCCAATACGCTGCCTTTGCCGGGCGCGTCGCCTACCAACTGAAAGCAATTAATCTCGCGCAGACCATCCAGCGCGTGATTATAGACCGCCATTTCATGAAGATGGATATCCTTTGGATCAAAAGAGCGGTACCAATCAATGGCCGCGCGTAGGCCTATAGCTTCTATGATGGGCGGCGTTCCAGCCTCGAATTTATGCGGCGGGTCATTATAAGTCACCCGGTCTTGGAACACGTCTTCAATCATTTCGCCGCCGCCGTTAAAGGGCTGCATGCGCTCAAGCATGTCATGAGTTCCGTAAAGCGCACCAATTGCGTTCGGGCCGTAAAGCTTGTGTCCCGTCATGCAAAACAGATCGACACCTAAATCGACCACATCAATTGCCATATGCACGGCGGCTTGCGTTCCATCGACAATAAAAACCGCGCCAGCCGCTTTGGCCCATGTCCCCATTTGTTTGACAGGATTCACCGTACCTAAAACATTGGACATATGCACAACGGACACGATTTTAGTTTTCGCTGACAACATGGATTTATAGGCGTCTAAATCAAGACTGCCGTCATCATGCACTGGAATGAATTTAATCACAGCCCCGTAACGCTCACGTAGAAAATGCCAAGGTACGATATTGGAGTGATGCTCCATTTCGGAAATAATGATTTCGTCCCCCCGCTTGATATCATGGGACAGGCCGTAGGCGGCCAAGTTAAGCGCTTCGGTCGCGCCGCGCGTAAACACAATGTTTGACGCGCTCGGCGCGCCCAAAAACTCTGCGACTTTGCCGCGCGCACCTTCGAACGCTTCGGTGGTTTCATTGGCCATGGTGTGCAAACCTCTGTGCACATTGGCATAGGAGCTTTTCATGCGCTCGGTCATGGCGTCAATCACAGCGAAGGGCTTTTGTGCGCTCGCCGCATTATCCAAATAAGCCAGCGGATAGCCGTTAATTTTGCGCTCTAGGATTGGAAATTGCGCGCGAACTGTCTCAACATGAAAAATCATGAGTGCGCCTCCAGCCACCCGCGAACCTTATTGAGCAAACTCTCTTTCGTTGCTTCATCCGGCACATCATCAAAGACATCAGACACAAAGGCTTCGGTCAGCAGGGCGCGTGCCTGGGCCACTGGAATGCCGCGTTGGCGCATATAGAACAGCGCGGACTCGTCAAGCTGACCAATCGTGTTCCCATGCGCGCACGCCACATCATCGGCGTAAATTTCAAGCTCGGGCTTGGCCCGTATTTCAGACGTTTCCGAGAGCATCAACGCATCGTGGCGCATTTCAGCATCGGTGTGCTGGGCTGCGCGGTGGACGTGGAATTTACCTTGAAACACACCGCGAGATTTATCAGTGACCACCCCTTTGACGGCTTGGCGGATCACGCAGTCCGGAAACTGCAGATCAATATGGCTCGTCATGTCAACGTGGCGATCTCCGCCCAGCAAATAAGCGCCGTTGATCACGGCGTCGATATTTGCGCCGTCGCCGGACAGACGCGTTTCAAGCCGTGATAACGCTGCGCCGAACGACAGCGTATATTGCTCTATTTTGGCATCCGCTTCACATGCGATAGAGGCGGTGGCAACACGGACAAAATCAGCCGGATCGTCATGAACTATAATCCGCGTTAGACTCGCGCCCTCGGCAACGTGAATATGCATGTCCAGATTGGCGAACCCCCGCCCCTTTCCGCGGTAATGCTCAATGATGGTCAGAGACGCGCCTTTACCAATCATAATCGCCGCGCGTACATGTCCGCCGTTTAAGTCTTCGATCAGCAGCGGCTCGGACGGTTTTGCGCCGTCCGGGACATAGGCTTGCCATGCCTGTCCGGCAAATTGCGACGCAAGCTTACCCATGACACTCTCGGAGGGATGCCCGTCGCCTTGTCCGATATGAATACCATGCGGCGGTGTAAACTTTGGCGCGCCTTCGGATGATAGGCCAGCTTGGCCTTGGCTGACCTTGGCGCGTACATCCGTCCACTTCCAAGCTTCGAGGCGGCGATGGGGGAGCTCGTTTATGATATTCGCAGTCATATTGCTCCCTCACTTGTGGGGGAGCTGTCTGGAGTGTTTGTCAAAACACGCAAGACTGAGGGGGCCGAGCGCAGCGAAGTAACATACGCAAACAACGCACCGTAAAAGGTGCGCCCCCTCCGAGCTCCGCGTTTTGAAACAAAACGCTCCGCCCACCTCCCCCGCGCAGCGAGGGAGGAATTATTATATCTATGCGGCGTAGGCATCATAACCCTCAGATTCGAGTTTTTTGGCAAAATCAGCGTCGCCGCTAGCCGCAATTTTTCCGCCCGCGAGGACGTGAACACGATCAGGCACGATGTAGTCCAAAAGGCGTTGATAATGCGTTATCACAAGCATGCCGCGATCAGGCGAGCGCAACCTGTTCACCCCGTCAGCCACAATCCGCAACGCGTCAACATCAAGGCCGGAGTCGGTTTCGTCCATAACAATAAAGGACGGCTCGAGCATCAACATCTGGAAAATTTCCATGCGTTTTTTCTCGCCGCCGGAAAAGCCCACATTCAGCGGACGCTTGAGCATATCCGGTTTGATCTTGAGTTCAGAGGCAATTGCGCGTGCCTTTTTAAGAAACTCCGGCGCAGACATTTCATCTTCGCCGCGCGCTTTAAGCTGCACATTCACTGCCGTGCGCAGGAACGTCAATGTCGGCACGCCCGGTATTTCCAGCGGATATTGAAACGATAAAAATAGACCGCTCGCGGCCCGCTCTTCCGGTTCCATATCGAGCAAGTTATCACCCTTGTAAAATACGTCACCGCCAGTAACATCGTAGCCATCCCGTCCGGTCAGAACATAAGACAAGGTCGATTTCCCGGCTCCGTTGGGGCCCATAATCGCATGGACTTCGCCCGCAGGAATCTCCAGTGATAGACCAGAGAGAATCGTCTTTTGACCATCATCAACAGCGGCCGATAGGTTATTTATTTTTAGCATTTCATTGTCTCATTTTCATATTTCAAGATAATTATTTTCACTTAACCTGGCTTCAAACCCTCACACCATTAGGTGCATCATATTTTTCTTCCACCGTTGCCGTTCCATTGTTTTTAAGGCCCGCAGGTTCGATCAGGAACACCTGACATTCCTCTTCTGCGCGGGGACGATGAACAACGCCTTTGGGGATGACAATGGCTTCGCCTTGTTTAATCTCGATACTGTCATGCGCCTCGAAATCCATGAAAAATTCACCCTTCCAGCAAAAGAACATTTCGTCCTCGGCTTCATGGGCATGAAACGGATATTCACCTTGGAATTTCACCAGTTTAAACTCCTGCCCGTTCATCTCCGCCGCGATCTTGGGCTGCCAGTGGTCTGAGAAAAGTGAAAACTTTTTATCTATGTTGATTTTATCGATCATAATCTTTCTTCGCACTTCACCGCATTGAATTGATCCTCGATCAATTCACGAGACTGCGGTTGGAGCTCAGCCCTTAAACGCTGTGACTTCGATTTCGATCTTCATTTTGGGGTCAACGAGCTCTGCGATAACCATCGTCGCCGAAGGAAGGATATTACCAAAATGCTGCTGAATAATCGGCAAAACCTCGTCCATATATTGACGGTCCGCCAGCGTATATTGAACACGCACCGTGTGACCGAGTTCAAACTTGGCGGCTTTCAGTGCGGAGATAATGTTTGTAAACGTATTTTGGGCTTGTTGCGCCGCGCTACCCGGAAGTTCGCCCTTGGCATAATCATATCCGACAGTACCAGAAACAAAACACCAATCGCCCTGCACGAGCGCGCGGGACATAGCGTAGGTTTTTTCGCCCTCAGATAACGTAATCAATGTACGTTTCGGCCCTAGGTCTTGGGACGTTTTTTTTTGGGCTTTTGCTGCTTTGGCCATGAGTTACTCCTGAATCTGTATATTCTGAATGCGTGTATTTTGGTCATGAATGAGCCGCCATTCACCGTTTTGAAGCTCAAATACAAGCCCCAAAAGGGCTGAGCGCGGCGCGCCCTCTGGCGTATCCCGGTACGTGTAGCGCACCGTAGCAACGGCGGCGCTTTCGCTCACCAGTGTGCCGATAATCTGCGGTTCATAAACCCAATTTGTATCCGCAAACCATTCTGTATGGAAAGCAAGTACTTCCGCGCGGGTCATCAGCATAGAGCCATCTGGAAAGATCAATGGCAAGTTAGGGTCAAGCGTCAGTGTTTGGGTAAAGGCTTCAATATCACGGTTTTGAATAGATTGAATGTGAGCGTTCAAAGCCGCATCAAACGGCGGAGCCGCTTTGGGACTACACGCCACTAGAAAGACGGTGAAAAGCGCGAAAAGGCCTGTTCTTATGGACACAATGTCGTCCCCCATGTATTTTTGATCTCGCCGCGTCGGCATTTAATCCGCATGCCATAATCCACCAAAACATAGGCTTCGCCGGATGTTTTCTTGCCTATGGCATAAAGTTGCTGCGCCTTAACGCTATCGTCCGCCATATTATCCAGCGTGGCGACAAAGGCCTGACCGCCGATATAGCCTTGGAATTTGTCCATCTCAAAAACAGGATTTCCCTCTCCGCCCGCATCAGCGGTGAACGCCGTGAGCACTTTTTGCTCCGCGCTGTTCATGGGCTCGCCAATGTCCAAACCGATAAACGCCGCGAGGGTTTTGTTGTAAGCCGCAAAGTCGATCTCTGAGGGTTGCTTGATATCAGATAGCGGCTCAGGCGCAGCCAAGCCGGTTTCCGGCACCTCGGGAGGTTCCGGAATCTCTACCACCGCAGGGCTGCAAGCCGTCAATGCAGCCATCATTATAAAAACCGCTAACCGCATTAGCCGACGCTCCCTTCAAGCGAAATCGCCACGAGTTTTTGTGCTTCAACTGCAAACTCCATAGGAAGTTCTTGCAGCACGTCACGGCAAAACCCGTTTACAAGAAGCGCAACCGCATCTTCTTCGGATAGGCCGCGCTGGCGGCAGTAGAACAGCTGATCATCGGAGAGCTTGCTGGTTGTGGCTTCATGCTCAAACTGCGCGCTGGGCGTGTTGGACTCCACATAAGGCACAGTATGCGCGCCGCATTGATCGCCGATTAAAAGGCTGTCGCACTGCGTAAAATTACGCGCACCTGCGGCTTTTTTGTGCGCGGACACAAGCCCGCGGTAGGTTGAATTGGACTTACCCGCGCTAATCCCCTTAGAGATCACGCGTGATTTAGTGTTTTTGCCCAAATGAATCATCTTGGTACCGGTGTCGGCTTGTTGATGACCGTTGGTAATGGCGATGGAGTAAAATTCGCCTTGGCTGTTATCACCCCGCAAAATGCAGCTTGGGTATTTCCATGTCACGGCCGACCCTGTTTCTACTTGGGTCCAGCTCACTTTGGAGTTTTCACCTCGGCAATCCGCCCGTTTCGTCACGAAATTATAAACCCCGCCCTTGCCTTCGCTATTGCCGGGCCACCAATTTTGAACGGTAGAATATTTAACTTCAGCGTCGTCATGGACAATAATTTCCACAATCGCCGCATGGAGCTGATTTTCATCTCGCATAGGCGCAGTGCATCCCTCAAGATAAGAGACGTAAGAGCCTTTGTCCGCGATAATTAATGTGCGCTCAAACTGGCCTGTGCCTTGCGCGTTCATGCGGAAATAAGTGGATAGCTCCATCGGGCAGCGCACGCCCGGCGGAATATAAACAAATGATCCATCCGAAAAAACGGCATTATTAAGCGTGGCGTAATAATTGTCCGTCAGCGGCACGACGGAGCCCATATATTTGCGCACAAGTTCGGGGTGCTCTTTGACGGCCTCGGAAAAAGAGCAGAAAATCACGCCGTCTTTGGCAAGCTCTGCTTTAAAGGTTGTCACAACCGAAACGCTGTCAAAAACCGCATCGACAGCCACTTTGGGCGCGCCTTCGACCCCGGCAAGCACCTCCTGCTCGCGCAAGGATATACCCAGCTTGTCGTAAATCGCGAGAATTTCTGGATCAACTTCGTCGAGCGACTTCGGCCCGTCTTTTTTCACAGGCGAAGCATAGTAATAGGCATCTTGAAAATCGATTTTGGGATAATCGACCATCGCCCATGTCGGCTCCTCAAGGGTAAGCCATCGTCTATAGGCCTCGAGTCGCCACTCGAGTAGCCACTCCGGCTCTTCTTTTTTGGCCGAAATAAACCTGACAATATCTTCGTTCAGGCCCTTGGGCGCAAACTCTTGCTCAATGTCGGAATCAAAACCGTATTTATACTTATCCGCCTCAAGCGAGCGCACACCTTCGACGGTAGAAGCTTCAATGGAGTCTTTTACTTTTACGGTTTCGGTCACGCGGCACCTCGCATTGTTTTACGTCTTATATCCGCCCACGCCGCCAAAAAAGCTTCGGCGTCGGCCATCGTTGAATTATAACCAAGGCTGACCCGAATTGCGCCTTTGGGCGCTTTATGAAGCAAACCCATCGCGCGCACTGAGCGGCTCTCGCCTGTTTTTCCAGACGAGCAGGCCGTTCCGGTGCTGACAGAGATATGTTTAAGATCGAGCGACATCATCAGCGTCATTGAACTGGCATCAGGAACGGCAAAAAAGCTTGTATTAGGAAGGCGTTTGGCTTTTTCGCCAAAGATCGTCAGTTCGGGCTCCATAGCGCGAAGGCCGGACTCAATGCGCTCTCGCATGGGTAGCGTATGATCCAAATCGGTCATAGCTTTAACAGCCGCTCCAAATCCGGAAATTCCCGCTACATTATGTGTGCCTGAGCGGCGGCGGCGCTCTTGGCCACCGCCTGTTATCAGCGGATCAAATGGCGCATCAGCCGCTAGATAAAGCGCGCCAACGCCTTGCGGGCCTCCAAGCTTGTGCGCGGAGACCGTCAAATAATCCGGCAGGAATGTCATGGTCATTTTCCCGAAAGCCTGAACCGCATCAATGAGAATCAATCCGCCCGCTTCGTGAACTAAATCCGCGGCTGTTTCTGTGTCTTGAATAACCCCAGTTTCGCTGTTGGCGGCAACGAGCGACACAAAAGGACGACCATCCGTTGCGTCCCAAGCGTCAAGGCGCGCCGCAAGCCATACCATGTCCGTGCGGCCCTGATCATCGGCTGGAATGATCTCAACCAATGCGCCAGAGGCCTCAGCAGCCAACAACGTCGCCGGATGATCCATCGCAGAGACTAGAAGCCGTTTGCAACCCTGTTTGACCACAGACTGAATGACTGTATTATCGCCCTCACTGCCGCCGCCGTTAAACATGATGTCCTGCGCGCATAGGCCAAGCGCCATGCCCACAGCTTCGCGTGCATTAGACACCAACCGGCTGGCCTCGCGGCCATCGCCGTGTTGGGCGGACGGGTTTCCGGTGACATGCATCGCGCGCGTCACAGCCTTGATGACTTCGGGCCGCGCCGGAGATGTCGCGTTATGATCAAGGTAGACACGGCTCATTCCGCCGCCTCCACCGCTGAAAAGCGCTGGGCGAGCACATCAGCGATCGTAATACCGGCCAAGAATTGCTCGATATGGTCTTCGAGCGCGCCCCATAAATTATGTGTCACACACCGCTCAGAACCGCCTGTGCAGGCTATTTTAGTTTCGGGCGTACATCCATGGGCTTTGATGTCTTCGTTGACCGCAAAAATAATATGATCGAGCGTCAGCACTTCTGGCCGGGTTACAAGTCGATAGCCACCGCCAGCACCACGTTGACTCTCAACGATACCCGCACGCCGGAGTTTAGCAAAAAGCTGTTCCAAAAATGAGAGAGATATTTTTTGGCGCGCCGATATATCGGTGAGCGGCGCTATAGCATCCTCGCCTTGCGCGGCCAAATCAGCCACGGCCATCACCGCGTATCGTCCTTTGGCTGTTAGTTTCACTGCGTTTTATCTCTCATTGGCAGGTTAGTTGCAGGTTTTTCTCGCTTTTTGTGATTGCCCTTGTTAAAGGCATCGCCAAATCATAATTGGATTGGATGTAATAATTCCGACCAATTTAGTCAAGATTAATTCCGCACTGCGGTCATAAAAATAGAGAGCTTAAATGCCCGAAGTCATTTTTGCCGGTCCAGATGGTCGGCTTGAAGGCCGTTATCATCCCTCCGATGATCCAGCCGCCCCCTGTGCCCTTATTCTGTCTCCGCACCCCAAAGCTGGCGGACACATGGATCATCGCATTCCTGTATCTATGTATGAGCAATACAAAGCCCGGGGTTTTTCTGTACTTCGGTTTAACTTTCGCGGCATTGGCCGATCCGTGGGTGAATATGATAACGGACAAGGCGAGCTCCAAGACGCCGCCTATGCGCTCGATTGGATGCAGAGCTTCAACCAGAACGCGCCTTTTACATGGGTTTCAGGATATTCGTTCGGCGCTTGGATCGGAATGCAGCTTTTGATGCGCCGGCCTGAGATCGCAGGTTTCATTTCAATGTCTCTGCCCACAAACACTTATGATTTTGCTTTTCTTGCACCCTGCCCGGCATCAGGCTTGGTCACCTACGGTAGCCACGACCCGATTGTCCCGGCAGATGATGTAGACCGCGTGATTGAGCGTATTCGCGTTCAAAAAGGCACCCAGATTACAACGCACCGCATCGAAGGGGCCGATCATTTCTACACGAATCACCTCGAAGAAGCGCTCAACGTGATTGATGAATATCTTGATGAACACCTTGAAGAAAAATACGTGCCTTATCGGGAGCCACGATTAATCGAAGGATAAGCGATCCGGCCGCCTGTCATGGGGGCTGTTACACCCGTTGTATCCGGAAAAGAAATTGGTAATCCTCGCAGCGCTCTTGCCGCCAAATAAGCGAACGCCTGAGCCTCTATGGCATCCCCGTCCCATCCTACATCTTCTGCCGTTTTCACACACGCAGGTATCTGCCCCATCAACATCCACAGTAGGGCCCAATTACGGCGTCCGCCGCCGCAAACAATGACTGTCTTTGGCCGCAGCGGCATAGTGCACATAGTTTTAGCAGTCGCAATGGCGCAAAACGCGGCCAACGTCGCCGCCCCGTCGCGCGCGGACTTGCCGGATAAATCTGCATTTACATCAAAATCGTATCGGTCTGCCGATTTTGGTACGAGCTGGCTGAAAAAATCACGCCCAAGCCAACGATCAATTAGCCTGAAATCCGGCTGCCCCCATTGAGCATGTCGGCCCCTATCATCATAATTTTGAGACGCCGCTGTCTTCATCCAATTATCCAGCGGCCCGTTGCCTGGCCCGCAATCAGTTGCTAGAATATCTTCACCCGAAATGAGCGTGACATTCGAAACACCGCCAATATTTAAGACGCCGACTGCGCCCTCAAGCCCTGAGTGCGCAGCCAAAGCTTTGTGATAAATCGGCGCGAGCGGCGCACCTTGTCCGCCCGCAGCCACATCGTCTGAGCGAAAATCATGGGCCACAGGAACCCCAAAAGCAGCGGCCAAAACCCGCCCATCGCCCAATTGGAGCGTTTGCCCGGCTTTACCGCCAGCGGGCGGATGGTGCAAAACCGTTTGGCCGTGAAATCCGATGAGGTTCAGTCGCTCCATCCAATCAAGATGCGCGGCCCCAATAGCCATGATCGCTTCCACATGGGTTCGGTTGATGACCTCTTCTGCTGCGGCGAAGCTATTGGGGCGGGCCTCTTTGAATTGCCACCTCAGCGCCGCTTGCGTTGCCTGTGTTAGCGTCTCTCTGTCATTCGCTGTATATTCAAGGGTCATACTTGGGCCAAACCGTAAAATACGCTCCCCGTCAGTTTCCAAAAAAGCAGCATCGACACCGTCAAGAGAGGTTCCACTCATAAGACCAAGGGCCGTGTAAACAATCTGGCTCATCCAATTCCTTTTGACATCAAGGGCCGCTTTGTTAGTAAAGCCCTCTACAGATTTATAGGCCAGATTCATGTCCAAGTTTCAATCAAAATTGATGCAAACGCTTACCGAGCGCGGGTTTCTCTACCAATGTACCGATGAAACGGGCCTAGATAAGGCGGCGACGCAAAGCATTACAGGCTATATTGGCTTTGATTGCACAGCGCCCAGCCTGCATGTCGGGTCTCTGGTTCAGATTATGATGCTACGTCACCTACAGAAATCAGGCGGACGCCCCATTGTTCTTTTGGGCGGCGGCACTACGAAGATTGGTGACCCCTCCGACAAAGACAAATCGCGGCCTATCCTAACGCCGGACATTATCGAAGCCAACAAGGACGGCATAAAACAGGTTTTTTCGAAATTTTTGGATTTTGACGGCGAGAACGCGGCGATCATGGTGGACAATGCAGATTGGCTCGACAAGCTCGGATATATCGAATTCCTCCGGGATATTGGTAAGCACTTCACGATTAACCGTATGGTTACACTGGAGTCGGTCAAACGCCGCCTTGACCGCGAACAGCCCATGACGTTCCTTGAGTTTAATTACACACTGTTACAATCTTATGACTTCTTAGAACTTTACCGTCGTCATGGCTGTACCCTACAGCTTGGCGGATCAGATCAATGGGGCAATATTCTAGGCGGGGCTGACTTGACGCGCCGATTGGAAAGCGCTGATTGTTTCGGTTTTACGACTCCCCTAATTACGACCGCATCCGGCGGAAAAATGGGTAAAACCGCAGAAGGCGCGATGTGGTTGAATGGCAACCCCGCGCTCGGTGAAGCGTTCTCCAAAAGCCCGTATGATTACTGGCAGTTTTGGAGAAATACCGAAGATGCTGACGTAGGTAAATTCTTGCGACTTTTCACAGACTTACCTCTGAACGAGATTGAAAAACTCGAGTCCCTGGAAGGTGCGGACATTAATCTGGCCAAAGTCAGATTGGCCAACGAAGCAACGGGCATGCTGCACGGCACACAAGCTGCAACAGAGGCCGAAGCGACGGCGAAAACAACTTTCGAGCAGGGCGGAGCCGCGCAAGGCTTACCGACATTTGACGCGAATCTCGACGGCCTGTTCGCTGTTGATGCTGCCGTTCTTGCAGGCCTCGCCATGTCCAAAGGCGAAGCCCGCCGCCATATCAAAGGCGGAGCGCTTAAAATCAACGATGTCCGCATTGAAGATCATTTGCATAAGCTGTCGCAGGCTGATCTCAATAATGACGGCGCGATAAAAATATCTGTGGGCAAAAAACGCCACGCGCTCATCCGCCCGGTCTAAACCTTATCTAGGCCCATCCGGGTTGGGGATAGCGTCCATATTTGTGTTAGCATTATCTGCTTCGATTTCGTCTTGAAGGCCTTGGTTGTTCGGCAATGCCTCCCGTTGCGTTTCAAAAATACGCCTCAAGAACCCCGGTGTGAGCGCCGAGAGTGGATTAACCGAAACTTGCGTTGCTGAAAACGGACCTTTGACAGAATAATTAAGCGCGAAGATACCCTCGCCCTTTTTTCCGACAAAAATATTGCCAATAACAGGAATTGACGAAAGCGCGGAATTTGCCGAATAAGCAGGCACTAAAACACCGTCTAGGTCGACCGTTTTGTCAGAAAAACTGATATTACCGTTTCCTGTTAAGCCAAGCGCCGGACCTGATGCACGCGCCTCACGTATACTCCATGTTCCGTTTTCGTAAGAAAAGGGAGCCTCAAAACGGGTAAATGTTAGACCCTCACCGCTCATCGCATCCGTCAGTCCTTTAAGTGAAGCTAAAGATAAAATTTGCGCCATGATTGGAGCTTGAACAAGTGCGAATTCATCAATGAAAATATCACCGTTGATCGGTCCTTCCGCGCCGACTTCAGGTAGCTTGGCGGTCATAGTCAAACGACCATCTCTTATACTTTGAATATTTAAAAATGACATCGCCGCCAAAGACGCGTCCGGTATTACGATCGATAAGTCACGCTGGTTATCACTGAGTGGGGCCAGAACAGCGCTGAAATCACCTTGGGCCGTAGACCCCGTAATTTTCGCGGCTGAGGTTCCGATGCCGTTGTGCTGAATATCAATTTCAGCATTTTGTAGAACAAACATATCATCCAAAGCCAGACGCTTCAAAGTCCCGTTTAAATGCATAGGAATAGCAACGCCGCTGGAACGAACTGTTATGGCCTGGTCAACCATGGGGGAGATATCAAGAAAATCACCAGCGACGGCCACATCAAACGCAGTGCCTTTTGAATTAGGCTTTACGCTCACGCTGCCGTCCATGAAGGCTTCTATTTTAGCGTTGGAAAGCTCAAAATTGAGAAGTTTGGCATCGCCAGCGAAAGCCGCTTGTCCTTGAACAGTTAAGCCCGGAGCTTCAATCGAAATATTGCGAGCCGACAAAGCACCATCTTCTTGGCGCGATAACTGCGCCGAAAGTCGACCGTTAACGCCAGCGGCTTTAGACCAATATTCCCCAAATCGTATATCAGAATTGGTAAAATCAACATCAACTATGCTTTGGGATATTTGCAGGCCTTGACCTTCTGCGGAAATTTCAACATTCGCTGATCCACCGAAATATTCCCTATATTCAAGACCAAAGCCATCCAGCGTATCGCCGCTCATCTTGCCTTCCAAGCGGTATTTGGTGGGGATATCATCCCGGCCTAAGGCTTCTTTCCATTCAAGTGAGGTTCGCCAAGGCCCCACATTTACAGGCCCCGAAACGGATATCTCTGTCTTGTTAGCCGTCAGATTGAATGTCCCATTCTCAAGTTGGTGCGGTCCCAGTGAAAACGGCGCCTTTACGTCATCAAACGTCCCTGTCACAGCATATTGAATGCGGCTTTGATCAAAATATTCAAGAAGTGGACGTCTGATAGTCAAATTAACATTACCGCTTCCGGCAAACCTATCAGAGATCAGCCCGTATTGACTTGTAAAACCAAACGGTTTTTGATCAATCAAATTCAGCATATCAGGAACCGAACCGAACGCATCCACATCGATGATTAAGTCCCCGCCTTTAGGGAACAAGCGGGGAATATCAACACGTCCACGCTGAACAGCTAAAGGGCCAATATTGCCGGAAAAAGCCTCAAATTCTAAGCCGTTACCACGCAATAGCCCGCGGCCCGTCACATTTGTGTAAGGCGTCATTGTTGAAATATATTTGACGTGCCCCTCACGGACATTGAAAGCGAGCGTCAAATCCTCGTTTGATAGCGCTTGTCCAGAAAAGACCCTATCCGGTAATGAAAAATCAAGTTTCAAGTCAGAAATAATACCCTCAACAATAGCACGTCTTATCCAGCGCCTAGCGCCAGTCGCAAACTCTGTTGGCCATACAAACAACAAGTCTGCAGCGGTCATGTCGCCGTTAACCCCACCGGAACCACTTAGCACGCGAAGTTCCCCTTGATTATCCAGCGAAGCGGTAACCTTTGCATTTAGTAAAAAAGTTTCAAAACCAAGCTCTATGCTTTCAAACATAAGCTCACGTTTTGAGCGGTCAAACGAGCCTTCAAATTTTATACTGTCTAAATCAAATGGTTCATCAAAAAAGCCCGTAAAATCGAGTGTAGCATCCGATAATTCTGTCTTAAAACTGAAAGGTTCTTTAAAAAACCCGGTCGCGGGACGGCCAATATTAGCCAGAGATGCTGACCCCCTACCGCCAAAACGACTGCCATCAAGCACAAAGGTATCTATATTCAAGATACCTTTGGCGGGATCATAGGATGCCTGAAGGGCTAATTCTTCAATATCATTTGTTTGCGGCCCGAAATAGCCACGCCCACCTTCGGACGTAATGCTGAGCAGAACAGACTCGAGGCCGATATTACGTTTGGATACAATCTCCAAATCTATATCCATAGGCACATCAAATTCTGACATGCGCGCAGCCAAACCCCGTTTTGGCGCAAGGTGCGCTGGATTAATGCCCCCGCCTGCAACGCTTAGCTGGAAATCCTCATAGTCGGCGGAAAACGTCGCATGGACATCAATTTCTCCGCTCATTTCGTCTCCGGCGAGTTTCGCCAGCCCGTTCACACTAAACCGTCCTTCGTTTTGCGCGATGTAAAGATCAGTCTCTAAGAATTGCAGGTCAATGCCATTGACCTCATCTCGCACAAAGACGCGCGCATTCTCTATACTGACAGCTTTAAGAGGGCCCATCGAAAAGGAAGGCCTTTCGGCATCTCCCTCAGACTTCATGGGAGCAGAGGGCATAACCCCAAAAATCCCAACAGTCTCTGGCGTCCCTAACCCCGCAACAACGTCTCCAACGTCATTGCGCATCCACGTCACAGACCCCCCGGAAACTACGATGCGGGCTGGAGTGACTTTGCCAATCAGTGCATCATCAAAATTGAGCGCGACGGTTAACGCGTCAATACTTTGAAGCGGCATTTTGGATGTGCCTCGTACGACTATGCCTCTCGCGTCAACAACTATGGCATTTTGGCCCGGACGCCAGGCAAGCTGCAAATGATCAATATCTGCGGATTTTCCATCAAAAGCCTCAGAGAACCACAAAGACGCGTTGGGTTTCAAAAACGAAATATCCATGGTTTTTTGTGACAGCAGCACATTGAGGGCATAAAACCAAACAAAGGCTGCCCCCAAAACAATCGCAGTCAGTTCACCCAATACCCGAAAGGTTCGATACGCAAAACGGCGCATAAAATACGCGCATATGTGCTTGGCGAACCGCTCATTCTCGCGTGCTGCTGCGATTTTCGCGGGCCCAGTATCCTCTGAGGAAGTTTTTTGCAATAAGTCGGTCATATGACATTGACCATTTACAAAGTAAAACCTTACTAAGTCTATCATACAATGCATAATTTACGCTTGGATGACAGCTTTAACTCATTACCGGAGAGTAATATGACAGATTTAGCCCTCGGCGACGTAGCCCCTGATTTCACGCTTCCGGGAGACGCGAGTTCGCCTGTAGCGCTAAGTGACTACAAAGGTAAATATGTTATCGTTTATTTTTATCCCAAAGACGACACACCCGGTTGCACCAAAGAGGCTATCGGGTTCACTGAAAAGAAGTCTGAATTCGGTGCTTTAGGCGCAGAAATTATCGGCATTTCCAAAGATACTGCTGCGAAACATGATAAATTCATCGCCAAACATAATTTGGGTATTCGCCTCGGTTCAGACGAAAAGGCCGGCGTGACCGAAGCTTACGGCGTGTGGGTCGAAAAAAACATGTATGGCCGTAAATATATGGGCATCGAACGCGCGACCTTTTTGATAGGCCCAGATGGGAAAATTCTCGAAATATGGCGCAAAGTTCGCGTGAAAGACCACGTGCAGAAAGTTTTCGAGAGTGTTGAATCGCACGTAGCGGCCTAAGCGGCGGCAGGAAACCAGTAAATTATGGGACTTTATCAGCAAGCTCTCAGCGCACTACAAACATCTGACCCTACCGCGAAAATGATGGCAACAAGAACACTTGCGCAAGACTGGCGCACGTCCAAATTGTGGGGACAACACGTCACAGAGGTGCCGCTTACCCCGTCCCGTCCCGAGAAGCCCAAGCTTGTATCGCCCGGCGACGTGGCCCGCCGCCGCCTTGGGACTGTCGAAGGACGCTGCGCGTTGCTGCATGCAGTCGCGCACATAGAATTTAATGCCATAGACCTCGCGCTTGATATGATTTGCCGTTTCGGAAGCGACCCCCTCATTAATGATAGTCAACGATCAGAGTTTATGGATGATTGGGTCAGCGTTGCCGATGACGAAGCGAGGCATTACGGCCTGATATCAGAACGCTTAAAAGCGCTCGGATACACCTATGGTGATTTTCCCGCCCACAATGGTCTATGGGAAGCTGCCATGGCAACACGGCATGACATTTCGGCACGGCTTGCTGTTGCACCTATGGTTTTAGAAGCCCGGGGTCTTGATGTGACACCCGGTATGATCCATAAACTTAAAAGCGCGGGAGACGCACAAAGCGCACAAATCTTGCATATCATCTACACAGATGAAATCGGCCACGTCGCAATTGGAACAAAATGGTTTCATGTTATGTCTAAAAGACAAGGAAAGGCGCCTGAGGACTACTTCAAACAACTCGTAAAATCTCATTTTAAGGGGCACTTAAAACCCCCATTCAACCACGAAGCGCGCCGCCTTGCGGGAGTTCCAAAACGATATTACGCACAATAAGTATAAGTGTATCGAATTGTTTACTTTTTTTGTTGAAATTATAGTAAATAAAGTCGAAATAACTTGAAAATTGATTTATGTTTAGTCCAATACGTCGGATAACAGTTTCATGGGGACACATGTTTAGTAATCTTTTTGAAGATGGTCGTGCATTTATATTGCGCTGCTTTCCTGAGCGCCAAATATATTTGCGCTCCGGCGGAGAGGTTAGCTATCATACTCTAAAGACACGCACGCAGGTTATTTTAGCCTCCATGGTGGCCATAGTTTTATTTTGGTGCCTACTCACTCTTTTTAATTTGATATGGGGAAACAATCCTCTTCGTACACCTGCCCAGCAAAACAGGCTTGTAAAAGCGGAATACCAACGCCTTTTAGAAGATGCTGAAGCCCGCTACGACGATGCCCACTTACAGCTCACTCAGCAACAACAAGCGTTTGAGCGCGCGGCGCGCAGTTTTCAAGAAAAACATGCTGCTTTGGCTGAACTTGTAGGCCAACCTCTCGACTCAGAAGCAATGTCCAGCGTCTTAAGCGATACTGGCAGAACCCAAGGTCAAGTTCTTATCGCACCCATCGCGCGGGATCCTATTCCGCGCGTCGCACGCAACCCGGAACTCCATTTTACGAGCCTTAATACGGGGACAAATCTGGATCAACCCATGTCTAATCTTGGGCGAACTCAAAACGCAATGCTCATTGAGGCTGAAACCAATACTCATCACAAAATAGAAACAAACCGCGCCGTCATCCGCGCGACAGACCTAGACATTGATGTGATATTAAACGCCGGATTTGCAGGTAAGGGTGGCCCGCTCGTAGAGGTTAGTACGGCATCAGCAACAAGTTTAGACGGCATTGAAGATAATACACGGCTCATGAATATCCGGGCAAGAACCGAAGAAGCCAAAAGGCTGGATGAAGCTCTCAAAGCTATTCCGCTTGGCATTCCCGTCGCGACAGACCATTATAAAACAAGCTCTTACGGGCTAAGAACAGACCCGTTTACAAAACGACCAGCGCAACACCGCGGCATTGACCTCGCATCTTACCGCATGGCACCGATTGTCGCGACAGCAGACGGGACGATTCAATTCGTGGGCATGAAAGGTGGTTATGGCCGTGTTGTTGAAATTGATCATGGATATGGGTTTGTGACACGTTATGCGCACATGGCAAAAACCTTTGTAAAACGCGGGCAAGATATAAAACGCGGTGAAAAGATAGGCGGTATGGGGTCAACAGGCCGTAGCACATCAACGCATTTGCATTATGAAATTCGTTTCCAAGGGCAGTTCCAAAATCCCGAGAAATTTTTAAAGGCCGGTCGTTATGTTCAGCAAAACTAATTCTGTAAAACCAGCGACAGATGCGCCCCGAAGACCCATACAAAAATCAACCACATCTGTGCCCTCTATTTTAGGTCCAGACATTTCTATCACAGGCGATATTAAGTCAGATGGAGAAATCCAAATTGACGGTCGCCATGATGGAAACATCATTGCCGCGCGCCTAACGATTGGTGAAAACGGCTCAGTTGTCGGAACGGTAAAAGCCAAATGGGTTCACATTCGCGGTAAAATAAGCGGCAAAATCAGCGCCAATGTTGTCGAACTTGCGGCATCAGCCAATGTGCAAGCCGATATCATTCAAGATCAATTGACGATAGCAAACGGCGCGTTTTTCGACGGAAAATGTACACGGCTGACCAAGACGGCGCCCGCTAGCGCCGCTCCAATAGCTTCACCCCCTATTCAAGCCTCTACAACTAAGGCCGTCGACACAAAAACCAAAAGCACCGCTTAGGTTTTAACTGTCTTCTTCGGGTTGGGCGAGCTTAAGTGCCAGTGCTGCTGCCATAAAGTCATCAAGGTCACCATCCAAAACGGCACTTGTATTTGACGTCTCAACATTCGTTCTAAGGTCTTTAACCATCTGATAAGGCTGTAATACATAAGAGCGTATTTGGTGTCCCCACCCGATATCAGACTTAGAGTCTGCTTCGGCCTGAGCAGCGTCTTCACGTTTCTTTAGCTCCAACTCATACAGGCGCGCTCTGAGCATATCCCAAGCTTGAGATCTGTTCTTATGTTGAGATCGGTCATTTTGGCATTGGACGACAATTCCAGTAGGTTCATGCGTAATACGCACAGCGCTATCAGTTTTGTTAATATGCTGACCGCCTGCGCCTGAAGCCCTGTAAGTATCAACTCGGCACTCGCTTTCGTCGATATCAACATCAATCGTATCATCTATTTCAGGATAAACCCAAACACTTGCAAAACTCGTATGCCGCTTGGCGCTCGAGTCAAAAGGAGATATCCGAACCAAACGGTGCACACCCGACTCAGTCTTCAGCCAGCCAAAGGCGTTTTCGCCTTTGACCTTGATTGTCGCGGATTTAATACCTGCTTCATCCCCACTTTGTTCCTCAAGGATATCGACTTTCATATTATGGGCGTTGGCCCAACGGACATACATGCGTAAAAGCATTTCGGCCCAATCCTGGGCTTCTGTTCCGCCGGCCCCCGGATGTATCTCGACAAAGCAGTCATTCCCGTCAGCCTCGCCTGACATCAACGCCAGTAGTTCAGCTTGGGCCGCCTTGCTTTGTAATTTACGTAAAACCGTGGCGGCCTCTTCAAGAAGGCCTGTATCACCGTCCATATCAGCCAGTTCAGCAAGTTCCCAGGTGTCGGTAAGATCAGAGTGAATATCATTGATATTATTGAAGGCGTTCTCAAGACGGCTACGCTCTTGCATCAATGTCTGGGCGACTTGCGGATCATTCCAAAGGTCGGGATCCTCGGCAAGCGCGTTTAATTCGGCAAGACGCCGTTCAGCAGGCTCCCAGTCAAAGACGCCTCCTTAGCAATATTAAAGATTGCTCAATAGAGGCTTTGAAGTGTTCAATATCAGATCGCATGCGTCTTCCCTAATACAGCCCGTCGTCAAGATCATCTTCCTTAGGCTCTTTCAGTGCAGGTTTTGGCGTTACAGGCTTCGGGGTTGTGCCCACCGCTCCAGATGAACCATTCGCGACTTCAGTCGGATCAGGGGTCTGTGTACCCTCTTCCGGGTTTTCATTATAAATCCCGATGAAAGAGTCGCGGCCGCTTCCCACACGAATAGTGGATGATAGCCCCCCAAGCTTTGGTTCTGTACCGGGTCTGAAAGCCTCAAGGATAAAATCAGGCGCGCCAATGTAAGACGGCTCGCCAGTATTGCGGTTCACAGGGGCTAAGGTCACGCCCTCAGGGATACGAAACGGCACGATCGGTTGGTTCTTTAAGGCTTCACCCATAAACTCTTTAAAAATAGGCGCCGCCGCCGTCGCTCCGGCTTCGCCGTTCAGCGGTCTTGGTGTATCATATCCAACATAGACACCAGCAACGAGATCAGGAGAAAACCCCATAAACCAAGCATCGAGATAATCATTCGTTGTGCCGGTTTTTCCGCCCAGAGGCCGGCCTAAGGATTTAATGATTTGCCCTGTTCCGTTGTCGACAACGCCTTTAAGCATGTAGACAACCTGATAGGCTGTTACCGGGTCAATAATCAGTGTGCGGTTATCCGGAAGCTCAGGCGCCGCGCTTCCAACCCATTCATCGACACGGCAAGTCTCGCAAACTTGATCCCCGCTGACATATATGGTTTCACCACGGCCATTTTGAACCCGGTCAAGAAGTGTGGGTTTGACCTCTTTACCGCCATTGACAAGGATTGAATAGGCAGTCGCCAAACGCAATAATGTGGTCTCACCGGCCCCAAGCGCCCATGCCAGTTCCGGCTGAGGACTATCATAAATACCAAAATCACGTCCATACTTCATAATAGGGGCCATGCCGATATCATTGGCCAAACGTACAGTCATTGCGTTACGGGATTTTTCAAGGCCCAACCGTAATGTACTTAATCCGTAAAACCGGCCAGCCGCATAGTTACTGGGTTTATAGAACCGCTCGCACTCATCTTTCTTGGCACTGTCTTCACCCGTGGTCACCTGCCCGTTTTCTGAGGCTCCGCGAAGCTCAAGTACGCCGCTATCATTTTCGTCGCATTTGATGTCTTGCCGCTCTATCACAAAAGGCGCATCCAAGACCTGACTGGCAGGTGTAAACCCGTTTTCAAGCGCAGCGGCATATACGAAAGGTTTGAACGCGGAGCCAGGCTGCCGGCTGGCTTGAGTAGCGCGGTTAAACTGGCTTTGCCCAAAGCTATATCCACCAATGACAGCCAGCAATCGTCCCGTATGCGGATCCATTGCAATGAGACTCCCATTTGCCTCGGGAATTTGCTTGAGTGCGTAAGTTTTACCTGCCTCATCTATCGGCGCGGCTAAAATAATATCACCCGCTTTGACGACATCAGTGATCAATCTTGGAGCGGCGCCCTTTTTACCTGCAGGCAAAGATTTTGCGGCCCAAAGCACACCATCCAAGCTCAGAGTACCCTCAGCGGGGCGCTCATCATTGTCATCCACTGCAAAGCCGAGCTTAGCGGTATTTTTGCTCGTCTCTAAAACAAGCGCGGCGCGCCAGTCATCAATATCGCGCGGAGCTTGAAATTCGGAAAGGCGCTTTTTCCAATCTGTGAAATCGTCAAATCGCCCGATGGGACCCCGATAACCGTGGCGGCGATCATAGGCCTCCAAACCATTTCGCAGCGCGCGGCGACCCGCAAGCTGAAGTTTGGTATCCAGTGTTGTACGAATAGACAGGCCGCCTTCGTAAAGCTCGTCCTCGCCGTACATATCAAAAATTTTCTTGCGGGCTTCTTCAACAAAATACTCAGCCGCCAAATATTCTTCACCCTCAAGCCGGTCTACAACCTCGATATCCTTTGCCTTTGCAGCTTCAGCCTCTTCGCCGTCCGCATAACCGTCCTCAACCATTCGGCTAAGGACGTAATTACGCCGCCGCAAAGCCCGTGTCTTTTTCTCCGGGTTTGTGACTTGATAGTTATTCGGAGCTTTTGGGAGAACCGCTAGATAACCAACTTCTGCCAAATCCAGATCTTTCATCGGTTTTCCGAAATAGTTGAGCGACGCCGCCGCCACCCCATAAGCGCCGCGGCCAAAATATATCTCGTTGAGGTAAAGCTCTAAGATATGGTCTTTATCCATCGCCTTTTCGATACGTCCTGCGATAACAATTTCACGGATTTTACGGGCAATTGTACGGTCGTCTTCAAAGAAATTTTTAGCCACTTGCTGCGTGATGGTTGACCCGCCTTCGAGGCGTTCGTTTTTAATGACATGTCCAACATTTGCGAGCATGGCCCGCGCAAACCCTTTTTCATCAAAGCCGTCGTGCTCATAAAACCGCTGATCTTCAGCCGCGACAAAAGCATGTTGCAGGCTTTTTGGGATGGTTTCTATAGGGACAAAAACACGGGCCTCTTTTTTAAACTCCGTGATCAATTTACCGTCACCAGCGTGAACCCGCGTCATGACAGGGGGTTTATATTCCGCAAGGACTTCGACGCTAGGCAGGTCTTTAGTGACTCGAACTACATAAACAAATGCAAGAATCGCGGTCACGACACCCACGAATATACCCGTCACCAAAACCCATTTGATGTATTTCCATTGGAACAAATTCAGAATTTTTTTCATCGAAACCCGTTTACCTCAAGCACGTCTTGTGTCTCAGCTATTGCCAATCATTATAAAAAATTTGAGCAAAATATCCGCAAACATAATGGCGTGAATATGACCAAATGACTGATTCAATCGGTGTATAGGCGCTCAAAAGCGCGGCGTCACGGCTTTTGCGTGTCAAAGTAGGTATTTATCGCAGTCACCACGGATGTCATTAGTTTTTTCCTATGTGCGGATGACTTTAATAATTTCTCATCCTGACTGTTGGATAAGAAGCCCAACTCCAATAAAACTGCCGGAACATCCGGCGCGAGAAGGACGAAATAACCCGCCCGCCGGTGCGAGTTCCCTATCAGTTTCGTTGAACCGGATAATTGAGTGATCAAAAGTTCAGCAAACATATCGGATTGTGATTTTGTCTTGCGCTGCGCAAGATCGACTAAAATATCACCAACCGGATCACTTTGCGCCGTCAAATCCACGTCCATGATCCAGTTTTGTGTGTTGACTATGCCTTTGGAACGGTTCTTAGCCCGGTCCGCCAAAGTATAAACCGAGGCCCCTCTCGCTATTTGTGTTTTGGTCGAGTCCGCATGAATAGAAATAAACAGATCGCCACCTCCGGCCCGCGCAATTCGAAGCCGCTCCTCATGCGCAATGTAATTATCACCCGACCGCGTCATGAGCACTGTGTAACGTCCCGATGCACTGAGTTGACGGCGAAGTTCCAGCGCGGCTTTGAGCGTAATAGATTTTTCATGTGTGCCGCCGCGGCCAATCGCGCCGGGATCCCTGCCGCCATGTCCGGGATCAATCACGATAACTGGTTTGCGTTTGGCTAGGGCCAGAGACTTAGTTTGAGTTTGAGTTTGAGGTTGAGGTTGAATCGCTTGCGGGCGGAGCCTCGGGTACGGCACTTGCCCGGCAAAATATCTCGGCTCAGCAAACAATTGCTCGCGCGTAGGCTGAACGCCCTCTACAATCAAATAAATATGCGTCCCGCTAATATTATGGGACATCATTTTTGCGCCCGCCGCAAGATCAAAAACCACTCGAAGACCACTGTTTCCCTGCCGTGCATAACGAATATGACGAACTGCCCCATGGCCGGTCTGATTAATTTGTTGTTCGCTAAGCGCCCAATCCCCTTGTGACCAATCCAAGACTATCCGCGGGTTTTCACCGCCAAGTTGAAAGATTTTCGGCGAGGGCCCGGGATTGCCTCTCGAAATCGTGACATGAGTCTGCGCGTCCTGCGTCGTCAGATCGACTCCCGTTACTGTTTCAGCGAAGGCTGAACTTAAAAAGAGTATAAAACCCAATAAGATGGCAGATAAAAGCCGCACAAATGGTCCCGCTAATAGAGTAAACAAAGTGTTGATAGAACGTAGAGCCTAAAAAATAGGTTACCAAGACGGGTGTTTTGGCCTTAATTGTTACAAAATACTTTGCGCCCCTCTAAAAAATGGTGCACAGAGATGCCACGTTTCGGGTTTGACGGAGCTAATCGTTTTAACGATAGCCGCCCGGTCAACTACACTGAAACGCGAAAAATGTGCAAAATGCACAATTAACAGGTTAACCATGCACGCAAGCTCACTTCAGAATGTTATGACATCGGAACGATCCGATGCGGAAGCCTGCGTCGTGAAACACTCATATTTACAATCACATACGTCCCTCTCTCCCGCTTCCGCAGCCCTTACGGCGCGAGCGCTGGTGCCTTTGGGACATTTTGGAGTTTTACATGTCAAAGAAAATGCTAATCGATGCCTCCCACCAGGAAGAAACACGGGTTGTCATCGTCAACGGGTCTCGAATCGAAGAACTTGACTTTGAAAGCAGTAACAAACGTCAATTACGCGGAAACGTCTATCTGGCGCGCGTAACCCGGGTCGAACCCTCTCTACAAGCCGCCTTTGTGGAATACGGCGGAAACCGTCATGGTTTCCTCGCATTCAGCGAAATTCACCCAGACTACTATCAAATTCCTTACGAAGATCGTATGGCGCTGCTGGAAGCTGAAGAAGCCGATAACCGCGCCGAAGAAGACGATGTTGAAGACGCCATTGAGGCGTCTGACGACTCTCAAGACACCGATAGCGGCGACGAAACAGAAAATGATAATGGTGACGATAACCCGGCAGAGCTTGACGGCGTTGAAGAGGACGTTTCCGACGCCAATGACGAAGAAGTCGCCCAAGAGCAGGTCAAGACGGCTTCATCGCGGCGCAAACGCATGTCACGCCGCCGCTATAAAATTCAAGAAGTCATTAAACGCGGCCAAATACTGCTGATCCAAGTCGTCAAAGAAGAGCGCGGCAATAAAGGCGCGGCCATGACCACATACTTGTCGCTTGCCGGACGTTATTGCGTGTTAATGCCAAACACACCACGCGGTGGCGGCATTTCCCGTAAAATTCCGAACGGCGCTGATAGAAAACGCCTCAAGTCCGTTGTTTCGGAATTCGATGTGCCTCAGGGCATGGGCGTTATTGTCAGAACGGCCGGCGCAAGCCGCACGAAACTGGAGATTAAACGAGATTATGATTACCTAAGCCGCCTATGGGAAACCACACGTAGCACCACACTTGAATCAATCGCACCCGCATTGATTCACGAAGAAGGTAATCTGGTCAAACGTTCCATACGTGACCTCTATAATAAAGATATCGACGAAGTTCTTGTACAAGGCGATGAAGCTTACAAGACGGCCAAAGCGTTCATAAAAATGCTCATGCCGAGCCATGCGAAAAACGTAAAAGCCTACAAAGACGAAATTCCTCTATTCTTGCGTTATCATGTGGAAAGCCAGATTGAAGACAGTTTGGACCCGACCGTACAGCTTAAATCCGGAGGCTACCTCGTTATTCATCCGACCGAGGCCCTGGTCTCTGTTGACGTTAACTCAGGCCGCTCTACCAAAGAACGTAATGTCGAGCGCACAGCGCTTAAGACCAACCTTGAAGCCGCAGATGAAGTCGCGCGGCAAATGCGCCTGCGTGATCTGGCTGGTCTGGTTGTCATCGACTTTATCGATATGGATGAAAACCGAAACAACCGCGCCGTTGAGAAACGCATGAAAGACGCGCTGGCCCGCGACCGTGCGCGCGTACAAAATAGCCGTATTTCACAATTTGGCCTTATGGAAATCTCTCGTCAACGCCGCCGCCGCAGCTTGCTCGAAGGCTCAACCGCGCATTGTGATCACTGCGCAGGTGTAGGCCGTAAACGCACGATTGAATCCAGCGCTCTTCGCGCTATTCGCGCTGTCGAAGAAGTGGGTGTACGCCGTAAATCAAAACGCATTCGCCTCAAAGTCGCCCCCGACGTGGCGTTGTATATCTTTAATGAAAAGCGCGATTTGTTGACATCCGTGGATACGGAATTTGATGTCTTCACCGAGCTTGTCGGTGACGATAGCTTGATCCGGCCAGCCTATGAGGTCGAAGTCCTCGAAGCCGCCGACGCCGGCACTGAAGACCCGCTCGTACAAATCGAAAAAGACCTTAAAAAACTAGATCGCCTGTCTGAGAAATCGCCGCCGCGCCCACGTGAACGCAGCCAACAAACAGATGAGGATGACGACGCAAGGTCTGAAGACGACGTCAAAAGCCGCGAAGAAACCTCGGATGATGACGATCAGCCCAAGCGCCGCCGCCGCCGTGGACGCCGGGGTGGGCGCCGCAGGAAACCAGAGACTGAAAATATTGAGTCAAATTCAGATGAATCTACTGTTGAAAATACTGGGGCACAAACTGAGCAGCCAGACGGAAACACGTCTGGTGACACAGATAAGAAGCCTCGTCGCCGACGCCGCAAGCCCTCAAAACCCGAGAACAAAGAACCCAACGAGGAAATAGAAACAGCCAAAACCGAATCTCCGGCCCCCGCCGAAGCAAAAGAGGACAAGCCCCGTTCGACGACTCGCCGTAAAGCGCCATCTAAAAAGCCTATCGACTCAGAGGTTGAAGAAAAAGCAACCGAGAAAGCTCCTGTAAAAGAAGCCCGTTCGCGCACTGAAATACCGCGCTCCACAACACGGCGTAAAGCTCCGTCTAAAAAGGTAGAGGCTGAGACGGCGCAATCAAGTGATGCGCCTAAGGCCGAACCAAAAACCAAAGACACGGAGACCGCTAAGCCAAAGCCATCTGATGCAAAGCTTAAGTCAACAGCTCGCCGTAAAGCACCCGCTAAAAAACCCAAAACTGAGCCGAAGTGTGAACCTACCGTAGACCCAAAAAAACCAAGTGTAGAAACCACAGAGAAGGCCGCACCAAAAAAGCGGGCTCCGCGTAAGAAAGCCCCAGCAAAGCCAAAAGCAGCGACTGCTAAAGCCGAAACCGTCAAAGACGAAAAGCCTGAAACGACTGAAGCTAACGCGCCCAAATCGACGGCAAGACGTAAAGCGCCTGCTCGCAAAGCCGCCCCGGCTCGTAGAAAAGCTCCAGCCCGTAAAACTGCGGCAGAGCTTGGCAAAGAAGAGGCGAAACCTGCGGCCCAAGAGCCCACCGTGCAAAAACCTCGAAAGCCTGTCAATGCGGCACGAACTGATGATGCGGTCAAGACGGAAGCTACTGAAGACGCCGCCAGTGAGCCCAAGACAAAGAAATCTTGGTGGAAACGCGGCAAGCGCAAATAGCTGATATCTCACTGTAATGTTACAGCGGCTTCACTTGACGCCGCTGTCATTTGCAGCAAATAGAAAGTGATATTTAGGAAAACGACCAAGGATACAAAAATCGCATGATGGCCACGACCTCTATACGGCGGAATATAGTGCGGTGCTTTGTAGCTTTTACTTTTGTCTGGGCCGGTACATTTTCTGCCGCTGCGCAATCGCTTATCCGCGATACCGAAATTGAAGCCACTCTGAGAGAGTTTTCTGATCCGATCATTAGAGCCGCAGGCCTGAACACCTCCAGCGTTGATATCTATATCGTCAATGATTTGTCACTTAACGCGTTCGTCACGCGCGGACAAAAAATGTTCTTTCATACGGGCCTGATCCTCGAAGCCGAAACCCCCAACCAGCTTAAAGGCGTCATCGCGCACGAGACAGGTCATATCGCGGGCGGACATCTAGTTCGTAGCGACTATGGCAACCGCAGTGCTTACGGCGCAATGCTGATTGCCGCAGGTATCGGCATCGCCGCGATTTTAGCGGGCGAAGGTTCCGCCGGAGCTCTTATTCTTGGTGGATCTCAGCAATTTGGCGTCCTAGAAGTCCTCGCCTATTCGCGTACTAACGAAGCGGCCGCTGATCAATACGCCGCGCAATATATGGAGCGCACAAAACAATCCGGCAAAGGCCTGATACAGTTTTTTGAAAAATTCAGATATCAGGAAGTTCTATCTAATGCCCGCCGTTACCCTTATTTTCGCGGACATCCCCTCTCCAGTGAACGCATCGACTCCCTGCGTGAAGTGGTGGATGAAAGCCCTTATACATATGAGCTGGACTCGCCGGAAGACATCGCCAAGCTTGAGACCGCAAAAGCAAAGCTGCGCGGGTTTTTGCAAGCCCCGCAAACCGTTTTTACAACATACCCTCACACAGACACATCTGCAAACGCCCATTATGCGCGCGCAGTTGCTTATTTTCGCAGTGCCAGCCTTCGAAGCGCGCTGAAGGAAATGGACGCTCTCATCGCCATGGAGCCTAATAATCCTTACTATCATGAGTTGATGGGACAAATCCTGTATGAGAGCGGAAAAGGCTCTGAAGCAATTGCCCCCATGATGCGGGCCGTCGAACTTAAACCTGACGCGCCGCTTTTTGAAATTGCCCTTGCGCAAGCTCTCATCGAATCCGAGGAAGAAGAGAAACTCAACGAAGCTATAAGGCTGCTTAAATCCGCTCTTCAAAAAGAACGTGGCAGCAGCTATGCGTGGTATAACCTCTCCCAAGCTTATGGCCGCCTGGGGCAAGAGCCGCTTGCGAAATATGCTATAGCAGAACAGGCTTTTCACATGGGTGACCTGCAGCGCGCCCGGTCTTTTGCCCAGCGCGCACAAGAAGACCTGCCGCGCGGCCAGCCGCAATGGCGAAGGGCCAGTGACATCATTGTGATCTCGGATTCGCAATTAGCTAATTCAAAAAGACGGCGCTAGGTCTAAAAGACCTCCATAAGCTTTGTATAAACAACAAACTCCCTTAATAACGGCGTGATACGCCAGACAAAATATTTGGAGCCTTAGAATGAAAATTGCCAAGAAATTCCTACTGAGTGTCGCTGCTCTGTCAGCAGCCGCCTGCTCACCCGCAGGTGCATCAGGAGACATGAACCGCAAACAGGTTGAAACCATCCTTCAGGAATATCTGATGGAAAACCCAGAAATCATTCGCGACGCTCTCATCGCGCTCAATGATAAAGAAGAAGCCGAAGCGCTTGCTGCAGTTCAAGACGAAATTTTCAAAGACAAACGCGACATTGTGATTGGCCCTAAAAATGCCAAAGTCACGATTGTCGAATTTTTCGACTATAATTGCGGGTTCTGTAAACGCTCCACAGATTGGCTGATGGAGACCATGGAAAACCACCCCAAAGATGTGCGCGTGATCTTCAAAGAGCTACCTATCCTAGACGGCCGTACAAAAACATCGCGAAACGCAGCCAAAGCCGCACTCGCAGCAGCCAAGCAAGACAAATATTTGGAAATGCATACGGCGTTAATGACAGAACGCAGCTTAACGGCCGACCGTATTACCGCGATTGCAGAGAAAATTGGCTTGAATATGAAAGTTTTTCAAGCGGATATGGGCGATCCTGGTATCGCAGTACACATCGAAGATACAATGGATCTTGCTGGACGTATTCCGATGTTTGGCGGCACGCCGTTTTTCATGATCAATGATGATTATATCTCCGGCGCGAACACAGAACGCCTTGACGAAATGCTAAAAGAGGCGCTCGGTAGTTAATAAAGCCGTCCGTGGTAGTGCATCGGCGCGACATCACTTAAAGGCAACCGTGCTGCGTAATCCATAACGCCGCCGCCTGAGACCGGGTCGCGCCAGTTTGGCGCGATTTGAGCCAGTGGAAACAGAACGAACCCGCGCCCCAGCATACGTGGATGCGGCAGAGTCAAAATTTGCGTATTTAATATTTGCCCGCGAAAATCCAGTATATCTAAGTCAATCGGACGCGGCGCATTGCGCAAGGACCTGACGCGGCCATGATCCGCTTCAATAGATTGCAGCAATAACAATAAGCTTTTGGGCGAGCCTTCATAGTCAATACAGGCCACCGCGTTAAGGTAATCCGGGTGTCCTTGCCCCGGCGGCCAAGACGGGCTTTGCCACACACCTGACACACCTTTTAGTGTCACGGCAGCCTCGTTAAGACTCTCAAGCGCCTTGATAAAAGCCGCCTTTCTGTTGGACAGGTTTGCACCCAACGCGATATAGATAGGTTTCATTTTTAAAGCTGACTTTTTTTAAGACTTTTAAGCGCAAGGTTTACCATGGCATTTTATCCCGACGAGCGTATCGCTCTCTTTATCGACGGCTCAAATCTTTATTCAACTGCAAAAACCCTCGATTTTGATATTGATTACAAGAAAATGCTTGATCTATTTCGCAGCAAAGGACGCCTGTTTCGCGCAAATTATTATACGGCGCTAAAGGAACATGATGATTACTCACCCATCCGTCCGCTTATGGATTGGCTGGACTATAACGGTTATCATATCATCACAAAGCCCACCCGTGAATATACAGACCGGGATGGTCGCCGCCGTATAAAAGGCAATATGGACATGGAAATCGCTATGGATATGATCGATTTGTGTCCACACATTGATCATATGCTTTTAATGTCGGGTGATGGAGATTTTCGCGCCGTCATCCGCGCTGTCCAATCGCGCGGCGTACGCGTAACCGTCATCTCGACCTTAAAGTCCAATCCGCCTATGTTATCCGATGAACTTCGCCGTCAAGCCGATGCGATTATAGAGCTTTCAGATATGGACACATTAATCGGCCGCCCCAAACGTAAAGCCGAGGCATTTGAGGACGAGTATGATGATTATGAGGACGAGTAAGTGAGCCTCTTTCAGGAGCCACCGCGCGACTGCGCGCGCTGCCCGCGCCTTCGTGCGTTTTTGCTAGAGCTTAGAGAAACTCATCCTGATTATCACAACGCTCCGGTACCAAGTTTTGGCGACTGTGCTCCCGCTCTTTTAGTCGTTGGCTTGGCCCCAGGCATGCACGGCGCTAACAGAACTGGCCGTCCCTTTACGGGCGACTGGGCAGGCGATCTGCTTTACGCTGCGCTTACGGAATATGAGTTCACCAAGGGCACCTACGATGCGCGGACAGATGACGGCCTGACGCTTCAGGGCGCGATGATTACTAACGCTATTCGGTGCTTACCACCCGGGAACAAGCCTATCGGCGCAGAAGGCACGGCCTGCCGCCCCTTCCTCACAGATCAGATTGAAAGCCTGATGCCCTTGAAAACTATATTAACCCTGGGCAAAATTTCGCACGATAATACGATACGTGCCCTCGGGCTAAAACTCAAAGATTTCCCATTTGGACACCACCGCATCTATGACTTACCCTCGGGCACGCGGCTATACTCAAGCTATCATTGCTCACGCTACAACACGAATACTAAACGTCTGACGGAAGAGATGTTTTATAACGTCTTTGCAGACATCAGGTCTTACATCGATAACTATTAAAAGGGCTTTACCGCACCGAAAAAGGCTGTCGCCATAATGCCAATCCAGTATAAATAAGCAACAGAGCGGCCCAACCGAATGGATTTGTTCAGCGTCGCCTCAACCGCCGCGTCAGGGCCAGCGGCAAGCACTTTGAACTTGTCGTCCCACTGATGCATAATCAATCGTAGAATGACGCCAATGATTAAAAGCGATCCAAACGTCAGCACTTTGGCTGAGAACCATTTTTCACCTATGCCAGCAGAGAACGGGCCGTAACCCATCAGTGACGTCAGGCCAGTAATAATAAGCGTCGGAATTAAGATATAGCGCGACCAGTCTTCGACCGTGCGCAGCTTGGCCCCAAGAGGTTTACCCCGATTAAAGAAAGCACCATAAGTAATCGCGAACCAAACCACATAGACTGCCCACATTGCGACAAGCCAGCCGCCCCCAAAAGGCTGAACGCCGTGCAAGTAACCCATATGCAGACCAAGAGGCAGTAGCGAAATAATCCCTGTCCGCGCCAAAATATCAATGCGGTAGGCCGTATCCATATGGCGCATACGCTCGTCATAAGACAGATTGTGATTAACAACCTTATAGGACGTCTGGAACACACCCCATTCCCCGCCCAGCCAATAGACCATAGCAATAATGTGAAGCCACCGCAGAATGGCGAGTTCGTGTAAGGCTAAAAAATCAAGCATGATATTCCCTCAGTCATAATGTCATCCTTATCATTACGACTTTCGGGTGCACAGAATTGACTTTTCTCAATTGAGACAGAGAACCATCTTACAGATAACAAAAAAGCCGCCTTGGAGGCGGCTCTTTCGTAAAATGTTTGACCCCTTAGAAGCGGCTGGACGTATCGTTGTCGCGGTCGCCCTGTAAAGCTTTCATCAGGTCATGTGCTGACATTTCTTGTGACGGCGCTTTTTCGCCATGCTCAATCGCGAGAACTGGCGCGTCTTCTGGTTCGTCGGGCATATCATCATCAATGATAACACGCTGCAAACCAGTCACGAGGCTTTCGCGCAGATCGCCAAGGTCGAGTGTTTCTTCGGCGAGTTCGCGCAAGGACACCACAGGTGTCTTATCATTATCTCGGTCAATCGTAAGAGATGCACCCGCGGAAATGTTACGCGAACGGTGCGCAGCCATTAAAACAAGATCAAACCGGTTGGGAACTTTTTCTACGCAATCTTCAACAGTAACGCGGGCCATACATGCTCCATATAATATGGGCAGCACAAGGCCGCCCGGATTCAAAAATCTACTTACGAAAAACTCTAGCCGAATGCAAACGATTTTCGCACAGTAAAAGCGTTACAAATATCCGCTCACAGAGAAAAGTTTCTTGTGCTCCGCAATAGCGTATCCGTCCGTCATCCCTGCAATATAATCACACACAGTGCGCGCTGTGATCTCTGTGCGCGGGCCCTCGCACTGACGATTAATGTCCGTTGGCAAAAGGCTCGGATCATTCAGGAATAAATCAAACAATTCCCGAACCACCCGCGTGGCCTGCCCCATCATGCGGTTAACCTTGTAGTGACGGTACATATTTTCCATCAAAAAGGCTCGGAGCGGTGTTTCCTTAGTTCGAAAACTATCCGAAAAACTCACAACAGCATAGCTTAAGGCACGCACTCCGTCTGCACTTTGAGGGTTGGCATCTTTTAAGCGGCTGCGAGTCTCGACTAGCACGTCCTTGATCATAAGACCGATCATATCGCGCACCGCCTCGTGTATGCAGCGGTTTTCTGAAATGTCCGGATAGCGGCGTCTCACATCCTTGAAAGCTTCACCAACGAACGGAACTTCACTCACGTCCTCAATAGAAAAAAGCCCCGCCCGCAAGCCATCATCAATATCATGATTATTATATGCGATATCATCCGCAATCGCCGCGACCTGAGCCTCTGGCCCGGCAAATGTGTGCAATTCCAAACGCTGCCAATCTTCAAGCGCCGTTAGCGCCCACGGTAAGTCTTTAATGTCATCAGGCTTGGTCACAAGCGGGCCATTATGTTTAGCAATACCTTCGAGTGTTTCCCATGTCAGGTTAAGCCCATCATATTCAGCGTAACGTCCCTCAAGAGTTTCAACGATGCGCAACGTTTGGGCATTATGATCAAAACCGCCATAAGGCTCCATACCTTCGGCGAGAGCGTCTTCACCGGAATGTCCAAAGGGCGGATGCCCCATATCATGCGCGAGCGCGAGCGCTTCGGCAAGATCTTCATCCAGCCCCAAAACCCGTGCGAGTGAACGCGCGATTTGCGCCACTTCAAGTGAGTGTGTCAGGCGCGTACGGTAATAGTCACCCTCATGGGCTACAAAAACCTGCGTCTTGCCTTTCAGGCGGCGAAACGCACCAGAATGAATAATCCGGTCTTTATCACGCTGAAACGGGCTGCGCTCCGAGCTACGGGGCTGCTCTATCCGTCGACCGCGCGTCTGCTCAGGGTTCGAGGCGTAGACAGCCCGGTCTCGAATGGAGGAAAATGTACCCAAGATGGTTCCTTTTATGCACTAAGCAAGTGATCTTCACGTGGTAGGCTTTGATTCTTCACGCGGCCTCTTATATAGAGGACATATAAAAAAGGACAGTGTGATGACACAAACAAATGTAACGCTCAGTGCCTCAGCCGCAAAACAGATCAACGCGATTATGGCTAAACAGGGCGTCAACCGGTTCATGCGCGTGGCCGTTGAAGGCGGAGGCTGTTCAGGCTTTCAGTATAAGTTTGATTTTGATGACGCTGCCGCGAGTGACGATATTGTTTTGGAGCGAGACGGCGCGCGAGTCTTGATTGATGAAATGAGTCTTGAATTTTTGGCCGGATCAGAAATTGATTATGCCCATGAGTTAATCGGCTCAGCTTTTAAAATTCACAATCCCAACGCAACAGCAGGCTGCGGCTGCGGCACCAGTTTTTCCGTTTAAGCATAACTTCCGCTGTCATCTGCTAAAATCTGTGACGTGGTAAATCGTGAATTCTTTCGAAGGCGCGGATGTCGATGCGTCTATCATCAGCGTCATTTTCTATGCGGCGTTCTTTTTTTACGAGGCGGCGGCGGTCTCCATCATTTAGATCATCTTCACGTAACTTGCGGCGCACCTCGTCAAGAGCGGCCAGTACGTCGTCATAACTGGCGATCAGACTTTTATGCTCCTGATAAATATCATAAATGGTGCGGCCTGCGTCATACCCGGGCGCAAAATCGGTAGCCAAAGGCCCGGAGCAAGCTTGGTTATAGCTGTCGCCGTTCTCACCCCGCTCATAGCCGCGCTCATATGTGCAATATCGAACTATGCCCTGCTCGTAACTCTCAAGATAAGTCGCCGAGTCGGGCTTTACGCCATATTCGGCGCACCTTTTGGCATATTCCGCCACGCGGTCACTCGAGCGGCCATTCACACCGTCATCGTAGCCATATTCGGCCCACGCGCCGATACGGCAATCATCCTCTGAAATTGTTTCGCACGCAGAAAAGCCTAAAGCCGTAATAACGACCGAGACTCCAAGAATATATGATTTCATAATACGTTCTCCGTTTAGACCGTTAAACCAAGATATGGCGCATCTGACAAGCCAGCATCCGCAGCGCAGATCACAACATGTTGAAATTAGGACGCAACACCTCTTGGCGATTGCAGTGAAGCGGGCTATAGAGCGCAACATTCGGCACAAGATTTGCTGAACGTGTTATATAATCGGAGGCTTTCATGGCAGGACTTATTCAAGCAGGTATCAGCATCTTTGGGCTGTTTCACATGGATCCCGCACTTTTTACCTTTCTTTTGATAGCCATTCTTTTCGGCGGGCTTAACATCCTTGAGTTCAAGCGCTTCGATTAGGGTCCTCCCATGGGCATCGGCCTGAGTTTTTTTCTTCTTTTTCTAGGTATTGTTATCCTTCTCTGGGCAGGTGACTGGATGGTCCGCGGAGCGGCGGCGCTAGCCGTTCACTGGGGCGTACCCTCATTGATCGTTGGTTTGACTATTGTAGCTTTTGGGACATCTGCTCCGGAACTTGTCGTCGGCGTACAATCTGTTCTCGAAGGGGCCAGCGAATTAGCCTCCGGTAATGTCATTGGGTCAAACATTGCCAATGTTTTGCTAGCGCTCGGCGCGCCCGCATTGATTATGGCGATCCCGACCAATATGCCGGGGGTGGCGAGAAACGCCGTTGTCTGCGTTATCGCAACACTCGTATTTATACTTTTAGCCTTCATTTCAAATCCGTTGCAAATTTGGCAAGGGGCTATTCTGTTTGGCGGCATTCTATTATACCTGCTCTGGATGTTCAGGCTTGCAAAATCCGGCGCTCAAGATCCTATTTTGGAAGAAATGACGGACATAGACGAGGGCAAAGACGGCCTTCCTCAATCCGTGATAATGTCCGGACTGTTCGTTCTGGTCGGGCTTATAGGTCTTGTTGTTGGTGGGCAATTGATTGTCAATAATGCCGTCGAAATTGCCGGCTATTTCTCTGTCAGTGAAACCGTCATCGGCTTAACGATTGTCGCGATTGGCACCTCACTTCCCGAAGTCGCCACTGTGCTTGTGGCTGCGTATCGCGGCCACTCAGAGGTCGCCATAGGTAACGTACTGGGATCAAACGTGTTCAACATTTTTGCTGTTATGGGAGCCTCAGCTCTCGCAGGCGAAGTCATGATTAAACCGGAATTGTTCGTATTTGATATGTGGGTCATGCTGGCCGCCACTGTCGCGCTGTTTGTCTTCATTCTTCGCCGTATGCCTATTGGCAAAGTTACCGGAATTGTTTTCCTTCTGGGTTACGCACTTTACATTGGCGCCGTCGTCAGCCGGGCCGTCCAAGCCAGCCCGCTCTGATGACATGTCGCGCGCGGGTCTAACATTCGAAATTGAAAAAGATTTCCAGTTCGAAGCCGCCCACTATTTTGGCCACAATGATGCCAATGACCTTTTCAAAAAGATTCATGGCCATTCCTTTGCGGGAACTGTCCGGTTAGAAGGAAACGCTCAGGAAGATAAGGGCTGGATCCGCGATCTTTGGAAAATTGATCAAATCATATCCGAAGAAATCAAGCCGCTGGATCATGCGCTACTCAATGACATCCCCGGTCTGGAGCAACCCGCACTTGAGCAAATCGCACTGTGGATTTTCGAGCGCCTCAATCCGCGACTGCCCGGCCTATCCTGCGTCGAAGTCCGCCGCCCCTCTTGCGGTGAGCGCGCCCGCGTTCGTAATAACGGTTAAGTGGTGACTACAGTCATGAACAAAGCTATCCTCATTACTGGCGGCGCGGCGCGGGTCGGACGCGAATTTTCGCTTGGCCTTGCACAAGATGGCTGGTCAGTGGCCGTGCATTACAACCGATCACGGGCCCCCGCCGACGCTATAGTAAAAGACATCACAGATGCGGGCGGAAAGGCCGCCGCTGTCAAAGCCAATCTGAATATACCGTCCGAGGTCGATCGTTTAGTCAGCCGCGCGGCGCAAAAATTAGACATGCCGCTCACAGCTCTTATCAATAACGCTTCCACTTTTAATCCTGATGAAGCTGAAACCTTTTCAAACGCTTTGTTTGATCACCATATCGATGTAAATTTACGCGCGCCGCTGCGGATATCACAAGCTTTTGCCGCGCAGCTTACGGCGGGAGAGTCTGGCGCGATTATTAATATGATTGATCAGCGCGTGCTAAAACCTAACCCGCTTTTCTTTACATATTCCCTTTCAAAATCAGCGCTCTATTGGAGCACAAAAACGATGGCACAGGCGCTGGCCCCGCATATTCGCGTCAACGGTATCGGCCCCGGCCCCGCGCTACGCAATACACAGCAATCACCCCAAGACTTTGAAGATGAGGCATCCATGACTTTGCTTGGACATGGCTCTCCGCCAGACGCCTTGCTGGGGGCGGCGCGCTATTTACTTTCCGCAAAAAGCGTCACCGGACAAATGCTGGCCGTTGACAGCGGACAACACCTGACGTGGCAAACCGAGGACTTGATGATCGGGTTGAGCGATAAAGTAATCACCGCAGGAGAGCCGCATGACAGGTAAATCTATCTTCAGGTTGCTACGCGGAGAGCGCCAGCCCAGTCAGAGAATTTTTGTACGCGGCCTGCAAATTCAAGCCTCTATCGGTGTGCACCCGCACGAATATGAAAGTACGCAGCCAGTCATTATAGACATTGAGCTGGACATGGGCGACATGCCAGCGCCCAAAGAAGACCGTCTACATGAAACGCTCGATTACGGACTTGTCGCTCAAAAAGCCGAAGAGATTGCACTAGAGAGCCACGTACAACTCGTCGAAACTCTTGCTGCGCGCATCGCAAGTTGGGCATTGGAGGCTGATGGCCGCGTCATGGCGTGTGCTGTGCGTATTTCCAAACCGCAAGCCTTATTAAAAGCCGATGTCGCAGGCGTCGAGGTTATACAGCGCCGTTAGCTGGCCCTGCCTTATCTGGCAATCTTCCCGTGTATATTGATTGGGGCCTCACAATCCTGCCGGTAGCCACTTGCTCGTGTGCATGAGCCAGCCAGCCCGCCGCGCGGGCGCAGGCAAAAACACAGGTAAAATCATCGCGCTCAAAACCCAAAGCCTCCAAAAGTAAGGCCGTGTAATACTCAACATTCGTCTCAAGCCTTCGCCCTGGTTTTGATATGGCCAAGGCGTCCAAAATAATGCTTTCAATGGCCTGTGCTAATGCCAAGCGGCCAGCCGATTGTGGCAGCTTACCCACAGCAGATTTAAGGGCGTTAGCACGAGGGTCTCTGACTTTATACACACGGTGTCCAAACCCCATCAGGCGCTCATGTCGCTCTAAGGCATGTCCTATCCACGCTTGCGCATTTTCAGCGCTGCCTATCGCGTCAAACATATCAAGTACGGGTCCCGGCGCACCGCCGTGCAGCTGGCCTTTGAGCGCGCTTAGCCCAGCAATCACCGCGGATGTTAGTCCTGCTTGTGTCGAGGCCGTAACGCGGGCTGCAAATGTTGAAGCATTCAGGCCATGCTCGCAAACGGTGGAAAAATAAGCCGCAAGACCTTTTGACAATACAGTGTTAGGTATCTCACCGCTCAACATAAAAAGGAAATCATCCGTATGCGATAAGTCCGGATTGGGCGGAATCGGAGCTTGCCTCCTCCGTAGACGGGCCGACATAGCCGCGCCGACTACAAGGTATGCGAGAACATTTATCGCAGTCTCAAAATCATCTCCGTCCCGGCAAAGGCTTAGGCCAAGGCGGAGACCTTCCATAGATGGACGCGCCGACATAGCCTCGCCAAACGGCATCATTTGCGTGAAAGCTGCTTGCCGCGCAGAGCTAAGCCGACTCGCCAGAACCTTGGCGTTCGGCAGATTTTCAAAAAAGCCGTCCTACAATAAACAAACAACATCTTCAAAGCTAAATGATGCCGCTAGGGTTTCAACATCATACCCCCGTATAACCAAACGCCCGTTTTGGCCGTCAACTTTAGATAAAACCGTTTCTGCGGCGATAACATTTTCGAGTCCTGCGTCCATATTTATCTCCTGTGATGTCCCAAGAGACGCATAACTTGCTCCTTAGTCAATATTGATTAATATGATCAATATGGAAAATCTAAATGATTGGATAGATGTGACTGCGGCACTTGAGCTGATGCAGGTAAAGCGCGAAAGCCTCTATGCATATGTTAGCCGGGGGTATGTGCGCTCACGCCCCAAGGGCGACGGTAGCCGCGCTAGCCTTTATGCTGCCGCAGATATTGACGCCATGGCAGCAAGACGTCGACGCTCACGCAAGCGCGCAGATATCGCCCAAAGCACGATGAAATGGGGTGAGCCTATTTTAGAAACGCGGATTTCCACTGTGCGCGGCGGGCGGCTTATTTTTGGCGCGCGTGATGCCTGTGATATGGCAGACACTTGCACGCTTGAAGAAACCGCCCACCATCATTGGAGATCACGGCACCACCCAGATAGTACGGTTCAGCCGGATATAATTTATATATCAGAGGCCAGTACAGCCAAAGCGCGAGCCTTCGACTATCTCGCGCACCTCGCCCCGCAAAGCCCCCACGGACTTGGTCGCATGCGCGAGCCGTTGGCCCGCGAAGCAGCGGCTATCCTCTCGGGGTTTGCGGATAATCTGATCGGAACTGCTTATGACGGCGCTATACATAGGCGGTTTGGCCACGCTTGGAACTTGAACGCGCAGGAGACGGATATTATACGCCGCGCGCTTGTGCTGATCAGCGACCATGAATTGAACGCCTCGACATTCGCCGTGCGTATTGCGGCGTCCGCAGGGACATCTCTGTCTGCCGCAGCGCTGGCAGGCCTATCCACACTCTCTGGGCCATTGCATGGTGATGCTTCGCAGCAGGCCGTGGATTACCTTTCCAGCGCCCTCAAGGTGGACAGAAACGTACAAACACTTAATAGCGGCGACAACAGTTATTCCTCCATCCCCGGCATGGGGCACACTTTGTACCCCAAAGGCGACATCCGCGCCAAAGTTTTGATCGCTGCCATAAACCCAGACGATACTATTGAAAAACTAGTAGAGCAGTTTGAGGTTATATCCGGTAGTCCGCCCAATATAGACATGGCGCATGCGGTTTTATCTGTGCAACTAGATCTACCCCGAGATGCCGCGTTCACGCTATTTGCTATGGGCCGTCTTGCCGGATGGCTTGCTCACGCCATAGAACAAATTGAGAGCGCCCATCTCATCCGTCCGCGCGCGATCTTCAAAGACCCCGCGCATGAAACAGATTTGACAAGCCAGTAGGTTTAAGCAAAGTTTCCCCCTTAGAAAAGAGGGCGAGATGCTGCAAAAATGGGGACTCTTTTGGATTACGCTTATCGGTACAATTCTGCTTGCACTCGCTGCGGCAGTTCCGCCCTCGCCTAAAGGCCTTGATACGCCGCTAGATGAATTTTCATCCGCGCGCGCTATGACGGATGTCCGTATCATTGCCGCTAAACCTCATCCCACAGGCTCAGAAGAAAATGCCAAGGTACGGTCCTATCTGGTTGACCGCCTTGAGGAATTGGGCATGGACGTCAGTCTTGATGAAAGCCAGCTAAATGAGCGGGGGCTTAAGCGTTTGAGCCGCTGGAGCGGCGAGACAAAGACAGAGCAGCCGATTGTCAATATCATTGGCGTGCTACCGGGCCAAGACCGTACCAAAAAAGCGCTTTTGCTGATGGCGCATCATGACACAGTATGGGGATCGCCCGGCGCTTCGGATGATACGGTCGGCATTACGAGTATTCTTGAAATAGCGCGGGTCTTAAAAGACATGGATAACCGTCAGCGGGATTTAATTGTGCTGTTGACGGACGCTGAAGAAATCGGACTGGTTGGCGCAAGGCATTTCTTCAAAGAGCACCCTTTAAGCGGCGCAATCGGAGCGATCATTAATTTCGAAGCCCGTGGCGGAGGCGGCACCGCCAACATGTTTCAAACGTCAGCCAATAATGGCCATGCCGCAAAACTGTATGCAAGATATGTAAAAGACCCTAGTGCATCCTCACTGTCGATTTTCGTCTATAATATTTTACCTAATGACACTGACCTTACGCCGGCTTTGGAGAAGGATTACACCGCCTACAACATTGCTAATATCGGACGGGCGGGACTTTATCATTCCCCGAAAATTACACCCGATGCGCTGGACGAAAGCACGCTGCAACATATGGGGTCTCAAGGCCTCGACCTCGCCCGCGCGCTGATCACACAAGAAGCCCTGCCCGTGCAAAGCCCTAACGCGACGTTTTTCGATCTCTTTGGCTTTTTCACGGTTTTATACCCACCCTTTTTGGGATGGGTCTTCCTCATAATAGCTGGTATTTGTTATTTACTGTCCATTAGAACGGACCCGCGGCGCAAAAATATTGTCAGTGGGTGTTTAAAGATGCTCGCCTTTTTGTTGATCGGTGGATTAGCACTGTATTTGTTGAACTTTATATCGGGTTCAAACGCCTCACCCAACTATTATGACCGCCTTGCCGCCATTCCGATCCTGGAAGGCGTGGCCCTTTTTCTGTCTCTAGGTTTTTTCTTTAGTGTGTTCGGCGCCTCAAAATCCTCGGCCAGTCAGCGGTTTGGCGCAGCTTTGCCCTTATTCATTTTAGGCCTTATCGGACAAATTTTTGCGCCAACCGCTGCGTATTTTATAACGGGCGCGATATTATTGACCGCGATAAGTTCGCTCGCCGCCGAGCGTTTGAATCAAAACACGCTCCGGCCTATTCTCATAAGTGCGCTCATCGCAATCGTTTTTGGCTATATGGTTTTTCTCGGACATTTTCTCATGCTGGGCGTTGGGCCGGATATGCTGACGCTTGCGATTTTACCGGCGGCCATTGCTGCAACCGCCATCATGCCAGTTTATCCCGGCTTGACGCAAAGGGCCTCAAGCTATGGCGCAGTCACCTGCCTGATCATCGCAACCCTTCTTGCTCTCTGGATCAGGCTTGATCCCGTCGCCTCTACGGTTCCGCTATACTAGGCCTAAGTCTGTTCAATTTCAAAGGTCAACCCGGCATACGCCTCAAGGCGCTTGATCAATTTGTCCCCCATAATCGTCGCGGGCGTCCAAAACCCACCCGCCGTTTTTTTGGGCACATCCTGCGCAAAACACGCCGCCGCTTGAGCTAGCATTTTCGCCGTCGAGCCATAACCCGGGTCACGGTCACCCTTTACTCGGGCTTTGATGTTATCACCGCCCGGCGTGGTACCAAAAAACAGTAAATCATATTCTCCGTTAAGCTGTTCTTTTTCGCTCGGCCCTTCGCCGGGCTTGGGCAGAACGAGGTTTTCAAGCAGCCAACGTGTGGGCGGAATAGCAAGGCCGACCATGAAACTACCCATACCCCAGCTTGTCGCCCGTGCCATACGTTTTCCGCGCCCTCCCTTTCCGGTTACCATCGCTTCTTCGTACATAAAATCAGCACCGTAATGATTGCCGCCAAGCGCATTGGAGCGGTGAACGACGCGTGTGTTAATAGCCGCCATGATAAAAGGCGCGATCCAGCCTTGGGTATCTGCGTCAAAGGCTGTTTTCACCGTGAGCTGGCGCGCTTTGAAACCGTGATCCGGCGGGCAAAGGCTATAGGGGTCTTTTAATTGCCGACGCAACTCAGCATCGCGGGATGCGTCCTTGACCATGTTTATAATACTCGCAATTGTTCCACCCGACGCGCCGCCTTTCATTTTCATGACCCGCATATTGATCCGGTTACACGTTTGGCCAAACTGTTTAAACGCGTGTTTTTGTAAAAAATGGACGCCCAAATCAGACGGAATTGAATCGAAACCACAGCAGTGCACAATCCGTGCGCCGCTCTTTTTGGCAGCGCTCTCATGACGCTCCTGCATCTTGCGAATCCAGTGCGGCTCGCCCGTTAAGTCACAATAATGGGTACCCGACTCCGCGCAGACCTTGACCAAATTATCGCCGTAGAGCGCATAGGGCCCTACTGTCGATATTACGACTTTGCCCTGCACGCACATCGCCCTGAGCGCGACCTCATCGCTGGCATCAGCGGTAATAATATCAATACCCGATAAGCCGGTATCCGCGCTGAGTTTCTCAAGCTTAGCTATCGAGCGCCCCGCAATAGCCCAACGCAAAGAATCGTCGCTAAATTGCGCATGCATGTAACGGGTCATGATTTGGCCCACAAAACTCGTCGCCCCGTAAACAATGATGTCATATTTATGCTGTGCCATACAGGCTCCTGAAGTTTTGATTTAAGCAAAATCTGGGCTGAAGCCCTCGTCAATCCTGTCAGCTATAGTGGGGCTTGTAAATCAATAGCAGAGCTTTGGAAGAGTTATTCCCGTAATGGCGCATTCATCCCGATAGCAAAAACATTCTCTAAAGACGCTACTCTGGACAGCAATGCGGAGATCACATAAAACAGCCAGTTCTAATCCACCCGCTACGGCGTGGCCTTCGACACCCGCGATCGACGTTTTGTTAAATCTAGCCAGCTCGGCCCCGTAGTGGCGGTGTGTTCGAAACTATCACCCAAGGCAACGGCCTTGAGATCAGCGCCTGCACAAAAGTTCCCTCCTGCTCCTGTTAAAATATGAACGAGTACAGCATCATCTGCTTCACCAGCTATAAAAGCGGCTTTCAGCTCTGTTGCGGTTTCCGGATCAACCGCATACGAGCCTGCGGGCAATGAATAGTCATAACATGCGCTGCGCCGTTGCGCTCAATAGTAATGTTATTTGGCATATCTAAATCAATCAGTTTCTTTAAGACTGCTTAGCACACGCAGTAAACCGATAAAATTAAACCCTTGTCCGCATCACACACAATGTAAGCAAAAGTGTGTTAAATGATGACATCACCTAGGAAAGCTACGAATGATCTACATATATATAATTCTTGGCTTGGCGTTTCTTATAATGGGAGGGCATTTTCTAGTTCAAAGTGCCGTATCAGTTGCTGAAAAGCTTGGCGTTTCTTCACTATTAATAGGATTGACACTCGTCGGGTTTGGCACATCCATGCCAGAACTTGTAACTAGCCTTCAAGCAGCGTTTTCAGGTTCACCGGGCATTGCTGTGGGCAATGTTATAGGCAGTAACATTGCCAATATTCTCTTCATTTTAGGCCTTTCAGCCATCGTCTTCCCTGTCATGATACAAAAAGCGTCCTTTATTCGTGATGCATCATTTTTGACCTTAGCGACGGCTCTAACATTAGGAGCGGTTCTTTACGGACAGTTGACTTATTTCATGGGTGCAGGCCTTTTAATCAGTTTAGTAATTTATATTTCAATCGTTATTAAAACCGAAAAAACCTCCCCTGTTAGAGACGACTCGCCACATAAATATACGTCAGATACCCACAAACTACTTTTGAAAAATGCAACGCATTTTGTATTTGGTTTATGTTTGACAATAGCGGGAGCAAAATTACTCGTTTCAGGTGCCATAAATATTGCAAGTGGTCTAGGCGTTTCTGAAACAGTCATTGGTGTGACAATAGTGGCTGTCGGCACATCATTGCCTGAACTCGTGACATCACTTGTCGCTTCATTCAAAAAACAAGGTCATATTGCCTATGGGAATATCATTGGTAGTAACATTTATAATGTCTTTGGTATCTTGGGAATTACATCGCTTATCAAACCTATCGCCGTGCCAATATCGATTGCGCAGTTTGATATTTGGGTGATGTGCGGTGCAGCTATCTTATTGGTTTTCTCAGCTATAAGCGGCTGGAAGATCTCTCGAAATGAAGGTCTATTATACCTCAGTCTTTATGCGGCTTACATATTTGTAACCGTCAAACCCGGCATACTATTTTAAAATTTTATAAAATAACCAGCCTAAGTTATGATTGCTAAAAAATCATCCCTACCCGGCCAACGCCTTTAGCGCCTTAACTGTGCCTTTGATGCGCGGCTCTGGATCTTTGTAGTTACCCATGACCAAAATCGTTTGATCGGGGCGTAGGCGCCAGCCGCTATTGGTGGTGATCGCGTTCATGATGACAGACGGGTCTTTGACGTCTTGGTGTCGCATCGTCATGACAATACCTTTGGGGCCCGCGTCGACTTTTTCAACGGCGGCACGGCGGCACAGTCGCTTTATTTGCATGACTTGCAACAAGGATTTGACCTCTGTTGGCAAAGGACCAAAGCGATCAATCAGCTCTGCCGCAAGGGCGTCACTGGCCTCGTCATCTTCGATATCGGAAATCCGGCGATACGTGGCCAAACGCAGGTTCAAGTCTTCGACATAAGTCTCTGGGATGAGGATTGCGACGCCAACATTGACATTGGGCGACCAGCTTTGATCCTGCACCGTATCATCATCGCGTAGCTCGGCCACCGCTTCTTCGAGCATATGCTGATAGAGCTCTACGCCGACATCTTTGATGTATCCGGACTGTTCTTCCCCCAGTGGGTTACCACCGCCGCGCATATCCAAATCATGACTGGCGAGCGTAAAGCCAGCGCCTAATGTGTCGAGCGATTGCAACACTTTGAGGCGCTGAAGCGCCGTTTTCGTAGCCACCTGCTCGCCCGGCATCGTTAGGTAAGCATAAGCCCTGATCTTTGAGCGTCCCACACGGCCCCGCATCTGGTAGAGCTGCGCAAGACCAAATTTATCGGCCCGGTAGACAATCATTGTATTGGCGGACGGGATATCAATCCCACTCTCTATGATTGAAGTCGAGAGCAGAACATCATACTCCCCATCGTAAAATGCGGTCATGATGTCTTCGAGCGCGGTGCCCGCCATTTGGCCATGGGCAATGACATACTTAACTTCGGGGACATGCTCACGTAGGAAATCTTCAAGGCGCGGCAGATCAGCAATACGCGGCGCGACAAAAAATGTCTGCCCGCCCCGGTAACGCTCGCGCAAAATGGCTTTGCGCAAAGAGACCTGATCAAAGGGCGAGACATAGGTGCGCACAGCAAGGCGGTCGACGGGCGGCGTCGCGATCAAGGACAAATCCCGAATCCCCGAGAGCGCCATTTGCAGCGTGCGAGGAATGGGCGTAGCCGTTAGGGTGAGGACATGTACATCCGCGCGCAACGCTTTAAGCCGTTCTTTGTGCTGCACACCAAAGCGCTGTTCTTCGTCAATGACCAAAAGGCCAAGATCGGAAAATTTAATCGTCTTGGCCAGTACGGCATGCGTACCAATGACAATCTCACAGGTGCCTTTGGAAATTTCGTCCTTGGTGAGCTTCCCTTCTTTGCCAGGCACCAGCCGCGAGAGTTGCCGGACTTTGACAGGCCAGCCGCGAAAACGCTCCGAGAACGTTTTGAAATGCTGGCGGCATAAAATCGTTGTCGGCGCAACCACAGCCACCTGCTTGCCGGTCATTGCCATAATGAAGGCCGCCCGGAGCGCCACTTCGGTTTTACCAAATCCAACATCGCCGCAAATCAGGCGATCCATTGGCCGCCCGCTTTGTAAATCCGTCATCACATCTTCGATGGCGCTAAGCTGGTCTTCAGTTTCTACATACGGAAAACGCGCACAAAATTCGTCATAAACACCGTCCGGTGCAGGTACAGCCTCCGCGGTGCGCATCGCGCGTTTGGCCGCAACTTTTATCAGTTCGCCCGCCATATCGCGCAGGCGTTTTTTGGCTTTGGCTTTACGGGATTGCCACGCGACGCCGCCAAGCTTATCCAGAACCGGATGATCCGACCCCGCCCCGTAACGCGAGAGCAGCTCAATATTTTCAACAGGCAAATAAAGCTTTGATCCGCCGCCATATTCCAGCTCGAGGCAGTCATGCGGCGCGCCGCCGACATCCAGGGTTTTAAGCCCGAGATAACGCCCAAGCCCATGGTCTATATGGATAATTAAATCACCGGGCTGCAGCGCCGCAGCCTCAGAGATAAAGTTCTGTGCCTTACGTTTTCGGCCCCGGTTGACCAAGCGGTCGCCCAAAATGTCCTGCTCAGAGATAATCGCCAAATCCCCCAGCGTAAATCCCTGCTCAATTGGCAATATAACCCTGCGCGCCGTTCCCAGCGCCACGCTCATGGCGTCTGGCCCTCGCCGCTCGAGCGATGTAATCAGATCATGATCTTCGAGCACACGCCCCAAGCGGTCGACAGACCCTTCAGTCCAAGCCGCAATCAGCACCCGTTTTTTAGAGGCTTTCAAGTCTTTGATATGCCCAATAACAGACTCGAAAACATTGACACCTTCACTGCGCCGCTCATTAGAGAAACTGCGGGCGGGCCGCGCACCAAAATCGATGAGGTTATCCACATCAGGTACCAGCGGCGCGTGCTGACGCACGGCCATAACCGCTATTCTATCTGTCCATGCCTGAGGGGGAACATATAAACGCTCCAGCGGCAAAGGCCGGAACACACCTGCTGATTTAAGCGGGTCGCCCGAGCCACTGTCACGGGCCCGCGCATGCTCGTCCCGGGCTTCATAAAAATCAGTGATTAAGTCTGTTCGCTCCGCTCGCGCTTCCTCTAGCAGACCATCAAAAGCGACAAGCGCGCCCGTCCCGGCATAATCAAACACCGTTTCCAACTGGGGGTAAAAGAGCGGCATGTAGTGCTCGACACCTTGCGGGCGTATGCCCTCGGTCACAGACGCATAGACAGGGTCTTTGCTGATACCGCCGCCGAACGCCGCAATGTAGCTTTTACGAAACTCTGAAATACTGGCCTCGTTCATCAAGACCTCAGAGACGGGTGCAAACTGAATACTCTCCAGCGTGCGCGTCGTGCGCTGGCTTTCCACATCAAAGACGCGAATGGACTCCAGCTCATCTCCAAAAAAATCAAGCCTGATCGGGTCATCAAGCGCCGGAGGGAATACATCCACCAGCCCGCCGCGAATGGCAAAATCTCCGGCTTCAATCACGGTGGAGGCGCGGCTGTAGCCATTATCTGATAAATACGCCTCAAGCGCCTCACGGCGTAAGACACCACCCGTTTTGGCTTCAAATCCTGCGGCCTTTATGACATCCCGCGCAGGTACATATTGCATGACAGAGCTGATAGTTGTGACAATGATAAGCGGCAGGTCTGGCGGCGTGGCGATTAACGTATGCAGGGCTCCGGCGCGGCGCGCGGCCAAGGTTCGGCTTGGCGATACCCTGTCATAAGGCAAGCAGTCCCAAGCCGGCAGCATCAGCACGGGCAAATCAGGCGCGAAGAACCGGCAAGCGGCAGCAAAACTAGCAGCGCGACTATCATCACGAGCGACAAATAAGGCGCGCCCACCGCGTTTCTTGACAGCCTTAGTTACGACAAGCGCATCCGCGCCGTCCGGCAGACCTGCAGCCGTTAGCGCGGGTTCATTCCCGCAATATCGATTAAGCTGTATTTGCATGTCTTTTTTCTGCTCTGAGTAAAAAGAGCTACGCTAGAGCGCAGGCTTATATGCTTTCAGCTTGGCAAACAAAGGTGTATCGTATTCGCGTGGCAGCTTTTGCGCGCCCGTATACCAATCATAAATATCGTGGTCTTTAGCCTCAAGTAAATGCTCGAACTGCGCCACATCCGCGTCAGAAAATTCTGATATATGTGCTTTGGCAAAGCCGCCGAGTAAAATGTCGGCTTCCTTAAATCCCCGGTAATTGGATCGATACAAAAGGCGTTTTCGGCTATGATTTGTCATGGACGATGTCATAGGAAAGACTCATGGCTCTGTCACGTCATATTCAAGGGACAATACGTCTCTATTTTCACTATTCGCGTTTGCCTCGCCCTTTTTGTCAATAAGCGTTCAACGTGCGAATAGACCTGCTCATAGGTCTTTACCTTAGCGGCAAGCTTGATAAGCTTTGTGTTATTCGCCGTCTTCAGGAGCCATGTTTTGAAATATATTTTTACCGCGGCCCTAGCCTTTGGTTTTACCGCTTGCACGACAACTGAGGTCAGAAAGGTCGCCATGGATACACCGGACGCTGTCATCGACGCGCCTGTAAAGGCTCTAAACTTAAAAAAGAAAGATATTCCGGGGTTTCTACAAGACGTCGAGAATCCCTATAAAACTGTTAAAGGCCTATCTTGCGGACAGCTTCGCAGCGAAATTAATGACATCACTGATTTCGCAGGGCCGGATTGGGACTCGGACGAGCACTACACCAAACAGGGCCGCAGCGCGTCGGAACTTGTTGACGCTGTCATGCCCTACGGTGGGATCATGCGGTTTATCTCCGGGGCTTCTGCCCATGAAAAAGACCTCGCCCGGGCTTTAAATTATGCCATTGTTCGCCGTGCTTACCTTAAGGCTCATGGTCAGCAACGCCGCTGTGCCTGGCCCGCAGCGCCCAAAATTTGATCACCGGAAAAAATGATACTTAACTTTAGTTATAGAGGAATATCCTGATACGCAAAAAGTCTGTCGGGGGAGATGTCTTCTAAACAGAGGTTCTCGTAACACGTCAGGGGCATCATTCATCCAATGGATGAATGAACGCAGGTCTTCCCTCTAAAACAATTCAGGATCGACGCGTTTTTCAACGACTTTTTTCACTGTCAGGCCTTGGACGATGATCGAGAAGACAACCACGCCGTAGGTGGCTGTAAGGATGAGCGGTTTATATTCAGATTCGGGCAGAGACAGCGCCAGCGCCACGGAAATACCACCGCGCAAGCCGCCCCACGTGAGCACCGGGATCGCACCTTTGGTGAAAGTCTTGAAAAAGCCCAAAAACCGCACCGGCAGTGATACGGCGGTAAAACGCGCGGCCAAAACCAGAGGAATAGCGCACGCCGTCAGCAGCGCAAATTCCTGCGAAATTCCGAGAACTAACAGCTCAAGCCCGATCAATAAAAATAGCACGGAATTCAGGATTTCATCAATCATTTCCCAAAACCCAAACAAATACGTTCGGGTGTGCTCGCTCATAGCGAACTGCGCGCCTTTATTGCCAATCATCAGCCCAGCAATTACAACAGCAATCGGCCCAGACAGATGATGACCAAAAATTTCGATGCGGCCCGCGAGCGCGTAAGTCCCCGTGACAACCGCCAATGAGATGAGAATTTCAATGGCGTGCTCATCAATTCGCGCCATCATGCGATAGGCAAACCATCCCGCAATAAGGCCTAATATGGCGCCCCCGAACGCCTCAACCAGAAAAAGCTCGGCGACGCCCAGCGCGGAAATAGCCTCCGCCGCATGTCCGCCCGTATCACCAAGAGATGTCGCGGCAATAGCGAGGATGATGGAGAAGACCACCACACCCACGCCGTCATTAAACAGGCTTTCACCAGCAATTTTTGCCTCTAATGAATGAGGCATATTGACGGTTTTAAGGATACTAAGAACAGCCACAGGATCGGTGGGACTAATCAACGCGCCGAACACCAGCGCCCAAATATATGGGAGTTGCACACCGAGAAGCTGTGCCAAATAATAAAAACCAGTGCCCACAAAAAAGGTCGAGACCAAAACACCAAATGTCGCCATCAATCCAATGACCCATTTCTCGGATCGCAAAAACGCCATGTCCACATGCAGCGCGCCTGCAAACAAAAGAAAAGCCAGCATGCCCTTCATCAGGGTTTCATTAAAATCAATCTGGCTGATCGCGCCTTGCAGTGTATCTGTCAGGCCAATGGAAGGGAAAGCGGCCTGCAATGCCAGCATCACTAAAGAGGTAACAAGAGCAATAACCAGTAATCCGATCGTGTGCGGTAGCTTGATATAGGCCCGGTTGAGCCATGAAAATAAAGCGGACAGCACCAGCAGGAGGGCGGCGATTTCGAAAATAGATAGCATGTGATTCCCCTTGCGTTCACATTACGGGAGCCCTGTCAGCATGCAAACCTTAATACAAGACGCGCAAGATTTACCTTTATTTAAAAACCTCTGGCCGGATGTTGTCGATCACGCCTTTCGCCGCGTAAGTATCGGGCGCGCCGGACGTGGTATTGACGAGCCGTATTTCAATCCTGTTTGTCACCTGATCACCCGCTAGTAAGCGGCCAACATCGCCAACGTTAATACCAACACCAACATTTGAGCGCGAGCGGCCATAATATCTACCAGTGCCAATACCGACAGAGGTCGAAACGGGAGAGCTAGGGCCATTACCCGACAAAGATCCTGTGATGATTTTAAAATGCGAGTAGCCTTCCTGCTCTGCGATTTGCGCGGCGCGCAGCAGCGCGAAATCTTGGGCCTCTTCGGCGGTGCGGGCGGTATAGACAACGCGAAAACGGTCATTTTCGATTTGCGTCGTTTCAAAGCCAAGGCGCGAGTCGGGTGTGGCGGGGCCAAACGCCGACGGGCCGGACGCGCACGCGCCAAGTGTTAACATCGCTGCTGCGCTCAAGATTATGGTCTTCATGCGTCTCTCCATTTTTAAAACCATAGACGAAGGCCAGCATGCCGTAAAATAGCTATAGCAGTTGAAAATGTCAGGTTTTCCGGTATAGGCTAGGTGTATTGGGCAAGCTCTTCGATAGAAAGAGCCGTATAAAAGAGAGAGACTGATATCCATGTTGACGCATGACGATATTCTGATGCCGCTTGCACTGACGGTCATCATCGACAACAAAGTGCGCGATCCAGAACTTAAAGCGTTCCGAGAACAAGCTATGGCCCTGTTTCCCTTGTTTGATTTGCCGCCTAAGAGCGAAAAGGATGTCGGTGCTTGGTTTAAATCGCATGAGAGCACTATCAAAGAGACATTGAACACTCGGGGTAAAAATACAGCCATTCTGCGCGCGCTCACACGATTTTCTGAGGACCTTCACGTTGAAAACCTGTTCGATGCCATGGTAACAATTTCGGTCAGCGACAAAGAATATAAACGCGAAGAGTCTGATTTGGTCAAATCCGCCGCTGCCATTTGGGGCTTTCAGCGCCCGCCACTAAAAGTTGTTGATTAACGAAAATCTTGACGCGGTGGTCTCAAAATGATGTATGGGCGATGTTATTGGAGTCATAACATGCGGTTTTTATTCATCATAGCTTTTATAATGACCTTCGCTACAATATTGTTAGGATCAACCAAAGCTCTCGCTAATCCTGTCGCAACCAGTGCTCTGAATACCCTGTATGGCTGCGTTGAAATTACAAATGACATAGAGCGTTTAGCCTGCTTGGATAGGAACCTTGCTGAACTGCGATCCAAAGAAGAAAATAAAGAAATCATAACGATTGATGCAAAAACCGCCAAATCAATACAACGTGAAGCTTTCGGTTTTTCTCTGCCGACACTCCCAAAACTCGGGCTCCCTAGTTTTGGCGATGACAACAACAAAGGGTCGGATGTCCTAACATTAAACGTAAAGTCTGTTGATAAAAGAGGGTCTAAGTACGTCTTTCACATGGAAAACGGTCAAATTTGGCAGCAGACAGGTGGTCGCTTTAATTATATCCCTAGAGGTGACCTAGCAGCGACTATTAAATCCGGCGCATTGGGCAGCTATAAGATAAGTCTATCCAACGGAAATGAGCGCGTTCGCGGTATGAAAGTCAAGCGTACCGAGTAGCCTCACGAAAAGATCACGCGGACTCTCTAAAATATCACTGGAACCTCTCCTCACGCCTCACTAAAAGGCGCGCATGTCAGCTTGGCGCAAAGATTTTATATGGACACGACGCGGCGTAACGGTGCGCGAGACAGGCGCGCACGTCGCGTTTGACCGTAGCCTTTTTAAAGACCTGTGTATCTGGTTTCCTTACTTTTGGGCCGAGAAGATCAGGTCTTTTTTTAGCCAAACCTTCAAAGCTCCGACGTTTACGGTCAGCTTTACTCCCCGCCCTGCCCGGCCTTGGTACCTTATGCGGATGGTTCTTTTGCGTGCCGGCGCGCGGATTGTCCCTCCAGAGGCCTTATCTGATGCGGCGATCTCTTTTTATGATCACACACATGTCAATCTGGAGCCTAATCCACAAGCGCGGCAAAACATAAATTTCGGCTGTCGTGATATTTCAAAATCACACGTCGCCAAGGTGTTTGAAAGCGTATTTGGCTATGCATTAGCCGTTGATCCTCAGACTTATAATGGCAAAATGGTGCGAAAATCAGAGCTAAACGGCGCGCATGACGGTTCTATTATTGATGGGCCGTGCAAGCCAGAACCCGGATGGGTCTATCAACGCCTCATTGATGCGCTGACCCCGCGAGGCACAGTGCGTGACCTGAGGTGCCCCACCGTGGGTGGGCGCGTCCCGCTGATTTATATTAAAGAGCGGCCCGCAGATCTGCGCTTTGCCAATATGAACGCCACGTGCGAGCTTGCATCGCCTCAGGACCACTTCAGCGATGAAGACTTGGCACTCATTTCACAATTTTGTCAAAAAATGAAACTGGACTGGGGCGGCCTAGATATATTACGGGACAATGAGACACAGCGTCTTTATATAGTCGATGTAAACAAAACTGATATGGGACCCCCCTTCGCACTGCCTATGAAAGATAAGTTGACATCCACGACGATACTCGCAAAAGCCTTGACGCAAATGATCCAAGGCCCGTCTTCATGAGTATTCCATTCGTCAAAACATTTGAGTTTGAATATGGGAAACTTGCGCAGCTCAGCCCGCTGATCCAGCGTGTTGTGGCGGACAATCCCGGGCCTTTTACGTACACAGGAACAGGCGTGTACATTGTCGGCGATAAAAACGTGGCCGTTATTGACCCGGGACCAAAAACACCCAATCACATGGCCGCGCTGGACGCCGCGCTCGAGGGGCGAAACGTGACGCATGTTTTAGTCACGCATCACCACATTGACCACTCCCCCATGGCCGCGCCGCTGGCAGCTAAATTTGGCTGTCAGGTTTATGGATACGGACAGCAGGTAAGCCCGCCGGACGGCGGCGAAGTCCGGCTCGAAGCTGGCGATGATCTATCGTTTAAACCCGACGTCGAAATCCGGGACGGCGCTGTGTTTGAAGGTGACGGCTGGACGCTGAACGCCATTCATACGCCGGGACATACTTCCAACCATATGTGCTATGCCCTCGAAGAAGAGAAAACACTGTTCTCTGGAGACCACATTATGGGCTGGTCCACCAGCGTCGTCAGTCCGCCAGACGGCCATATGGGGGATTATTTAAACAGCCTGAACCGCATATTAGATCGCGATTTTAATATCATCTGGCCCACACATGGCCCCGCGATACAAAACCCTCAAGAGTTTGTCAGCGCTTATATTGCCCATCGCCATAGGCGCGAAGATCAAATTTGTAGCGCCCTATCCGAAGGTTTAACCAACATCACTGATATTGTTGCAAAGCTTTATGCCGATATTGATAAACGCCTACACCCGGCCGCCGCGCACAGCGTTTTGGCGCATTTGATTCACATGCGCGAGACCGGGCGTGTGTGCTCCGGCGGGACAGACGGGCTACGCGGGGAGTACAAACTCGCTAGCTAAGCTCAATCATATTCAGGACGCTTTTGCAACCTGAACCGGGACGCCGTTCAGCACTGCATTGCCTGATAAATTATCAACAATACCGGGATCCGTTAGATCGTTCATCGACACGCCCGGAGCCTCACGCGCGATAGATAATTTCACGCCTTTTCGGCCATGACCAAACCCGTGAGGGATAGAAATCACGCCAGGCATAATATCGTCTGTTAATTCCGCCGGAAGCTTTACGGAACCAATATCGTTCGACACATCCGCCAAATCTCCGTCCAACAGCCCCAAAGCTTTAGCATCATTAGGATGGATCATCATCGTGCAGCGGTTAGGACCTTTGATCAAACGACGGCTATTGTGTAGCCAGCTATTATTACTTCGAATATGACGCCGACCAATCAACGTAAAACCGTCTTGTTTTTGAGCACTTGAAAACATCTCTTTGAACGCAGCCAAATCTTCAAGACAGGGCTGCGGCGCGCAATGTATCAGCTTATCTTCTGTTTTGAGCCGATCTGGCAACCGCGGCCTGAGCGGTCCAAGGTCTAGGCCATTTTTTGCGGCTTCAACCTCTTTGAGGGTTAATTTATGCGGCGAGGCTTTCATGATCTCGTTTAAGACCTCGCGCGGATTGGCCGTTATAGGCGGCTCTTCGCCCGCATATGTTTTGATCGCTACGTGAAGACCGTGCATGATTTCCCAATCCGCTTTGCTACCGGGCGTTTGCACAAAAAGTGCGGGCGAGTAACAGGCGTAATTACGAATAGCCAGCGGCGTGAAGAACATCGGATAATGATCCCGCTCCAGCGGGCCGCACGGCGGCAAAATATAATGAGCATGGCGCGTTGTCTCGGTGACATACATGTCGAGGCTGACCATCAAGTCGAGGGTTTCAAGCGCCGCGTCGAGCTGGCGGCCACCGGGCGATGACAGCACAGGGTTACCGGCAACTGTCAAAAACGCCCCAATTTGACCGTCCCCGCCCGTCGTCATCTCCGCCGCCAGTTCTGCGCTTGGCAACTCGCCCAGCACCTCGGGTCGGCCTGAGAGGCGCGAGTGAAACCGGCCATAAGAGCCCGTGCCCGAGCGCTCAACCGGATCCACAACTGAGTCCGGAAACATCACGCCGCCAATGCGGTCAACATTACCTGTCGCAATATTAAGGAGCTGAATCAAATAATGATTGAGCGTCCCAAAGCGCACAACAGACACCCCCATCCGGCCGTAAACAATCGCGGGCTGTCCATTTCCTAGCTCCGCCGCGAGAGACCGAATAACGCTAGCGTCCATACCGCAATAATCTGCTAGGGTCTCTAAATTTAGCCCGCGAATATGTGACCATGCCGCGTCCCAGTCTTTGAGCATCGACGCAAGCCGCCCGGGATTAACCAGCCCCGCCTCGTCAAGCGCTGTTAGTAATCCTAGAAAGAACGCCGTATCGGTGCCGGGCCGGACGAAATGATGTTGGTCCGCGACTTTGGCGGTTTCCGTGCGGCGCGGGTCAATCACGACCAGCTTTCCACCGCGCTCTTGCAAGCGGGCAATCCGTTTTTTAACGTTTGGCACCGTCCATAGACTACCATTGGACGCGAGCGGGTTACCGCCGACAATGATCATAAACTGCGTCCGGTCAATATCAGGCACAGGATATAGGGCATTGTGGCCGTAGACCCATTTTTGCGTAATCATGTGCGGCAATTGATCCAGCGTTGACGCCGAATAAATGCCCTTCGCGCCCCAAGCTTTCATCAAGCCGCGCGAAGAAAATGCGCTGGAATAAATATGCGCGTTCGGGTTACCCATATAAACGGCTTGGGATTTAGAGCTGGCGGCAACGCGTGCGTGGCGCTCGGCTATTTCAGAAAAAGCCTGCTCCCAACTGATGTGCTCCCATTGATCGCCGTTGCGTTTCACGGGACGGCGCAAACGGTCCGGGTCATTTTGAACATCAGGAATCGCCGTGGCTTTGGGGCAGATATACCCCTCGCTCAAGACGTGATCAGGATTACCTTTGACGGACGTAACCTTGCCTTCCTCAACCGTCATCAACACACCGCAATTGGCTTCGCAAAGGTGGCAGGTACGTGCATGGACTGTCGGCATTTAAGTCTCCTGTTTTATAAAAGAGACTATGCCGCGCCGCGCCGACGTGCAAAGGAAAACATAAGGTTTTATACTCGGATTAAGCGTCTACGCGGGTTCTCCCAAGAAGGATTTCGCGCATATCCCCGTTCGCCTGTAGACTGATAATAAAAAGATAAACTGTCAGGAACAGCGCGCCGCCCGTCAGCGCCAGAAAACCTAAAAGAAGTCCTTTGCCGGAAAAATGGTGCCGCCAAGACGTCCACATACCTGACAGAATCAGCATCATCATAAAATCGAGGTTAAACTGCCCCGGCCATGCGAACTGCGTGATGTCGCCAAAGAAAACACCCAGCAAACCCATGCCGTGGGAAATAATAACGATCCCGGTGTAAACCATTAAAACACCAAAAAGCAGAACAAGTAGTAATCTGAATGCAGTCATGAGTACCTCCTTAATTCATGATCACTATAAAAAAATGTAGTGAACGCTACAAGTAAAACTTTTCCGTTGGGAAGTGCGCCTTTTTTGTGATGAGACTGCAAGGTGATCTGCATCTAAACCGTGATAGGACCCACTCAACTTTCGCTGATTTAGTTTTTGCATTTATCAGATGATTTGATACCAGAGCAGCCATGACACAACATCCAAAGTTCCCGATTTTTCAGCGCGGCACGGGACGGCAGTATAATGGCTACCTGGCTATGTTAGAGATCAAATGACCCCACCCTTTGCATTATTTATTCGCGGCGCGGAGAAAGAGGTTTTTGATCTCTCTGATGCGCTGGGTTTCGACGCCGAAATGAACGCGCTCGCCGTCTCCATTTTTGAAGATGGCTCATCCCGCGTCCCCAGCGGACGTATGTTCGTGCAAGCGTTATACGCAACACGTACTGAGGCCGAAGCTGCCCTCAAAAACCTCTCCGTGCCCGCAAATATGGAATATACCATCACCCAGCTTGCGGATGAAGACTGGGTCAGCAAAAGCCAAGCAGGTCTGCCGCCCGTCGCAGCCGGGCGCTTTTGGGTTTACGGCGAGCACGATGCTAGCGCGGTTCCATCCAGCGCCCTGTATCCCATACAGATTGATGCCGGTCTTGCCTTTGGCACGGGTCATCACGGCACGACGAAAGGATGCCTGCTAATATTTGATACGCTTTTGAATGCTGGATTTGATCCTAAATATATACTTGATCTGGGCTGCGGAGCGGGCACTTTAGCCATTGCCGCCGCGCGGGCTCTCAACCGCCGCATACTCGCCACAGACATCGACCCTGACGCCGTCAACGTGACCTTGGAAAATGCATCTCTTAACGGCGTGGGTGGCTATATTGATGCCGCGCAAGCGGACGGGTTTGACAGCCCGTTTTTAGATGGTCAAACATTTGATTTGATTTTTGCTAACATTTTGGCGGGGCCACTTATGGGGCTGGCTCCGGATATTGCCAAGGCAACAAATCCAGGCGGTACGGTTATTCTCTCGGGCATCATCGATGACCAAGCCATCTCTGTCACGCAGGCTTTTGTTAGTGCCGGGTTTGATATCAAACCATTCAAAAGTCTTGAAGGTTGGACAAGCCTTTTGGGCACCCGCAGGCTCCCGAGCCCGTTGCAAACGGCCTCTTAAATTCAACGTATTTTCAGGCATGAAAATTTAAACTCTTTTTTAACCATAACTCTTAGCGGAATGTTAGCCGTGCGCGTATTATAAGGAGACACTCTTCGGAGTAAGACATAAAGAGACACGGTAGGATTCCATGAACTTCTCTCAGGTACAAAGCGGCCTTTCGCAGGCCCCGCTGCCCCAGCGCGAAAACGGGATGAGCCAAGTTCAGAGCTCCAAACTAGAATATCTTCTTTCAAATTACGACGCCGCAGCCCTTACCGATACGGATGCGATTGAAATCGTTGAAAACATACGTGACATAGGCATTAAATCCGGACGCGCCCTTGGCGAGTTTCTGACAAATGCCGGATTTGATTCTGGCGAGATTGCGCAAAAAGCCGGACTTCAAGATAAAGATACAGCACCTGTACCATCTCCACACGAAGCGAACGGCAAAGGCGGCGAAATTAATAGCGAAGCCTTGGACTTGCTCTCATTATTTGTCGATAGCTTCGAAGGCGGCGACATCACGGCCGATGACTGGGCTTCTTTTTTTACCGGCCTTGAAGACCAAGGCATAGATTTGTCCAAACCTATTGTGGACATAAAAGTATAAGCTCTATTCGATTCACCGAGCTTTATACCTCCGCGCTGATTCCTAACGGGTCGGCGCGGTTTTTTTATGCAAGGTACCTATTGCACGCTGCCCCGCTTCTGATAGCGTTCTTCATAGACAATGGCCAATTTTCAAACACATGATTTACTGAACTGCTCCCGCATCGCACATGGGTTTTTCACCCGCAAAGGCGGTGTTTCAAGCCCGCCTTATGACAGTTTGAACGTCGGGCAAGGCTCTCGTGATGATCCTGCGCATGTTGCAGAGAACCGCAAACGGGTAGCCAGCGCACTGGGCGCAAAAGAAACTCATCTCCTTAGCCTTGGACAAATCCATAGCCGGGACGTTTTGATTGTCGATCGACCTTTTAGGGATGCGCCGCCTCAGGCAGACGGGCTCGTTACCAAAGTGCCGGGCCTCGCCATCTCTGCCCTTGCCGCAGATTGCGGACCTGTCTTGCTGGCTGACACAAATGCCGGGGTCATTGGCGCCTGTCATGCGGGATGGCGCGGCTCGCTATCAGGTATTACAGACTCGACCATTGATGCGATGGAAAACCTCGGAGCCGCGCGCTTAAACATCCACGCCGTTCTCGGCCCCTGTATCAGTGCTGCCGCCTACGAGGTCGGGCCGGAATTTCGCGACACGTTTTGCGCCGAAGATGAAACCTTTGACCGGTTTTTTAATATGGGCGACAGCGGGCGGGCGCATTTCGATTTAAAGGCTTTTATTTTAATGCGCCTACGCCGTGCGGGGCTAACCCGAATCGATGCCATCAAGGACTGTACTTACGGCATGCCGGAAAGTTATTTTTCCTACCGCTATAACACACATAAAGGTGTGGCTGATTATGGCAGAAATATTTCAGCCATAATGCTGCGATAAACCTTAAATCTACGATTTACTTTCAGGCGAACCCTGACTAAGGAAGCCTCTTAATATAACAAAATGGTGAAGGTGATCAGACCATGAAGTTAATTAGCGGAACCGCCAACGAAAATTTGGCCTCCGGCATAGCCGATGTTCTGGATGTGCCCCTGACCTCGGTCGATATTGAACGATTTCGCGACCAAGAAATCTTCATCAAGATCAATGAGAATGTGCGCGGCGAGGATATATTCCTTATCCAGCCCACCTCTGCCCCATCAAATGATCACCTAATGGAACTATTGATCATGATTGATGCCCTCGTTCGGGCCTCGGCCAAACGTATTACCGCTGTTATTCCTTACTTTGGCTACGCCCGGCAAGACCGCAAAACGGGCGGACGCACCCCTATTTCAGCGAAACTCGTGGCCAACTTGATTTCGAAAGCGGGCGCTGACCGGGTTTTGACAATTGATTTACATGCAGGTCAAATCCAAGGCTTCTTTGATATTCCCACAGATAACCTTTTCGGTCAGCCAGTGTTTGAGGCTGACTTAAAGGAACGCTTCTCGCTCAAAGAACGTAATAATCTTTTGTTTGTTTCGCCGGATACAGGTGGCGTCGTGCGGACACGCAGCCTCGCCAAACGGTTTAACGCTGATATTGCGATTGTTGATAAGCGCCGCCCCAAAGCGGGCGAGGCCGAAGTCATGAATATAATTGGCGATGTTGCCGGACGCACCTGCATCTTGCTGGATGATATTATTGATTCTGGTGGCACCCTTTGCAATGCTGCGACCGCACTCAAAGATCAAGGTGCAAACGCGGTCACAGCTTATATTACGCACGGCGTTTTATCCGACCCGGCGGTGGAGCGCATCACGAATTCCGTCATGACCGAAGTTGTCATCACCGATACGATTTCGCAACCCGGGAAAGTCAAAGACTGCCCGAAAATCCGCGAAGTGCCTGTATCAACATTACTCGGCGAAGCGATCCGTCGCATCGCGAATGATGAGAGCGTGTCAAAGCTGTTCGGCTAGGCAATGAGAATCGTAACGGGCAGCCTGCGCGGACGTAACATCGCCACACCTGATGGGCGCAACACCCGCCCGACATCAGACCAAACCCGCGAGTCCATCTTTAATATACTGCGCCATGCAGACTGGTCACTGCCGATGGACGGCGCAGTTGTAGCCGACATTTTTGCGGGCTCAGGCGCGCTGGGCCTAGAAGCCATTTCGCGGGGCGCAGAGTTTTGCCTGTTTGTTGAAACCGAGCCCAAGGCGCGCGGCGCGATTCGCGAAAATATTGAAAAAATGAACCTTTTTGGCGTGACGCGCTTGCACCGGCATGACGCGACACGGCTTAAAATAGCGCCCGGAAATTTACGCGGCGCATTTACTCATATTTTCATGGATCCCCCCTATAATAAAGGCCTCTGGCGGCCTGTCTTGGCGCGCCTACGCGATCAAGGCTTGATCGCCAAGGGCGGCGTGATTATTCTGGAAGTCGCCGCCGACGAAGAGATCGAATTAAGAGGCTTTACGTGCCACGAAGACCGGACATGGGGCGCGGCGCGGGTTTTGTTTTTAGAGCTTGATACTTAGGCTCCAGACCTAAGACTTAACCGCATACACGAGATATTCTGAATTGCCAGAGCCGCCTTTAATCGGTGACACGGTGTCCGCGTTTACGGCCCAGCCCTCACCCTCAAGCCAAGATTTTACATCTTTGAGTGACTGCTCGCTTGAGCCATTATCTTTGACCAAACCTCCGCGTCCAATATTATCTCGGCCCACTTCAAACTGCGGCTTGACCAATGTAATCAAGTCTCCGCCGCTCTCGGCATAGCTTAGCGGTACGCCTAAGACCTTGGTCAGCGAGATGAAACTCGCATCGCAGACAATCAGATCATAGTGCGGAGCAAACATATCGGCGCTGACATTTCGCGCGTCAGTGGCCTCCATTGAGACAACAGACGGATGCCCGGTCAGTTTTTTATGCAATTGATCCCGGCCAACATCAACCGCGTAAACTTTGGCTGCCCCGCCCGCCAGCAAGACATCCGTAAAACCGCCCGTGGACGCGCCGACATCAAGGCAGATCCGGTCTTGAACCGAGATACTAAAAACGCTGAGCGCGTGAGCGAGCTTTAAACCGCCGCGCGACACCCATGGATGCGGTGCCTGTGCTTGAATGCCTGCGCCTTCAGGAATGTTTTGGGAGGGTTTACGCACAGGTACGCCGCCGACATAGACCGTGCCTGCTTTGATCGCTTCTGCCGCTTTCGCACGGCTCTCAAAATAGCCCTTGTCTACCAAATAACTATCCGCGCGAGGCATACCGCCAAGGGCCGCTAGGCCAGCGCGCTATGATGGGTCATATCGCGGCCCAGCACTTTGAAGACTTGCTCAACGATGGCATCCGCATCAAGACCCGCTTGTTTGTACATATTGGCGGGCGTGTCTTGGTCGATAAAAATATCCGGCAGGGTCATGGTGCGGACTTTAAGACCGTGATCCAGACGCCCCGCCGCCGCAAGTTCTTGGAGAACAAACGCACCAAAGCCGCCAACAGAGCCTTCCTCGATGGTAATTAAAACTTCATGCTCGTCCGCGAGGCGTTTGATTAAATCCATATCCAGCGGCTTGGCAAAACGCGCGTCGGCCACTGTGGCGGACAGACCTAAAGTCTCAAGCTGCTCAGCGGCATGCATCGCTTCGCCCAAACGCGTGCCGTAGGATAAAATCGCAACGTGGCTACCTTCGCGCATCACGCGGCCTTTACCGATTTCAAGCGGTTCGGGGTTTTCGGGAATCTCTATGCCGGTCGCTTCGCCGCGCGCATACCGAAACGCAATCGGGCCGCTATCATGGGCCACAGCGGTCGCGATCATACGCGCAAGTTCCGCCTCGTCCGCCGCCGCCATCAGGGTAAAGTTGGGCAGACAGCCCAGATAGGCAATATCAAAAGCGCCCGCATGTGTCGGGCCATCCGCGCCGACAAGACCCGCCCTGTCCATCGCGAACCGCACAGGCAGGTTTTGAATAGCCACATCGTGGACGACTTGGTCGTAGCCGCGCTGCAAAAACGTTGAGTAAATCGCGCAGAAAGGCTTAAATCCGTCGGCGGCAAGACCTGCTGCAAAGGTCACCGCATGCTGCTCGGCAATACCAACGTCAAACATACGGTCGGGAAACGCTTTGCCAAAAATACTCATGCCGGTTCCGCCGGGCATGGCCGCCGTGATGCCGACAATCTTGTCGTCTTTCTCGGCTTGCTTGACCATCTGATTGCCAAACACAGAGGTATAGCTGGGAGCGTTCGGGATCGATTTGCTCTGCTCGCCCGTTATGACATTAAACTTAGACACGCCGTGATATTTATCGGCAGAGTTCTCAGCGGGCGCATAGCCCTTGCCTTTTTGCGTCACCACATGAATCAGCACAGGTCCGTCTTTCATATTCTTGACGTTTTCAAGCACCGGCAGCAGATGATCCAAATCATGCCCATCCACAGGACCAACATAATAAAATCCCAGCTCTTCGAACCACGTTCCGCCTGTGACCATGCCCCGGCTATATTCCTCGGCTTTACGCGCCGTGGAATAAATCGGACGCGGCGCGTCTTTGACCACGGCTTTGGCGATGTTTCGAAACTTGCGATAACCACCCGAGCTGACCATTTGCGCGAGCATAGCACTCATCGCACCAACAGGCGGCGCAATGGACATATCATTGTCGTTCAAAATGACGATCTGGCGCGAGTCTGTCGCGCCAGCATTGTTCATAGCCTCATAGGCCATGCCCGCTGTAATTGAGCCATCGCCAATCACTGAAATAATGTGATTATCACGTCCGTCTAAATCCCGCGCAGTAGCAAAGCCCATGCCTGCGGATATAGATGTGGACGAATGCGCCGCACCAAACGGATCATATTCGCTCTCGGCGCGCTTGGTAAACCCGGACAGACCGCCCGCCTTGCGAAGTGTGCGGATACGGTCGCGGCGTCCAGTCAAAACTTTGTGCGGATAGCATTGGTGGCCCACATCCCAAATCAGCTTATCATCCGGCGTATTAAAAACGTGATGGATCGCCACAGTCAACTCAACAACCCCAAGCCCCGCGCCGAGGTGCCCGCCTGTCACAGAGACCGCGTCGATGACCTCTGATCGTAGCTCATCGGCCAGCTGTTTAAGCTCATCACGAGAAAACCCGCGAATATCAGCAGGCAAATTTACAGTATCAAGCAGCGGTGTATCCACCATAATGTTCTCTTCTATTTTCTGCGCCCGGTCAGTCTAAATTTGTAGTTTTACATCACGTCTGGCGATATAGCACAAAATCGACTGTATCACAGAGGATATTGGCCTTTTCGCCAAATGGGTCAAGATGACGCTTCGCACGCACGCCGAGAGTATGTGCTTTCTCTCGCGCCCCATCAAGGCCGAGTATGGACACAAATGTGGCTTTCCCAAGACTTTCGTCTTTGCCAACCGCCTTACCAACAAGGCTCGCATCGCCTTCAACATCCAGGATGTCGTCTTTAATTTGGAACGCCAGCCCCATATCGCGCGCATAGGACGTTAGCGCAACAAGCTCACTCTGTGATGCGCCGCCCAAAACAGCCCCAGCCTTCACCGCATATTCGATCAGCGCCCCTGTTTTCAAAGCTTGCAACTGCGTGATCAGTGCCTCGTCGCGAGCCGACTCTGACACAGTAATATCGATAACCTGCCCGCCAATCATGCCGTTCACGCCGCCCGCTTTGGCGAGCATAGAAATCAGCCGCACTTTGACGGCGTTCTCAGCGCCGCAATTTGCGATCATGTCAAACGCATGGGTCAGCAATGCGTCACCTGCAAGCACGGCGACCGCGTCGTCATACACTTTGTGAACAGTCGGTTTTCCGCGACGGAAGTCGTCGTCATCCATACAAGGCAGATCATCATGGACGAGCGAATAAACGTGCAGACACTCAAGCGCGGCCGCCGTCTCCCAGACAGGCTTTTCTTCAAAACCAAAGAGCCGCGCTGTCTCTATGACAAGAAAAGGGCGGAGTCTTTTGCCGCCGCCGAGCGCCGCGTAACGCATCGCTTTCATAATAATGGATTGCGCACCTGCAGGAACGGGCAAAAGCTCGTCCAAGACAGTTTCCATATGCCCGGCAACATGTGCCAGACGCTGATTAAAATCAGCCTTCATCAAACGGAGCCGTCGAGGCGTTGCCGTTGGCATCCAGTACAATTTTTTCAACCTTCATTTGCGCGTCTTTTAGCTTGCCTTCGCAATGCGCTTTGAGCGCCGCGCCGCGTTGGTAAATTGTAATGCTTTCTTCAAGCGGCGCATCACCACGCTCGAGCTTAGCCACAATAGACTCAAGCTCTTTGAGCGCGTCTTCAAAACTCATATCTTTAAGGGGCGTTTCACCCATACATCACCTTTTAATTTGACGGTCTTTCAAAACGGCGGCGGCTCCAGTGAAGGTCACCATTTTGTTTGACACATTTCCACCCACGTTTTTTCAGTGAGCCTTTGAGCATTCTGTTAAACCAGCCATGGGCCATGACAAGTACCATTTTCCCGCCGGACGCTTGCGCGCCTAACTTGTCGCACATGCGCTCGGCGCGGGCGCGGGCGTCTTTGTGAGTTTCCATACCGCCTGACCATCCCATATACCAAACGATTCGCGATATTGTACCCCAGCTTTTAGGCCCCATTTTCAACGGGCCCATATGCGGCGGTGGCAAGGCAGCCTCAATCAGTTCCGCATCAATAATATCAGGCGCGCGTCCACTGGCAAGCTGCGCGGACTCAATAGCCCTTCGCAGCGTACTCGTCATGATGACGTCTGCCTCTTGGGCTAAGGCGCGTATTTTCTTGGGTACTTTTTGGTCTTCAACAATACCACCCGCATCATACTGCACCCACCAGTCAGCGAACTCGCTGCTGCGCAAGCGCACGCGTCGGGACAGAGACGGCTTGCCGTGGCGAACAATAATAATGACGTCTTTGGTCATGAGCGCGGTTTGAGCGATATTACCCTTAAAGTCGAGTCATTTAAGGATCATAATTTCTTCATAAAACGGCGCGGTGGGCACTGAATGCCCTCTTCGTCCGAGCAGCCCTTGAAGGAAAACATCATTAAATCCGCCCGGCCAATTAAATACTCGATCGGCACGAACCCGGGGCCGCCGCGCGCAATATCGGCGCGGCTATCCAAAGAGCGGTCACGGTTATCCCCCATCATAAACACGGTGCCTTCAGGCACAATCATGGGGCGTGTATTGTCGAGCGGTTCATCATCGGCTTGTTCATAAATATAGTGAGGCGTGTCTTCGCCGGGCCACTGCTCGATAAACTCGGTGACAGGGATGCGGTAACCCCAGCGTTGATGGTTTTTATTACGGCCGCGCGCGCGGTCAAGCATGGAACGTGGACCATTGTCGGCGCGGTAAGTAAATTGGTCAACTTGCGTGCGCTCAATCAGCTCATCATTGAGATAAAACCGCCCGCGGCTAACGATAATTTCGTCGCCCGGCAGACCCAAAGCGCGTTTGATCATAACAACGCCCGTGTTTGGGTTACGAAACACAACCACATCACCTCGTTTGGGCAGTTTGGTTAGAACGCGTCCATCGGGCAGAAAAGGCAGAGCTTGAAGGCCAAACGGCAAAGAGTGACGCGAGTACCCGTAAGCAAATTTGGAGACATAAAGATGATCGCCCACCTCGAGAGTCGGCTGCATACTTTCGCTCGGGATTTTGTAATGTCCAAAAATAAGAGTGTAGAACACCAAAAGAAAGGTGCCGAGCCCCACGAAAAACTTAACTTCGTCTAGAACCGCCTCGGATGCGGAGCGCTTTGGCGTCTCGTTTACGTTATCTTTGATTTGCTTGTCTTTAAACATCTGCACTCCATGGATTTACGAGCCGCAAGAATCAAGCTTTTTGCGCGGCTTGGGCATTAATTTTCAACAAGGCATGGTTTCCTTTGCCGCCAAATGTGCTCTATACAGCTGACATGATCAAATATTTCGCTCTTATCTTAGCAGTTAGTCTTCTGCCCGGCTGTCATACCGCACCCAGCACGGCGCCCCTGCCTGCATTGACAGGCAATTATGTCCTGGATCCGACCCACGCGAGTGTAACGTGGTCAATTAGCCATGCCGGACTATCAAACTATACGGCGCGGATTGATAAAATCTCCGGCGTTTTAGCCTATGACGCCACCTCGCCCGAGGACAGCCAGCTTGATATTCGCATTGATCCAGCGAGCGTGAATACAGGACTTCCGGATTTTGACAAAACAATCGCCTTTGATAGCCGTTATTTCGATGCAAACGCCCATCCTGAAATACGATTCGTCGCAACGCACATCACGCCGCTGACAGAAACTACAGGGAGTCTCAAAGGTGATCTGACGTTTCGCGGGGTCACCCGGCCCGTCTCGCTCGACGCGACATTTAACGGTGCGGGTAAATCCTTCGGTCATCCCGGCCAGACATTAGGCTTTTCAGCCGTCGGCACGCTAAGCCGATCAGAATTTGGCCTGACTTACCTCAAGAATTTTGGCATTGGCGACGAGGTTACGCTGCGCATTGAAACAGAGTTTAACGAAAAACAATAGACCATGCCCGCCTCTATTCTTTCATCCGGGCCAGAGGCCTATCAGCGCGCGGCGGATATTCTCAAACGCGGCGGACTTGTGGGATTGCCAACCGAGACCGTTTACGGGCTTGCGGGTGATGCCAGGAGCCCAGCAGCCGTAGACCTTATTTACGCTGTGAAAGGCCGCCCGGCGCATAATCCATTGATTACGCATGTTTTACGGCCGGAAGACACGTGCAGGCTCGCGCATGTATCAAAGTCCGCCGAAGCGTTGATGACAGCGTTTTGGCCTGGCCCCTTAACGTTAGTCCTCCCAAGGCGCGGGCCTCAGCCTAAAACAGCCGCAGGGGCCGGATTGCCGACGATCGCCCTGCGCTGCCCTGACGCGCCGTGGCGAGACGGCCTGATTAAGGCGGGCTTTTCCGGGCAACTCGTCATGCCCAGCGCAAATCTTTCGGGTCATGTCAGCCCGACCACAGCCGCCCATGTCGCGGCAGATTTGGGGGATAAAATTGAGCTAATCATAGATGGCGGGCCTTGCAAGGCAGGCGTCGAATCGACAATCCTGAAGATTGAAAAAGATTATGCGATGCTGCTGCGGCCCGGCTCACTCCCCCATGAGGCCTTTGTGCCGTTTATATCCGATTTAAGATTACCCAAACGCGGCAGCCAAATCTCTGCGCCGGGTATGCTGGCCAGCCATTACGCACCAAAGGCCCGTGTACGCCTGAATGCCGCCGCGAAAAACTCCGGCGAAGCTTATCTCGGGTTTGGCCCATACAGCGTCGACGCTGATATAAATCTCTCACCCACGGCGGATATCAATGAAGCCGCCCAGAATCTTTATAGCGCGCTGCGCGCCCTTGATACAGTCGGCGTGATCGCCGTCGCCCCTATTCCTGAGACAGGGATAGGGGCTGCGTTGAATGATCGGTTGCGCCGCGCCGCTGCCGCGCGGTAAAAGGCTTTATGACCAACGGACTAACCGCACTTAAGACCGCCCTACCGCGCAAAAGCTGGACGGAAGATGCGGAGGTGATCGCCCCGCATTTAACAGAATGGCGGGAAAAATATTTTGGCTACACCCCGCTCATGCTAATGCCCGCCTCTACCCAAGAGGCTGCGAAAGCCGTCAAAATTTGCGCTGCGCATGATCTTAAACTTGTGCCCCAAGGCGGCAATACAGGCCTTGTTGGCGGGCAAACACCCCAAGGCGAAGTTCTGATATCGACAAAACGGATGACCCAAATACGCGATATCAACACTGTCACCAATGCCATCACCGCTGAGGCGGGCTGTACGCTTTTGTCCATTCAAGAGGCCGCCGACGCAGCAAAACGAAAATTTCCGTTATCGCTGGCCTCCGAAGGCTCCTGCACGATTGGCGGCAATCTGTCGACCAATGCGGGCGGTGTTCACGTTCTAAAATACGGCACAACCAAAGACCTTGTCTTTGGCGTCGAAGCCGTGTTGCCCAATGGCGATATTTATAATGGGCTGACCTCGCTGCGCAAAGATAACACCGGGTATGACCTTAGCCGCTTGTTTCTGGGCGCAGAAGGCACGCTGGGATTGATCACAGCCGCGAGCTTGAAACTATTCCCTAAGGCCGGCCATATTCAGCGCGCTATAATGGGCACGCACAGCCCCGCCAGCGCTCTGGCCATGCTGGAGCATTGCCGCGCAAACGGCCAGCTTGCCATGTTTGAAGTTATGCCGCGCATAGGGCTGGATCTTGTGCTGACACATATTCCGAATCAGCGTGATCCATTCGCCCAAAAACATGCTTGGTATGTGCTCGTGGATTGGGAAGTGAGCCACGACGGTGAAGGTCTGGCCGTGGCCGAAAGCTTACTGTCATCGGCGTTTGAGCAAGGCCTGATCACTGACGCCGTGATCGCTCAATCCAGCCGCCAAGCCGCAGATATTTTGGCTTTGCGCGAAAATATGTCCGCAGCGCAAAAATTTAATGGCGGCTCGATCAAACAAGATATCACAGTGCCTCTCGATTATATCCCTGAGTTTTTTGACCGCGCTGACGCGGCCGTCGCGAAGATTGTTCCGGGTTGCCGCCCTGTTGGATTTGGGCATTTCGGCGACGGAAATATTCATTACAACATCGCGCAACCCGAAGGGGCGGACAAAGCTGAGTTCCTCGACCGATGGCAAGTTATTTCCGATGCTGTTTTTGACATTGTCGACGCGCTGGGCGGCTCGATTTCTGCCGAGCACGGCATTGGCACGATGAAGCGCGCGGACCTTGCGGCGCGGGCTGACCCGGTGAAACTAGCGCTTATGCGCGCGGTCAAGAACAGCCTGGATCCGGACAATATGATGAACCCCCGCGTCTTGATTTAAGCGAAATAGCCATAGAAACACTTGAGAAGTCTCGGGGAGTATCGAGGTAATCTCAACACCGTTCCTTGAAATATGCAGCAAACGCATTATTTGAACACTATCATGAACCCACGCGTACAGACTCGAATAAATCGGGCCGACGTTATGAGGAAAGGATAAATCTATGTTAACACTTCTCTCTCCTGCTAAAAAAATGAACCTTGATCCGGTGCAAACCGATCTAGAAATTACGGCTCCGCGCCTAGCTGGTGATATTACCGAGCTGGCCACAGTCGCCAAAAAACAAAGTGCGGCTGACCTAAAACGCCTGATGCACATCAGCGATAATCTTGCAGAGCTTAACGTCGAGCGGTTTAAAGCTTTTAATCTGGAAGGCAAAAGCAACTCTTCCAAACCCGCCGGTTTGATTTTTGACGGTGATGTCTATTGGGGACTTGAAGCCAAAACTCTGCCGGACGATGATCTGGCCTTTGCTCAAGATCACTTGCGTATTCTGTCAGGTCTTTACGGCGTACTGCGCCCGATGGACGCGATACAAGCCTACCGCCTAGAAATGGGCACCAAGCTGAAAACAAAACGCGGCGGCTCGCTCTATGATTTTTGGGGCACAACGCTTGCGGAAACTCTCCTGCTCGATATGGAAGGCCATTCGGATCAATCGATCGTCAATTTGGCGTCCAACGAATATTTCAAAGCCGTAGATAAAAAAACCTTGAAGCGCCCGATCATTGAGGCAAAGTTTTTGAACATCAAAGACGGCAAAGCCCGCAATCTGATGTATTATGCCAAGTTCGGACGCGGATTAATGGCCCGCTGGATTATGCAAGAGCGGATTGACCGCGCAGGAGGTCTCAAAGACTTCAATCTCGACGGTTATAGTTTTGACTCGGCGCAATCCACAGAGACACAGTTGGTTTTCACGCGCCAGCAGCCCCCACCTAAAAAGTAAGTCTGATTGATGGCTCAGCCACCGCCTTGTAACGCTTGTTCCCCGCTCGGTTTTACGCACCGGGATTGGTGGGTGATCCTGAAAGACACCGCCCGTGAGACTAATCGCGACAATGTCGCTATTGTCGCGGCAGGTGTTGCGTTTTTCACAATGCTCGCCATCTTCCCGCTCATCACCGCCTGCTTGTCTATTTATGGCTACGTTGCCAATCCCGTTCGCGTCCAAAGGCAGCTTGAGAATATCTCGAGCTTACTACCTGATCAAGCATGGGAAATTTTAAACTCCCAAATCATGGCCGTGGCAAACGCGCCAAATTCCAAGTTAGGCCTTGGGATCGCCTTCGGTTTATTGATTGCACTCTGGAGTGCAGGCGCAGGTATTCGCGCTATTATGCGGGCGATGAACATCGCCTATGACGAAAATGAAAAACGCTCTATAGCCACCTTCTATGCCTTGGCTGGTATGTTTACCCTGTGCGTCACCGTCTTTTTGTGGATTGCCCTTGCCGTTATTGTTGGTGTGCCCGCGCTTCTAACATTCGTAAAGCTCGAAGGCGTTGCCGCTGTTGTCACACAATATCTGCCTTGGGCGATTTTAATTACGCTCTTCGCCTTTGCTGTTAATATTATGTATTTGTACGGTCCATCGCGCCGTCCAGCCAAGATTCGCTGGGTGCTACCGGGCTGCCTTTTTGCGACTGCCGCTTGGGTCATCATTTCTGTCGGTTTTTCATGGTTTGTGTCAACGTTCGGGGCTTACAACAAAACCTATGGAAGCCTGTCGGCTGTGATTATTTTATTAATGTGGTTTTGGCTCACGTCCTTTGTTATCATCGTCGGGGCTGAAATAAATGCCGCGATGGAACGCCGGACATGTGTAGATACAACGCGCGGCGCGGACCGACCCGCCGGAGAACGCGGCGCGGTCGTCTCCGACTATACGGATGTTATAATATAGGCCACTGATTCCCAGCCGTATGAAACCCTCGGCACAGCCCAAAACTTGCAGAATTGTCGCACCTTGAATTTATGTTAAATAATACATATTTTTCAATAACTTAAGCCAAATAATACCCGGTTGACTTCCCAACACACCGCAAGTATGTTGCGCGCGCTTTCCGAGGCGGCGTTGATTTTAGGGCCGTCATGGGTCGCAGGTAGATTATTATGTCTGAAAAGAACGGAAATTCGTCGCAAACTTCATCATCTTCAGATTTGGAAAATCTTGGGAAGCGCGTTAGCGAGGCTCAGAAAAAACATTCCAAAAGTGATAAAGTCAGAGACGACAATTCTATGCTTGGAATGGCATGGCGGATCAGTACTGAACTTGTCGTTGCCGTTTTAATAGGCTGCGCTCTTGGCTTTGGGATTGATTATTTTGCCGGAACGGGTCCGATATTTATTATATTGGGTCTGATTTTGGGCACCATAGCTGGCATACGGAATACATTCCGGTTAGTTCTTGCGATGGAAGCCGCCGAAAAAGAGAGATTGAGCAAGCTAGACGATGTCTAGCGCGCAAACTGAATAAGGGAGAGGGACGTGGCAAACGACCCGATGAAGCAGTTCGAAATTCAGCCCATTCTTGAGGGCCCGAAATTCGGCATCGTAGACACAACTTTCACCAATTCGTCTCTTTGGATGGTTGTTGCGACTTTGTGCGTGATAGTCATGTTTGGTATGGCCACTAGCCGCAAACTCATTCCGGGACGCATGCAATCTGTTGGAGAAATATGCTATGAATTTATACGGGACATGTTGCACGATACGACAGGGCCCGAAGCTGCAAGATTTTTCCCTCTGATATTTACACTCTTCTTTTTTATCCTATTCGGTAACATTTTAGGCATGAACGCCTACGGGTTTACATTCACCTCTCACCTAGCGGTCACTGCGGCCCTCTCAATTTTCGTCGTCGCCATGGTTTTTGTCTTTGGCGTCATCAAAAACGGCTTTCGGTTCTTCAAAATATTCGCGCCAGCAGGCCTCCCCTTTGCGCTTTATTTCCTGATCATCCCTATTGAAATTATTTCATTCCTGAGCCGCCCTGTTGCGCTGAGCGTACGCCTGTTCGCTAACATGATGGCCGGACACGTAATGCTTAAACTATTCGCCAGCTTTATTGCTTTTCTCGTCGGCTTAGGCGGCGTTTGGGCGGGCGTAGCTATATTGCCCATCATCGGCACAATGGGTATTGTTGCCCTCGAATTTCTAGTTGCAGGTCTGCAAGCTTTCGTCTTTGCGATCCTGACCTGCGTTTACCTCAACGACGTTTATCACGTCGATCACTAACTTCGTCATATTCCATTATTCAAGGAGAACTATCATGGAAGCAGAAGCAGCAAAGTATATCGGTGCAGGCCTAGCCTCTATGGCTCTCATCGGTGCCGGTATTGGTATCGGTAACGTCTTTAGTAGCTACCTTTCGGGCGCACTTCGCAACCCATCAGCCGCAGCCTCGCAGCGTACAAACCTTCTTCTCGGCTTCGCGCTTTGTGAAGCAACAGGCCTGTTCGGCTTCGTTATGGCGATCATTATCCTCTTTATGTAGGATTTTGAACGCTTCACAGCCGTTTAACTCTCGAGGAGGCCAACATGGCAGCTGAGACCCCCCAAGCAGGAAATGCTGGATACGCCGCAGAAGCGGCTTCCGGTGGTCTTCCCCAGTTTGATTTATCAACTTGGAGCAGCCAGATTTTCTGGTTGGTGGTTACATTTGGCCTTCTCTATTTCGTGCTCGCAAAATTTATCCTTCCTCGAATTGGCGAAGGTATCAGCGAGCGCGGAGACCGCATTGCCGACGATCTGGATGCCGCCTCGCGCATGCAGAAAGAAGCCGAGCAAGCGGGCATTGCCTATGACCGCCTGATGTCGAACGCCAATGCCAAAGCCCACAACATCGCGGAAACAACCCGTAAATCTGTGGATGACGATATCGAAAAAGAGATCGAAGCGGCAGAAACTGAGTTTGCTAAGAAACAAGACGTGGCCGATGAACGTATCTCAGCGATCCGTACCTCGGCTATGGCGCAGATTGATGTTGTTGCAGCTCAAACTGTCGGTGCAATCGTTGACAAAATTGGTAATATCAAACCCACAGCGGCACAGATTAAAACCGCTATTTCAGCGCTGAAAGGGTAAGTCATGTTTGTGATCCAACCTTCACTAATAATGGCCGCCGGAACACCTTGGTATGTTGATGCGCGGTTCTATGTTGTCCTGTGTGTTTTACTATTTCTTGCGACGCTAATATGGAAAGGCGCTCATAAAGCCGTTGCCGCGCTTTTGGATGAACGCGCAGACAAAATCAGCACCGAGCTTGAACAAGCGCGCCGACTTCGCGAAGAAGCCCAAACCCTTTTAGCCTCTTTCCAGCGCAAGCAAAAAGAAGCCGAAGAGCAAGCCGAAGACATCATTAAACAGGCTCGCAGTGACGCCGAAAACATGGCCGCAAAAGCCCGCAAAGATTTGTCTGAGCGCCTTGAGCGCCGCGCCGCGATGGCAGAAGCCAAAATTGCAACGGCCGAAGCTCAGGCTTTAAACGAAGTCCGTGCCCGCGCAGCTGATATCGCAACCAGCGCTGCTGAGAGCTTGTTGCGCAGCCACTTGAAAGCGGCTGATCATACGCGATTAGTCACTGACGGGATCGCTCAAATGGGGAAAACACTCAATTAAAGCGTAAAACTCTTATAAGATTGTATTCAAGGCCTTCCCTGTGAGGGCCTTTTTTATGAAAGAAAGTTCATGACCTCCCCTGCCCCGCAGAAACTTTCAAACATACAGGCCTTGCGCGGGATCGCGGCCTTGCTAGTGGTGTTCATTCACTTGCGATCCATCGAAGCCCAGTACAGCGTGGACACAATACTTCCTGATTTCATGCGGCTTGGCCTCAGCGGTGTAGACCTCTTCTTTGTCATCTCCGGCTTTATCATGGTCTATGTCACGTGGCATGAAAAACGTACAATCTCTGGAAGTCTAAAATTCTTGTTTGCGCGAATCACAAGGATTTACCCGCTCTACTGGCTCGTTTCGGCTGCTGTTCTCATAGTTTGGTTCTTCAAGCCTGAGGTGACAACATTTAACCCAAGCCAAACGTCCATCGTAAAGTCATTCTTACTCTGGCCGGATCACACTCTACCCATGCTGAAACTAGGCTGGACACTTATCCATGAGCTCTATTTCTACCTTATGTTCGCGGTTTTACTCTTGTTACCGCGCCGCTTACTCGTACCCGGTCTTATAGTTTGGATTATGTTTGTTGTTGCCGGAAACCGTTTGGGTTGGAGCGGGCTATCTCCTGTAAAAACATTGATTTTTCACCCGCTAAGCATGGAGTTTTTTATGGGCGCAATGGCCGGATGGATATTCAAGCGTGGGCGAGGTATCGGCGGCGGCCTGACATTGATATTTGGCCTCGCTCTCTGGATTTTGAGTTTTTACTATCTGGTTACAGCTTTCCCCCCGACATTTTACCCCTCCAACTGGGAGCGTGTACTTTATTTTGGACTCCCGGGTATGCTAATTGTCTATGGACTTGCCAGCGTGGAGAGGGATGGTTTTGTCGTGCCCGGCTGGTGTTCAACGTTTGGCGATTGGTCTTATTCGCTCTATCTTTCGCACGTGCTTGTTCTAAGCGCTCTGGGACTGCTCTGGCGGCCATTCATCCAAGATGGACCGATTGATAACGCTGTGGTACTGACCTTGTTTACGGTGATCTGTATAGCTGTGTCCGCAGTGATTTGGTACCTCTTCGAGAAACCTGCTCTTAAACTTTTTCGAGCCCTTCGTGCGCGCCTTTTCCCGAACGTGAGATCATAACACCCATTAGAATAATCACAAACGCTGCAACGATCCGCCATGAAAACGGCTCGCTTAAAAGCCAAATGCCGGCAATAACCGAGGCAACAGGTGGAAAGTAATTAATTTTGGCGAGAACGCTCGGGCCCGTTTTCTGAATGATATACAGGTAGATAATCGTCGCCAAAGCGGTCGACCCAGCGCCCAGCCCCAAAATCATCCACAACGCCTCGGCGGGCGGGACAGGCGGCAGACCCGTAAACAAAGCGCAAACCGTTGACGTTACAGCCGCCATCGTTACCATCATCGCCGCGGCAAGGCTTGACGGCGTTTCAGGCGCGCGTTTGGCGCCGACCGTCGTGATGGCATAAAAACCAGCTGAGGCAAGAATTAAAAGTTGCCCTTTCCAATTCGACACCAGTTCTAAACTTAGGTTTTCGGGCAAGAACAAAATAACAATACCGAAAAAACCGATAATAAAACCAAACGTCTTGCGCCAGTTCAAAGGTTCATGGGCAAAGAAATGCGCCAGAACAATCGTCATTAATGGCATTGCGCCCGCGATAATAGAAGCAATCCCGCTATCGACGGTGATCTGCCCGACAGAAATAAGAAAGAAGGGAATCACCATGCCCGTAAGCCCAAGTCCCAAGAACCAACGCCAGCGCACATCACCGAGCGGCGGGAAGCGGTGCCCCCGCCAATAGGTATAAGCCGTAACAAGGACAGCCCCGAGCACCGTTCGCGAGGCCACCAACCATATGGGCGAGACATGCCGAACGCCCACTGCCACCATGGTATAGGCGGTGCCCCAAACGAGAATCAGTATGACCGCCAAGAAAATCAAAAGAGGTCGCCCCAAAGAGCTGTCCATTGAGCTACCGCTAGAATCATGTGTGTTTTTTATCATACGCCGCCCTGCCAGCGCGCGCGAAAGCGGTCAATCTGTAATCAATACTCAAAGAAAATAGCTCCGGTGCGCAAATTGAATTGACTCTCGAAAGCCTATGAGTCACTCAATTTAAACACTTTCAAGTGGGAGAGTGCGGCAAGGCTCAGGCCAAACCGCCGCCGAAGACGCAACCGCCCCGGAAACGCTCAGGCTCCAAGGACCGTTTGAAAGACAAAACGCTGGAAAGCGGGTCAGCGATGACCCCGCCGACGGAGTAAGCAAAGCGCGAGGGTCGCGCCTGTGAATCTCTCAGGCTCAAGAGACAGCAGGCGGCACATGCGCGGCAATTTCGCCGTACGTAAGGTGTGCTATGACAGAACTCAAACAAACAAAGCTTCACGCCAAGCATACGGCTCTCGGGGCCAAAATGGTGCCGTTTGCGGGCTATGATATGCCCGTGCAATATCCGATGGGTGTTTTGAACGAGCATTTGCACACGCGTGCAAAAGCCGGATTGTTTGATGTTTCTCACATGGGCCAGTGCTTTATCATCGCAGATGACGGCACGTTTGAGACAGCGGCCAAAGCGCTCGAAAAACTTGTCCCGGCAGACATTCGAAGCCTTGAGCCCGGACAGCAGCGCTACTCGCAATTTTTGAACGCAGACGGCGGCATTCTGGATGATCTGATGATCTCCCGTCTTGGGTTTGCCGGACATACGCACAAGCTGTATCTTGTGGTCAATGCGGGATGCAAGGACGCGGACTTTGCCCATATAGAATCGCATCTCCCGAGCGGCGTGAAACTCGATATTGCCGACGACACACTCTCGCTTATCGCCCTGCAAGGCCCCAGAGCTGTCGATGTTTTAGCCGCTATGAACCCCGCCGTGCGTGATCTTGTATTTATGACACATACGGATCTGCCCCTGTCACCCACAATCTGGGTGCATATTTCGCGCTCGGGCTATACGGGCGAGGACGGGTTTGAAATTTCGGTCAAGCATGACGATGTGAACGCTCTTGTTGACCTTTTACTGGCACATGAAGATGTCGCCCCGATTGGTTTGGGCGCGCGCGACAGCCTGCGCCTTGAGGCCGGGCTTTGTCTTTATGGTCATGATATTGATACAACAGTATCGCCAATAGAGGCGGGGTTGATCTGGTCAGTACAAAAGCATCGCCGCGAAGGATGTGACTATTTGGGAGCCGGGCGCATTGCGTCTGATCTGGCGGATAAAACAACCCAACGCCTTGTCGGCATTCAGCCCGAAGGCCGCGCCCCGGCGCGCGAGCATACCGAAATTCAAGATATGGACGGAAAAACCATTGGCGAGATTACGTCCGGCGGATTTGGCCCAAGCGCAGGCGGCCCGGTCGCCATGGGTTATGTGGCTCGACAATTTATCAAGGCGGGAACGCCCATTCAGTTGATCGTGCGGGGTAAAGCCCGCCCGGCCAAAGTTTGCAAACTCCCATTTGTCCCGCATAATTATCACAGAGGATCATAGCTATGAGCACATATTATTCAGAAGATCACGAATGGATCAAAATAGACGGCGACACGGGCACAGTCGGGATTTCGCCTTACGCAGCCGGACAACTCGGCGATGTTGTGTTTGTCGAACTCCCCGAAATCGGCCGCGAAATGGCTAAAGGCGACGAGGCCGCGGTGGTTGAGTCTGTCAAAGCGGCGTCCGAAGTCTACGCGCCTGTTAGCGGCGCGGTTACAGAGGTCAATACCGCTCTGGAAGATGCGCCGGAAACCGTCAACGCGTCAGCGAACGATGAGGGCTGGTTCCTTAAAATGACAATCGCAGATGCCAGCGAGCTTGAAGCCCTGATGGACGAAGCAGCCTACAAAACCTATTGCGAGGGTTTATAAAATAAATGCACCCCACGCCTTTATTCCGGATTGATGACGCGCAAAAGTCTTTGGCTTTTGTCGCCGCGCATCCTTTTGCTGCGGTGGTGGTGAATGGCAAAGACAGTCCGGTTACCGCATTAGTGCCTCTTGTACTTGGCGATGACAGCAGCGTGCTCCTAGGACACGTCGCGCGGGCTAATCCATTTTGGACAGCCGCTCAAAGAACGGCATGTAAAGCCACCGCTATATTTAGCGGTCCTCATGGATATGTCTCGCCGTCAAGCTACGCCTCAAAGGCGGCTCACGGGAAAACCGTCCCCACTTGGAATTATCTCGCCGTAGAAATACGCGGACATATAAGTGTTGAAACAAATCCGGCCATGATGGAGCCGTATCTACAAGCGTTAACAGATAAAATGGAGTCGTCCCGCCCGCAGCCTTGGCAAATCTCAGATGCGCCATCAGACTATATCGCTAAGCTCTCGGCTGCCATTATCGGGTTTCGTATCAATATTGATGACATCATACATGTCGAAAAGCTTAGCCAAAATAAATCACTCCAAGACAGGCGCGGCGTGATCACAGACTTTAAAAACTCCAAAAACCCTCAAGAACAGGCTCTCGCAGCCGAAATGACATTAGAAGGTTAGACCTATGCGTTACCTCCCTCTGAACCAAAATGACCGCGACGCGATGCTGGATGTCGTCGGCGTTGATAATATCGACGCGCTGTTTAACGACGTGCCGAAAAGCGCGCGGCTCTCAGGCCTGATTGATTTGCCAAAACATCAAACAGAAGCGCAGGTCGAGCGGCATATGGCGCGGCTGTCCGCTAAATCCATCTCGGCTGGCTCTGTCCCGTTTTTCTGCGGCGCAGGCGCGTACAAGCACCACATTCCCGCCACCGTAGACCACCTGATCCAGCGCTCCGAATTTCTCACAGCCTATACGCCGTACCAGCCTGAAATTTCCCAAGGCACACTCCAGACACTTTTCGAGTTTCAATCTCAAGTCGCGCTTTTAACAGGCATGGATGTCGCCAATGCCTCCATGTATGATGGTTCAACCGCCTGCGCCGAAGCGGTTGTGATGGCCAAGCGGGTGACCCGCAAAACCAAAGCGATCCTCGCGCCCGGTCTGCACCCGCATTACGCGGCGGCGACCCAGACCGTTTGTAAAACACTTGATATTTCTATCAACGAAGTCACGCCCAAACCGTCCGCAGATATGTCAGTGCTGGATATGATCACCAACGAAACCGCGTGTGTGGTTGTGCAGTCTCCTAACGTGTTCGGCGAGATCGTTGACTTAACGCCCATTGCCGAGAAAGCCCACGCCCACAAAGCGCTGCTGATTGCCGTCTTTACCGAAGTCGTCGCACTCGGCGCGATCAAAAGCCCCGGCGAGCAAGGCGCAGACATTGTGGTCGGCGAAGGGCAAGGCCTTGGCGTCGGTCTTAATTTTGGCGGGCCGCATGTCGGCCTATTTGCGTGCCGTCAAAATTTGGTGCGGCAAATGCCGGGCCGGGTCTGCGGCGAGACGGTTGACGCTAATGGCGAGCGCGGATTTGTGCTGACATTATCGACACGCGAGCAGCACATCCGCCGCGAGAAAGCCACATCGAATATCTGCACAAACTCCGGGCTTTGTTGCCTCGCATTTACCATTCACATGACGCTGCTCGGCGACGCCGGGCTCAAGAAACTGGCCTTACTGAATCACGAAAAAGCCTGTGATCTGGCTGATCAGCTCTCGGCCATTCAGGACGTTGATTTAATCACAGATACGTTTTTTAACGAGTTCACTCTGCGCCTTCCCAAGAATGCTAACGATGTGGTCAACGCCCTCGCGGAGAAAGGCATCCTTGGCGGTGTCCCGGCGTCCCGCATTATTAACGGCGCACATGAGAATTTACTGCTCGTGACCGCAACTGAAACCGCTTCGGATGAGGATATTTCAGAGTATTTTGCCGCTATGAAAGAGGTCCTCTCATGAACGTTATCCGCCAAAAGGTCTGGACTCTGGGCGCGATAAAATCCGAAGTCGGCAAAGATGGACGCCCGTTTCATATCTTCATGGATAATGACACCATGACGGCTGAGCTTTACGAACTCGCAGCGGGCAGCGTCGATATGCAGTCACCGCATGATCTTGATGAAATGTATTATGTCATTTCCGGACGCGCTAGATTCACGGCCGACGGCGTCCAGTCTGACGTCAAACCCGGTGACAGCATTTTTGTCAAAGCCCGTATCGGTCACCGGTTTCACGACATTACCGAGGACCTCACGGTTCTCGTCTATTTCTCCAAAAAGGAGCCCATATCATGAGCATGAACTCTCAAGGACGTCCGACGTCTCCCGTTGCGGCCAATGACGATATTCGCCAATCCGCCTCCGGCAATCACGGCCTTTCCCAAGCTGAAAAACTGATTTTTGAAGTGGGCACTCCGCGGCGCACAGGTGTTGATTTGCCTGAGCCTAAAAGCCGCGCTTATCGTCTTGGGCCGCATACCCGCACTGGCGAGATCGGCCTGCCGGGCCTGACCGAGCCTGAAACTATGCGCCATTATGTGCGCCTGTCACAAAAAAACTACGCGATTGATTTGGGCGTCTACCCTCTTGGCTCTTGCACCATGAAGCATAATCCGCGCCTGAATGAAAAGATCGCACGCCTGCCCGGCTTTGCTGATGTCCATCCGCTCCAGCCCCAAAGCACCGTTCAAGGCGCGCTGGAATTGATGCATCAGCTCTCGCATTGGATCACAACACTGACCGGGATGCCAGCCGTAGCGCTGACCCCCAAAGCGGGCGCGCACGGCGAGCTTTGCGGCATGATGGCGATCCGCGCGCGCCTCGACGCTGACGGGATGACCCACAAACGCCGCGTACTCGTGCCCGAATCGGCCCACGGCACCAACCCGGCCACCGCCGTCCAGTGCGGTTTTACAGTTGATGAAATCCCGGCCAGCGGCAATGGCCGCGTCAACTTAGAGGCCCTAAAGGAAAAACTCGGCGAACCGGGGGACACAAACGACGTGGCCGGTATTATGCTCACGAACCCCAATACGTGCGGCTTGTTTGAGCGCGATATTATCGAGATTGCCGATATGATCCACGCGGTCGGCGGTTATTTTTACTGCGACGGCGCTAATTTTAACGCGCTAGTGGGACGGGTTCGCCCTGGCGATTTGGGCGTAGACGCCATGCATCTAAACCTGCACAAAACATTCTCCACGCCTCACGGCGGCGGCGGCCCCGGATCCGGTCCGACCGTTTTGTCGGACGCGCTCAAAGATCATGCGCCTTTGCCTTTTGTGGTCAAAGACGCTGGGGGTTACCGGATCGTTGAGACCGAAGACGGCGAAGGCGCAGCCAGTTTTGGCCGCATGTGCGCCTTTCATGGCCAAATGGGCATGTATTCGCGCGCGCTGTCCTATATGATGAGTCACGGCTCGGACGGGCTAAAACAGGCCACGGAAGATGCAGTTCTAAATGCTAATTATATTCAAGCCTCGCTGGCCGATGTCATGAGCGTCGCCTTCCCCGGCACTTGCATGCACGAAGCTTTGTTTGATGATAGTTTTCTCAAAGGCACGGGCATTGAGACCCTCGATTTTGCAAAAGCCATGATCGATGAAGGCTATCACCCGATGACCATGTATTTTCCTTTGGTGGTTCACGGCGCGATGTTGATCGAACCCACCGAGAGCGAATCCAAAGGAGAACTTGACCGTTTCATCGGTTCTATGCGTAGCCTCGCTGAGCGGGCCAAAGCGGGTGATGTTGAGAGTTTCAAGTCCGCACCTATACATGCCCCGATGCGCCGATTGGATGAAACGCTGGCGGCGAGAAAACCAGTCTTGCGCTGGCGCGAGCCGGAGGAAATTACTGACGCAGCGGAGTAAACAGTCCACATCATTCCGCACGAAGGCGAATCCGGAGATGCGGGATCTCGAAAGGCTTATTGAGAATTCGAAATTTATAACTTCTGGGTCCCGCATCTACGCTACGCTTCGTGCGGGATGACGATTTAGCCAGCACTAATGGCCGCGTTGGAGAGCTCTGGCGCGGTGAATAGTAGCTTCTGAATTATTGAAAAATCTAATCAGGAATAAGCGCGTCAAAAGATGTTTGATCATGTGCCGGGAACACAGCATGCGGCTTGCTTTTTAATGCGCCCGCCTGAAACCCGCCGCCCCACATCCAGCATTTACGCTGCCGCCACGCAAGATAACGCGCATAGAGACGCTCTTGTCTCTCTTCATGCCGCGCCAAAAGGCGTTTGAGGAAAGCCCGTTTTTCTTCGCGTGTTCCGCCGTGCAAAGCCAGCAAAAGCGTCAATGTCAGGATCAATATATTCCGGGTTTTCGGCCCACGCTTTTTGCTAAAACGGGCAAGCAAAACAAGGGCGGCGCTCACAAGAGCCTGAAACAGAGAAGGCCGTCCGGCACTGTCAGTCGCCGCTGTCTTCGCGGCGTCGCATTTTAAAATGTTATGAAGCTGGCTCTGTGAATATGTCATGTTCTGACAATAGGTGCAAAATCAAGAACGTGAATCAGTCTTATACTATTCGCTGTAAAGCTTTGATTTTGTTGGAACTATACTTGGCAAAAAGTTGGAACGGTCTTCTAGGCGCTGTCATTGACGCCATTGTGTCATCCCGGAATTTTCACAGAAAATATCCGGGACCTCGAGAGATGGAGAGCAATCTGAAGAAGTCCCCTGTCCTCTCGAGATCCCGGATCACGTCCGGGATGACATGTCTGTGGGTTTTGCGCGTGCTATAAACCCTTGAGCGCTGCAAACGGGTTATTCGGGTTAGGCGCATCGTCCTCCTCGGCGCCCATCGCGAGGCCATGATTAAGCGGACCGTTTCCGCCGCCGAGTTTGGGCGCTGTCCGGATAGCTTCAAACACGAAATCACGTGCGGTGCTGACGGCCTCCTCGAGCGGGACGCCCAGCGCCAATCTCGCTGCTACTGCGCTCGCAAGTGTGCAGCCCGTCCCGTGCGTGTGACGCGTATGAAGGCGCGGCCCTGTCATCAGGCTGGCCCCGTCTTCGCTGACCAAAACATCAACGAGCGTCTTGCCTTTGAGGTGCCCGCCTTTCATTAGCGCCGCATATGCCCCCATCTCCAGTAGCGCTTCACCCGCTTTTGATAAATCACTCATATCTTCAATTTTAAGTCCTGTGAGAAGCTCTGCTTCGGGCACATTGGGCGTGATCACATCGGCCAGCGGAATGAGTTTGGTTTTCAGCGCCTCGATAGCGGCCTCTTCCAGAAGCGGGTCACCGGACGTGGCCACCATCACCGGGTCGAGTACAATCAGCGCGTCAATATCGGAAAGTTCCTCGGCAACCACGTCAATAATTTCGGCGCGGGCCAGCATACCGATCTTGACCACATCCGCGCCAATATCGGACATCACGCTTTGAATTTGCGCCCGTACAAGGTCTGCGGGCATGACTTCCACATGCTGTACGCCCAGCGTATTTTGCGCCGTGACCGCCGTGATAACGCTCGCGCTGTATGCGCCAAACGCCGCACAGGTTTTGATGTCGGCTTGAATACCCGCCCCGCCCCCGGAGTCAGACCCTGCGATGATAAGGACGCGGCCTATTGTGGGTGTGTTTGTCATGAATTGAGCCTGAGATAAGAATGAAAACATCGTTATTAAGCGCCATATTGCACCTGATAGGTTACCGGGACAAGCCCGGGAATGACGTGGTTGAGAGACTTTATAAACTTATAAACACGCCTTAAGAGAACCCGTCATTGCCGGATTTATTCCGGCAATCTACCAACCGACTTTAAGGCATTACTTCGCATCAAAATCCTGCATCGCCTCCCATACCCGCACGGCTTGTACCGTTTCGCGTACATCATGCACCCGCAAGATAGACGCGCCGTGCTGCACGGACCAGAGCGCCGCGGCGACCGAGCCCCCGAGACGGTCATCAGCGCTGCTCCCGTCAATGCACCCGATAAAAGATTTACGAGAGGCTCCCATCAATATGGGGCACTCAAGGCTTTGAAGCTCTTGGAGGCGGGCCAGCAGCATGAGGTTATCTTTTTGGCGTTTACCAAACCCAATACCCGGATCAATGATGATATTTTTGCGCTCTATCCCGGCAAACCCACACGCATCGATGCGCTTGGCGAGCCAGTCTTTAACCTCGAACACCGCGTCGCCATATTGGGGATTATCCTGCATAGTATCAGGACTGCCTTGGGCGTGCATAAGGATTACGGGGCATCCAAGATCGGCCGCGAGGTGTTCGCTGCGCGGATCAAATGTCAGGCCGGACACATCGTTCCAAATATCCGCGCCTGCAAGGATGGCCGCTTCGGCCACATCCGCCTTGCGGGTATCGATCGAGATTTGCGGCTCTATATCGAAGTCTTTGACGGCCTCTCGCAAAGCCGCGATCACCGGAATCACGCGCTGTAATTCTTCGGCCATAGGAACAAGCTCAGCGCCCGGACGCGTGCTCTCGCCGCCAATGTCAATAATCTGCGCGCCTTCGTCTATCAGACGCAGCGCCGCTTTAACCGCTACATCCAGATCGATGAACTGCCCGCCATCGGAAAAACTATCCGGCGTAACATTGAGGATACCCATGATTTTTGTGCGCGGAAACGTCATAAACCACAGTTAACTGTTATAGCGTCAATGACAAGGGGCCGCTACGGCTAGATGCGTTTCCATGTGACAATAGGCACTATGAAACACAGAGCCGTAGCAAAAGTCACGGCGGCTGTTAGGGCTCTGTATTCCGAGACGGCTTCGTGAAAATCCGCTGGGCCGCTGAAAATCTGCCACCAGCCAAAACTACAGCCCACCAACCCGGCCGCGCAGCACAGCGCAGCCCCAGCAGCGGCGCGGTGTTTTCCAAATTTAACTGGATGCGCTTGAGTAAGGTTTTGCGCTGCTGGCAATTGTAAGCTTTCGGGGCTCACATCAAAGGCTGCAGCAACCGCCTTCCAGCTCTCGATAGAGGCGGATTTAGATTTTTCCATGCGCTGTATGGTGCGGGCGCTAATACCAGAGGCGGCGGCAAGATCATCTTGCGTCCAGAACCGGGCTTTGCGAAGTGCGATAAGTTTGCCAGAGTTAAATATGTAAGTCATATTTCTCCCTAATATTTTTCATCCGCTCGCGCCACGACAAACACCTGACAGCGATCAAAAAACCGCAGCCGCGTATTTTTCATTCAAGCTTCCGGCTGGGCGTCGCCAATGAGTTTGGGCTTGCTCGTGGTTGGCACGGCCGAGACAGCGGGCTTACCAGAACCATCCGGCCGTTTTGGCGCAATACCATCGGAGAGGAGGTTTGAGATCTCATCACCCGAAAGCGTTTCATATTCCAAAAGCGCCTCGGAGAGGGCCACCCAATCTTTCTTCTTTTTCTTAAGAATAGATGTGGCGGTTTCATGTGCTTCGGTCACAAAACGTTTGATCTCGCTTTCAATAAGCTTGGCCGTTTCAGGCGAGATTGACGAGCCTCGGCCAATGCCCGGGTGGAAGCTTTGCTGGTCCGTATTTTTATAGGCAATCGGACCGATAGCATCTGACAAACCCCACTCAGTCACCATAGAGGTGGCGATCTGGGTGACATGCTCGATATCGGATGAAGCTCCGGAAGTCACTTTATCATAACCGAACTTGATTTCCTCAGCCGCGCGTCCGCCCATCGCCATGGCCATACGCGCAATCATCTCTTGGCGGCTTTGCGAAATTTGATCCCGCTCCGGCAAATATTGCACCATACCCAGCGCGCGTCCACGCGGAATAATCGTCGCTTTGTGGATTGGCAGCGAGCCCGGCATATTCAGGCCGACAATCGCATGACCCGCTTCGTGATAAGCGGTCATTTTCTTTTCTTCTTCGGACATTGCCAATGTGCGGCGCTCTGCACCCATCATGACTTTGTCGCGGGCATCTTCGAACTCACGCAGATTAATCTTGCGCTTATTGCGGCGCGCCGCCAGCAAAGCGGCCTCGTTTACAAGGTTGGCCAAATCCGCACCTGAAAACCCGGGCGTGCCTTTGGCGACGTAGTAAACATCCACATCGGACGCCATAGGCTTGCCGCGCATGTGAACCTTGAGTATTTTCTCGCGGCCTTGAATATCTGGGTAAGGGACTTCGATCTGGCGGTCAAAACGGCCGGGACGCAGTAGTGCTTTGTCCAGCACATCCGGGCGGTTGGTTGCCGCGATAATGATGACGCCTTCCTGGCCGTCAAACCCGTCCATCTCAACAAGGAGTTGGTTAAGGGTCTGCTCGCGTTCTTCGTGGCCGCCCGAGGTGCCCACGCCGCGGTGACGGCCCACCGCATCAATCTCGTCAATAAAAATAATACAGGGCGCGTTTTTGCGCGCATCCGCAAACATGTCGCGCACGCGCGACGCACCAACGCCGACGAACATTTCAACAAAGTCAGAACCTGAAATTGTAAAGAACGGCACACCCGCCTCGCCGGCGACCGCGCGGGCGAGCAGGGTTTTACCTGTACCCGGAGGGCCCACCAAGAGCGCGCCCGTTGGAATTTTCGCGCCAAGGCGTGTGAATTTTGTTGGGTCTTCAAGAAACTCAACGACTTCTTTTAAATCTTCTTTGGCACTCTCAACACCTGCAACATCATCAAACGTCACTTTGCCGGACGGCTCGTTTAAAAGTTTCGCGCGGGATTTACCAAAACTCATAGCGCCGCCGCGTCCGCCGCCCTGCATGGAGCGCATAAACATCAGGGTAATACCGATAATTAAAACCAGCGGCAGAAGGCTAACGAGGCCAGAGACAAGCGCGTTGCGCTCACGTGGACCTTCATAGTCAAGGGCGACACCATTATCGAGGTAAAGAGAGTTACGGTCCAGGTCGACGACCCCGCCTTGGGACTCGAACTTTGTCCCGTCCTTCTTTTCTCCGGTAATTTTACCGTTACCATCAATATTTGCGCTTCTTATTTCGCCGGCTTTGACTTGTTCGACATGTTCAGAATAGCTGACTTTTTGAAGCTCAGGTGCTTGCAGTGAGTTTTGCGAGACCGAAATCATCACAATAAACATCAAAATCACGAGCGCCCACATGGCCAAATTACGCATATTTAAATTCATGGATTTTCCTACGTCTTACTATGGTAGCCTTGGTTCTAGGCTTATTTGATTAACATATAGGGGCGAGCGCTGCAAAGTTAAGACCCTGCGGCGCAAAATCACATCTATTTTACCGCTTTTATTCCGAGGTGAGTCCCGGCGATAAAAGTCTATGCAAACGCGGGGCCACCAAACACGTATAAAAGACGTCACTATCCGGATCGGAGCCCGTCAAAATCTTGGCCATCCCGTCCGCCGTCCATATGGCTGGAAGCCCGTCTTTAAACACATACGGAATCTCAGTTGGCATGTTTGTAATTTTGTGCGGGCAAGAACGCGCCGTGCCAAGCGTCCAACCGCTGCTCCGGGCTTTCACCTGAAAACGTCCGTCCCAGAGGGTGATATTTGCGCGCTCTAAAGCAAAGGGCTGGAGGGGCGGTTGATCATGACGCCCTTTTGCGGCCACAGGATCGCGCCCGATCACCCAGCCGTCTTTGCGCTTCATGACCATCGCTCCGGCCAGTGTCATACTTTTGAAATCCGCCCGCTTCATGGCCGCCGCGAGCGCCTCCGCTTTCCCGTTATCAATCGGGCCACCCGAACCAGACGCGGCGCGCAGAAAAATTTTAAGCAAAGCGGTCGGTGCAGGTCTATGCAAGGTCATAAGGCCTACCGCGTTTACGCTGACATGCGCCTTATAAAACTCGGAGAACCTGCCGCGCTCTTCATCCAGCCTCGTACGGTTTATTCGGGCTGCTTGTAGAAGCGCCTCCGTTTTTTTAAGATCGCCCTCAAGTGTATCCCGGGCCTGAATACGAGAGAAGACGCGGTTTTCATTACTCGGGTCTTCGCTCCACGTTAAATTATGCTCCGCGTTGTAAGCCCGGAGCTCTTGGCGGCTATACTCCATTAAGGGCCGCAAAAGCGTGACATTTGCCAGTTCAGGCCAGACTGGCGCATAGACCTCATCGCTCATGCCTGCCGCGCCGCGCCAATCGGTCCCGCGCGCGGTCCGCATGAGGAGCGTCTCTGCTTGATCATCGCGCGTATGGGCGGTCAAAAGGGACTTAATTCCGGCGCTCCGGCAAACTTGACCCAACAAAGCATAACGCGCGTTACGGGCTTTTTCCTGCAAGCCCGTAGACGGGTCATCATGCGTCCACGTTAAAATTTCTGTGTTCAAACCAAAACTATGAGCAAAAGACTGCGCGGCGAGAGCTTCCGCCCGCGAGCCCGCCCGCAAGGCATGGTCGACAATCAGAATAAGCGGCGCGGGTCTATGATCTCTAAGCATATGCACAAGAGCCGTACTGTCCCCGCCGCCGGAGAAAGCGATAGCAAGAGGATGGTCAGGTAAGGTCTTCACCGTAAATATATGCCCGAGCGGCAGGCCACAAAGGGCGGCAAGCCCCAAGCCCGGCTCTAACAGCCCGTGCGCGCAAGCTCAGTGCGCGCTTTCTCGCGCACACTCGCCGGAGCATTCGGATATTGGGACGGAAAACTATCCAGCGTTTGGCAAGCCTCTGATTGCTTACCTAGACCGCGCAGTGCTGCCGCGAGCCTGACCATAGCGTCCGGCGCTTTGACGCCTTGTGGCGCTTTGCGCATTGATGTGATGTAGGCTTCGGCGGCGTCTGCATAGCCTTGGCGTACATAATAGGTCTCGCCGAGCCAGAAGCTGATCTCGCCCGCATCGGGCGCATCTGGCACAGCCTCAATGTAAGTTTTGAAATCCTGCTGCGCGCCCGCAAAATTACCTTCCGCCATTTTTTGCTTCCCGGCCATAGGCAGGGCCGCAATAGCCGCGTAATCTTGCTGTATCGGGATGGTCATTTCCTTAAATACGGGCGGCGCAGGCAGAGAGGACGGCTGTCCGGGCGCGCCCGCCATGGATTGATCATTATTCGGAGGCAAGGCTTGCTCTAAAGACCCTGAGGCCGGAGGCACATAGCCAAAGGGTTGGAGTTGAGACTGCAGCTGAGGGTTTGGCTGCGCGAGCAAATCCACAGCGTCCAAATGTATACGTGTGCGCTCGGACAGCGCCTCAAGCTCTTGAACCGCTTGGTTCACAGCCGCCAATTCTGCGCGTAGATTATCCCGTTCAAACCGAAGACGCTCCACCTCGCCCGTTAAGTTGCGCTGAGAGGCCTCTAGCACATCAATGCTCTGCATCAGGCGTTCAGCCGCAGGATCACCCGTAAGCATCCGGTTTTCAAGCCGCAATAACCGCTCAGCTAAAGCAGAGTTTTGCGCGGCTAATTCTTTTTTGCTTTGCGCGGCGGCAGGCATTGAAATGAGCAACACCAGAATGATAAAAATAAAACGGTGCATAAAGCTGTCCAGTTACCGCACAGGCGGCCATGTTAAATTATCCGATTGTACCGGAAATAAGGTTGGTATGCGCGTTTCGATTAGCGGCCCAGCCCTGTTCGGTCGAACGGGCGTCAATAGGACGTTCTTTCCCATAAGACACAGTTGTAAGGCGGATTGGCGGTACGCCCAAGCTAACAAGGAAGGATTTCACGCTTTCGGCGCGGCGGGCTCCGAGCGCAAGGTTATACTCACGTGTACCGCGCTCATCGGCATTCCCTTCAATCACGGCTGTAACTTGTGGATAACGGCCCAGCCAATCGGCTTGGCGGCGCAAGACGTCACGTGCCTCGGCGGACAAATCAAACTGGTCATAGCCGAAATAAATACGACCGGAACCGCCCGTATAATAAATGAAATCATCGGTACTGCCGGGTATGGGGCCGATGAAAGGCTGCGTAGTAGGCCCAAGATTATCTTGCGTTACGGGGCGTGTCGGGGCGGGCGTCACAGGCATAGGCGCTGGCATTTGCCGCTCGGCAACGGGTTCCGGCTCCTCAAAGGTTTCCGGTGCACTTGCGCAAGCTGCTAGAAATGTCAAAGACAGCGTCAAAAGCCCTAATTTTCGTATCATGTTTATGTCCTTCGTCCCGTTTCTCTAATTAAAGCCGCCCAGCGGCTGTTGTTCAAGCAAAACAATATGAATTTTTATTAGGGTTACTCATTTCTATTAAGGTTACTCATGCCTAAACCCGAGATGACATGTGTTCATGGCGATATTATGGCAACAACGGCGACCAAGCCGGGTCCGAGGCATTACCGGGGGTACGCACTTTGCGCAGGTTCCGACCCGTTAAATCAACGGACCAAACTTCGCTGCGGCCATTCGTGCCGCGCGTCTCTCTCGAAAATAAAATCACGCGCCCATTTGGTGACCATGTCGGGCCCTCATCCAGATAGCTCTCGGTTAAAATCCTCTCACCAGAGCCGTCAGGGTTCATGACGCCAATCGAAAACTTCCCGCCGGAGCTTTTGGAAAATGCAATTTTATCGCCGCGCGGTGACCACACAGGCGCTGAATAACGCCCATTGCCAAAGCTGATACGCCGTACATTCGCCCCATCGGCGCTCATGGTGTAAAGCTGGGGCGAGCCGCCGCGATCAGAATTGAACACAATTTTATCTCCGCCGGGCGCGTAGCTCCCCGAGACATCAATTCCGGGTGATGAGGTCAGGCGCTTGGTGGAACGGGAGCCTAAGTCCATAGTATAAAGATCGCTATTTCCCCGCCGGAAAAGCGTGAGCAACATCGTATTTCCATCGGGGGAAAATCTTGGCGAAAAGGTCATTCCCGGAAAATTACCCAAAAGCTCGCGCTGCCCGGTTTCTATATCCAGGATATAAATTTGCGGCACGATGGACTCGTAGGACATAAAAGTGATTTTTTGTGCATTAGGAGAATAGCGCGGCGTAAGAACTATATCCGACCCCGTTAGCAAATATTGTGGGTTGGCTCCATCTTGATCAATAATGGCGAGGCGCTTTAACCTGTTGGTCTTTGGCCCTCTTTCATCCACAAATACGATACGGCTGTCGAAATAACCTGTCTCCCCTGTCAGTTTTTCATAAATAGAATCAGAGACTTTGTGCGCAATGCGCCGCCAATTATCAGGCGTTGTCGCGAACCGCAGACCTGAGAGCTGCGTTCCTCGGTAAACGTCCCACAGCCGAAATTCTACGCGCAAGCGGCTCGGCGACTCGCGCACGATACGGCCCGAGACAAGGGCCTCGGCTTTGATCACCCGCCAATCTGCGAAGGTCGGCTTGTAATTAATGTCGGTCTGTGTTTCCAGAAATGACGCAGGATCCAAAGATCGAAACAAACCCGAGCGGTTTAAATTTGCACGTATAACCTCGGCCATATCAGCGCCAATTTGAGCCGTCACAGCGTCATCAGCGGTAAAATTCGGCACCGCGATTGGCGCAGGTTCAAGATTGCCTTGTGTAATATCGATCTCAAGCTGAGCATTAGCCGCGATCGGCAGAGCCGCCGCGCAAAGAACAAATAAGGCATAAAAACAAATAAAACGTATCATCAAATTTCCGGTTTAAATCTCAGGGTCATATCCTTCCAGCTATCATACTTTGCCGCAGGGAGGAAATCGTAAGGTGCACATTTGGACACAGCATTAACAGCGCGCTGCGCCGCAACACGCATGAATGGGTTGGGCGACGCATAAATCCTCGCTCTATCCACCAACTCTGCACGATTAACCTGGCCATCCGGGCGCAGAGAGACCCGCACACGCATAACCAGTTCTTCGGGGTTTTTGGCATCCAGCGGTATCCGCCAGCATTTATACATCGCGGTTCGAAGGGCATCCAATTCGCTTAGCGTAAGCTCACTGCCTAGTCCCTGTTGTTGGCGAGCTGTCTCGGCAAACTCATAAAGGCTCTTTTCCGACTGTGTCGCTTGTTGTTGGTTTTTATCGGGCTGCGCGGCCCGGGTTTTGTCAATCAGGGCCGACATATTATCCAGATCAAAGCTTGGCTTTTTAAGCTCCGGCTTAGGCGTGGGGGCCGCTTCGGACGTATCACCGGGTGCGGGCTGAGTTTCCGGATCGGGCGCAAAGTCCTCAGCGCGGTCTGCCGCCTCGCCGTCTTCATCGGCGTTTTTCATCGGCGTTTCGAGTTGCATCGGCTCCGGCGCGGGATCCGGCACCTGGCCTTTAACGGAAGCTTTGATGTTGGTAAACTCATCCACGGTCAGAAGCTCGACAGGAATGATTGTGCTCTGTGCGTCCAGCGCTTCGTATCGGGACAAGGCCGTCAGACTACCTGCGAAAACAACCACGTGAAGGATCAGCGATATGAGCCACCCAAACTTCACAGCACTTATTTCGACGTCGGATCCGTCACCAGACCCAAATTAGAGAAACCCGCCGCGTTGATCCGGGCCATGACTTTCATAACATCACCATAATCACTGCCCGTGTCGCCGCGCAGGTAAATGCGTTCTTCATAACCATTAGCGGAAACAGCCACGAGGCGCTCGACAAGTTGCTCAAGTGTAACCTGAGTATCCTGGATGAATACGGCCCCGTTTCTGTCAACAGAAATAGTAATCGGCTCTGTTTGCGATGGTAGTGATTTCGCATCTGTCTTGGGAAGCTCGACAGGAACACCAACGGATAAAAGCGGCGCGGCAATCATAAACACGATCAAAAGCACCAACATCACATCGACTAGCGGCGTGACGTTAATCTCGGCGTTCAGGCCATGCCGCCGGGCGCGCCGCCCCCGTCCGCCGTCGCGCGCTGCAGACCCAAGACGCATCGCCACAGCTAAACCCCCTTGCTAATTTTGCGTGATAGGATCGCAGAGAGCTCATCTGTGTAGCCCTCCAAACGTCCCGCATAACGGTCCAAATCAGCAGAGAATTTATTGTAGAATATAACCGCAGGGATAGCAGCGATGAGGCCAAGGGCCGTCGCGAACAGGGCTTCGGCGATACCCGGGGCGACAACTGACAAATTGGTATTTTGCGTGGCCGCTATCGCGCGGAAGGAATTCATAATCCCCCAAACTGTCCCGAACAGCCCTATAAACACAGAGGCCGAACCCACAGTCGCTAAAACGCTCATACCGCGTTCGGCTTTAGCCAGTTCCCGGTTCACGACAAGTGACATGACGCGGTCAATCCGGTCTTGCGTGCCCAGAATGGTTGTCCCGCCGCGCCCGTCCGGGCTTTTGCTCTCGTTCCATTCGCGCATAGCCGCCGCAAACACGCGGGCCATAGGATCTTTTATATCACCAGCTAGGCCGCTGGAGAGGTCCTCCAGGGTGCGGCCCGACCAAAATGTGTCCTCGAACAAAGTTGCGCGTTTCTTGAGCAAATAGAATGTAATGAATTTATCAATGGCAATCGCCCATGACCACAATGACGCCGCGACCAAAATTAACATGACCGCTCTGACCACCCATCCCGCATGCAAAAACAACGCCCAGAAACTAAAGTCTCCAATAGTCGCCGAATCAATAGTCGCTTGAAGTACAAGGGAAAATAAAGTCATAAAATCAGGTCTTTCATTGCGCAGACTCACTGCAAGGCATTGGAGACATAGTGCGTCTATGTGTCATTTTCGCGGCTCAGATGCCAATTAACAGACTGTAAGATTGAATCTGTGTTATAAACTGTTAACCACACTGTTAGTGTGCGCCGAATATACACACAATGAATTTTTTGCGCGCGGCATAATTCAGACACAAACGGATGATACAAAGTCCGTTAAAAGGAGCATTTATGGTACGTTTTCATGTTTTACTTACGGCGGGCAGCTTTATCGCTCTGTCTGCCTGTGCTGCAACACCTGACCCCATCGCAGAAACCATCGAGATACCGACCCAACCGATTGAAACCTGCGTCCCCGTTTCAGCTTTAAAGCAGGTCATCGTGCCGGCGGTTACAAAAAAAGTCATCGCGATTACTCAAATTGAAAATCCGCCTTATGAACCTATTCAGCGCCGCGAAGAACAAACTCGCGTTGTGACGCCGGAGCAGGTTTTTTATGTGGACGAGTCCGGCAAAGAAGTCACTGACATATGCGATGCGCCCGTTACGCCCGAAACTATGGAGCCTTAACGCGGTAGAGGCTTACATTGCCGCCTTCAAGGCCCTCAGAGACAGGTATGAGGAATTCAGGCACGTCGCCGTCTATTAGTTGCGCCATCAGACCTTCAGGGCTGTGCTTGGCAAAGACCCGGGACTCTTCTGTTGCGCGGCACACATGGACATAAGTTACGCCAAGATCACGTAATAGTTCACCCGCCTCATTTGGTAACAGCGTAAAGACGTGAATATTTGCAACAATACCGTCTGCATTACGGTGATAGTTCCCGCCCAAGACGTTATGAGATGTTTTTTGCAGCAACGGAGCCGCGCCGTTGGGCGTTATCGCGAAAAACCCGGTCGGCAAATTTGCAACCTCGCTCATAACCGCATCTGAATAACAAGCCAAGGCCTGACCCTGGGCTTTGGTTATGTCTTTATTGACCGGGGTCATCATCAGGCCGGGAAATCCCCAAACAAAGGGAATAGAGGCGGCCAACGCAAAAACATAGCTGACATTTTTATCGGAGACTGTGCGCGTGCGTTCGTAAGTTTTGCCGATCCAAGGCGCTAGAACAAAAATCGCAAACACGCCGCCAAAAACCTGAAAGCGTACCTGATAAAGGCTCAGGCCAATGGCTGTAATAAGCAAGGCTGCAAGCAATGCATTTATGCTTGCACGCCGCCCACGCCATATATTCATAACCGCAATTATGGCGGCTAAAACCGCCGGGCCAACGGCATAAGGTACAAGGCTTATCCATTTCGAGCGATCCGCAAATAAAGGCTGCGCCTCAACCACATGATCCAGCCAAAGAGTTTTGGCCTCGGGCGGGAGACTATCCAGAGGGTTAGCCAAACATTGCGGGGCCTGTCCCATCAGAAGACACAAACACACAACGCCGAGCAATCCAAGAGCCGAAGTGCGCCAAATAAGAGGGCGTGCGGACATAAACCAAGCCAGAGATGCCAAGCCTAATCCGGCGGGAACGCCCGCCGTCACCATTGTGAACGAAAACCCGTCGCAGGCAATGACGCCGTAATTTTCAGGCGCGACAGTCGCAAAAAATATCACCGTCAATGTCGCTGCAAAACCGGCTCCGAAAGCCATAGCACCGCGCCTGGCGGTCTCCCCATTCCAGCACCAGTTCAGCGCGGTAAACAGGCATAAAACCGCTACGAATATAATAACTTCCGGGCCGATCGCGACGGATATTGCCAAAGCCATACCCGTGATCGCAAAACTTCGCGCCTGCGTGGCCCGGTCAAGCGCGTATCCTAAGGCCAGCGCCAACAGGCCTAATTGCACATTATGATGATCAATCGCGCCGGGCGAAAAACGGTAATGCGGCAAGAGTAAAAACAATAGCAGCACGACGCCAAAAACAGCCGCTTTTCCGCCGCCCAGATGGCGCATACCCACCATTACGCCCCAAATCACAAATATAGCCGAGAGCGGCGGCCAGATGATAATCGCAAGCTGCTCGGCGCGCGCATAGGGTATAAACAAATCGAACAGCCAAATCAGTGCAAGCAGCGGAGCATCAACAAGTCTTGACCAATGCATCAAGGTGCCGCCGCCTGCGCCCATTCGGTACTGCATCAGATCAAACCAGCTTTGACCCGCATAAAGATCGCGCACCTGAACAAGGCGCATAATATCGTCACTATCAGCGCCAATATCGCCGAGCGTTCCCATGATTAAAGATTTAGCCAAAAGCCCAACACAGACGATGAACCACACACACCAGACTTGTCGACCTGTCGTTTTTGGAAAAGCAGGCATCCCGTCACCCGTGATTTTTTAGCATTCAGCAACGTAAACTTAACCAGATTAAGATTAAGTGAAACCTAAGTAAGTTGGAGATACGAACATGTCATATCAGGATCTTAATATCGCAGTGCTTTTGCCCTGCTACAATGAAGGCCTATCTATTGCCAAAGTCGTTCTGGATTTTCGCCGTCACCTGCCCGGTGCGCGGATCTTTGTTTATGATAATAACTCCACGGACGAGACCGCCGAGCAAGCGGCCCGCGCCGGCGCAACGGTTGTGCCCAGCCGCCGCCAAGGTAAAGGCAATGTGGTGCGGCAAATGTTTTCTGATATTGACGCGGATATTTACCTGATGGCGGATGGCGATGGGACTTATGATGCCTCCGTTGCACCGGATTTAATCGATATGTTGGTTCATGACCGCTTGGATATGGTTGTGGGTACGCGCCGGGATGTTAAACTGGACGCCGGGCGCAAAGGCCATGCCTTTGGCAACCGCCTGTTTAACAAAGCGTACCGCGCCGTGTTCGGCAAAGACTTTACGGATATTTTCTCCGGTTACCGCGCCTTTACGCGCCGCTTTGCCAAGAGCTTTCCCGCAGAGAGCCCCGGCTTTGAAATCGAAACAGAAATGTCCGTTCACGCCTCCATTTTGCGCCTGCCTGTCGCCGAAATTGAATGTGATTATGGCCGCCGCGAAGAAGGCTCCCACAGCAAGCTCTCCAGCCTCAAAGACGGGTTTAAAATTCTGGGTATGATGGGAACCTTGATGAAAGAGACCCGGCCCTTTATTTTTTACAGCTACGTTGCAACAGCCTTTTTAGGCTTAAGCGTCTTTTTCATGGTACCTGTTTTGGCTGAATATTTCACAACCGGGCTTGTCTTGCGCATGCCGACATGGGTTCTGGCGATGACATTACTAATCGGGGCCATGATGATGTTTACTGCGGGTATTATTCTCGATTCCGTGGCACGCGCCCGCGCCGAGCAAAAACGCATTTTCTATCTCTCCATTGAGGCCTCACGGGGAGAAAAGTTCTTCTCGCGTCCCACTATGGCGATTGAACGCCGTGGTAAAAAAGCCCCCGCCATCGGCACGACCTTTCGCTCCAAAGGGTAAGTCTGTGAACCGCGAAACCACAAACCGCATTCGCTTTGTTCTTGAGGACATCCTGCCAGCAGCCCTGCGCGATTCCCGCGCGTTCAAAGCCTTTGCCGGACTTGTTTGGGGCCGCCACATTGGCGATCTTGCAAATTTCCGCGAGCGCGCACCGTTCTTATCCGGCGAAGAATATGCCGCGCTTTACGAAAAACATCCCCGCGTTCACGAAGGTAGTGACAATTCCAAAGCCTGTATTGCAAATATTACCAAAGACGTTGTTGGTACCAAAGTCTGTGATGTGGGCTGCGGCACGGGATATTTGCTGACGCAGATCAAAAAAGCCCGCCCGGAGCTCACAACATTGACGGGCGTAGACTTCGTCGTGGACGATGCAGAGACACTAGCGGGCATTAATTATGTCGCTGCAAAAATCGAAGACTTACCGTTTGAGGATAACGCCTTTGATACGGTCATCTGCACCCACGTGATTGAGCATATTTTGGATTACCGCGCCGCCATTGCCGAGCTACGCCGGATCGCGGCCAAGCGCCTGATTATCGTAGTCCCCAGAGAGCGCGAATACCGCTATACGTTCAATCCGCACTTTAATTTCTTTCCGTACACCCACTCATTTTTACGGGCCATGGTTCCCGTGCCGGAAAATTATGAATGCCGGGATATCGCCCGCGACATTTATTATGTCGAAACTTACGGCGACGTAGACATCCTAGGTGCTCCTTTGCCAAACGATACATTGCTGGCCGCAGAGTGATAGGACTGCCCGCGCCCATATGGGGATTGTTAGGTCTCGTCCCGTTGATGATTGCCGCCGGGCAGGTATTATTTAAAATGACGAGTGAAAAGCTCGTACAATCCAATGAGCCGCTGGTCATGGCACTCCTTAATCCCGTGTTTATCTTGGCGCTCGCTATCTACGGATCAGCAACATTGCTCTGGATTTATGTTCTAAAGGTCGTGCCCCTCGCTTACGCCTATTCGTTTATGGCCTTAACTTTTGTCGCAGTCCCCATCATGGCCGCTGTTTGGCTCGGCGAAACACTGACGTTAAAATATGCCGCCGGAGCATTTTTCATCATTGTCGGGCTTTTCATTGTACAAAGCGGGTCTTAAAATCTTTGACATTATTCCGAAACGCCTGTTGACCCTGCCAGCCTTTGATTTACTCTAAGACCATGGCTCAAGACTTGATGAATTACGAACAAATGACCCAGCTCGCTCTTCGCGGCGTGGTCAGAGATGCCATTCGCCGCGTCATCCGCGAAGACGGACTGCCGGGCGCGCATCATTTTTACATTACATTTTTAACGCGGTTCCCCGGCGCAGAAGTCGATGAAGGCCTTGCTAAAAAATACCCGGAAGAAATTACGATTGTTCTGGAACATCAATTTTGGGACTTGGCCGCCCATGACGATAATTTCGAAGTAACGTTAAAATTTGGCGGCGTTCCGAAATATCTCAAAGTGCCTTACACGGCGGTAACCCGTTTTCATGATCCAAGCGTGGGTTTCGCGCTCCAGTTTGAGCCGCCCAAAGAAATGGACGAACAGCCAGAGCGCCCAACCCTCGCAAGGCTTGAGACTGTTCCTTCGCCGGATAAGCTGCCAGCCCCCAAGGCCGCAGCAAAACCTGCCAAGAAACCACGCATTGGGAATCTCAAAGGGGCGAAAAAAACAGCTAAGGCTGAAGACGCTCCCGAAGAGACACCGCCAAGTGATGAGACGCCGGGCGATGACAGCACCAAGGTTGTCAGCCTTGACGCGTTCCGCAAAAAATAACCCTTTTCAAGAGATAGCAATATGAGCAGTATGCGCACGGAAACGGATAGCTTCGGCCCGTTACAGGTTCCGGCTGATAAATATTACGGCGCGCAAACGGCGCGCAGCCTGATTAACTTTCCTATCGGTATCGAAGTCATGTCGCCCGCGCTGATCCGCGCGCTTGGCGTGATCAAACGCTCAGCCGCTCTTGCCAATAAGTCTCTGGATAATCTGGACGCCAAACGCTGCAAAGCGATTGTCAGCGCCGCGTCCGAAGTCGCCGAGGGGAAGCTTGACGATAATTTTCCCCTCTCCGTTTGGCAGACTGGGTCAGGCACGCAGTCCAACATGAATTCCAACGAAGTCATTTCCAACCGCGCGATAGAGATCATGGGCGGGGAAATTGGCTCCAAAGACCCGATTCATCCCAACGATCATGTTAACCGCAGCCAAAGCTCGAATGATACATTCCCAACCGCCATGCACATTGCCGCAGCCGAGGAAATTCATCACAGCCTATTGCCTGCATTACAAAAGCTGCGCAATGCGCTGAATGACAAGTCACAAGAATTTAAAAAGATCATCAAAATCGGGCGCACCCACACCCAAGACGCCACGCCCGTCACATTGGGTCAAGAGTTTTCCGGTTATACCGCGCAAATTGAAAACGGCATCAAACGCATCGAGCGCGGCCTTAAAGAACTTATGCCGCTCGCCCAAGGCGGCACTGCAGTCGGTACCGGTCTGAACGCCAAACCAGGATTTGCCAAAGCGTTCGCCGAGGAAGTTGCCTCTTATACGAAATTGCCATTTAAAACAGCGCCGAATAAATTTGAAGCCCTCGCCGCCCATGATGCCTATGTGTCAGCCCACGGGGCGATCAACACTGTGGCCGCGAGCCTTTTAAAAATTGCAAACGATATCCGATTTTTAGGCTCTGGGCCACGCTCCGGTCTTGGCGAAATCTCCCTACCGGAAAACGAGCCGGGCTCTTCAATTATGCCCGGCAAGGTCAACCCGACACAGTGCGAAGCCATGACGATGGTTTGTACGCAAATTATGGGCAATAATACGACAATGACAATTGCCGGATCGCAAGGACATTTTGAACTGAACGTCTATAAACCTGTCATGGCCTATAATATGATGCAGTCTATTCAAATTATGTCTGACGCCTGTCATGCCTTCACCGATAAATGCGTTGTTGGCATCACTGCAAATGAAGACCGGATTGCAGATTTGATGTCGCGCTCGCTTATGCTGGTCACGGCTCTTGCGCCCACGATCGGTTATGACAACGCGACCAAAGTCGCCAAAACGGCGCACAAAAACGGAACAACTCTACGCGAAGAAGCCGTCCGTTTGGGCTTTGTCACTGAGGCCGAATTTAACAAAGTTGTGCGGCCCGAGTTGATGATTAAGCCGCGCTAAAGCCGTCATGACAGACGCGCCGATCAATTTTCGCCAAGCCAAAAAACGCGTAAAAGCTGCAAAAAAAGACGCTCTGGCCGCAGAGAATAGAGTGAAATTTGGCCGTACAAAAGCACAGAAGCTGATCGACAAAAATATAACCGCCAAAGCCAAGACCCATTTGGACGGACACAAGCGAGACAAATGAAGCATCAGGCTCAAATCTTGCACCTGTAAAAACTGATTTAATTTTTGCTTATTGTCAGGCACACTTAACTTATGCGGTTTTTCATACTATTGGCCTTATTTACGCTCGCCCCGTTTGCCGCCGCACAAACATCCGAGACGGAAACGGACGTAGATGCGCGCGCGAAAGCGCTCGCCGCCCGCGAAGCTGCAGAGCTGCGCGTGGAGCGCGACATGGTCAAAATGAAGAACCTTGTGGATGCTCTGGCCCGTAATCTGGGACAGCTTCATTATTTGCGGACATTATGCTTTGGTGAAGACGATCAAAAATGGCGCGATATGGCCAGCACGATGATGACCATGGAGTCAGGCGATGATGCCGCACGGCGGCGGCAATTGGTCGGATCGTTTAATGCCGGGTATTATCTCGAAGAAAAACGCTACGAAGTTTGCGTTCAAGACGTCTCTGTTGACGCTGCGGCGCTGGCAGAAAATGGCCGCCACATCGCCAGCATGCTCGGCGATCCTTACAGAGAGAGATAGACAGATATGGCCTTCCCGATTATCCCGCTGTTGATCGCTGGTCTTGGACTCGCAGCCTGTGCCAAAGTTGTAACGCACGCCAAAGCCGACCGCCCGCTCTATGATTTAGCCGGATCAGAATGGGGGTCAAAAAGCGACTCCGGTCAGTTTGTACAGTTCCGCGCCAACGGCGAACTCTCAGGCTCGGGTGGATGCAATAATTTCTTTGGGACATATGATCTCAATGGCACAGTTTTAACGATTGGCCCGCTCGCCTCGACGAAAAAAATGTGCCCCGCCGGCATGGAAGATGAGCGTGACTTTTTACAAGCTTTGCAAAACGCCCGCCGGGTTGACGCCACGCACTTGACGCTCAATCTATACGGCGAAAACGGTACAAAATTGCTGAATTTACAACGCCGCGATTGGGATTAGCCGCTCACCAACGCAGCGACATACAGGACAGGCCTGCATCAATTTTGCCAATCTCCATTGTCACCATGGGACGCACATTATACCCAAGCCCGTCCAAAAGATCGATGGATCGGGGGAAATCCGCCCCGATCATAAGGGTGTCATTCACACGTAGCGCGTTGGCCGCCTCCTCCTCGCCGTGCGGCACAAGGATGGTTTTAAATCCTTCAAATATACCCGCATGCGCCAATCTCTTTGTTGTAAAAATCGTTTCGCCGTCGAGCAATGAGCAGTCGGTTTTGAAATGAAGCACATCTTTGGGAGTATCGACAATTTCACCTCTAAGGCCTAGGCCTGCCAAACACTGAATAAGCCCTTTGGCCCCCTCCAAATTTGTCCGCGCGGATCGCCCAATCATAATTTTGTTTGGTGTTCGTAAAACATCACCGCCCTCGACACAGCCAAAACCGGGGAGCTCAAGAACAGTCTCAAAATGTTGATGCAAAGCCGTAGATATATGCGCGGCTTCCCCGCGCCGGGTCGGTGCGCCTGGCCGCAGAAGAATAGCTCCATTTGGAAATGTCAGGGCCGGATCTTCGACAAATAGAGAGTCGGGAAACTCCGGCAGCGCCGGAAGAATGTTCACAACCACACCCGCATCACGCATCGCCGCAATATAAGCGTCGTGTTCGGCTTCAAGCCGCTCAAAGTCCGGCGCGCCTCTATCAACAGCGCGCAATCCGTTCGTTACGCTTGTCGATGGTCGGCGCACAAGACTAGCCGTAAAATCTGTCACCGCGTCGTCCTTAGCCACGGCGCTGACTCCAAAAATAAATGGGTAACCCGGAAAGCAGCAGGACCGCTCCCCAAAACAGAATTTTTATCCCCGATCCGGCCATAGCGATAGCCGCATAAATCATTGCAAGAATGGCAATCAGGGCCCAGCCACGGGCAGAGCGCCATGAGACTTTAAGCTCCGCTAACGCCGAGACAAAATAAGGCAACAACGTACACAATGTCGACATCGAGATTAAAAAGGTAAACGCGGAAATTAATCCGTCTGTGTAGTTGAATATCAGCAAAATTGTCGACAGCACGGCTGAAATCACCAAAGCGAGAACCGGCGCATGGCCCGCACTTCGCTTGGCCAATACACGCGGCGCGAGGCCGTCAAGGGCGACAGCCATGGGCATCTGGCCGCCGAGTAAAATATTCCCATTGGCAGATCCGGCTGTCGCGATTAACGCGCCAAACGCTATCAAAGCTCCGCCCCATGGGCCTAAGCGCTGCGCTGCATCAACAAAGGGAGCCTTGGAAACAGCGAGTTGCTCTACGGGCACCAGCATCATGACAGCCAGAGTCGCTGCGATATAAACCACTGTGACAGTTATCGTCCCGGCAATGATCGCTCGGGGGATCGTACTTTTGGGGTCGATCACGTCCTCGGCGGCCACGGTTCCGGCTTCCAACCCAACAAAGGCCCACATAGTCAGCAAAGCTGTCGCGGCGAGCCCCTGAATAAACGGTTTGTTTCCAGGATTAAACGGCGGAATATTATCAGGTGTGCCAACACTGACGCCCAGACCGATAATGACGATTAATGGCAGTAGTTTCAAAATGGTCGTTATAAGCTGAACCGCAGCTCCCGCATTTACGCTGCGAATATTGATCGCGGTGAGAGTCCAAATAAGAACGGTTGCAACAAGCCCTTCCGTGAAATTACTTTGACCGAGCGCCGGAATGAGCGCGCCTAAATAGCCTGCAAATGCCGTACTGATGGCGGCAATCGCAAAAATTATCGCCAGCCAATATCCCCAGGCAATCAGAAACGCCGGAAGATTACCAAACGCATCTTGCGTATAAATATAAAACCCGCCCGCGCGCGTCGTGCGCCCCGCAAGCCGTCCGAGCGTCAACGCGATAAGGATCGCTCCTGCGCTTGTGAGTAACCACCCTAAAAAGCTTGCCGCCCCGTAGGGCGCCAGAACAGCAGGCAATAAAAAAACACCTGAGCCAATCATCACGCCCACAGACATGGCCCAACACTTCCAAAAGCCCATAACGGGAGTTGGTTTGTGGGATGGTGTTGTTGATGAACTCACACATTAATGTCTGCGTTGCGCCGCCGCAAATCAAGTCATAAATCCAAAGCGTATGAACAGAAACAAATTGGTGATTTGCTAATATGCACAAAGTTGCATATAGGTGGTGTCTGATTATCCAAATTTGATTATCCAAAAGAGACCGTTATGTTTTTTACACTTCCTCTTGTTGTGCCTGTTGCGGCCCTAGCCGCCGTAACAAAGTTTCACCTCATGGGCCGCAACCACGCAAAATATGATACAGGCGCGCCGGTGACCTTTGACGTTGATCCGAATTCACCGGGCATCAAAGCGGTCGAGGATTATCTTTATGAAAACTTTGTCAAACCCGCCGAAAGCGGGGACAGCGCCGGAGAAAAACTCTCTGCAAAACGGACTCGTTTTGAAAAAAAGGGGTTAGAGCGCAAATTTCCAGTCACCTTTACACAAGACGTCGTCGACATTGACGGGCTCTTGGTGGACGGGGAATGGACACAGGCACCCGGCGCAGATCCTGATCGCCGCATTCTTTACCTGCACGGCGGCGCGTTCACAGTCGGTAGCGCCATTAGTCACCGCGCGATCATCAGCAACATTGCCACACGCACCGGATGCTCAGTGTTCGCGCCTAATTACCGCTTGATGCCGGAAAACTCCCGCATGGCCGCCGTGGAGGATGCGCGGATCGCCTATAAATGGATATTACAGAACGGCCCTAACGGGGCCGCACCCGTCAAAAAACTGGCTGTTGCGGGCGACTCGGCCGGCGGAAATCTCACGCTCATGCTGTCCAATTGGGTGCGTGATAACGGCCTTAGGGCTGCTGATGCAGTTGTCGGGATTTCTCCGGCTACAGACTCGACCGTTGAAAGCCCGTCTATCAAAGCCAACTTTGAGACGGATACGATGCTCAAACCACTGGCTGGCCCTTTGATGAAAATTCCGCGCACGGTTCTTGTCTGGGCCTCGTGGAAACAGCTTGGCATGTCCCCCGCCTCGCCTGTTGTCTCGCCGCTACGTGCCACATTATCAGGACTACCGCCAACGCTTATCCATGTTAGCGCCGCCGAGATGCTTTATGACGACGCCAGACGCTACGTCGCCAAAGCGCAAAGCCAAGGCTCCGATGTCACCCTGCAAAGCTGGGCTCATATGTGCCATGTCTGGCATGCCTTTGACACACTTGTCCCTGAGGCCGGTCAGGCTTTTGATGAAATCGGTAAATTTCTGATACAGCACGGCGTCGGCGTCGCGCCAAAGCCTGTCAAAAAACCGCGCAAGACAAAAACAACCGCCACGGATTAGGTAGAGAAGCCTAATTATGCTAAGTATTACTAATAAGACCAAATTAGGGGAATAATATGGAACAGATGCAAGGTCTCGACGCGGTTTTCGTGGCAATGGAGCAACCCTCCGCGCCCGTACATATTGGCTCGGTCATGATTTATGATCCGTCCACGGCCCCCGGTGGATTTGTCCGATTTAAAGATATTCTCGGCTTTATCCAAAACCGCTTACAGCTTTCTACGACAATGCGGCAAAAAATGGTCAAAGTGCCTTTCAGCATTGATTACCCTTACTGGGTACAGGATATTAATTTTGATCTCGAATATCATGTCCGCCATGTCGCGCTGCCTAAGCCCGGCGATTGGCGTCAGCTCTGCATTCAATCAGCCCGTATATTTGCCCGTCCGCTTGATCTGTCTCGTCCGCCTTGGGAATTGACCGTGATTGAAGGCCTCGACAATGTTGAAGGCGTCCCTGCAGGCTCTTACGCGATTGTTTCTAAGGTTCACCATGCCGCCATCGACGGCGCGTCGGGCGTGGACATGATGCAAGCCCTGCATACTCTGACGCCTAACGCCGATCCTCTCGAAACACTGGATACGTGGCGTCCCGAGTCAAACCCAAGCCAAACAGAACTGTTTTTGCGCGGCTACATGCGCAGCCTAAGTCTGCCGCTCCGCCAGCTAAACGCAACACGCAAATCCTTGCCCGGTATGGCGCGCGCGGCAAAAGGTTTCATCAATAAAGACTTTGATGCCAAGGCCATCTTAGAAACGCCCAAAACACGGTTCAACGGCGTTGTGTCTCCGCACCGTATGTTCGGGGCGAAATCATTTAACATCAAAGAAATCAACAAAATTAGAGCTCTGTCCGAAGGCTGTAAACTTAATGATGTTATGCTTTCAATTACAGGCGGCGCGATGCGTCACTACCTAGCCGCGCACAATGAATTGCCTGATTCCACACTGACGGCTATGGCCCCAATATCTGTACGCGAAGAAAAAGAACGCAACACAATGGGCAACCAAGTCGCGGCGATGTTTGTCCCGCTTGGCTCGCACATAGGTTCACCGCAAGAGCGCGTCCAATATGTCCACGCAGAAACCGGTAAAGCCAAAGGTTTAACCGAAGCCCTAGGCGCGCGCCAAATGGCGGAAACGGCTAAGCTGGCATCCGCGCCCGCTATGACAATTGGGGCTAATTTGTTTAACCGCTTTAAACTGGCTGACCGCGCCAAACCGTTCATAAATACAGTCGTGACAAATGTCCCTGGCCCCCGTGTCCCGCTCTACCAAGCCGGGGCAAAGGCCGTCGGCGTTTACGGCATGTTATGCCTCGTGGACGGCATGCGTCTTGGCCATATCGTCCAAAGCTACACGGATCAGGTCACGCTGTCATTTACGGCTTGCCGCGACGCCATGCCGGATCCGGACTTTTACGGCGAATGTATTCAGAAAAGTTTTGAAGAGCATGCCAAAGCGGCGCAAGCTCTGTTGGCCAAAGTAGATGATAAGCCTAAAGCGGCCACCATAGCGCCACAAAAAACGCCGCAAAAAGACACAAAACCCAAGACGAAAGCGGTAAAAACCCGCACCGTTCGTACCGTTAAAACGGCCAGTACTCCGTCAAATGGACAGGATAAGCCTCAAGCTTGACGCCCCGCGCGAACGCATCAACTGATACTCACAAAATATTAGGCCTTTAAGGATAGTTATGACTGCAACTATGACAAAAAAAGTACATGCTCCGTCCATGTTCTGGACGATGCTCGAGGGGCGCTCCATGCTGGAGTTTGGCTCCTTCATATCTTTGCGGCTTTTGATGAAGTATTTACCCAAGGGCGATGGTCATCCCGTTATTGTCTATCCCGGCTTCCTCGCAAGCGCGGCCTCGACGCGACCCATGCGCGGTCTTTTAAGAGACCTTGGCTATCACGTCTATGATTGGGGCATGGGACGCAATCTAACATTTAATGCGGACCGCGAAGCCGAAATGCATGCGTTCGTGGAAAAAATCCAACACCGCCACAAACAAAAAGTTTCGCTGATTGGTTGGAGCCTTGGCGGCGTGTATGTACGCGAAATTGCCAAAATACATCCTGACCTCGTGCGCCAAGTAATATCACTCGGTAGTCCAATCACAGGTCCAAGACATGCCGCTCGCGCTCGCCCCGTTTTTGAAGCTCTGAACGGTAAACCGACGCCTGAAACACGCGAGCGTTTGCGTCATCTCCACGAAGTTCCGCCCGTACCCTCAACATCAATTTATACGAAAACTGACGGAATTGTGCATTGGGAAGGCTCGGTGCAAGACGATGCGCCCGAGGCCGAGAATATTCAGGTGCCCGCGAGCCATCTGGGCCTTGGCGTAAACCCGCTTGTCATGTTTATATTGGCAAATAGGTTGGCTCAAAATGAGGGGTCTTGGGCCCCTTTTGAGATGAGCGGGCTAAAATCATTAGTGTTTAAAGCCCCGAAAAAGAGTAAGTCTTAAACCTAGGCGCTTTTGCGGGGCTCGTCTCGCAAACGGTCCCATTCTTTGAACTCGAACGCGATGCAGCGCTCAATCATTTTGCGCCAGACGGGCTCAGCAATATCGGCTGACAAGCCTTGCTTGGCTGCCTCTGCAACCACTTTTGTGACGACGTCCTCGATACGCGCCTCGTCATGTACCGCGTCGCGGGATTGCTTGATACGCGCCGCCGCGCACATATAGCCCTGACGGATAACCAACAGCCGCACAAGTTCACGGTCAAGCGCATCAACGCCCTTTCGCACATCGCTCATGGTTTGGCAGTCTTTAGGGTCAGGTGTCATGTGTATTGAATTTCATGGGCTATTGGGGCCACTCTGTTAAAAGCTCTGGATCAAGATTACGGTTGCGCCACTTTAAACGCCAGCACAAATGCGGCCCCGTAGAGCGTCCTTTTGACCCAACAGTCGCAATCTGTTGACCTTGAACGACTTTATCGCCCGGCTCAACCATCATCTCGTTCACATGAAGATACATTGAAATCAAGCCTTGCCCATGATCGAGCAGCACCATAGCACCTTCGAAATAAAGATCATCATCGGCCAAGGAAACAACGCCGTCAGCTGGCGAATAGATCGGCGTCCCAACAGGAGCGGCCATATCAACCCCGTAATGCGGCTTCTTAGGCTCTCCGTTTAGAATACGCTGCGCGCCAAAATTAGTTGTTTTTCTGTATTCTTTAATCGGGAAGATAAAACCACTGCGAAACCCCATATATTGCGCGCGCGACGCAAATCCCTGCTTTTTGCGCGCGGATGAACTTCGAATACGTTTGAGTTGCGATTCCGAGAAAGTTGAGACCTGTGACGGCGGTAACCCGTCAATACGCGAGGTATCATAATCACGAGATGCCAATACAAAATTCTTCCTCATACCGCCGACCTCTAAAAATGTTGACGTTTCATCCCGGTCAAAACCAACAATGATTAAGCCGCTCGCGTCGGAGGTTTCGTAGTAAAAATCATCGTCAGCCCGGCCAATCTTCACTTTCGTGTTGGGCAGAGTTTTACACAACACTGCTCCGCCCTGTTTCGCCACGCCTTTGCAATTAAGCAAACCTTGGTTATCCCATCCATCGCTGTCATGATATTGTTGCTGCGCCTGACGAAAGGCTTGCATCTTAGCATTGGCCTGCTTGGGATTATCCTGGGCATCTGTCCGAACTTTTTCCAACAAATCTTCGATAGATGTAATTTGAGCCATTTTTATCGTTTGCTCGTGAGCGATTTCAGCGGCACCCTCTTTTTGGTTTTGGTCATCAGCACAAGCATTTACGCCAATAAAAGCCATTAAAACAGCAACAATAGCAAAACGCACTAACCCGCTGCCTTTTGAAACGCCGCGAGCGATGCCGCCGCGTCCTTATAAGCCTCTTGGCGGTCATGGCTCCAATAGCGCAAATGATCGAGTGGGATTTTGTCGCCTGTGACCGCGCATATGACATAGGCACCCGGATCCATAATGGTAAAATCGGACGGGCCGTAATGGAGTGTCGCTTCGCCGCTAAAAAGGGAATTCATGTCATAATCCTATATTGTCCTGACCTTTAACCGAGTTGGGCGGAGAGCGGAAGGGGGCGACCTGTATTTTATTGATTCTAGCCAAGTATAATTAGGACGCACTTTCTAATATTCAGGGTTAACAGACAAGAAATGTCATTTCACTCTCAAGGATTATCATGACCGAAACAGCAAAAAAACTCTTCGCACAGGCCCGCCTTCAAGCGGAAGCCCGCCGCGAAAAAACCCGTAAATTTCTCCGTCGCAACCGCTTGGTCTATGTCGGCATTCACGGCGTTGCATTTGAGCGGGCCCAAGAGCGCGTCTCTCAATACCGCACCGCCCGCACAGAGTTTTTCGATAGCCTTGTTGAAAAAGGCGAAGAATTGGAAACCCAAGCCGTCAACATGTTTAAAGGCGTTAAGCACAAGGCCGAAGATATAGCTGAAGACGCGTCAGAAGCGGTTTGGAAATTTACGCCCGGAGCCGCGGTTAACCGCGTTGAAGCGCTAGAAGCCGAGCTTGCCGCTGCAAAAGCAAAATTTGAAAAACTCGGCAAGAAAGCAAAGTCGAAAGCTAAAAAAACTGCGGACAAAGCCGGTAAGCCTGAAAAAACCGCCGCTGTGAAAACGAAAGCCGCTGTTGCAAAAACGAGTAATAGCGTCAAAGACGCGGCAAAAGCCGAGCCCAAAACAAAACCCGCCACAACCACGAATACGAAACCGGCTACGAAAACAACCGCTAAGCAAGAAACGACCGAGGCGCGTCATATCCCCTACTTTAACGATGTGAAACGCTATGATCCGCTTGCCAGCGAAGACGTTGTGCGCAAGATCGTGAACCATTGCGGCATTGCCCTTCGCAGCGAAGACGCCCGTTATGTAGCGTGCACTGACGAGGCCGAGCGCAACCGCGTCCGCGATAGCTGGATCAAGAAGAAGCTTGAGATTACAGGCACAGATGCTGACCTTGATAAAAAAGTCGAAAATGTCTGCTCGATCATGCAGCGCGATAACCGTAAAAACCGGGTGACATTCTATTACTTGGTAGCCAAAGCCGAACGTAAACTCGGCGCGCTTTAAGCTTTTTGCAAAAATGTATTAAAATAAAAGCCGGGCTTAGCCCGGCTTTTTACATAGGGCCGGACACGTCTTTGTTACGCGACAGTGTCCACTTAACCCATATCCAAAATATGGTCGGCCCTTCAACGAGGTAGCGCTTCCAGAGGCGACGCGGCTCGGACATGAGGCGGTATAACCATTCCATGCGCGAGTGCTGCATCCATAGCGGCGCGCGTTTGATGCGTCCTGTGATAAATTCAAGACTTGCCCCGACGCACAAACCCAATCCGACACAATCACCGCGGTCAAAACACGCCTTAGCGACCATCTCTTGCTGGGGGGAGCCCACACAAATAAATGTATATCTGGCGGGGTTCACAGCAACAAAGTTTGCAGCAGCGGCAATAGCCTCCGGTTTGCTGCGCATACCCATAGGCGGCTGATGATGATTAATCGTGCGAATGCCGTAGAGTTTCTTCAAATCGGCGATGATACTCTCATCCGCGCCAATAACGTTAATCGCTTCGTCTTTAGCAATAACATTATCAAAGAGTTGCGCGGTTAAATCAGAGCCCGGAACAGCATGTAACGGAATACCGGACAGTTTGGCAAGCACCTCTAAAATGCGCGAATCGCAAACGGACAGCCATGAGCCCGCATAAAGCGGCTTGAAGATTTCGGGCTCTCTGGACAGCCTGACAATATGATCTACATTTGGCGTTACAATATAGCGAAAAGCATGTTGATCCGTCATCCATTTCGCTCTTGAAAGCGCTTGAATGGGATTAAGCGGATCGAAAACGGTGTCCAAAAAATTATATGTGCGCGGGTTAACGCGCCAATCCACATGATCCGGCCTTTGGTGAATGCGGCGATCCTCACCTCTTGACCATGTGGGCACAATCCCCTCATAGATCGCAGCTTCGGCGCTTTCATCTCTATTTATTTTTTTCACCGAACTCATGCGGTCCACCTATTGTTTTAGAAGACACTAGCAAAAGAGAGTTAGGATAGCGTTTACACGCGTTTTGGGATTTAGTCAGGATCGGGAGCCACGGTTTTGGGAATGTCTTTTAAGACAGGTGTCCCCCGGTCGGAGCCCGCGCCTGTTCTGCGTATATAGGTCAAAAGGAGTTTCCCATACTCTTGGGACAGGCGTTTGAATTTACGGCTATTTCTCCACCAAGCTTCTTTATCATCGCTGATCACAGGGTATGGTGTTATATGAATACGGCCCCGCGCCGCAGAAATTTCAATCTCCGCACGGGGCATGTGATAGTCCGAGGTGACAAGGATAATGTGCTCATATCCCATGGCCTCTGACCAATTTGATGTCTCTCGCGCATTCCCAATTGTATCATAAGCAGCATAATCAAGATCCACGCAACATTTGGCCAACTCGGCTTCGATATCCAAAAGCGCAAGAACATCCTCCCGGCTATTGCTTTGATTAACACCGGAAATAAGCAGGCGCTCGCCCAAACCCTTTGAGAGTAAGTCAGCCCCTGCGCTAAGACGTCCGCCGCCCTTGCCTGTCCAAACAACAATGCCGTCTGCCTTGGGCACAGAAACCGGTTCATATGTGTGATCAACACGGTACGCAAATGTAAAAAAGCCTGCAAAAACAAAGACTAAGATAAGCAGGAGCACGTAAACGAAAAATCGCATCCAACCCCGACGTTTTTTTGGAGCGGCCGTTTTGCTCATGCGGAGCGCCGATCCAAATTCAGCTTTGCCAAAGTGGTAATGCCTGCTGTGCCCGCACTTATGAGGCCAAAAACGAGCATTAATATAATCAGCCAAACAAAGTCACCCAAGCGTAAACCGGTCACAGGTAGCACATTAACGGCATAGGATTTGGCGGCGCTGGCAAATATGATTAGAAATAACAACGCCGAGACGCCGCCGACAATGCCCGCACGTATACCCAAGCCAAAAAACCGCTTTGTAAACAGACTTACAATATAGTGGTCCGGCGCACCGACATGAGCCAGAACATCGATGATTGTTTGGCGAATTCGAAGCACTGATTGTGTCGCATAGGCTGTTACAGCCGCGCTCGCGCCCAGTACAATCATGATGATCGCCGCCATGCCAATTTGAACCGCCCTCCATGTTCGCTTTATATCCTTGCCCCATCTTGTATGATCGTCAATATCGGATTCAATCCCTGCGCGACTTAAGGCTTCTTCCATCGCTTGAGCGTCCACCGCTGCGTTCCCAATCCGGGTCACGTTAATCATAATTGGCAAAGGCATATCATCAGGAAGATCAAGATTACCGATCCAAGGCGTCAATAGATCTCTCGCCTCGGCACTACTCATAATTTTGATACGGCTACCCGGCACAGATGTTTGGACAATATCAGAAGCCCGCCGCGTGATATCCGTAATGTCATCAGTTTGATCATAAAAAACCTGCACCGTGAGCTTGCTTTCCAAGTCAGATTGCCATGACTGGCTTGCCCGAAGCCCGACAAAAAAAAGCAATAATGTCAGCCCCGCCAAGAAAGCCATCGCCGTTAAAATAATAAATAAAGGCCGTTCCTCGCTCGCGCGCCGCGGTAAAAGCGGCGAATCCGGCGGCAATTGATCCGGCGAGGTCATGTCATCTTCCCCGCGTTCATCCGCTCACGCCTTGAGTGAGCATCCCGCCCTGAAGATTCAGCGTATCTGCCCGTATCCCTGACATAAGACCGACATCATGCGTCGCAATCAGGACGGTTGTACCGCCTCTATTCATCTCAAGAAACAAGCGAAGCAAACGCTGAGCCATAACGGGGTCAACATTTCCAGTCGGCTCATCCGCGAGTAGGATATCAGGTTTGGTGATGACGGCGCGGGCAATCGCCACCCGCTGCTTTTCACCGCCTGACAATGTCGCCGGTAAGGCCAGCAAGCGATTACCAAGTCCGACCCAGCGCAGCAATTCAATCACATCGTCTTTATACGCCGCCCGCTCCGCTCCAACGGCGCGCAACGGCAGTCCCACATTTTCAAACACATTTAAATGCGCAATTAAATCGGAGCCTTGAGACACAACGCCAATCCGGCGCTTCAATCTTTGCCGCTCACGGGGCGGGAGCGTCCAAACCTGTTGCCCAAACAACGACATCAAACCCCGCGTAGGCCGGAGCCCTAAATCCAGAACGTTTAGTAATGTTGACTTCCCTGCGCCGGACTCGCCCGTTAAAAATGTAAAGGAGCCCTTGTCCAAAATCATGTCTGCCCCGGCCAAAACCTCTGATCCCCGCCCATAACGTACACCGATATTATCGAAGGTTGCGATAACGTCATGGGCGGGGATATTAGTTTGGGGGCTGGACATCAGGACAGGAATAGGCACTCTAAATAAAAACCGCGAATCAGGCGCCCATGATACTTACTTGTCCAGATTGTTCTACGCGATATTCTGTCAAAGATGATGCCATCGGCCCTAATGGCCGCACTGTACGATGTTCAAGCTGTAGTGCAACGTGGTTTATCTCTTCTGATGCAGATAGGTTAGCGCTGGAAGACAATCTTCACGAAGATATAAAAGCCATTGTCGATAACCCGCCTGTGCCAAGCGCTCCGGTTCAAAGCTCTGCGCCTTCGCAATCCGAGGCAAACACTCCTGCGTCTACGCCCGCAAAACCTGCGGTGGGAGCCCATGTTCAAGTGCGCGATAAAGCCGACAGGCAACGCCGCAATCGCCGCCTCGCGGGCGTCACTATGATTTGGATGGTCACGCTGAGTATTTTAACGGCGGCGGCTGTCATGGGCTATATTATGCGGCAAGATATCGTCGACCGTAACCCCGCGATGGCATCTCTGTATAAAGCCTTCAACATTAACGTCAAAATTGCTGGTCTGGATTTTGAAAGCCCCAGCACAAGCCACACGATGATTGATGGGCGTCCGGTTTTGGTCATTAATGGCGTCATTATCAATAAATCCAACACACCGCGCCCTATTCCTCTTGTCGAACTGTCACTGGTCAATGGTAGCGGCGACGTTGTGACAGAGTGGCTTGTCGAGCTTGAAGAGCAAGAGATTGGCCCCAAGCAACGTATACCTTATGTCTCGCAATATCCGAACCCGCCGCTGGATGCCGTTGAGCTGAAATTTAAATTTGCGGATCCTGCGACAGCTAATCTTGCGAGCATTGCCAAATAAGGCCCGCGAAAAGACATTGCCGGGCCGCAGTACCCTTGTCATAAGAGAATGTGAGCAGTGATTTTGATAAACGGGAATGGCAAGAGCAGCAGGCAACCCGTGAGGCTGCGGAGCAAAAACAACGCGAAAAAGATGACAAAGCTAAAGCCCGCGCCGCGCGCAATGCCCAACGTAAACTTGAGCGTTTGCGCCGAACCTTAAAAGAAAAAGGCGAATTGACAGACTGGGAAGATGAATTTTCCGAATCTGTTACCGAACGGCTTGAGAAATTTGGATCCGCTTTTGCAGACCCCGAAAAAGGCCGCCGGTCGGACGCCCTGTCATTTGCGCAAAAAAAGGTCGTCTCGGCGCTGAATAAAAAAGCCAAAGACGGCAAAGCGCAAAAAGACGGTAAACCCCGTTCCAGTTTCAAATCCAAAGGTGGGTTTAAATCCAAAAAGCCTTTTACGCCGCGCGTTCGCCAAATTGACGATGACATACCCAGCGATGAACCGGATCAAACCCATACAGAGACGTACATACCCGAATATCGCCCTGACACGCCCGGCCCGAAAACGCCTAAACGTCCGTTTTTGAGGATCGTAAAGAACGAGGATGAGCCATGAAGCCTATTATTGAAACGGAGCGGTTAATCCTGCGAGCCATTGACATGGAGCTTGATTTTGACGCCTTTTGCGAAACGATGTCAGACGCGGACACTGTGCGGTATATAGGCGGGAACGTCATGAACCGCGCCGAGACGTGGCGGTCTATGGCCATGCTGGTGGGTCATCACGCAGCCCGCGGCTACGGTTTTATGTCTGTGATAGACAAAGCGAGCGGAGATTGGGTTGGCCGGGTCGGGCCTTGGAACCCCGAGGGCTGGCCCGAACCAGAGGTGGGATGGACCATACATCCACGCCATACGCGCCGGGGATTTGCTAAAGAGGCCGGAGCCGCTTGCGTAGATTATGTCTTTAACACGCTCGGTTGGAGCCGCATCATACATGTTATTGACGCCGATAATATCGGCAGTATCAAAACCGCAGAAGCCATAGGCTCAAAGAAGATGTACCGCATTGATCATTTGGCCCCGTTCGGAGATGTCAATTGCTGGGCCTACGGCCAAGAGCGCGGCGGTTAAATCCAGCCCGCCTGACGCACGGCTGGCGCTTTGTTGCGGCTGACGGGCGCGGTCACGTCTGTTTTAAGTTTCAGACTTATTTTTCCATTCGTGTTTTGGGAGGATACCACACCATTTTCTGCGACCCACCACGATCGGTGTGTCGAGAGACCAGCCAAAGGCGATGTTTCTTTAACCGCGTCGGTTAAGCGCATTAAGATCAACTCGTCCCCTTTTGACGTATGCACACGCACATAATGATCCTCGGCAGACAGCGCGTAAATCTCAGCACTACGCAAAGCGGGTTTTAGCCGTTCATATATGGCAGGGCGAGTCTCACGTTCGGGCGCTTGCGCAGATAACTTACGGTGTTTTGTCAACTCACCAATACTGCATATAACAACGCCAATAATCCAAATATAGAACGGTATCATGTAGTAAAACTCCAGAGCCGGACGGCCATGAGTTTTCAGCGTCAGCACTAAAAAACAGAGCCAAACCAAGACCGTTGTCCCGAGCGACTGCAATCCCACGCGCTGCCAAGGTCGGATGTTTAAATCAAATCGCGCGATCAGCAGATTGACAGCGCCCGCTCCCAATCCGCCTGCAATACAAAGGCCGACCCAAAACGAAACCCGCGCTATAAACGACATGGTAAAAGTCCCATAAGGCGCGAGCACAGATAAAATCAGTCCAGCTATAACAGACGTCGCCAACAGCGGTCTTAGCGGCTTTAATCTTTGAATCATTTAATTGCTCTGCCCTGTCATTCACGTATCGTGAAGCGCAGCCGCCCCGTTTTCAAGAAAAAACCATACGCCCTACGCAGCGCAAGCGGCATGCACTCGCCAACCGCGAAAGAAAACGGCTGGTTCACGTAGCTCCGCTTTTAAATATGCGGTGCAAGAGCATGATGCCGTCATCAACTCATTATACCTAGCATGACAACTCGGAGCCATCCCTATGAATATCGATATTTTCCTCAACTCGTCACCCGCCGTTATTATTCATACCCTCGTCGCTTTTACGGCGCTAGGTGTTGGCATCGCCATGTGGCTGCGCCGTAAAGGTACCAAAAGCCATAAAATGCTGGGCCGCGTTTTTCTCTTGATGATGATCATTACGGCAACCTCTGCCATATTTATTCGCCATATTAACGACGGACAGTTCAGCTTCATTCACCTGTTTGTGCCGCTTACATTTTTTGCCGCGTGGGAAACCGTTCACTTTGTCCGCAAGGGAAACATCAAACGGCATAAACGCGCGGTCAAAGGCCTGTTCTTCGGAGCTTTGCTTATCCCGGGTTTTTTATCCTTTTTGCCGGGCCGTACATTATGGATGGTCTTTTTTGGCGGTTAAGTACCTTTCCTCTAGCCCCCCTCGCCTGTCCCCGCTACAAGACCGCATGTCACATAATACATTCGGACACATGTTTAGATTTACCACCTGGGGAGAGAGCCACGGCCCAGCCATTGGCTGCGTCATTGACGGCTGCCCTCCGGGACTGCCGCTGACAGAGGCCGAGATACAGGTCTATATGGATCAGCGCCGCCCTGGCACCTCGCGCTTTGTTACCCAGCGAAATGAGCCGGACGCGGTTCAAATCCTCTCCGGCGTCTTTGAAGGCATCACAACAGGGACGCCCATCGGGATCGTTATTGAAAACAAAGATCAACGCTCCCGCGATTATTCCGAGATTAAAGATCAATACCGTCCGGGCCACGCCGATATCACTTATGACGCCAAATATGGCCTTCGGGATTACCGCGGCGGCGGACGCTCCAGCGCGCGCGAGACCGCGAACCGCGTCGCCGCAGGCGCTATTGCGCGCAAAGTGCTGGGTAGCGATATTACCCTCCAAGGCGCGGTGATTCAGATTGGCGAACATAAAGTGACACCAGAAAACTGGGACTGGAGCGAAACGCGCAATAATCCATTTTGGTGCCCGGACGCGGACATGGCCAAAGTCTGGGCCGATTACCTCGACGCCGTTCGCAAGTCCGGCAATTCTGTCGGCGCGGTTGTCGAAGTGCGCGCGAGCGGCGTCCCATCCGGATGGGGCGCGCCTGTATACGGCAAATTGGACGCGGATATCAGCGCTGCAATGATGTCCATTAACGCGGCCAAAGGCGTCGAAATCGGCGCAGGCTTTGCAAGCGCGGCGTTCAAAGGCACGGATAATGCCGACGAAATTCGCATGGAAAACGGACAGCCAAAATTCTTATCCAACCACGCCGGAGGCATTCTAGGCGGTATTTCAAACGGCGACGAAATCGTTGTGCGCGTCGCCATTAAACCAACCTCGTCCATGCTCACGCCCGTAAGATCAATTACGCGCCAAGGCCAAGAGATCGACATTCGTACCAAAGGCCGCCATGATCCGTGTGTGGGCATCCGCGCTGTCCCCGTCGCCGAAGCTATGCTGGCCTGTGTGCTGGCGGATCATAAACTCAGGCACCGCGGACAAGTGGGTTAGTCTTCAAGAGAGCCCATATCTTGACAAACTTATTACAATGTGTATATAAATACACACTCAAATGTTTGATCTTTAGTCCTTACGCGAGTACAAAACCGAGTTGTATGTGATTAAAAATAGCCGAGATATTTGTAAACTTTTAGTGAAAGAAGGCTTTGAATTAATTTCAACACGGGGCTCGCATCGTAAATATCGTAAAGATGATATAACCGTTATTGTTCCACATCCAAAAAAGGACTTACCTGTAGGAACCGTCAGAGCAATTTATAAACAGGCAGGCTTGATATAAATGAAAACTTACATCGCCATAATCCACAAAGACGATGAGTCGTCATACGGCGTTCACTTTCCAGACGTTCCTGGGTGTTTTTCTGCCGGTGACACGCTTGATTCTGCGATAAAAAATTCACGCGAAGCCCTGAGTCTCTTTTTCGAAGATCAAGATTTGACGCCTGCGAGCTCTTTTGAAGATATCAAAAAGATAGCCAAAGAGGACATAGCATCGGGCGCAATCTTGGCTGCCATACCTTTTATCAGCCTTTCTGGTCGCACGGTTCGCGCAAATATTACTATGGACGCTGGTTTGCTTAATGGAATTGACAAAGTTGCAAAAAATAGAGGTCTCAGCCGATCTAGTTTTCTATCACAAGCAGCACAGCATGAAATAAGCGGTTATTGGATTTCAAGAGACTCAGCCACGGGAAGGTTTAAAGATGCGTCTCCCAAATCAAGTGCACATAAAAAGTCTGCGTAGTCACCGCCGCCCAAAAAGCCGTTCGATATCAGCGAGCTTCAGCTCCACATAAGTCGGACGACCGTGATTGCATTGGCCGGAATGCGGGGTGTCTTCCATTTGCCGCAGCAGCGCGTTCATTTCCTGGCCGTTAAGCCGCCGCCCGGCGCGCACAGAGCCGTGACACGCCATGGTGCCGCAGACATGTTCGACCTTTTCTTTGAGCGATAAGGCCTCGTCATACTCTGCGAGATCATCAGCCAAATCACGTATGAGGCCGCGCGCGTCCATCTCGCCCAGCAATGCTGGCGTCTCGCGCACAGCCACAGCGCCGCTGCCAAAGGGCTCAATCACGAGCCCCATCTCGGCCAGTTCATCCGCGCGGGCTAAAATGCGGGCCGCCTCGGCCTCATCAAGATCAACGATATCTGGAATGAGCAGCGCTTGTCGCTCGACGCCCTTACCCGACATCGCAGCTTTCATACGCTCATAGACAAGGCGCTCATGCGCGGCATGCTGATCGACAATGACAATCCCGTCGCGGGTTTGCGCGACAACATAGGTTTCGTGCAACTGCGCGCGTGCCGCGCCCAGCGGATAGGACTCATAATTTTGCGGTGCATCTGCGTAAGCAGCGGGAGCTCCGCCTTCGCTAGGGTGAGCGAAATGGTAGGGTTCGCCCTGCTCTTCCACTTTGGCAGAAAAGCCGTCCACGAGGGGCTGAAGCGCGGGATCATTCCTGTAGGGTGCTGTATATCCGCCCGGCCGAGGTTGGTAGTTACCTTGCAGAGGTAGTCCGTCATTTCCGCCCTGAATACGCCCAAGCGCGTAATCCGACACGGTTGTGCTGGCCCGGTGCCCCGCCGCGGCAAGGCCGTGGCGCAGCGCCGAGACAATCAAGCCGCGCACAAGGCCCGGATCGCGAAAACGCACCTCTGTTTTGGCAGGGTGTACATTCACATCAACATGTGTGCGCGGTAAATCCACATAAAGCGCAACAACCGGATGTCTGTCCCGGGCGAGGAAATCTTGGTACGCGCCCCGAACAGCCCCGTGCAAAAGCTTATCTTTAACAGGGCGCCCGTTGACAAAAAGGTATTGATGCTGCGCGTTTCCGCGCGAAAAGGTCGGCAGGCCCGCAAAACCCGTTAGGCGGATGCCTTCGCGTTCGGCTTCAATCGCGAGGGCGTTCTCGCCAAAGTCCCGGCCGAGTATAGAGGCCAGCCGTGCAAGTCGTCCGTCCTCATCATCTGATTGCCGCGCGACCTTTAGGGACGTGCGAACCGCAGACGATAACGTGATACCTACTGCCGGATTGGCCATAGCAAGACGTTTGACAACATCGGAAATGGCAAGGCTTTCGCTGCGTTCTGATTTTAAAAATTTAAGCCGCGCGGGCGTGGCATAAAAAAGATCACGCACGTCAACGCGCGTGCCGGATAATCCAAGGCGCGGGGCTGGGCGGGCCTTGCCAACCGCGCCGCCCTCTACGCTAAGCTCCCAGGCTGTATCTGCGCCTAAGGTTTGGGAGAGCAGCGTTAAGCGCGAGACAGAGCCAATTGAAGGCAGCGCTTCGCCGCGAAATCCCATCGTCCCAATATTAAGTAGATCCCACTCACCTTCTGCATCTGGGGAGAGTTTAGAGGTGGCGTGGCGTTCAATCGCGATAGGCAGCTCGGCTTCGCTCATACCGCACCCATCATCTGTGACAGATATAAGTGTTCGCCCGCCATCTTCGAACCGGATATCGATTTGCTGCGCGCCCGCATCGATCGCGTTTTCAGCCAGCTCTTTGATGACGCTGGCCGGACGCTCGACCACTTCACCCGCCGCAATACGGTTGACAGTTTCAGGCGGCAGACGGCGAATCGTAAAAGGCGGGCTTGGCATAACCTCTATGTAGAGCCTCCGCACATCCTTGTCATCGGAAGCAACCGCTTATTTACAAACTCAACTTTAGATCATTAGTTTTCAAAAAACCGTAATCCAAATCCACTCCACGTGAGTAGAAACTTCAAACGAAAAATTGAGTACGTTTCAACGCGAATTTTACTAAGTTGGAAAACTACCAACCAAATACAAAGTTTGAGATAAAAACATAAGCAACAAACATGATCTACTCCTGTGTTAGTATCAAAGTTACTCTGAGAAACTAAGCAGACGTAGTGGTAGTTGGGAAGGACGGCAGGACTAGTTCTTTTAAAACCTCGGCTTACGATCAAGAAATAGGCAAGTTTTTAGTTATATGACGTATTTTTGATCCTACACATATATTGCACATTCAGGAACTGGTGGAGCGGCGCTATTTTCCTAATCCTGTATTCAAACAGCATTACAAGGAAAGACCATGGAGCTGATTTTTAAGCGGTAATAAGCTTTTGGCTTTCGTCCGAGATATAATATTGCCAGACGATATTATCTGACAGTGTTTTGGATCCAATAATTAACAGGTATTGAGAGTTTATGTCGGGACCATGCACGTTCACGGATGCATATAACATTTGGTCAAATTCTGCGATCTTGTTTTTTAACCATACGGCTTTCATAGAGTTTTTTGTGCCATGGTTTCTGTCTACTTCGCTCCAATTATAGAAAACGAGGACTTTGAGCGGCGCTCTCAAATGAATAAGTTTCCACATCTCTGTTTCAACGTCAGAACTATTTTCATGTTCAATAACAAGGTGTAAGTTGGTTTTGGTATAATCCCCATTTGGCCAGTCTGATTCCACGGCATATGCATCCATCGTGTACCATTGATTTTTGGATCGGTACCTCAAATGAGGCTGCATCGTGTTTGCAAACCATCTTTCCGAAACGTCTTTGAGAAAGCCTTTTTCTCCGGCAAGATTTGAATGAGTTCCAACATCCTCCTCAGAGAGCATAAAATCCGTCCAACCTCTATTGTTGGACCACAAGTCTACGATCTCTTTAGGATACCGCGCTATCCTGTATTGCCAACACATTTGAAATGCCGCCTTAAAAAGAAGAGCCTTGTTTTGAGTCATTTCTTCATCCCGTGTTTTCTCAGTAGGCCCCTGAATTGATGATAGCTCAGGCTGAGATAATCTGCGGCTTTACCCTGATGGTGATCATGCAAAGACAACGCCTGATCAATTAAGGCGCGCTCGAACACCATGACCCGAGATGTAAATTCGGTTGTCTCAAGCGCTGCGGGCTCAATGCCCTCATTTGCTAGGAGTTGTGCCGGAACTTGGGTTTGAGCCTCCGCCCGTTCTTGCGGCGTGCGGCTTGCGCCCCCAAACGGGTCTAGCCGGAGTTTATGAATAGGCGCGGCAAGCGTTTCATCGATAAGGAATGCATTGGCAACGCTCCGCTCCGCCGCCGTCTTGAGCGCCCGAACATTACCGGGCCATGGCTGCTCTGATAGGCGCGCGAGGGCTTCGGGCGTAAAACCCGGAAACCTTTCGGCGCCGAGGCTCGCCGCAATTTTACGGCCGAAATGCTCCGCCAAAGCCGTTATATCCTCGAAACGTCCGCGCAGCGGCGGTAATCTGAGCACCTCAAATGATATAGCATCCAAAAGCTCAGCGCTGAAAGCTCCCGCCTCAACCTCTTGGGGCAGATCAAGGCTGGACGCACATATAAACCGAACATCGACGGTTTCAGTCTCAAGACTACCGAGCGGTTCATATTCACCATGTTCGATCACCCGCGCGACTTTTTCCTGCAAGGCCGCAGGTACAGCGTTAATATGATCTAAAAACAGCGTACCGCCGTTCGCAGAAACCAAACGTCCATCGACAGTCGCCCGCCCGCTATAATCACCGCGCCCGAACAACACCTCTTCAAGCGCGTCTTCTTTATAGGCGGCGCAATTGACCACCTCATAGGATTGCTCCCAGCGCGGCGAGAGAAAGTGCAGGCGCGACGCCATCAGTTCTTTGCCTGTCCCGCGCTCTCCGGCGATCAAAACAGGGTAATCCAGAGAGGCAAGGTCTGAAACTCGGTCAAGCAGGGCATGAAAGAGAGGTGATTCACCGATGAGCTGGGGAGGACGAATAGCCATATTTAGTATAATATACTATTATGATAGAAATTAATATACTATTTTTTGGCTTTTTTTACTATTTAAAAAATACAAAAAATAAATAAATTCAAAAAAACATAACAAATTCAATGACTTATTTTTTATCGACAAACAATGCACATTTCCACATATTGAATTTGTCGCTGGCCAAAGGGTTAGCACATAACCCGGCCCAGAACATACAGGCCACAAAGAGAGAGAAAAAAGATGACCTTCCGCACTATAGATATCGATGCAGGTCACACCGCTTTAGACACGGATGTGACTGCTCCTGCCCGCCACGTTCGCCGCCGACGCCGCGCACTGGCTTTATCCCACCGCTCTGGCGGAGCCCGGATTTCCGGCTTCGGCATTTAAGAGGAGAGCCCGGATGACACACAGAGACACTGACGATTTGGACCGCATGTTTGAAGAGCGTGCGGGCCGCCTCGAGACAAAGGAAGAGTGGAGCCGAAAGTTCCGACGCTTCCTGCGTTACCTATCCACCCGCAAGATGGAATGTTGGGGCTTCTTTGCCGCAGGTTTCCTCGTCGCGACAATCTTTTAACCCCAACACTACCTTAGGAGACGACAATGGGAATTTTTTCAAGAATGGGTGATATCATCAACTCCAACCTCAACGCCATGATTGACAAGGCCGAGAACCCGGAGAAGATCGCCCGCCTGATCATCCAAGAAATGGAAGACACACTGGTTGAAGTCCGCACGGACGCAGCCCGCAACATCGCAGAGCGCAAAGAGCTCGGCCGCAAGGTTGACGCTTACAAAGACCGCGCAGGTGAGTGGGGCGCAAAAGCCGAACTGGCCCTCACAAAAGACCGTGAAGATCTGGCCCGCGGCGCGCTACAAGCCAAGAAACAAGCCGAAGAAATGGCGGATGTGGCTGCAAAGGAAATTGATATCCTTGACGAAGCCGTGAGCAAAGCTGATGCGGACCTTGCAAAACTGCAATCCAAATTGGATGAAGCTCGCGCCAAACACAAGGCCTTAGCGATGCGCGGCAATGTCGCTCAAAATCAAATCAAGATGCGCTCTAAGCTTGCGGATTACAAAGTTGAAGACGCTTTGGCCCGTTACGAGCGCATGGAGCGTAAAGTTGACGAGCTTGAAGCCCAAGTCGAGGCCTATGACCTCGGCGCGGGTGAAAGCTTAGAGAGCCAGTTCGCGCAAATGGCCGCTGACGAAGCGATCGAATCTGAACTTGAAGCCTTAAAAGCAACCCTTGGCAAAACGTCCAAAAAAGCTTCTAAGTAATCAAGCCGCCGGGTGCGCCCTTCCCCCTTCCAACGCACCCGGCACCATTAAAGAGAGAGAGACAATTTTATGGGACCCGAAACACTTGCCCTCATGATACCGATCGTCGCCATTGTAATGGGCATCGGATCAGGGATGCTGAAAATGCATTACAAGCACAAAGAAAAATTGATGGATCATATGAGCGGCGACCAAGTCGCCGAGCTGACCCAAATGTCTAAAATTGCCGATATACTTGACCAACGCGTCAATGTTTTAGAGCGCATTTTGGATGACGAAATTCCGCAGTGGAGAGAAAACCATGACAAAACGATATAAAAACCGGGTTCATCGCGCCTTGAACGACATGGAGTGGGAAGGCAATGAGGATGACTATCAATATAGCGAACCTCACAAAAAGCTTCGCCGCAACAAAATAGACGGCGTTTTTGGCGGCGTCTGCGCCGGTATCGGCGATTATATCGGACTTGATCCGGTCATTACGCGGGTCTTATTTGTCCTGCTGGTTGTTTTCACTGGATTTCCATTCTTCATCTATTTCCTGCTGTGGATCTTCATCCCATCGGATAACCGGGCACCTTACCGCCGTGAGTACCGCGAAGCTTGGAAAGCTCGTAAAGCCAAGACATCCACGTCTTCGAATGAGCGTCCCGTAAGGACGGCCTCATTCCGCGATGTGAAATCCAAATTTCGCTCGCTCGAGACACGCATGCAAGATTTGGAACGGTCTATTACGTCCAAGGAATGGCAATTACGCCGCGATTTCCGCGACCTCGAAAATTAACCCACCGGATCCGGGTGATCATCCGAAGGAGACACCCGGAGCCAAAGCGTTTTACCAGCGCTTGATCAGACAACTGGAGAGAGACAATGATCAAGATTACCCTGATAACCCTCATTAGCGCCGGCGTCATCGGCACAGGGGCGCAAACACTGACCCCGCAAACACTCGACATTGCCGCAGGCGCAATGGTTGTGCAGCTTAGCAGTGACGGCGTGAATATTGACGCCGCTGCGTCACCGGACTTTGCCGTCACCCTGACAACCAAAGGCAACCGCGCTTTTACGGTTCGCTTCTAAAACAGCCTATCTCAACCGAAGCCCGCACCGACCTACACAAAAACAAAGAGAGACATCATGTTAACACGCCGCCTTATTCTGACGAGTGCCCTTATCACAGCCGGAGCCTTCGCCGCCCCAGCATCCGCCAATGAGCCGATTTTGACAGTGAAAAACTACATTGGAAAAATCACTGTGGTGACAAGTCCCGATGCAGAATTGAGCGTGACTGACAAAAAGAGGTCTAAAAAAGTGGATTTTGATCAGAGCCGAACCGGCCTTGTCGTTGACGGCGGGGTCAGCCGCCCTGACGGGGATGACTGCAAAGGTTACTATGGCCGGATAAGCTGGTCTCTGTTTAGCAAGAAAGAAAAAACAGATGAGTTTGGGGGTTACGAAAATTTGGATGACTATCCTGACCTGACAATTACAGGCCCTGAAGACATGACACTGGTGATTGAAAACGCTATCCCGTTTGGCACAATTGGCGATATCGGAAGTGCTGACATTGACATGCGCCATTGCGGCCGCCTCAATATAGGTAACATATCGGGGCCCGCATCATTTAAGGTTCGCGGCTCCGGTGATATCAGCGCTGGCAATATTGGTGACCTGATTGCCAAGATATCCGGATCAGGCGATCTCGACTTTATCAACACCCGAACGGCTGATTTAACCATCAGCGGCTCCGGTGATGTGGAGTTCGAAAACGCCGTATCCGCCAGTATCTCGATATCAGGCTCTGGCGATGTGGAATTTAACGACATAGCAACCTCCCTTTACGTTAAAAGCTCTGGATCAGGCGATATAGACGGTGAAAACGTTGGTGAAGAGTTTACCTATGAGGGCCGAGGCTCCGGCGATGTATCGCTCAACAATATATCAGGTCGCGCCTTGATCCAAACTACAGGAAGCAGCACCGTCGATATTGACGATGGAAACCTTCAAAGCCTCATCATAAGCGCCACAGGTTCAAGCGATATATTTTATGACGGCGTAACTGAAGACGCAGACGTTACGGCGCGCGGTTCAAGTGATGTATATATCAAAAAAATCAAAGGCATGCGCTCAACCAATGCTAGCGGTTCATCGGATATTGAAATTGGAAATTAGGTTCCTGACCCCAAGGCTTTTGCCTTGACATATCAGCCGCCTAATCGGGGCGGGCTTTCAGGTTGGACTTCTCTCTCGCCGGAAAGCTCGCCCTTTTCAATTCCGGGTGCGCTCTTGCAATGAACGTGAACTCTGTTAACGCCGCGATTTTTTGAGCTGCACAAGCACCTCGTGCAACGTTTGTAAGAACGTGGAGCGGTCTCTCGGACTGAACGGCGCGGGCCCGCCAATGTTTTCTGACGTGGCTCCGGCGCGAAGGTCGGCCATGATTGCGCGGGTGGCTATGGCCGCGCCGATAGAGTTTTCGGTAAACGCTTTGCCCGTTGGCCCGATAACTTTTGCGCCGGTTTTCAGGCACCTATCCGCGAGCAAAATGTCCGCAGTAATCACAACGATGTTAGGCCCGGCGCGCTCCGCAATATAATCATCAGCGGCATCAAAACTGTCCGATACAACAATGCGCGTAATAAGGCCATGCGGCGGTACGCGTAAAAACGCATTCGCCACGACCGTTACAGGCACCATGTGCCGCAGAGCCACTTTATAGGTTTCTTCGCGCACCGGGCAGGCATCAGCATCAATAAAAATATGAAAATCCATCATTTTGTAATCATCGCCTAAAACAGCGCATAAAGGCAAGACTATTCAAGTGTAGATTTTTGCGGTTATAATTTCGCACGTCTCATAACAACCCACACAGATATTAACACACTGAAAACTTGCAGACACAAGTAATATAATATATCATTCCATGTATAGATAAATAATAGGATATATGATGATTATTTCAGGTCTCAAAGCCCTCGCACACGAAGGACGCTTAAAACTGCTTCGCGATATTATCAGTGCGGGCCAAACTGGCATTTCCGCGGGCACGCTCGCAGACAATCACGCCTTAAATTTCACGACGGCTTCAGCGCAATTAACAGCGCTTTCACAAGCGGGCCTTGTAACATCCACCCGCGTGGGCCGAAATGTAATTTACAAACCCAATGATTTGCAAATCAGCGAGCTACTTGCTTTTCTCGTGCGTGATGTTTGTCAGGGACGCGCAGAAATTATATGGCCGTTGTCAGATAAGAGCGGACAGACTTTTTAACTCAAGTCTTTAATCTATGCCGCTCAGGACGTCATCAACCCACTCCGGTACCAATAGTCCGGCAGGCCCAAGCCGCGTTTCGTGGAAATGCTGCGACCCTGCGGAACGCTCAAGGTTAACCTCTAATGTTTGCTTGTCCATTGCGCGCGCCATTTGAACAAAGCCCGCAGCCGGATATACTGCGCCGCTCGTCCCGATAGAGACAAAAAGATCACAGCCCGCAATAGCCATCTCAATCTCCGGCATATGATACGGCATCTCGCCAAACCAAACAATATCAGGACGCGGGCCGCTTTTGCGCTCACAAATAGGGCAGTCCATATCTTGGGTGGTATCGCCGCGGTAAGGCCAGCGCTTTTTACAATATTGACATAGCAAAGATGTAAGTTGTCCGTGCATGTGGATAACGCGGTCTGAGCCGCCCCGCTCGTGCAGATCATCCACGTTTTGCGTGACAAGAACAAGCTCTCCCCTGCTGGCTTCCAGTTCTGCTTCCAATAGGGCCAAGGCTTTATGCGCCGCATTGGGCTTAACTGTTTTAAGGGCCGCGCGGCGCTGATTATAAAATTCATGAACCAAAGACGGATTAAGCGCAAACCCTTCCGGCGTTGCAACCTCCTCAATAGCGTGGTCTTCCCATAGGCCGCCCGTATCACGAAAGGTTCTAATCCCGCTTTCCGCCGAAACGCCAGCGCCTGTGAGTACGACAATAGATAACATAAATAAGTCTCCGCCAATCCCCCGAACGGCTTAGAAATCCAAGCACACACCCCACAAGATAGCACGATTTCCCTAGCCAGATTCGCGCGGCTCCGCTAACCTTCTATCCATGAAAGTACTTTTTGTATGTCTGGGAAATATTTGCCGCTCGCCGACAGCAGAAGCTGTCTTTAAGCGCCGCGCGGCCAAGGCGGGCCTAAATAACATTCAAATAGATAGCGCAGGTACAGGTGCGTGGCATATTGGAAACCCGCCAGATCCACGTAGCCGCGCGGCAGCAGAGACCCGCGGCTATTCCTTTGAGGGTATCAGCGCCCGTAAAATCGCCGTCTCAGATTTCGAAACTTTTGATTATGTGCTCGCCATGGACCGCTCGAACCTCAAAGACTTAAAAGCGCTTGAACCCGCAGGCAGCCCCGCAAAACTTAGTCTGTTTCTTGATTATGCACCGCCGCACAGTCAGCGCGAAGTCCCTGATCCTTATTACGGTGGTCCGCAAGGCTTTGAGCAGGTCATTGACCTTATTGAAGCGGCGAGTGACGGGTTTATCATGCATTTACGCACCTCCTGATACGATCCTGCTAAAACTTCATTGATTCAAAATTTTATTATGCAAATTTAATACTTTTCTACTGCGCCCCGTCTTATAAGAGACAGTATGGCTAACGCCCGAAATACCGACCCGCTAATCAAGCGCACCCGGCGGCTCACCCGCAAGGCGCGGGCTCGCCTGTTTTGGGAGCGATATGCCCCGGTTTTGGCACTGGCAGCTATCGCGGTCTCTGTGTTTTTAATCGGTAGTTTCGCGGGTATTTGGGAACGCATTGGCGACCCTTGGCGCGGTTTTGCGTTGGCAGCGACGCTGTATGTCCTGATCAAGACGTTTATTTCCGCTCGCAAAGTTAAACGCCCAACCACATCGGATGCGCGGCGCCGGGTGGAGCGCGACTCGGGCGCGCGTCACCGTCCGCTCGACACGCTGGATGACCGCCCGGCTCTCAGCCAAGACCTTTGGCCCGCCCATTACGCCGCAGCGAGAGATGCCGCGGCGCTATTGGATCCGCCCCTACCCCGCCCCGTGCTTGCCCCCATTGATACATATTATCTACGGTTCGCACTACCCGCGGTGCTTATCCTCGCGCTTATGGTGGGCGTAGGTGATAATTTGGAGCGCGTGAAGCGTTCGCTCACACCGACATGGCAGTCCGCCATATCCTCACATGACGTGACGTTCGAGGCCTGGGTTGATCCGCCTGATTATACTGGACGTCCGCCGATTTACTTTAAAGATAAAACGAATATCGATGTCCCGGCTGGCTCGGAACTCGTCGCTCGTATTTCTGGCACCAAAAACGCAACACGCCTCAAATTAACAGGCAAGCACCGCTCGCGCTATTTACCGTTGACGCGCCTCGGCCCCAAAAGTTTTGAAGCCCGTGCCATTATCAACGACAGCCGCACGGCCCGCTGGCGCGTCGGTAATCTTGAGAAAAGCTGGACTCTGACCGCACTCCCCGACCGCGCGCCAACTGTTGATTTTAAAATTAATCCACGGGCAGATAAGCGTGATCGCCTCGCCTTTACATACTCTTTCAAAGACGATTATGGCATCACAGACCTTTCGCTAGACATGCAGCTCTTAACGGATGAGCCGCAACGTAATCCGGTCATTGAGAGCATGCCCGTACCGCTTCCCGGATATTCCGTGCGCGAAGCCGATTTTGAGACCGCAGCCCTTAATTTGACCAAACATAAATGGGCCGGACAAAAAGTCTCGGCCCAACTCACAGTCCGAGACGGCCTCGGGCAAATAGCCAAAACTGAAACTGTATATTTCACGGTGCCTGATAAAATCTTTATTGAGCCTTTGGCCAAAGCGGTCACTGAGCATCGACGCCTTGTGCTTGAAGGGCAAGTGCCCTATGCGCCCCTGCCAGAAATGACCAACGCGGACTGGGCGCATCAACCCTGGTTTGATACTTATGAAACGGACAAGCGTCTGGGCCGTGCCCATCCTTCGGTTCAGCGCGCGGCGGAATTAATAGAGGCCGTCACGGATTATCCGCAAGGTCTTTATGAAGACCCTGCTGTATTTATGGGACTCAAGCATGTTCTCTCGCGCCTCAGATACGCCCACAGCGAAGACGGGTTATCCGGCATTCCCGACGATCTTTGGCGGATCGCTATACGCGCAGAATTTGGTATTTTGGGCACAGCCCTCGAAGAGATGCGCGAAGCCTCGGCGGCGCTGCGCGACGGTATTGCGCGGCGCGCGGCGCAGCGCGAAATCGATACATTATTTGAGCGTTATAACGAGGCCGTAGACCGTTACATGGAAGAACTGCGCCGCAAAGCCATGGAAGAAGGTAACATCGCAGAAGGCGGCCAAGGCGGCGGCGGAAATCAAAGTAATATTGATGAAATTCAAGCTCTGCTCGACGCCATAGAAGAAGCCAATCGTATTGGTGACACGGAAGGCGCGCGGCGCGGCCTCGAGAAACTTGCAGAACTGTTAGAGAATATGCAAATTCAGCTCACCATGTCCCCGGGCGGCGGCGGAGACGGAGAACCGTTTGAAGGGGAACTGTCTGAGGAAATGAAAAAATCTCTCGAAGACATGGCCGACTTACTTGGTGAGCAACGCGAACTTAAAGACGAAACCGAGCAAGCCCAACGCCAAGATCAAGATGGTGAAAACTCTGATAGCTCAGACGCGCAAAACCCGTCCGGCGGAGCTGGTAGCGGGCAGCAAGATGACCAAGCCTTGTCTCCCGGCGAGCTTGCTGAGCGCCAACGCGCACTGGAAAATGCCCTCGGCGGCCTTGCAGAAAACCTGCCGTCGCCGGACGCGCAAAGCCAAGGCGGCAGTTTGGGCAATGAAGAAGATGAAACAGGCTCAGGCGGTGCAGAAGACGGCGAAAACGGGCAAACACCGGGCGAAGCGCTGGCTGACGCCGAGCGCGCTATGGGCGATAGCGCGCAAGCCTTGGGGCGCGGCGACCTTGACGGTGCCGCCAGCGCGCAAGCTGACGCGATTGAGGCTTTGCGCCGCGCGGGGCGCGGCCTAGCCGAGCAAGCCCGCCGTAATCAAAGCGGCAGCCAAGAGGCGCAAGGCGGAGACAACACCGACCCACTCGGACGAGAAAATAGCGGACAAAATGATGACGAATCCGAGGCCGACATTGACAGCCGGGACAATGCAACGCGCTCACGGGAACTGCTCGACGAGCTTCGCCGCCGCGCGGCAGAGCAAGAACGTGAGGAACAAGAACGGCAATATCTGGAACGGCTACTTAAGCGCTTTTAATTTAATCGGTTTTGACTTGGTTTTACGCTCTAACGTTTTGTCTCGCTTTACGGCTGAGAGTTTTCCGGACATACGAACTGACACATATAAAATCCCCATTGAAAACACGGTCAACATCATCGCCCAAAACAGATGTGGCAGCCCAATGATTTGCGCAAGCGCCCCGGTATCACTTGTCATAGCCCGACCGCCCGAGACTCCGCCCCGCATGAAAAAGTAATCGATATGCGTCACAGCATTAAGGCAAATGGAAATAGCGATCATTTGGGCGGCGATTTGGCGAATATGAGGCGGCGCTCGAAACGCTAAGAGGCCTATAATCAGACCCGCAGCCAACACGGTGATCCGCGTAAACCCATCGCCTGCCCACAAAACACCCGTCAGGATTAAGCCAAATGTTAAAAGCCCCAACGCCAACCGGCTTTGCCGAAACCCGCGTGACAGTACGAGTAAGCCTCCCCCAACAAAAGCGGGGGCCAGCAGCCCCGAAAGAATAACAACAACCCGCGCGCCCTGCCCGGAAACCGCCGTATGGGCGGTGCCGGAAAAATCGGGCGAGACGATCATTTTTAAAAATGAACCGCCCGTCATCAGCGCTCCAAGGCCGTGCCCAAGCTCGTGCACCCACGTGCCTAAAAACGTAAAAGGAATAGCCAATAGCGGCACCTGCGTGGCCGCCCACATCAAAAAAACAAGTCCCCAGAACATGTGGGGCGATAATGCTCTCGGCCGTTTTATAAAACTCTCCTAAAATGCATGTATCCGCTGACAGCTAAAACCATATATAACCAAGCAAGGACAACTTGCTACGCAGGCTTGGTAACCCTTAAGCCGCATCTGCCAACGGATGCTTCAGGCGCGTGAGCATTTCTTTGGGCACAACTTGCCAGAATTTGCCGCGTTCCAAATCCCATTCCGAAAGCAGTTTGGCCGAGAACGGCGAGCCTGTTTCGCTTGCGTGGCGCATAATGAGCGCCTTGCATTCCTCTTCCCAATGGGCGGCTTCGAAACGCTGCCAGACAACGCTGTCGGGGTTGACCGCGTTTTCAAACAAATCGTTTTCATCGTAAACGTAAGCCATGCCGCCGGTCATGCCAGCACCAAAATTATCCCCCACTGCGCCTAGCAATACAACCGCGCCGCCGGTCATATACTCACAGCCATTGGTGCCGCAGCCTTCGGTGACGGCCATAGCCCCGGAGTTGCGCACAGCAAAACGCTCCCCTGCGCGGCCCGCTGCCAGCAAAATGCCTTTGGTCGCCCCGTAAAGGCACGTATTGCCGACAATCGCTGAGAGATGCGAATTAATCTGGGCCCGGCCCTGAGGCGAAACAATGATCTCGGCGCCTGACAGACCTTTGCCCACATAATCATTGGCGTCGCCGTCAATAATCAGACGAAGCCCTGTCATGCCAAACGCTCCCAAGGACTGCCCCGCCGAGCCGCGAAGACGTACCGTCAGATGACCATCCGGTAAACCTTCAGCCCCGAAGGCCTTATAAATATGCGAGCTCGTACGCGTCCCCACAGCCCGGTGCGTATTTTCCACAGAATATGTGAGCTGAATTTTCTCGCGCCGCTCGAAGAGCTGCTTGGCATCCGCAATGATAGAGATATCAAGCGTATCAGGCACCTCAACGCGCTCATTTCGTGTATCCAGCACAGGCCGATTATCAACTCGCGCTAAAACAGGATTTAAATCGAGATCATCCAGATGCTCGGCCCCGCGCGAGACCTGGGTTAATAGATCTGTGCGCCCAATCACGTCTTCAAGACTTTGCAAACCGAGACCGGCAAGAATTTCGCGTACATCTTCGGCAATGAATGTCATCAGGCTGATAACCTTTTCGGGCGTTCCTGTGAATTTTTCACGCAGGCGCGGATCTTGGACACAAACGCCAACCGGGCAGGTATTAGAATGGCACTGGCGCACCATAATGCACCCCATCGCCACCAATGACAGTGTTCCAATGCCGTATTCTTCTGCGCCGAGCATCGCCGCAATAACAATATCGCGGCCCGTTTTCAGCCCGCCATCTGTGCGCAGCGTAATCTTATCGCGTAAATTATTGAGCGTTAAAATCTGATGCGCCTCGGATAGGCCCAACTCCCACGGCATCCCGGCATATTTCAGCGACGTATTGGGCGATGCGCCGGTACCGCCATTGTGGCCCGCAATTAAAATTATATCCGCTTTGGCTTTGGCAACGCCCGCCGCAATCGTCCCAACACCGGATGAGGCGACAAGTTTGACCGCAACGCGGGCAATGGGATTGATTTGTTTAAGATCGTAAATGAGCTGCGCCAAATCCTCAATGGAGTAAATATCGTGGTGCGGAGGCGGCGAAATAAGCGTCACGCCGGGCGTAGCATTACGAAACTTGGCAATCATTTCCGTGACCTTAAAGCCCGGAAGCTGCCCGCCCTCCCCGGGCTTGGCCCCTTGCGCCACTTTAATTTCAATCTCCCGGCACTGGTTGAGATACTCAGCGGTAACACCGAAACGCCCGGAGGCGATTTGTTTCACAGCAGAATTGGGGTTATCCCCATTAGGCAGTGGCACATAACGTGCCCGGTCTTCACCGCCCTCGCCTGAGACAGACTTTGCACCAATCCGATTCATCGCGATATTGAGCGTCCCGTGCGCTTCAGGTGATAGGGCCCCCAGCGACATGCCCGGCGTGCAGAATCTGCGCCGGATTTCATTTACGCTTTGCACATGGCGCAGCGGAATAGGCTTTCTGTCATCGACAATGTCCAGCAAATCGCGGATTTGGATCGGCGCGGCCTCATTTACGACATCGGCATATTTTTTATAAAGCTCATAATCTTCCCGGCTGACCGCTTCCTGCAACATATGGATCATTTCAGCTTTGTAGGCATGGCGTTCTGCTTTGGCCCGAACGCGGTAAAGTCCGCCGACAGGCAAGGTCACCACGCCGCTATCATAAGCGCGCTCATGGATTTCGAGAATTTTTGTCTCAAGTCCAGCAAGGCCAATGCCTGAAATCCGGCTGGTCATACCCGGAAAATGCTCCGCCACTAAAGACCGCGATAAACCTAGCGCTTCGAAATTATTCCCCCCGCGGTAGGACGAAATAACCGAGATACCCATTTTTGAAATGATCTTGAGAAGTCCGCCTTCAATTGCTTTCTTAAACTGAGTAACCGCTTCGTCTGCGCTCATGTCTAGCAGACCTCTATTGACTCGGTCAATCAAGGCGTCTTGGGCCATGTAAGCATTCACAGCGGTTGCGCCAGCGCCAATCAGGACTGCAAAATAATGCGTGTCCATACACTCCGCAGAGCGCACAACAATCGAACAAGATGACCGCAGTCCTTTGGAGACCAAATAAGTGTGAACGCCACCGACACATAAAATAATCGGAGCAGCGGCCCGGCCCGGCCCGGTGTTTTTATCGGATAGAATAATATTTTCGCACTGTTGCTTATGAACGGCCTCATAGGCTTCGGCTTTGATCCGTTTCAACGCGGCCCGGAGCGCGGCGCCCGGAACAGTGCCCATTTTGGGCACTTCAAACGTGCAATCAATGACGCGGCTTTTCGTGCCTTGCATCTTAGCAAAGCGCTCATACATGCCCGACGTCATGACCGGGCTCTCGAGAACCAACATCTCCTTGGTTTGAACTTCCCCGTCCGCCAGAATATTACGCAGGTTTCTGAACCGCGTCTTAAGGCCCATCACGCGGGTTTCGCGCAGCGGATCAATTGGAGGGTTCGTCACTTGGGAGAAGTTTTGACGGAAAAAATGCGACAGGGGCCGGTAAATATCGGATAAAACCGCAAGGGGCGTATCGTCCCCCATAGAGCCAATAGATTCTTTACCCGTCTCCGCCATGGGCGAGAGAATTAATTCCATATCTTCGAGTGTTTGCCCGCAGGACATTTGCCGGCGCAGTAAATCTTCGCCCGATAAAGACGGCGCGGGTTCGGGGCCCTCAAGGACTTCATCAAGGTTGACAACTTTTTCCAGCCACGCCGCATAGGGTTTATTTTTAGACAGCAAATCAAGAATTTCAGACGAGTGATAAAAACGCCCTTCGTCCAAATCAACCGCGATCTGGCGGCCCGGCTTGATTGAGCCTTTTTTGATAATCATAGATTCGTCGAGAGGGCACATGCCGGTTTCGGATCCAACAGCGAGGATATCATCACTGGTAATGGCATAGCGCAGCGGGCGAAGGCCGTTTCGGTCAAGCCCGGCCATACACCAGCGTCCATCGTAGGCCGCCAAAGCGGCGGGCCCGTCCCAAGGCTCCATCACGCCGTTGCAATACTCGTATAAATGCCGCCAATTATCCGGCATCAAATCGCCCCGTTTGGAATAGGCTTCGGGTACTAAAAGCGTTTTAGCCATAGGGGCGGATCGTCCAGCGCGGACAAGAAGTTCAAACACACTATCAAGCGCCGCAGAGTCAGAGCTACCTTTTTGAATGACAGGTTTGACATCGGATGCACGCTCGCCAAAGGCGCTGCTGGCCATTTTTATTTCATGGCTCTTCATAAAATTAATGTTGGCTTTGACAGTATTGATCTCGCCGTTATGGGCGATCATTCGAAAGGGTTGCGCCAGCCACCACTGCGGGAATGTATTGGTCGAATAGCGCTGATGATAAATGGCGGCGCGCGAAATGAAGCGCTCATCCTTAAGGTCCGGATAGAACACATCAATGTCTTCGGCCAGAAACATACCCTTGTAGATAATTGTTTGAACTGACAGCGAGCACACATAAAAGCTTGGAATAGCGGCAGCGACGACGCGCTTTTCAATGCGGCGGCGGATAATGTAAAGTTCACGCTCGAGCTTGTTGCCTTTGCGGCCCTTAGGGTCACGGAACATGACCTGTTCGATTGAGGGGCGTGTGGCTTGGGCTTTTTGCCCGATCACGTCCAAATTTATCGGAACCTGCCGCCAGCCATAAATATAAAACCCTTCACGCAGCAGCTCAGACTCGACGATCGTGCGTGCCTCCTCCTGCGCGGCGAAATCTGTTCGCGGCAGGAAGATCATTCCAACAGCGATTTTTGCATTGCCGGATTTATGTCCTGTGCGCTCAACCTGCTCGCGGAAAAACTCCTGCGGAATATCCATCCGGATACCCGCCCCGTCGCCTGTCTTGCCGTCGGCGTCAACAGCGCCGCGATGCCAGACATTTTTCAATGCTTGTATCGACATAGCCACGACATCCCGACGGGGCGTGCCATTAATGCTGGCAACAAGGCCCACGCCGCAGGATGAGTGCTCATGCGCCGGATCATAAGCGCCCGCCTCGATCAACGCATCGCGCTTTGCAGTATAATCGGAGAGCCAGTCTTTTTGATCAGTCATTATTTTATCCTACAGTAAAAGCCGCGAAGGCTTCTACGCCCGTTAAGCGAGGGTGATCTCCAGAGAGGTCATAATAATCCGGTTTTTTATCAATGAAAATTTCTTTACCAAGGCTTAGGCCTCCCGGCAGGTCGAGTGCGCCTGCCGCAATACTCCAAAATTCAGGGTCTTCTTTCAGGCAATAAAACAGGCTCGTCCCGCATATTTTGCAAAACCCGCGTTTTGCCCACTCGGAACTATCATACCATACTAATGCGTCTGCTTTTATGAGTTTAATTCCATTGCGAAAATCAGCTCCAATAAAAGGCCCGCCATTCCAGCGGCGACACGTTGTACAATGACAAGCGTCAATATGACCCGGAAGAGAGGTTTCAAATGTGACACCTCCGCAAAGGCAGTGCCCTTTAATTGTTTCACTCATTCTGCCGCCTCTAGCACTTGCGCCTGTTCCAGACCGCGCAGATATTTATGCATATGATCCGCCGCGTCGCGGCCCTCGCGTATGGCCCAGACCACAAGGCTCGCGCCGCGTGCAATGTCGCCCGCCGCATAAACGCCCGGCAGATTGGTTTCAAATGTGACCGGATTGACTTTAATCGTACCCCAGCGCGTGACAGCGATTTGATCGCTCATATTACGCATATCTTCAGGCAAGAAGCCGAGCGCCTTGATCACGAGGTCAGCTTTCAAATCAAACTCTGCGCCGTCTATGGGCTCTGGGCTATCGCGTCCTGATTTATCTTTTGCGCCCAAACGCATCTTATCGGCGCGTACCCAGCTTGCCTTGCCGCCCTCATCGTGAATAGCTTTAGGCGCAGCGAGCCATTCAAAGACAACGCCTTCTTCTTGGGCGTTGGCCGTCTCGCGGGCAGAGCCCGGCATGTTGACGTGGTCACGGCGGTAAAGGCAGGTCACAGATGTTGCACCTTGGCGTACCGCTGTGCGCACGCAGTCCATCGCCGTGTCCCCGCCGCCAATGACAACAACGTTTTTCCCTTTAGCGGTTTCGCCTGTTACCTCATCGCCTAACCCGCGCCGGTTACTATCGATTAGGAACGGGAGCGCTGCTGTAACGCCCTGCGCTCCCGCGCCGGGGCATTGCAAATCCCGGGCGGCGTAAACACCCGTTGCAATAAGGACGGATTGATGTTTTTCGCGCAGTTTATCAAAACTAATATCAGTGCCCACATCGCAATTTAAAACAAACTCGATACCACCCTCAATCAAGCGCTGGGTGCGACGCGACACGATGTCTTTTTCAAGCTTGAAATTTGGAATGCCGTAAATCAGCAATCCGCCAGCTCGGTCGTGGCGATCATAGACGGTGACTTGCCAACCCTTTTTGCGAAGCTCTTCCGCCGCAGCAAGCCCAGCAGGACCAGCCCCGATAATACCGACAGACAGCGATAACTCGCGGGTCGGCGCAATCGGCTCAACCCAACCTTCTTTCCAAGCGGTATCAGTCAGGTACCGCTCGACAGAGCCAATGGTGACCGTGCCGTGCCCGGATTGTTCAATGACGCAAGAGCCTTCACACAGGCGGTCTTGCGGACAGATGCGCCCGCAAATTTCCGGCATAGAATTCGTCGCGGCAGAAACCCGGTAAGCCTCTTCGGTACGGCCTTCGGCGGTCAGTTTTAGCCAATCCGGAATATTATTTTGAAGCGGACAATGGTTTTGGCAAAACGGGACGCCGCATTGCGAACAACGCGAAGCCTGTTCTTCGGCTTTGAGCGATATGTAGTCGCCGTAAATTTCGACAAAATCATCGCGGCGCTCTGCTGCGTCGCGCTTTTTAGGCATTTCGCGCTCAGTCTCGACAAATTGTAGCATGCGGTTGGGCATGATCGCGCTCCAGAATTTCATGATTACGAGGCGAAACCAAGCTTCGCTCTGACTCATTCGTTTATACTCAAGACGAAATGCAGCGTCAAAAGGTGCATTCATGCCTAAATATCGCCTAAAATGGTATTATATTCTAACTTATAGCAGTTTTGTTGAGCTTGCCTTGGTCAATATGACGATCAAACCCTATATTTGTTGCGTAAACTCATATGCTTACAGGTTTATACCTGCGACAACTTGTCTTATACATATGATAATGAACTTTTATATTCTGGAATTATTACTCTTACATATTGTTTTTACTATGTTATTTTTATATTTTCATTTTCACATAAGGTGCGACAATTTGACATTTTCGTACTCAAATTATCACAATTTTACCAAAATTACACTTGTATTCGGTGATTTCCTCTCAAATCCAATGCGGCAGAAGCTCCAAAATCAAGTTCTGAAACTGCATAAATTAAACCCAATACTAACGCTCTGGTAAGGCATACCGCCTAGGCCAATCATATGTCTATCTATCACCTTGTCCTTCTCGCTATTATTCAAGGCCTGACGGAGTTCCTGCCCATATCCAGCTCAGCGCACTTAATTTTGCCCAGCAAAGTCTTGGGCTGGCCGGATCAAGGCCCTCTGATTGACGTAATGGCGCATTTTGGAACTTTGTTCGCGGTGATGCTCTATTTTCGTAAAGACGTCGCCGGGATATTATCAGGTCTGGTCGATCTTGTGCGCCGCAAGCTCAATGCCAATTCCGCCTTAGCGCTCAATTTGATCCTCGCGAGCCCGCCGGCCTTGCTTCTCGGCATGGTTTTGCATTTTGGCGGCCTTGACGAAGTACTGCGCTCGCCTCTAATTATTGCAATTACGACGATCGTATTTGGCGTTCTTTTGTGGGTCTCCGACATTGTTGGCAAGCGCGAGAAAACAACCGAAGACCTTACATGGCGCGGCGCAGTCTTTTTAGGTTTCGCGCAGTCTATAGCTCTAATTCCCGGCACGTCGCGCTCTGGCATTACCATGACAGCCGCGCGGTTCATGGGTATGACACGCGTCGAATCAGCCCGTTTTTCCATGCTCATGAGTTTACCTATTATTGGTGCAGGTGGTCTTTTTTCGATCATAAAGCTCTCCGCAAGTGAAAGCAGCAGCATTAATTTGACCAATGGCCTGATTGTGGCCGGGCTTTCCTTCGTCGCGGCCTATGGGGCGATTGCACTCTTCATGAAACTGGTGAGCCGCATTGGTATGTTTCCCTTCATGGTATACCGGCTCTTGCTTGGCGGCGCGCTATTGGTATGGTTACTTCAATAATTTGGAGGCGCGACTTTGCGATTTTTATTCGCTTTTCTTTTTCTATGTCTGACGGCCACCGCCCACGCAAACCCCATCGACACGCAGGAAGTTGACCGCCGCATACAAAAACTCATGCAGCGCCCCGATATGGTTGGCCTGTCCATCGCTGTTGTCGAAAACGGAAATCTGACATTCACCAAAGGCTACGGCGAGGTCGTCAAAGGCTCTCGCGAGGCCGTTACACCCGATACGGTATTCCGCTGGGCCTCTGTCTCCAAAGGCGTTGCCGCCGCAACCATTCTTAATCTTGCCGAGGACGGACATTTCGGTTTGGGCTCTCCGGTCGGAGCCCACGCCCCCTCTTTGCAGCTCGCGCCCTCACGTCATGTCGTCACGGTCGAAGATATTTTAACCCATAGAACCGGACTGGTGCGCAATGCCTATGATCAACGGATCGAAGACGGGCAGCACCCGAAGAACGTCCGTTCAGCCTTGAAATATCTGCGCCGCGTGTGCGAGCCGGGCGAGTGTCATACCTATCAAAATGTTGCGTTTGATGCCGCTGCGGAAATGGTGGAAACGGTGACGGGCATGCCCTACAAAGCCGTCGTCGCTGAACACATATTCAAACCCCTTGGCATGAACAGCGCGAGCCTAACCCTCGAAGGCCTAGTCCGTTCCAAAAGCTGGGCGCGCCCGCACAATAGCCAGGGGCAGACTATACCGCGTATCAAAGGCGGATATTACCGTATTCCGGCCGCTGCGGGCGTCAATTCGTCTATCATAGATATGTCACTGTGGATGCAGGCACAAATGCCCGCTAGTCACAATCATTTGCCCCGCCAAATCCAAAATGCCTTACAAGTCCCCAGGGTGAATACGCCACGCGAGAGCCGCATTCTGCGCCGGAACTTTCATGCACTGCGCAATGCCCAATATGGTTTGGGTTGGCGAATTTATGATTATGAAGGACACCGCGTCATTGGACACCGGGGGGCTGTGGATGGATATCGCGCGCTAATGTTGTTTGACCCGGTTAAGCAAACCGGTGTTGCGATTATGTGGAACAGCCCCAGCGCGCACCCTATCGGATTGCAGCTTGAGATTATGGATCAACTTTATGGGCGGCCAAGACGCGATTGGATGCGTCTTGGCTAAGAAGAAACAACCGTGTTTAGGGCGGTTTATTTTTTACGAAAGACCAGCGTCATCCGGTCAGATTCGCCAATAGCTTCCATTTTCGCCTTTAGCTCAAGATCATCCCGGCTCGTGCCCAAGGTCGGCGGCAAACGCCAGACCATATCCTCAGCCGTAGGGACATCTTTGGCGTTCGCATTGATCTGTGAGGGATCAGCCGCAAGTTCAAAACCCGCCTCTTCAAACTTTGCAATAACAAAGCTCTGCTTCAAATAGCCATTGTCACCGCTCGCCCAAGTATCTGGATTGGCTTCCGGGCTGCGGTGTTGAACGATACCGACAATACCGCCAGATTTTAGCAGATCGCGTATGTCTTGAATGGCTTCATCCCAAAATTTCCCACCAAACCGATTGAGGTGGTGCAAAGACCGGAAAAGAAGCACAGCATCGACCGTACCTTTCATATCGCCTGGCAATGAACCAAATGCGAACGCGCTGACATCCGCTTGCGTGCCGCCGCGCCACGCCAAAGCGTCACTTGACCATGTATCAGACCATGTTTTACGATTTTCGAGAAACTCTTCATTGGCGAATCCGCCAAAATTTGACCACATATCGACACTGTAATCGACACCGATGAGTTTACCCTCGTCGCCAAGATAAGGTAGCAATATTTTTGAATACCATCCACCGCCGGGCAAAACCTCGGCCACAGTCATACCCGGCTCGATACCGAAATATTCAAGTGTAGCCTTTGGATTGCGGGCACTAAAGCGCGCCTTGGCGGCATCGTCCTGCATATCCAAGACAGCATCAAGGCTCAGAATTTCTTTGCCTGCTTCGTCGCTGGACATTGTTTCAACATCCGCTTCGGTGGACGCCGTGACAATATCAACCTCGGAAACTTTGGGTTCACTACCGCAAGCCATAAGCGCGAGGGCAGCAGCTCCGATCATTAAGTAACGTAGATTCGTTGTCATTTTTTCTGTCCTTTAAGAGGTCTGTTTCTCATGAAATTGACCGTATTTTTTGTAACGTTCCAGATAGGGCGGTACGAGCGCTTCAATCGTTTCCAGCTTGATATCCAGATCAGCGAATGTCTTGACATTTTCACCAACGACATTGTCCTCGCGCATATTGGCGACCTGATCGCGTGTCAAAAACGGCGTGACAAACGGCAACGATCCCGAAATTTCACCCATGAACCCGAGCATATTGGCCGTGAACCAAGGTACGGGCAAAAGCAACCGGTTGCGGTCGATTGTCCCTAAAGTAAACTGCATCAACCCCTTAAAAGAATATGTCTGCGGGCCACCCAGTTCATAAAGTTCTCCGCGTGTACCTCTGCTCAAAACTTTTGCGATTGCCTCTGCAACATCGCCCGCATAAACGGGCTGAAACATTGTTTCTCCGCCGCCGATTAAAGGTAATGCAGGTGCAAACTGCGCCATCGCGGCAAACCGATTAAAGAAACTGTCTTCGGGACCAAAAAGAATAGACGGGCGCATAATATCAGCGCTCGGCAAGGCTTCGCGTACAGCGGTTTCCCCGGCCGCTTTTGTTCGGGAATAGAGGCTTTCGCTGTCAGGGTCTGCGCCAATTGATGAGAGCTGCACCATATCCGTGATGCCCATATCGCGCGCGGCCCGTGCCACATTTGCAGCCCCGGTCGTGTGTAGAGCCTCAAAGTTCTGACGACCTTCTTGAAACAGGATTCCCACTAAATTAACCACGGCGTCCGAGCCCGCCACGGCGCGCTCCACAGAATTTTTAAAACGCAGATTGGCCTGAACAAGCTGAACTTGGCCAACATTACCGATCACCCGCAAATCCTGCCCTGTATGGGGGCGGCGCATGGGGACGCGGACACGCCACCCATCTTTTACCAAAGCCCGCACGACATGCTTGCCCAGAAAACCCGAGCCACCGAACACTGTTACAAGACCATTGCTCATATTATCCACCACGTTGAAATAATTAGGCCGGATTACCGTTAAAACGCAGCAAAGTCTACGCTAAAGCCTATTCTGCGCCGTAATGACCAGAGCTAGTGCCCGCTATGATCCGTTTTCATCGGCTGGCCGCTGGCATTCACCTCGGCAATAATTGTTACCGATTCGCTGTTTTCGAAATTAAGGGTCAGAGATGCGTCTTTTTGATCTTCGGTCATCACGGTTTCAAACATCATAATATGCAGGCCACCGGGTTTGAGCGTCACAGCTTCGCCTACTGGTAAATCCAAACCGTCAATCCGGCGCATTTTCATGACGCCGTCTTCATTCAGATGGGTATGAATTTCAACGCGCGAACTTTCGCCGCTGGACACGGACACCAACCGATCAGCCGCCGCATTATGATTTGTCAGATCAAAGTAAGCGGTTGCAATATCACGTCCGGGTAGCGGTGGGCGAACCCACGCATTTGACACTATAATACCTTGATGCGCTGATTGATCATGCATCGCCTTCGGCATGGCTTCACCCGTAGTATCTGCATCCGGGCTACACGCGGCAAGAATAGCAAAGCTGAGTAGTGTGACTATTTTTTTCATTTCAAGCTCCTAAAAATCCTATGATGCGGCGCACATCCGCTAAAATCGGATTGGCGATATCTGCCGCTTGCTCCGCCCCCGCGCGCAGAATACGGTCAATTTCATCCGGCGCAGATAAATACCGGTTCACCAAATCTGTTATTGGTTCCATTGTCGCCACAGTTAAGTCTGCCAAAGCAGCCTTAAATATCCCAAAGCCCAGCCCCGCATACTCCGCGACGATGGCTGCTTGGGAGAGACCGGACAGCGCCGCATAGATTCCAACAAGGTTGGCAATTTCTGGACGCGAGCTGAGCTCCTCCATAGTGCCTGGCATCATGCCGCCATCCGTTTTGGCCTTGCGGATTTTCTTGGCTATCAAATCCGCATTATCCGTCAGGTTAATCCGCGCATTATCTGAAGGATCAGATTTTGACATCTTTTTCATGCCGTCGCGCAATGACATAATTTTGGCCCCCGGGCCATTGATCAAAGGCTCCGGCAGCGGGAAAAATCCTGGGACGCTAAAATCATTATTGAACTTCGCAGCAATATCACGCGACAGCTCAAGATGCTGCTTTTGATCTTCGCCTACGGGTACATGTGTCGCTTTAAACGCCAAAATATCCGCCGCTTGCAGCACGGGGTAATCGTAAAGTCCGACTGACATTTTTTCGGAATTTTTCCCGGCCTTATCTTTGAACTGGGTCATTCGGTTGAGCCAACCGATCCGCGCTACACAGTTGAAATACCATGCCAATTCTGTGTGAGCTTTGACGCCAGATTGAGCATATATAATGGCTTTATCGGGATCGACACCGGAGGCAAGATAAGCGGCGGCGATGTGGCGGGTTTGATTCGCCAGCTCTGCCGGGTCTTGCCAAACCGTCACGGCATGTAGATCCACGATACAATAAAGACAGTCATGCCTGTCCTGCAAATCGACGAACTTTTTAAGTGCGCCAAGATAATTTCCAAGGTGCAACGCACCGGACGGCTGTACGCCCGAAAAGACGCGCTCGGGGCCAGTGTAAGTAATAGGGTGTTCGCTCATGGCAACTCTCAAATATGACTGTGGCGCTTTTAGCAAAGCCGCCCGCAGACGCAAGGATTAGCTCTCATAGGGCCGTACGCATAAAGGCGGCTTATGGACGCGGACTTCGGCGCAGCGCGTCCTTGATATCGGCAAAACGAATTGCCCGCAAAAGAAACGCCGTAATCAAATAGACAGCAAACCCTGCGCCGCAGACCAGCAATAAAAGCGTGTAATCAAGCATGAGTGACCCGGTCAAAAGCGGGGTGGCCCATTTTGACAAAAACCACAAAGTCACACCCATCAGCATCGAGCACGCCGCAATACGCGGCAATCTAAGGCGAAGACGACGGTCTGTTAAAAAATGCCCCTCCCGCCGCAAAACATAAGCCAGACAGACCACATTACCCCATGCCGCAATACTCGTTGCCAGCGCCAACCCGTAAAAGCCAACTTTAAAAAACAATGTGGCTCCGACGGTCAAATTCACAACCGCCGAGATCGCGGCGTAAATCATAGGCGTTTTGGTATTCTCCCGCGCAAAAAAAGCAGGCGTTAAAATTTTCAACAGTACAAAAGCCGGAAGCCCAAACGCGAACATCATCAGCGCCTTGCCTGTTTGCGCCGTATCCGCAAATGTAAACTCACCGCGCTGAAAAAGCCCGCCAACAAGAAACTCCGGCATGACCGCCAAAGCCACAGCAGCCGGCAAGGTCAAATAAGCCGCAATCTCGATAGCGCGGTTCATAGAGGTCATTGCGCCTGTCTCATCTCCGGCCCGCAATCGGCGGGAGAGCGCAGGCAGCAAAGCAATGCCCATAGCGATACCGATAATCCCTAAAGGCAATTGATAAAGCCGGTCAGAATAATATAGCCAACTCGGCGCACCATCCTGGAAGGTCGAAATGAAGTGGCTAACCATAATATTTATATGCGTAATACCCGCAGAGATCATGCCCGGAACACCCAATATAAATAGGCGCCGAACACCCGGCGTTAGGCGGGGACGGAAAAGTCCGATTTTGATTCCTGAGCGGCGAAGCCCCCAGATTAAAAACCCGGCTTGCAAAAATCCGGACGCGGTCATACCGATACTAAGGTAAAGCGCTAATTGAGGCAGAGCCCAGCCATAATGCGTCATCAACCCCAAGATCGAAATCCAGACCACATTAAGCAGCACAGGCACAAAGGCCGCAATAGCAAAATAATTATGGGTGTTGAGCATCCCCGAAAGCAAAGCTCCGAGCGACATAAACAGCAAATACGGCATGGTGATCCGCGCATACAGTACAGCAAGGTCATAAGGCACGATCCCGCCGGGCCCAGCAGCGACCTTATCCAGCCCGCCGCCAATGATATTCAGCGACCACGGCATGGTGATTTGGAAGAGAACAACAATGATCGCAACCAGGAATATAAGCGCCGAAAGCGCTTCTCCCGCAAAGACGGCCGCCGCTTTGTCTCCCCTCTCCTCAATACGCCGTGCATAAAGCGGAATAAAGGCGGCGTTAAAGGCCCCTTCTGCGAAGATACGGCGAAACAGGTTTGGAAGCTTCGTCGCAGTAATCAAAGCATCATTGATCAAGCCCGCGCCTAAAAACCGCGCCATCATGATATCGCGAATGAGGCCGAGGACCCGGCTGACCATGGTCAGCGAGCTGATAATCGCCGTTGACTTTAATAGTCTCACGCCGCGCCGACCATTTGCATGTCATCCAGAATAGTTAAAAGACCGGATTTTATAGTCTTGGCCTGCTTGGACGTTAAGGCCTGCCCGCTTATCGGAGCCACATAAAAGGCATCTATTGCTGACGCCCCGACAACTTCAATATGCGCAGATAGAACGTTCAAATCCATAGACCGCAAATAATCAGTCATTGAGTAAAGCAGACCGGGCCTATCGCGGCCTTCAATTTCTATGATAGACGTATTGCCGGACGCGCTTTCTAAAATCTTCACCTTCGGACGAACCGGGATCGCCGCTTCGCGCCGCGTGATAGGAGTATCCGGCATAATGACATCTAAATCATCACCGTCAATTACAGCCAGCGCACGGGTCTTTAATATCTGCCGGATGTTTTCATTCACTCGGCCAAAGGCACGCCCGTCTGAATTTTGCAAATAGAACACATTCATAACGCGCCGATTCTGTCCGGTATGTAGCCGCGCCCCGACAATTTGCGCCCCCGTCGCAGAGACCGCTTTGGATAGCGCAGCAAACAAGCCAATGCGGTCGCGGCCCAGCACCCAAAGCTCTGTAATATCACGCTTTTTATCCAAGCGTGTTTTGACGGCCGTATCTGACCCGGCTTCAACGACAGAGTCGAAAAACCGCGCATGTCTGACAAGATCGGTCATATCAAAGCCCAGCCAATAGGCGTCTCCTAGATCCGCTGATATTCGCTCAATCCGAGCCGCCATCTCAACTGGCAAACGGTCCCAAAGCTGTTCTTTGGCGGCGGCGGCTTTGGCTGCAGGTTCAAGTTCGGCTTTGCCTTCCAAGAACCTCTCAGTGGCTCGGTAAAGATCGCGGAGCAAAACACCCTTCCAGTCATTCCAAATCCCGGGGCCCACCGAGCGGATGTCGACAACCGTCAACGCAAACAGCATTTTCAACCGGGACATGGAGCCCACGCGCGACCCGAATTCTTTGATAGTTTCGGGATCGGAAATATCACGCCTCTGCGCCGTCTCGCTCATATCAAGGTGACGGCGAACCAGCCAAGAGACACTTTCAATTTCTGATTGCTCAATACCCATTCGGCGGCAAGCGCGCCGCGCAAGACGTGCACCTTCAATACATTGATCGCCCTGTCCTTTTCCTGTGTCATGAAGAAGACACGCCAAATAAATAATCTGCCTTTGACGCTCGTCCAAGCTGGCGACAACCTCTGTCGCCAAGGGGTTTTCAGCTTCGAGTTCCTTAACAACAAGGTCATGGAAATATTTGATCAGCCTGAGCGTATGCTCATCCACTGTATAGGCATGGTGCATGTTAAATTGTGTGCGCGCGACAATGCCGCCATATTCCAAAACGTAGCGGCCTAAAACACCGGACTCGCTCATGACCTTGAGGGTCGCGTAAGGCGCTTTCGCGCCAAGTAATATCTTGAGGAATAATTCAGCAACCTTGGGATCACGCCTAAACTGGTTATCAATCAGGTTTCTGCGAAAATCGATATCTGAAAAGGCATCAGGATGAATATCCAAATTGCGCCGGCCTGCTATCTCAAACAATTCCATAATCAAAGCCGGGTTTTCTTTGATTTGCAAAGGATCTTCGAATGTTAGGCGTCTGTGATCCAATATAAAGCCCTGTTCTTTCAAGTTACGCCGAGAGTTAGGTAGCAACGCATCAAGGCCCTTGGGCAAGCGTATAGACTTTTCCGCCTCAAGCTTGGCGCAGGCAATACGGGTTAAGGCCCCAACTTCGCGCGCATTGATGAAATACTCCCGCATAAACTTCTCAACGGCTTCTTCAATAGGGCCTGCCGCATAGCCCATTTTGCGGGCGAGCACAGTTTGCCGATCAAAGCTGAGGTTCTCGGTCGCGCGCCCCGCCGCAAAATGTAGGTGAATACGTGTGCGCCACAAAAAGTCAGCCGCGCGAACAAAACGCTGCGCGGCCGCCTCATCAAACAATCCCATATCGACATAATCACTGGCGCGCTGCGCATCATTAATCTTGCCGTCTTTATCCAAGTACCGCGCGATCCAATACAGCACATGCAGATCCCGAAGACCGCCTTTGCCTTCTTTAACATTCGGCTCAATCACGTACCGCGAATTACCTTCGCGGGTGTGGCGCACATCACGCTCTTCAAGCTTGTCCGCAATATAATTTCGGCCTTTCCCGCGTGTGATGTCTTTACGAAATTTCGTAAACAGTTTGGACGCCATCTCCTCATCACCGCAAAGGAAACGTAGGTCGAGCAAAGACGTCAGAATAGTCTGATCCGTCTTTGCCAGTTTTATGTTTTGATCAATGGTACGGGTCGCGTGACCGACTTTCAAACCCATATCCCAAAGCATGTAAAGCATATATTCCGTCACGCTCTCTGTATGGGCCGAGCCTTTTTGATCCGTAAGCAGAAACAGCAAATCCACGTCAGAACCCGGCGCCATTTCTCCGCGCCCATAGCCGCCAACGGCACAAAGAGCATGCCGCTCTGCGTCTGTTGGATTAGGCGCGCGAAGGATATGTTTAACTGTAAACTGGTACAGTGCGGTGATGATATCATCGTGAATAGCGGCAATGACGCGCGCCGTTTCATGTCCGTTATAATGCCCAGCTTCGAACTTACGCCGCGTAAAATCAAGAGCGTCCGCCCGGGTTTGCTTTAAAAGCTCCAAGACCTGCGCCCGTTCGTTTATTTTGGATTTTGCGATATCTGTCAGTTTCCGGCGCAATTCCGGGCCATCAACAATATGATCCGGCGCTCCCAAGCGCTCCGGGATTTCAACCAGATTGGGTTTCATGAAACCGGCACGGCGGGGCATTAGTTTGCCTTATCTTTTATTTTGGCTTTCAGCTCATAAATTAAATCCAAAGCGGCGCGCGGAGACAAATTATCGGCATCAAGCTGCCCTAAAACTATGTCAATATCGGAGGGGCGAGCGGGAACGGGCGGCGGGGCGGCCGTGAACAAAGGCAGGCCACCAAGTTTATCCTGCGTGCTGTCGTGGTTTCCTTCCAGCCGGGAGAGCACATCGCGTGCGCGCTCCACAGCTTGCGTAGGCAGACCCGCCAAACGCGCGACCTGCACCCCGTAAGATTTATCTGCCGCACCCGGCCCAACATCATGCAAGAAAATCAAATCACCATTCCATTCTTTGGCCCGCAAGCAGGCATTCGACGCGCCTTCAAGCTTTTCCGCTAAATCCGTTAATTCATGGTAATGAGTTGCAAATAAGGCGCGCGAGCGGTTTATTTCGTGCAAGTGCTCTACCGCAGCCCATGCAATAGACAGACCGTCAAATGTCGCCGTGCCCCGGCCAATTTCGTCAAGTATGACAAAACTGCGCGGCCCGGCTTGATTAAGGATGGCCGCCGTTTCAATCATTTCAGTCATGAAGGTTGAGCGTCCCCGCGATAAATCATCCGACGCCCCAACTCGTGAAAACAAACTATCCGCCACGCCGATATGAGCTCGGCGCGCGGGTACGAAACTGCCAGCTTGGGCGAGAATAAACATGAGCGCGTTTTGGCGCAGGAACGTTGACTTACCCGCCATATTCGGTCCGGTAATCAGTGTCAGGCGCGCCGCCTCAACGCCGCCGCCGTCCAATCGGCAATCATTGGCGGTAAAGGCGGCGTCGCCAGAGGCCTTGAGCGCGGCTTCGACTACCGGATGACGCCCGCCCTCAATGACCAAGGATGTATCCGCCGCCATAAACGGGCGGCACGCCTGCGCGCCGTCCGCCCAAAACGCGAGCGCGGATTGCACATCCATCGCGGCAAACCCCGCGGCAGCGCGGCGGATGTTTTCCGCCAGCGCGCTGACCCGCACAGCGAACGCCTCATAGATGCTGACTTCGAGCGCGATAGCTTTGTCGGCAGCGCCGGAAATACGCGCGTCAAGATCAGCAAGCTCGGTGGTTGTAAAACGAACGCCGCTGACGAGCGTTTGCCTGTGAATGAACGGGTTATCCTCCCGTGAGCTCAGCATAGCATCGGCATGTTTGGGGGTCACCTCAATGAAATACCCCAGCACATTATTGTGTTTGACTTTCAGCGTCGAGACGCCAGAGGCTTTGGCGTAATCAGCCTGCAGTCCCGCCACGATCCGGCGGCTATCATCGCGTAGTTTTTTAAGCTCATCCAAATCCGCGCGCCAGCCCGGCGCGATAAAGCCGCCGTCGCGGGCGAGCGTCGGCGCGTCCGGCAAAAAGGCCTTGCTCATATCACTGACCAATGCGGCCAGATCAGGCTGGCTGATAAGGCTCAAACTTTGCAGCGCGCCAGCAAGGTTTTGCGGCAAGTCCAGCTCTCCATTTTGCGCAAACAGCGCGCATATTTGCTCGCCCGTCTTCAGGCCTGTTCCGATCACCAGCATGTCTCTGGGCCCACCGCGGCCCAGCGCGATCCGGCTAACGGCGCGACCTAAATCACCGATCTGTTTGAGGTGCGCGCGTACATCAGATTGCCGGTTCGGATTTTCACAAAAATAGGTCACAGCGTCCAAGCGCTGGTTAATGTGCTCCACATCGATCAAAGGCCGCGAGAGCCGCGCGCCCAAAAGCCGCGCGCCGGGGCCGGTGACAGTTTTATCGATCACCGACAATAACGAGCCTTGCCGCCGCCCTTGTTGTGTCCGGTCAATTTCGAGGCTGGCCCGGGTCGCCGGATCAATCGCCATAAAGCCGCTGCTGATGCGGCGCGCGGGAGGCGATAACCGTACCGGGTTGCCCGCTTGAGTGAGCTCAAGATAATCCACCAAAGCCCCGGCAGCGGCCACTTCGACTTTGGAAAAATCACCAAAACCGTCCAGGCTTGAGACTTCAAACGCGGACTTTAGACGACGCTCTGCGTTTCGCGCGTCAAACTTTGTCCCGGGCAGCGGCGTGAGTGCCGTCTCGTCCATATTAATATCCGCCATAAACTCAGGTGTTTGGTAGAGGCTTTCAGGTAGAACAATTTCGCGCGGCGCAAGCGCTGAAATTTCTCCGGCAAGACGGTCTTGCGGCGTATCGCAAACATGAAATGATCCGTCCGAGACGTCCGCCCAAGCCAGCGCGTAGTCGCCCGCCAGCGAACGGTAAACACTCAGGATATAATTCGCGCCCCTTGCATCCAGCAGCGAGTCTTCCGTCAGCGTTCCCGGCGTGACCACTCGAACAATTTCGCGGTTTACAACAGATTTATAACCCCGTTTTTTAGCCTCCGCCGGGCTTTCCGTTTGCTCGCACACCGCTACGCGAAAGCCTTTTTTGATGAGGCGCTGCAAATATGTTTCGGCGGCATGTACGGGGACGCCGCACATAGGGATATCCGCGCCGTTATGCTTGCCCCGTTTTGTCAGCGCAATATCAAGCGCAGCGGCGGCGCGCACCGCATCGTCAAAGAACAGTTCGTAAAAATCACCCATACGGTAAAACAGTAGAACGTCTTCGCCCGCCTGGGCTTTGATACCCAAAAACTGCGCCATCATGGGCGTGACTTTTCCATCATTATTTGTGGCCGTTTTTTTGGCCGCTTTGCCGGAAACTTTTGTGGCGGGGTCTTTGGAGATGTTTGCGGGGGCATTCATGGGCGGGAAACTCGCGCATATGACCTAAAGGCGCAAGTGTTAAGCCGCATTTTGGATCACGAATACGACTTAAAGACCACCTCTATTATGGGCCAAGCGGACGAAGGCCACTGAACTGGTAAAAAAACATGCTCGGCAGGCTACAAACGAGTGAAACCGCGAATCTCCCAGAACACTTAAACTGCGCATGACGAGAGCTGAATTTTGCAGTTTGCGCCGCAAGCGTGGCGGCGGGAACATCAGAGCCAACATCTGTACTATACTGTGGTACCTGTGACGGCACCGTATCCCGACGATGCCAGAAATCCACACTGATGACGATATCCGTATGCTGCGGTAGGCTTTGCGCCATTTGAGCGTTCAGAACGCCACGCTTGATCAGATGGCAATTAAATTGATAGAGCCGCTGCACTTTTAAGGTCTCCTCATAGCGTTCAGACTCATAAACGAAACTCTGATACGTCTCTTGTGGGTCGCACATTTGCCGCCCTTGCCCCAGACGCCCCAACACGAACATCATACAATGCAATATATATTGGAGATAGGCCGGGATTGGCAGATCATCTATATTTGCGTTGCAGATATCACCCCCGAAGGCGTCTCCCGGTTGGGGCGGCTCAGATAGATGAGCCTGATATGCTGCATTAAATGTCATGATACAACCCTAGGCCCAAACTGATAATGTTGGACGCATCTCTGCTGGGCGCGCCAGTTTCAGGGAATAGAGCGATTAAAACCGTGGATTAATCTGTCTTCACATGGTTTTATCCGCCTTGCTTTTCCACTTTGCGATCCTAAAGTGCCCGTAAAAGAGGCCTGCTATGACTGAGACCGTAGAAAAAATGACGACGCTCAAAGCATTGAAACTCGCGGTTTCTGACCGTCAAGTTTTAGCGATGTTAATCCTCGGCGTCGCATCAGGCCTGCCTTATGTGGCCGTCGGCGGAACGTTAAATGCATGGTTGACCACTGTCGACGTTAAACCCGTGGCTATTGGCCTCTTATCTTGGGCGCTTTTGGCTTATGCCTTTAAGTTTCTGTGGGCCGCCGCGCTGCAAAGACGGACAACACCGTTCGGACTAAAAACCGGGCCCCGGCGGTTCTTTATGTTTTTATTCCTGGCATTGGTTGTCGCGGGATTACTGGTTCTGTCATTCTCAGAGCCCCCCAACAATTTGGGGCGCATTGGAATTATATGCGTTTTAATCGCCGTATTTTCGGCCAGCTTCGATATTGTTTTGGCCGCATGGCGCATTGAAATAGCCAAAGACGATATGCAGCTCGATATCCTCTCCAGTGTGGAGCAATTAGGGTATCGCACAGCCTCCTTTTTGGGCGGGTTTGTCGCGTTGATATTAGCGGATCATATTGGCTGGAAGAACACATTTTTGTGCGGCACGGCCTTGATGGCGCTCACGTCCGTTGGGATTTTTTTGGCTAAACCGTCACCCCTCGCCGACACATTGCCAACACAGGCGGATGGAGACGTTTCTGCGTCTCTTGTGGGGTATCTGACACGCGGACAAAAAAAGCTGGGTACACTGCTCGTGCTGGCCGGCTGGGCGATTGGATTTTGGCTCATTGCTGACTTTATGCACGGGGCGTTGACCGATCCCGAGAACCACAGCGCGCGTACATTTATTCGGTACAAAGGCCCTTGGGTGGTTGTTTGCACGGTGGTTTGGCTTGGTATTGTCTGCGCGGCTTTGGTCTATCTGAACAATAGACGGCAAGTGGGCGGCGCAGCCTTATCGGTGAACCCTCACGGCATATTAGGTATTCTGTTTGAAGCCATCGTCGAGCCTATGATCGAAATGGTCGGGCGGCTACGCTGGGCGTGTATTTTAGTGGTTTTAGTCGTGCTTTCTTACCGCTTTACAGATTTAATTTGGGGCGGATTTGCCTACCCGTTTTATCTCGGGGAAAATTACGGCGCGCTGGGACATACCCTCACGGAGGTTGGATTTGCCTCCAAACTTATGGGCGTGATCGCGACTATGGTGGGCATCGGTCTTGGCGGCTTAGCCATGCTCCGGTTTGGACGCATGCCCGTCTTTTTCGTCGGCGCGGTTCTGGCTGCTGCCACAAACCTCTTATTTGCTGATCTGGCGCTGGACGCGAGTTTCACTGATGGGTTTTTAAGCCTAACGCAGCTCGATCATCTGTTCGCGGCGTTTAATCTGGATATTAGAATGGCGCGGCTCACAACCGTTATTTTTGCCGAGAACCTTGCCGTGGGCCTCGCGAGCGCAGCCTCTATTGCCTACCTCTCCTCTATCGTGAACAAATCTTACGCAGCGGTGCAATATGCCCTGCTGGTGTCTTTAGTCTTCTTACTGGGCGTGCTGGGACGCCCCACGATTGGCGCGATCATCGAAGAAGAAGGATTTGCCCAAGCGTTTATCGTCTGCGCCGCGCTAGGCGCCGTCGCCGCAGTGTTAGCATTATTGGAATGGGTTAGAATCGCGCGCCAAGCAAAGCTCGCTGAACAAAACAGCACCTAGGAGCTGCTTTAAACTTAGCCGCAAAGACGATCTTTGACGATTTTACCCGCTTTGCCCATATCGATTCGGCCGGAATAGTCCGCTTTAAGGCGGCCCATAATCTTGCCCATGTCTTTAAGGCACGTTGCGCCCATATCATCAATCAAGGCTGTCACGGTTTCGCCAACTTGCGCGTCGCTCAGCGGCTTAGGCATATATTCGCGCATAATCACAATCTCGGCGCGCTCACGCTCTGCCAGCTCGGGCCGGGCGTTATCTTCGTAAGTTTTAGCGCTTTCTTCGCGCTGTTTGACCATTTTTGCCAACAATGACAGGATTTCTGCCTCTTCGATACCGCCGCAACGGTCCGCCGAACGCGCGGCAATATCGCGGTCTTTTATAGCCGCGTTGACCAGCCGCAATGTCGACACGCGGAGCGAATCTTTGGCTTTCATGGCGTCTTTAACGCTCGTTGATAACTCTTGCCTTAATGACATTTTATATCCTTACACTGACATATTGTCAATCCTGAGTTTCTCATATCAGTGCCAAAGCCGCAATATGAAAACATAATTGCGCAAAAAGACACTTGTGTATGAATTGCCTCTTGCGTCCCCGCGCGGCCCGCCTAAAAAGAGCGGGCTTAACGAAAGCGGAGCGTCATATGCCTCTATCCGGTGAAATGCAAGACCTACCCACAGCCATATTGGCTTTGGCCGATGGACATGTTTTTTATGGGCAGGGCTGCGGACATGTGGGCCAAGCCGTCGGCGAAGTGTGTTTTAACACGGCGATGACAGGCTACCAAGAAATCCTGACCGATCCCTCTTATGCCTCGCAGCTTATATGTTTCACCTTCCCGCATATTGGCAATACGGGCACCAATAGCGAAGACGAGGAAGCTTCAACTGAGCGCGCGCAAACTGCCGCAAGGGGCGCAATTTTTAAAGCCCCCGTAACGCTCCCGTCCAATTGGCGATCAGAATCGCATCTGCATGATTGGCTCACGGCGCGCGGCATTATCGGCCTGTCCGGTGTCGATACGCGCGCTTTGACCGCTTACATCCGCGAGAACGGGATGCCAAACGGCGTCATCGCGCACAGTCCGGACGGTCAGTTTGATATCGATGCCCTTGTTCAAACCGCCCGGGGCTGGAACGGCCTTGTCGGGGCTGATTTAGCAAAAAATGTCCACACCCAAGAAATCTTTGATTGGCGCGAAGCGCGTTGGGTCTGGCCGGACGGGTATAGCGAAAAAGACGGCCTGAAAAAAGTTGTCGTAATTGATTACGGCGTCAAGCGTAATATTTTACGCAATCTGACCTCGCAAGGATTAAAAGTCACAGTGGTGCCAGCCACAGCATCCGCGAAAGATATCCTCGCGCTCAAACCAGACGGCGTTGTTTTATCCAACGGCCCGGGCGATCCTGAGGCGACCGGTGAATATGCAATACCCGTGATTAAAGATTTGCTCGCGGCTGAAACGCCGATGCTGGGGATTTGCTTGGGTCACCAAATGCTCGCGCTGGCACTTGGCGCAAAAACCATCAAAATGGAACAAGGTCACCACGGTGCCAACCATCCTGTCAAAGACTACACTACGGACAAGGTTGAGATTGTCTCGATGAACCACGGCTTTGCCGTTGACCGCGACAGTCTGCCGGCAATGTGCGAAGAAACACATGTGTCTTTGTTTGACGGTACCAATTGCGGTCTGCGCGTCACGGGGAAGCCCGTCTTTTCCGTGCAACACCACCCCGAGGCCAGCCCCGGCCCGCAAGATAGTTTTTACTTGTTCGAACGGTTTGCCGCTGCGCTATAAAGTTCTACGCAGAGCAGCTTGCGCCGCCAAGGACGCAAAACTTCGCGCAGTGTGGATGATTAAGCTTCACAGGTTTTAGGCTCTGCGAGAGTGTCTCGCCCAGCTCAAATTGCGGATCATCCCACAAAAGCGTACAGGCCAGCACGGTGGATTTCCCCGCGCCTTTGCGGCGTACGACCATGCGGCTGCTCGCGCACATCATATTATCAGGGCTAACGTTTAAAATGCTCCAGCAGTCCGTTGTGATTTCTGGAACATCGACGCGGGCGTCCATCTCTGGAAATAAAATGGTTTGGCCCGGATTATGCGCGTCAATGTCCCAGTTTTGCGCCTCTATCAGTGCGGCGTAACCCTCTCTAGCGTCCGTTTCGCTCTCAGAGAACATGGCGCGCCCTGCGATGTGCAGGTCAAACCCGTGATCTGCCAGCCAGCGCATGCCCGAGAGCGCTATATCAAAACTTCCAGAGCCGCGCTCGCGGTCATGTTCCTTCGCCGTAAAGTGATCAAGGCTCACCCGCAATGTCATTTTTTCGGCGTAGCGTTTTCGTAAATCCAGCAAGCCGGCCCTCAGACGCGGGCGCATCATCGGGCGCATGGCATTCGTTAATACAAGCAGCGTGTGCCCCCGCTCCAGCGCCATTTCGGACAGGCGCAAAATATCGGGGTTCATATAAGGCTCGCCGCCCGTAAAGGCGATTTCAATCGGCCCGCCGCCCAGCGCGTCAATTTCGTCCAAATAGGGCATCATGTCGTCCGGCGAGAGATAGACAAAATGGTCTGCAGTGGGTGAGCTTTCAATATAGCAATTCGCGCACTCAATATTACACAGACTGCCCGTGTTAAACCACAAGGTTTGCAGAGATTTGAAATCCACATGCGCCCGGGTTTCGCCTTTTGCGGTGATCATCGGATCGCGGAATTTTTGGGGATCAATAGGTGCGTTCATGATGGCGTCTCTATCGTAGTTTACACGCCCTGTCATACACAAGTTTGTGAACGAAATGACAAGCACACCAAACTTTTAGTAAAGCCTACTTGACATATACAGATTTTCCTCTTATGTAAAGCTTACTTGACTAAACAGGAGGTAATTATGACAAACAAACAAGCAAAAAGCCGTTATATGAGAGTCTTTGTACCAGCCATGATTGGATATGTCGTCAGCATTTTCAGTACGTCTCTACTGATCAACAAGTCCGCGGATGTAGCACCTTTAACCTATGGTCTAGCGCTGATACCGGCTATTTTTGTCTTTATCTGGGTGTGGGCACATGCCCGTTATATTCTCGAGATCGATGAATTTGTCCGGATGTTGCAAATTAAATCGGTGCTTTACGGGTTAATTGTTTTAATGGGGTTTACCACGGCATGGGGATTACTTGAATTTTATACACCGGTTCCAGCCATCCCTATCTTTTATGTCCTGCCCGGATTTTACCTTTGCTACGGTATCGCCGCTGTCATCATTGGCAGACGTAATAATGCCGGGTGCCAAATGCTATGAAAAACACGCTCAAAGTGCTGCGTGCAGAGCGCGGCCTCTCACAAGCGGCTCTCGGAGATAGGCTGAATGTCTCGCGCCAAACGGTGAACGCCATAGAGACCGGAAAGTATGACCCGTCCTTGCCGCTGGCCTTCAAAATAGCGCAGCTTTTCGGCCAGACCATCGAAGATATTTTTACATATGAAGAGGCCGCCCCATAAGGCGGCCTTGAGTTTATTAAATGACTATAGCGCGGCTTATTTTACAGCCAAGAACAGGTTCGCGCCGTCGCGCTCTACCGTGAGCGCAATAGGGCCATCTTTCTTGCTGATCGCATCTTCAAAACCTTTCAGGTCTGAGACTTTTTGTCCGCCAACGCTGCGGATAATATCGCCTTTGGATAATCCAGCTCTCTGGGCTTTGGATCCGGGGCGAACGCTGGCCACGTAAGCCCCTTTTTCGCCGCCGCGCAATTCCATATCATCGGGAATATTCGTAATCGAAGCGCCGGAAAAGCTCTCCATAGCCGGGATTTCGTCCGCAGCATCCGCAGATAAAACCTCGCGCTCATCATCGAATGCTTCGACCGTAATTGTCGTTGTGCGGCGTTTACCATCGCGGATATAGGTCAAATCCGTGCGTTTTCCAGGCTGAACGAGGCCCACAGCATTGCGAATATCTGACGCGTCGCGAATATCTTCGCCATTAAACCCGGTAATGATATCAGCCTGTTTTAATCCCGCCTTCTCTGCCGGACTATCCTCAGTCACGTCATTTACGAACGCACCTTCTAGGGTTGTCAGGCCGAACGCTTGTTTGAAATCAGGGGTGATATTACGGATGGAGACACCAATACGTCCGCGTTTCACTTCGCCGTATTCAATCAATTGATCCATCACGCTGCGGGCCATTTTGCTGGGCACGGCAAAGCCGATACCGTTATTTCCCCCAGAGCGCGAAATGATCGCTGAGTTAATGCCAATCAGTTCGCCCTTGGAATTCACCAGCGCGCCTCCGGAATTACCGGGGTTAATAGACGCGTCCGTTTGGATGAAATCCTGATAGGCGTCGCCCCGGGAAATCTCCCGACCCAGCGCGCTGACAATCCCGGACGTTACAGTATGGCCGAGGCCAAACGGGTTACCGATAGCCACAACATAATCACCAACTTTGGTCGAATCGTTCCCCGCAAAATCAACATCCCGCAGGTTTTTTGCATCGACTTTCAGGACTGCAATATCCGTTTTTTCATCACCTCCGACGAGTTCAGCCGTCAATTCACGCTTATCGGTCAATGTCACGATAATGTTGCCCGCTTCATCGACAACATGGTGATTGGTCAGAATATAACCTGCACCCGCGTCTACAATCACGCCCGAACCAACAGAGCCGCCGCGCCGGCGTTGTTGCGGCTGCGGCATTTGGCGGCCAAAAAAGCGTTCAAGCATTTGTTGGCGCTCATCTATTTCTTCCTCTTCGGTATCGGCCTCTTTGCCCTCTGTGCGTATAGACACAACAGCGGGCGAGACACGCTCCAGCAGGGGCGCCATTGTCAAAACGCCCCGGCTATCGACCGTCATTACGGATGTCTCGCCAGCTTGTGGTTTGAAAAAAGAGCTCTGTGACAGTGCAGCTGGTGCCAAAATCATAGTGAGGCCAGCCGTCCCGGCAAGAAGAAGTTTGCGCATGTATATCTCCAATAATGACCCAGAGATGACACTCTGGAAATGTTAAAAGGGATACTTAGTGCCAAAAAATAAGCCTTCAAGACATGTTCGCACAATCTGAACACATTGTAATTCAGAGGTTCAAGCTCACGGACTCGCATTCATTTAGATTTTTTTTGAATTCATTTATAAATCGCATTATGAATATAAGAGACGTAACGGGCGAGACGTCTTGCGATTTGAGGGGAGCAGAATCATATGCATTCATTCATCACAATATTATTACAAACTTTGCGCGAGCGTGACATACACCGTATGTTTGTTTCTGCACTAACTTGCAGTGGCTTATTCTTCGCAATCCAAACGGCTTTCGCTCAAACAAATAGTTTACCCAGTTCGGAATTAATTGGTGGAAATTTAGAAGCGGACATTATCGCCTACCCTTATTTCCGTAACACTTATGATATCGGGCAACCCATCCCTCAAGACCGCAGCATTTACCAAGTGTCACCCGGAGTTTCCATCGATTTAGCCAGATATAGAGACGTCACGCGCCTTGATAGATTACCCAGAATACAAGGCCTTTTAGCGGGGAAAGACACGCTCGGCATCGATATTTCCTATAAAGACCGCGTATATGACCTGAATGACAGAATGCTTTTCAACCGAGAGCTGACGATTAAATATGACCCTGCCATATGCAAGGGAGAGAAGAGCGCCGTTACGGCGCAAGAAAAAATTCTCGCAGAAACTGTGTGCCTTAAGAAAACAGCAGAGAAGAATAATCGCCAAACACGCAGGATGGCCAAATCGCTTAGGCGGCAAATTCGAAAAGCCCCAAACGGAACAGATTTTCCCGGCAAGCTAAACAGACCTGATCTTTTAAAACTTGATGATGAGACCCTTATTGGTACCTTCATGAATTCCGGCGAGCATGTGATGACCGTGTACAATGAGGTGAATTTCGCAGCCTTATTCGATCCGACATCAAAAATAGATGAAATCTTAAAGGCGTCAAACTCAGTACCTAACCGCCCGCGTCCTAAGTATGATGGCGGGACAGACCTATCAGTGCGGGTTAATATTCAGTCCAACCCTCTCTCATCAGGGCAAACCCTCACTGTTCCGGACACTCTGTACAAGCCCCCGCTAAATCCGATTATAAAGGACGGTATAAAAGATATTAAACGCTTGGACATTCAAGACATTGATAAGAACCAGCTAAAATGGCTGCAATTTAAAAACTCACTCCCTAAAAATATTGACGTTTTGAAAGACGGCATTGACGGAGATATGATTCCCGACGATTTTTATGAGGCCAACGGGATCGGCAAAGCTCAAATACCATCATTAACACCAGAGGCGCGCGCGCGAATTTTGGACAATGCTTTACCAGATACACTGAGCGGAAAAGGCGGTGTTTTATATCCAGAGTTAAATTTTTTAGCGGGATTCACTTACGGTAAAAAATACTCCGGTGAAGTTGGTTATACATTTTACAGGGGCAACCGGGCGTTTGAGCCTATTTTTGTCAAAATGACCTATTGGTTTGAACCCATCTTAACGCTTAAAGCGCCTTTCCACGGCAAAGTAGACTCAGCCACATGGAACCTTGAGCGCGATAAAACAAAACCAGACCAAGCTAAATATAACCTCAAAAACATTGACCTCGATATCACCCTTGCAGGTCAAAATGTTGATGCAAATGGGAACAATGTCTTTCAAGCTGTCGGATTACCTCGCAACAAATGGGCGGGAGGCCATGAATTTAAAGTCGGTGTTGCGGCAGATGCAACTCTGATATGGAACCTGCCGGGTTTGGATGAGGACAAATATTATTTTGATGGTTTTGATGTAAGCCGGCATTCAGACTTTGCGCCGCCGCTGGACACGGGACGTGCGCGTATCGCCGGGGCCGAGCTTACCTGGCAAACAACTGGCTTGGGAACGGAGTTATTTTTTGGCCGCGCGGGCGTTAACTTCGGGGTTGATCTTTTTAATACGAATGGACAACTGCATGTCGATAGCCAGGCAAATGCAGGTATGAACGTAAATCCAGCCTATGTTTTTAGCACTGGGCAATCAAGAATGACCGCCACAGGCGGGCTTCCATTAACACCGCCAACAGTATTGCTCACGCTTGATAACCCGCGTTACAAAGCAGATTTAGAATATATTCCGTATATTCGACCAGAGATAGAATTTGGCGCGGCAGGGTATACTTGGCGATATGGGGATCCGATTTATCTGGATGCGCTCACCATTCGCTCATCCATGACGCTTCAGCCGCATGAGGGTACAAATAATAAAAATATCATAGAATTAAGACGCCCTGATTTTTAAGGGCCGCGCTTTTATTTTATAGAGATATTAACGCATCTCCATGCGTATAGTTTACTGTAAGTTCACGCCAAAACGTGCACTTACATCATTATATCAATGGTCGGCTCTGTTTTGGCGTCCAAATTGAGTAGCGATGTTTGTAGTGTGTCTTCAGGCTCTGACGAGTCCTTGGTTCCAGCGGTATAATTGCTGAACGTGACATTATCGTTGGTCGCGCGGAAGCTCTCAAAACTAATGTCGTTTTTCCGAGGCTCTTCCGTTTCTTTTGGCGGGGCTGTGGTCACTTTTTCTGACTCAGTTCCTGCTTGAGGTGCGGGCTTGATTGTTTCCTCCGGTTTCACAGCAGCGTTTTGGGTCACTTCCGTGGCCATAGCTGCATACCGATTAATCGCGAATGCCGGATAGGGCAATATAGGTACTGTGTTTCCTGACTGCATGATGTGCTCCAATGGCTTTTATGCAAGGTTCACACTAGTTGAGAAAAGCAAACAAACACCAAAGGTTTGATCTTAACAAACCGTTAATTGGACTAATTTCAGGGATTTTGTGAGTTAAAGTTAATAAAGTGTTTTACACTCTTATTTTTATGGTTGGAGGATAACTCATATCGTATGCTTAGGGGTAAAATGTTAAGGCTTGGTTTTCAAAGGCCATAAAGTCCTTATATTTCAGGCAGACTATTCTGCTCTGTTGATTCTCAAAGGCCTTTGCAATTCTGTTATGATATCGCCCCTTAACCCCGCAACAGTGACGGCTGTTCTCGGACCGACCAACACAGGTAAGACGCATTACGCTGTCGAGCGTATGCTTGGCCGCACATCGGGCGTGATCGGCCTGCCTTTGCGGCTTTTGGCGCGTGAGGTCTACGATAAGATTTGCGCTATCAAAGGACCAGCGCAGTGCGCGCTGATCACGGGCGAAGAAAAAATAACGCCCACACATGCGCGTTATTACGTCTGCACTGTCGAAGCGATGCCTCAGGATAAAACCTTTGCTTTTGTCGCGATTGATGAAATCCAATTAATCAGCCACCCTGAGCGCGGACACATTTTTACAGAGCGATTACTCCACATGCGCGGTAGCGAAGAGACGTTGCTTCTCGGCGCTGAGTCCGCGCGGCCTCTGATAAGGGAGCTCTTGCCGGACGCATGGCATGATACGCGCGAGCGGTTTTCCGTCTTGTCTCATGCTGGGCCCATGAAACTAAGCCGCCTACCAAAACGCTCCGTCATCGTCGCGTTTTCGGCCGAAGAGGTTTACGCTATTGCGGAATTGGTGCGCCGTCTTCGCGGCGGGGCGGCCATTGTCATGGGCGCTCTCTCACCTCGCACCCGAAATGCCCAAGCTGATCTCTATCAATCCGGCGAGGTTGACTTTCTTATCGCGACGGACGCCGTAGGCATGGGACTTAATCTGGATGCAGATCACGTCGCCTTTGCCTCACTGCGTAAATTTGACGGACGCCGACGCCGGCACCTCACCCCTATGGAAGCAGGGCAAATCGCTGGACGCGCCGGGCGGTTTCGTAATAATGGCACATTTGGCACAACGGGCGACTGCCTGCCTATGGACGATGAACTTGTAGCTCATATTGAAAACCATAACTTTGAGCCCCTGCGTTATGCAGAGTGGCGTAATGCTGATCTTGATTTCTCAAGCTCTGAGGCCCTGCTCAATAGCCTCGCAGCATCCTCGCCGCACAAGCGGCTGCGCCGAGTTGCACCAGCCACAGACGAGAGCGCGTTTGAGCGTATTTTGGGGCAACCAAGAATTCGAAATACACTCAATACAGCCCGTGACGTCAAGCAGCTCTGGGATGTTTGCCAAATACCCGATTTTCGTAATCTGACCCTTGATACCCATGTTCGGCTGCTCGGAGATATTTACGAACAGATCCTTGCAGGTAATGGGCGCATATCAGAAAACTTTCTGCAGCGGCGGATCGCGCGGCTTGATCACACAGAAGGCGGCGTTGATATTTTATCCGTGCGCCTTGCCCAAATTAGAACATGGACCTATTGCGTGAATGTCACACGCTGGGTCAAAGAGTCGAAATATTGGATAAATCACGCCAGAGCAGTTGAAGATAGGCTATCAGATGCGTTACACGAGAAACTAACGGCCCGCTTTGTGGACCGGCGCACCAGCGCATTGCTCAAGGGAATGGGACAAAATACATATATGGAAACCACCATAAAAGATAATGGCGATGTGTGGGTTGGGGATCACAAAATCGGGCACTTAGAGGGCCTCACCTTTAAAATCGACACGAGCGGCTCTGAACTGGAAGCCAAAGCCTTAAAAGCCGCGGCGGACAAAGCGGTTGGGCCCGAGGTCAATCGCCGCTTAACGAGCCTCTGCGGCGCGCAGCATACGATATTCACACTCTCAAATGATGGGCATATCCTCTGGGGCGGGCAAGCTGTCGGCAGAATTTCAAATGGCGGCTCTATTTTTAATCCTGACGCAAGCCTTTTAGGCGGCGAAGTGGGCGATCAGATCTTGCGCACAATGGCGGAAAACCGGATGCGTGATTTTCTGCGCGGTGAAGTGGCAGCCAAACTGACAGGTCTAGCAGCGCTTAAAGCTCTGAGCAGCAGTGAAAAGCCGGAGATCAAGCCCGAAACGAGAGGGTTTGCCTATCAAATGCTGGAAAATGATGGCTATATTGACCGTAAGAAAAATGCGCAAATGGTCTATGACCTGGACCAAGAAACACGGCGGCAGCTCCGCGAGGTTGGGATTATATTCGGTCAGTATGATGTGTATTTGCGTGATCTGATGAAACCCAAACCCGCAACGCTATTGGGGCTGCTCTCTGCTTATGGGGCGGGCGGCGACGGAAAACCGTTTATTCCCTTTGCGGGCGTGACATCTCTTGCGAATGACGGCGAACATGCCAGCGATAATTTCTCCAACGCAGCCATTGCCCGCGCCGGGTACCGCGTGTGCGGGCCACGCATTGTCAGGTTCGATATCCTGAACCGGCTCGCCAGCCTAATCCGGCAAGCCCAAATTGAGAGCGGGACACGCCGTTTTCAGATTATGCAAGAAATGCTGGCGCTCATGGGCTGTAATTACGAAGATATGCAGGGCGTCCTAACCACGCTCGGCTTTAAGTCACAAACCGTAGAGACAGAAGACATAAGCGCGGACGCGGTAACCCCGGAGCTAACCGCCCCTGTTCCTGCGCGATTTGTCGAGGACAAAGCGCCACTAGTAAAATCCGGGCCCGCTGCGCAAACTGGACCCGCGCAAGACGGCCAGACAGAAAGTGCCCAGACAAGCAGCGGTCAGACGGGCTCCCCCGAGACAGGCAGCCCTGAGACGGGCAACACGGATGCCCCAATTCAGACCACCGAAGCAGCGCCCAAGCCTGCTCCCACTAAACCCGCCGCAAAAGCTAAAACACTTAATGTTTTCCATCACAAAGACACGGACGAGGATGGCAACACGACCCAGCGTAAAAATCTGGAGTTTTGGTTCATGCCGTTCAAGGCTAAAAATAAGCGGCCAAACCGCCCAAGCAATAATGAGGCTAAGGGACGCCCGCCGCGCAAAGGCAAAGGCAAAGGCAAGCCTCGTAGTGATAAAAAGCAAGACAACAAAGCAGCCGAGAAGTACCGTATGAAAGAAGAAAAGCGGATGGAGGACTCTCCCTTCGCCGCCCTCGCCGCGCTTAAGCAAAGCCCCGACAAAAAGGACTGATTTTGACCACACAGCTGCGCACCTCTACTGATGCTTTCGAGAGCGAAGGCCAAAGATTGGATGTGTGGCTGTACCGAACCCGGCTGTTTAAAAGCCGTAGTTTGGCCACAAAAATGATCTTGAGTGGCAAGATTAGAATCACAAGAAACGGGTGCACAGAGCGCATTACCAAACCACATGTGCAACTTCGCCCCGGTAACATGGCCGTCTTCATGCGCGGCCCAGAACTGATTCATATTGAGATGCTCGCCACCGCTTCCCGCCGCGGCCCGGCTAAAGAAGCCGCACAACTCTATAGAATTCTACCGATGGACGTCTCTAACCGCAAAACGCAAGGTTGACATTTCTATTGTAAATCGCCACATCGCCCTCGGTATACAAATGAGAGCCTGATGACCTATATTGTCAAAGACGAATGCATTAAATGCAAATTCATGGACTGCGTCGAAGTTTGCCCTGTGGATTGTTTCTATGAAGGCGAAAACATGTTGGTCATTCACCCTGATGAATGCATTGACTGCGGCGTCTGCGAACCGGAATGCCCGGTCGATGCGATTGTCCCGGACACAGAAGACGATCCCGACGGAAAATGGCTTGAGATCAATTCAAAATATGCCGAAGTCTGGCCGGTTATCACTGTCAAAGGTACGCCGCCAGAGGACCGCGAAGCATTTGAATCCGAGACAGGCAAGTTTGAAAAATACTTTAGCGAAAAGCCCGGCACCGGCAGCTAAGCCTCACTTTTTACGGTATTTCGGGCATCACGCATCGTTTTAAGCCATTTTTTCAAACGATCCGCTGGATTTTGCGTCATTTTTGTGTTACATGTTTGTTATATTGAACGGCGCGGACCTTGGTTTTGTCCGCGCCGTTCATTTGTTTATGTACCAGCCACTATCATATTGGCCCAAACACAAGGCATTACACTCTATGGCATCTCCAAGATCATCGTCCAAGAAACGAGGCGGTTCAAAAAAAGCAGCGCTAAAAAAAGCGAACTTTAAACCCAATCAATATGTTGTCTATCCTGCTCACGGCGTTGGCCAAGTGATCGCGATTGAGCAAGAAGTGATTGCAGGTTTTGACATTGAAGTCTTTGTTGTCTCTTTCGAGCAGGACAAAATGACGCTGCGTGTCCCAACGATCAAAGCCGCCGCATCAGGTATGCGGGCTTTGTCGAACGAAAATGTCCTAAAAGATTCGTTTACAACGCTCAAAGGCCGCGCGCGCATCAAACGCACCATGTGGAGCCGCCGCGCCCAAGAATATGAAGCCAAAATCAATTCCGGCGATCTTATTCTTGTGTCTGAAGTTGTCCGCGACCTTCACCGCGGCGAGACACAGCCCGAACAATCCTATTCCGAGCGTCAGCTTTATGAAAGCGCGCTTGACCGCATGGTTCGCGAAGTCGCAGCCATTAACAAAGTCGACCGCGGCGTTGCACTGGATGAAATTTTGGGAACTCTAACAAGAGCTCGGACGCGCCAAGCCGCTAAGGCCGAAAAAGAAGCCGAGGCTGAAGCCGAAGCGGATAATGAAAACGCCAAAGGCGGCGAAGCCGCCGCCTAGTGCAATTCCTGTTAAATCAGCATCAGACATTAGGCCTTATTTGCCTATTTTCTGATGCTTTCCTGAGTACAATTAATCAGGAAAAGCACGAGATATAAAAGTACTCTTCGGCATGGCCGAAGAGTACGCTAATCTAAAACTTCAAGCCGCTCAGGATGGTCGAGCCAAATAATCGGCCCGTTTGTTAGCTCAATCCAGCCCCGCACCCGCACACGCGCGCCCTCCAGCGACATCAGATCAATACCGGATTTCTTGAAGCGCTTGCGGTGCGTGCGCGCCACAGCAACCGTAAAATCCGTTCTATAATCCGTTCTATAATCCGCGCCAAAGTTTAAATAGGTCAAGCCGCGAATATCCGCCGATGACGTAATAATGCCCTCAACAATTTGAAAACTATCCACATCCTGCGCCAGTGCGTTTGGCTCCGGGCTGCGAATTGCATAGTAAGAATGCCCCCAGATGCCTCTCTTATCGGCGCGCGCGTCTCGCTCCGCCGCAAATAGCGCATTGGCATCCTGCCAAGTATCAGGCCATGTATAGACCCGCGCAAAACCAAGCCGCACCATTTCCTCTTGCACCCATAAATCAGGCGCCCCGTCTTGCCCCGGCAGGAAAACTTGCGCGAGAGCGCGGTCATAACGGTCACGTTCTTTACCGCCGTAACGAAGCTCAACTGTTTTATTGTGCGTTAGATTAAACAGAGCATTCTTTGCCTCTTGGGCAAACGGCCATGCCTTAAACCCCGCGCGCCCGAGCGGAAGCTTTGGCGCCTGAATAGCGGACAGACGGACTTTCAGCCCGTCATCCAAGAAAAGCGTATCGCCATCAACAATAGACGCAACGCGGTCCACTTCGCCGGGTTTAAGGCGCTCGGATTTGACACCCAAGGACGCTGCTCCAATGAGCATAACACCGGACATCACTGTGCCGGCGAAAGCTGCGGCGCGTTTAAGCGGTCTTATGCGGCGATTTTCACTCATGAAATTTATGATGACGGCATTAAGCGCAAAGGTCGAGTCGCATCAGTCATTATTCTCACGCATGACGATACGAAACCCAATATGATTGGTTGAAAAATCCAACTCTTGCGGTTGGCGGGCCGACGGGCGATAGCGCGCGCAATAATTTGGCGCACACAAAAAGGAGCCGCCCTTTATGGTGCCTCGGTTAAGCCCCGTGTCGGCACCTTTGACCCACTCCCAGACATTGCCCGTCATATCGTAGAGCCCATATCCGTTCGGTGGATAGCATGCTGGCGGGGCCAAACCTTTAAACCCGTCCTCAGCCTTGTTCTGGAAAGGAAACGCGCCTTGCCATGTATTTGCGCGAGGCGGCCCTTCGCCGGGCGGCACCTCGCCCCACGCATATGTTTGGCCATTAAGTCCGCCTCGCGCCGCATATTCCCATTCAGCTTCAGTGGGCAGATCCCCGCCTCGCCAGACCGCATACGCCAAAGCATCAGCATAAGCGATGTGAACGACGGGCTTGTCCATATCAATCGCTTCGCTGTCTTGGGGGCCTAGGGGCCGTTGCCAGTTTGCGCCTACGCGAAAATCCCACCAACCCGGCGACTTCGACTCCAAGGGGGATACAAACACAGCCGACCCGGCAACAAGTTTATCTTTGGAAATACCCGGATGAAGCGCGGGATCAGGTGCACGCTCTGCGAGCGTGATATAGCCTGTTGCCTGAGTAAACGCTTTAAACTCGCCGTTCGTCACCTCATGGGATAGGATTTTAAACGCCGGAATAGCCTTCGTTCGCACCGGACGCTCTTCGGGATAAGCCCGGTTTGAGCCCATCTGAAATTCGCCCCCCGGAATAGAGACGTACTCGGGTAAATCTTGAACGGCCTTGCATGCAACAGCGGCGGTCTCTTGGCGCGCCGGGCTACACGCCGACACAAACGCCGCGAGGCCCGCTGCGATGACAAATGCTTTGATTTGGCCCGGCTGCGTTATATCGAGTCTCCCGTCACATTATGCCCGTAGATTTTATCAAACCGCATATGCGCTAATGGAGGCACGTGTGATGCGGCCCAAAATTTGGCCCGCCGCGCAGCCACCGCCAATGGCGAGCTTAGATGAAACAAGCGCGCATTATCCCGTGAAAGTGTTTGCAACAGAGTTGTCCGCCCCTGTCTTTTGTTTTCATACAGTTTCAATCTTTCCTCAAGGCTCAGATGTGTCTTTCCCACGCACCCGGTTAAAGCAAACGCATCCTCAATGGCCATCGCCGCGCCTTGCGCCATAAAAGGGAGCATAGGATGACAGGCATCCCCCAATAACGCCGCCCTGCTTTGCGTCCACGAAGCAAGAGGTGGATGATCAAAAAGCCCCCACAAGAAACACGATGTGCAAGAGCCTAGCAATGTTTGAATACGCGGATCCCAACCATCAAAAGCCGCGCGAACATCGCCCACATCGCCTGCAATATTCCAGCCTTCTTCAGTCCAAACACCGCGTTCTTCAACGGCCACAAAATTAATAAGCGCGCCGCCGCGTACATAATAAGAAACAAAATGCCGGCCGGGCCCCAGCCATGCGTTTGCGTCCGGCGGAATTGTCCCTTCCGGCAAGCGTGACGCATCAACTGTACCGCGCCACGCGACTTGCCCTGTAAAACGGGGTTGGCGCTCTCCAAAAATCTTCCGACAAACAGTAGAACGAACGCCATCTGCACCGACAAGGATATCGCCTTGGTATTGATCCCCGCCCGCGCTAATTGAAACGCCAGCCTCATCTTGCAGTATTGTTTGCACCGCTGCGTCCAGATGGATGGCCACGCCAGACGCCTCGGCGGAGCGCCGCAATATATGATGCAAATCCGCGCGGTGAATATGCAGGTAGGGCTGCCCGTAGCGCTCTTGATGCATGCCTTTCAGCGGCAAGATAAGTTCGGCCCGACCGGTTTTATAATGGCGAGTGACAGCATTTTGCGGTTCAAACGCGGCCTCTTTAATCTCTTTATCACAGCCCATTGCGGCCATTACATGCATGGCATTCGCGCTGAGCTGCAGACCTGCTCCGACTTCGCCAAGTTCTGGTGCGCGCTCAAATATATCGACGCGGTGACCTTGACGTGCAAGCAAACTTGCAGCCGAAAGCCCGCCAATACCCGCTCCGGCGATGAGGATATGTGAACAGCTCGAAACGCTCTAGCCTTAAGAACGTTTCGCGGTTGGGTCGATAACAAGGCCGGAATTAACGACCGCCTTAATCTCCTGCTGTGATAAACCCGCCGATATTAAAACCACGTTTAAATCCGCGCCTTTGACCGGCATCTCCGTTCGCGCTTGAGCAGGAGCGTTCAAAAAGTCAGGTGCCGCTTTAGGATGTGTGAATAATCCGTCTTGGGTGAAAGCGCCGCGCGCCGCCGCATGCGGGTGCTGGGCGGCCTCAATATAAGTCAGTACAGGTGTGACGCAGGCATCTGTGCCATTAAATATTGCGGCCCATTCATCCCGAGTTTTTGTTTTGAAAACAATTTCAAGCGCCGCATGTTGGGCGGGGTGCTGACGCGCGTCGTTTTGAGCGCCAAAGTCGTCGGGGTTGATCTCCAATATCTGCAGCATCAACGCAAAAAATTGCGGCTCAATACAGCCAATCGCCATGTGTTTTTTATCTCGGGTTTCATAGCACCTGTAATAGGGCATAGCCCCGTCCAAAAGATTAGATTGACGCTTAGGGTGCCATTGCCCAAGACCGTGCAGCGTATGCACAATACCCATCATCGAGGAGACCCCGTCCACAATAGCCGCATCAACGACATCCCCCTGACCAGTTTTTTCAGCGCGGAGCAGCGCGGCCAAAATACCCATCATCAAAAACAGAGAACCGCCGCCATAATCCCCGACTAAGTTGAGCGGCGGAACCGGGACTTGGCCATGTTTGCCCATCGCTTCGAGCGCGCCTGTCAGCGAGAGATAATTAATATCGTGCCCGGCCATGCCGGCCCATGGCCCCTCTTGGCCCCATCCCGTCATGCGGCCATAAACCAACTTAGGATTGACCGCGTGGCAATCAGCCGGCCCAACACCGAGGCGCTCCGCCACACCCGGGCGGTTACCCTCGATGAGGATATCAGCCGTTTCCACCAGCCTGAGAACAATATCCGCGGCGCCGTCTTTGCGTAGATCAATCACAACGGATTTTTTACCGCGCCGCTCGATCATCGGAACGCCTGAGCCCGTAATCCCTCCGCCCGGCCGCTCAATCATAATGACGTTTGCGCCCATGTCAGACAAAAGCTGCCCTGCATAAGGGCCGGGGCCAATGCCCGCGAGTTCAATAACCGTATAACCCGCAAGCGGACCTGTATTTTTGAATGTACTCATAAGCCTACATATAACAGGGGATTCGGACTGTGACAGACAAAATTTAGCGTTGATGTTTAAGCTCCGTTGGGCAGTATGCATCCAAGAATCGATCCGGTGGGAAAGTACAGCAAGCATGGCAAAATTATATTTCAATTATGCTGCGATGAATGCCGGAAAATCTACGATCCTCCTTCAATCCTCGCACAATTATCACGAACGTGGTATGCGCACGCTTTTGCTCAAACCCGTTGTTGATGACCGTGACGGGAACGCCAAATATATCACCTCGCGCATAGGCCTGAAAGCCGAGGCCGATTGCTTCAACCCCGGCGACGATCTGGAGCATCACATCCTTACGGCCCACAAAGAAAACCCGGTGAATTGCGTTTTAGTCGACGAGTCGCAATTTTTAATGACGGAGCAAGTTTGGCAGCTCTCGCGTATCGCAGATATTCACCGAATACCGGTCATGTGCTACGGGCTGCGCACAGACTTCCAAGGCGAGCTCTTCCCCGGCAGCATGGCCCTGCTTGCCATCGCGGACGATATTCGCGAGCTTAGAACCCTCTGTTGGTGCGGCCGCAAAGCGATCATGACACTGCGAATTGATGCTTCGGGCCACGCCGTTACGCAAGGCGCGCAAGTCGAAATCGGCGGTAATGACCGCTATATCAGCCTATGCCGCAAGCATTGGGTCACAAAAGAATCGCAAGCCCGTTAGGCGCTATACTTTTCCAATTGCGCAATAAGTAAGTCAAAGAAACCATCTCGATCGACATTATAAGCCCATTGGCTATTTCTTGGCAGCTCCGTCGCATACCAAAAGTCAACAGCCGTATGCCCCCGGCAAAGATCAGAGTCCGCTTCAACGCGGATATTGCAGGCCTTAAAGTCAAATAGTTCGGGCTGTAAAATATACGCCATCGTGCACGGGTCATGCATCGGCGCGCCATCAGAGCCATATTTCTCAGCGTCAAACCGGCCATAATGCGTCAGAAGGTTGTACGCAGCTTGCGCAACGGGATTTCCCACAGCTTTGATCCGCTCCAGCACATCCGCCGATGAAAGCACTTGGTGGGTGACGTCCAGACCAAACACGACCAATGGACAGCCACTGTCAAAGACGATTTGGGCGGCATGTGGATCGACATATATATTGAACTCAGCAGAAGGCGTGATGTTGCCGCCTTCTGCCCGTGCGCCGCCCATCAGGACAATCTCTTTGACTTTAGCGGCCACCCCGGGGGCTTTCTCGAAAGCGGCAGCGATATTCGTCAGAGGCCCAGTGACAACCAATGTAATGCTAGCGTCCGGCGCGGCGTTCAAAGCTTCAACAATAAAGTCTACCGCGTGCTGCGGTTGCAAAGACATATCAGGCTCTTTAATCTCAACACCTTCAAGACCTTCATTTCCGTGTACTTCTTCAGCTGTCGCAAGGGGATATTTCATGGGCACATCGCAACCCGCAAATACGGGCAGATCAACCCGGCCCGCAAGTTCACACAATAGCCGCGCATTGCGCTCTGTTTTCGCAAGCGAGACATTACCCGCCACCGCCGTAATACCTAAAATGTCATATTCCATGGTTGGCGGCAGCGCCAAAAACAGATTGATGGCATCATCTTGTCCGGGGTCGCAATCGATTATAATTTGTCGTGTCATCGTCTTTTCCCAATTGTTTGAGACGTGTCTAGGCTACTCAAGATAAAATGAGAACACTTGATTCACGCGAGTCTTTCAATTACGCGGCACGTCTATATTCACACGAAGAAACCTGGCCGCGATTATGGAAAAGCTATTTGTCAGCGCCGAGGCGCTTTTAAAAGACTCATTCGAGCTCGCCGTGCAAATATATGAGAGCGGATATCGCCCCTCTTATATTGTCGGTGTCTGGCGCGGCGGCACACCCGTTGGAATTGCCGTTCAAGAAGTTTTGGAAATTCTGGATTGCCCGACAGATCACTTTGCCATTCGCACCTCATCATACGGGGCCGGAACCGTGCAAGACAAACAAATCAAAGTCATGGGGCTCGCTCATTTGGTGGAAACGATAAATGCTGATGACCGCTTGCTGATTATTGATGACATTTTTGATAGCGGCCGTAGCGTGGACGCCATCATTAAGACGCTAGAAAAAAAATGCCGTTTAAATACGCCCCATGATATTCGCGTTGCCACCATACTTTATAAGCCAGAACGTAACCGCACGGATCGCACTCCGGATTTTTATGTTCAAGAAACGGATGCTTGGGTTGTCTTCCCGCACGAGCTGCACGGCTGCACCGCCGACGAACTCAAAAAAATGAAAGCGCTTCCAGATCGGTTTTTTGATCACCTTAAATCTGATAAAGCTAACTAAGTAAGCAATGCATCAACAGCGGCCCTGTAAGGCGCGGCGCTTTGTGTACCAAGTTTTGTTGTCGTTAAGGCTCCGACTGCGCAGGCAAATTCGAGAGCAGATTGGTTGTCCTGCCCCTCACTCAGTGCAACGGTAATAGCGGCGGCAAACGCATCACCTGCGCCCGTTGTATCCACAACCTTGACTTTAGGCGGCTTTGCACTTGCCAGTACATGTCCGTTTTGCAGCATCTTGGCGCCGTTACCGCCGAGTGTGATAACAATACGGCCTTCATATGCCTCAAGAACATCTTTGTAGGCGTGGTATTCACCCTCGTTGACGATCACAAGATCAGCCCGGTGAATGATGGCGTCTACATCCGGCAGCACGGGAGACGCGTTGACGCAAACAAACCCGTCGAAACTACTCAAGGTTTTTTCAATCGTCGCTATCGGGATTTCAAACTGCGTTATCAATACATCGGCTGAAATAACTCCCACTTGACCCGCGCTGAAAACCCCGTTCGCGCCGGACGCCACCGCGATTTGGTTTTCCCCGTCAGCAGACACATTGATAAATGCTAAACCCGTGTGGGAATTTTCAATCTGTACCAAATGCTGCAGATCAACATCCTCTTGTTTTAAAAACATCAAGGCTTGATCTGCATAATCATCCACGCCGACAGCCGCTCGCAGCTCGACCTCTGCCCCGAGTTTTCGGGCCGCCAACGCCGCGTTTGCGCCTTTGCCTCCAGGCAGCGATGTATACTGCCCGTTCGTGACAGTTTCGCCTGCTGCCGGGAGACGCTCAGTCTGGATGATCAAATCTAAATTCACGGAACCCAGCACACAAATTTTAGGGGATGGCGTCATAGTCAGGAAGTCTCCAATATGAAAAGCCTTAGTAGGCTAAAAGCCGCAAGATGCAAAAGACGTTTTAAAAACCTCACATTCATGATAGCGCACACGCGGCAACATTCAGACCCACTTATAATGAGGCGAGACCATCATGATCCGCATAGAACCGATTAGCTTTAAGCTCTGGAGCACAGATAAAACCGCTTTCGCGCAGGCCATTGGATCTTCGTTTCAAGATACGGGCTTTGCCGTTATTTCTGACCATACGGTTCCGCAAGCTATTATCGATAACGCAGACCGTTCATCGGAAGCATATTTTTCGCTACCCGAAGACATAAAACGCGGCTATGCCGATCCTGAAAATGGATTTCAACGCGGCCATTCGCCTATGGGCACAGAAAATGCCAAAGGCAAATCCGAGGCGGACCTCAAAGAGTTTTGGCATACGGGACGGTTGCTCCCCTCGGACTCGCCTTACCGCGCGGTGATGAAAGACACGCCCAGCGTCACAGAAGTTCCCGGGTTTGATGAAAATACACGCGCGCTGTTTGACGCTCTCGACGATTTTGGCGCAGAGTTGCTGCGCGCCATTGCGATCTATCTCGACCTTAATGAAAACTGGTTCGATGATCGTGTGAATGTCGGCAATTCAATCCTAAGGCTGCTCCATTACCCACCGCAAATATCGCCACCGCCTGAAGGTACCGTTCGCGCTGGCGCGCATGAGGACATCAATCTGATCACGCTATTGCTCGGCGCTGAAGAGGCCGGGCTTCAGGCCAAGCACAGATCCGGTGAGTGGCTGGATATCAGCGCGCCAAACGGCGCTATCGTCATCAATTGCGGAGATATGCTTCAGCGTATGACGGCAGGTATTCTACCCTCAACCACACACCGCGTTCTTAACCCATCCCCCGAACGTTCAAAATTTCCGCGCTACTCAAAACCGTTTTTCCTGCATTTGAATAATGATTGCATGATTTCAGCGCTAGAGAGCTGCCTCGCACGCGGCGGCAAAGCCGAACCGGATATTACGGCGGGTGACTATCTGCATGAGCGCTTGGTGGAAATCGGCCTTGTAAAGCCGGGTTAAACCCCGCCGATTAATATCCCGGCGAGCGCCGCACTCATCAAATTGGCCAGCGAGGCCGCGAACACGGCTTTGACACCCATTTTAGCAATCTCGGGCATGCGGTCAGGTATCAACGCGCCCAGACCGCCAAGCAAAATAGCAATAGAGCTCAGGTTCGCGAACCCGCAAAGCGCAAAGGTCAAGATCACTTGTGTGCGTTCCGAGAGGCCGTCCTGGATATCAACGAGGCTGATGTAGGCGATGAACTCGTTAAGGACGACTTTCTCTCCGAAGATCGCGCCGGCCTGACGGGCTTCTTCCCAAGGGACGTTCAGTGCCAGCATAACCGGCATAAATAGAAGCCCTAAAATTGTTTGAATCGACAAGTCCGGCTGACCAAAGAACGCACCGAAATATCCCAAAATACCGTTGCATAATGCGATAAGTGCCACAAATGCCAGTAGCATCGCGCCAATATTGACCGCCAGCTTGACGCCATTTTGCGCGCCAACAGCGGCAGCCATAATCACATTGGCATGGCGCACGTCATCGGCTTGATCGTGGATATCTATCGGGGCGACCGGGTTTTTCGGATCATTGGGGGAGTCTGGCATAATAATTTTGGCCATCAAAAGTCCGGCGGGCGCTGACATAAAACAGGCCGCAATCAAGTAATCCGCACGGATGCCGAGCTGAATATACCCGGCCAGAACGGTTCCGGCGATGGATGCAAGCCCTGAGACCATAATCGTAAACAGCTCTTGTTTGGACACGCTGGGCAGGTAGGGTTTGAGGCTGAGCGGCGCTTCGGTCTGGCCGACAAATATATTTGCAACCACATTAAGCGACTCTACGGGCTTTGTGCCTGTCAGCATTTGAATGCCTCTGCCGCCATATTTCACGACAAACTGCATGACCCGCATGTGATAGAGAACTTCCATCAACGCGGCAAAGAAGATGACCACAGGCAAAACCCGCACAAGGAAACTAAACCCGATGCTGTCATCTGCAAGTCCGCCAAATATCATATCAATACCCGCGTCCGCATAGCTGAGCAGCGTTATAACTTTGTCCGACATCGCCCCAAGCACAGCCCGGCCTGCCGGAACGTAAAGGACAAGCACGGCGATCAGAACTTGTAGCGCAAAACAAACGACAACAATACGAGGGCGGATAGCTTTGCGGTTTTCAGAGGCGAGCCACGCAACACATAAAATGAGAACTATACCGATGATCCCGAAGGCTGGATGATTCATACAAGGCCCTTTTTCTTTGCACCGATTGACACTTGATCAGGGCGCGTGCGTTTATGCACTCCTGCCGGAAAATCAGGCCTCTGGCAAGCGCGCGGTAATACGGTCAATCACATCATTCAAATTATTCAAATAATCATCTTGCTGAATCACTAAATCCGCATACCCGGCGGACGGCTCAACATATTTTTGATGTGCGGGCTCAACTTCTGTTGAGAATTGATGCCGGACAAACTCTTCGGTGCGCTCGCGCTCGGCCACATCGCGGGAGAGACGGCGCTCAAACCGCAGCTTTTTATCACAGGCCATAAAGACCTTATGATCGGAAATAGCTCTGACCTCTGGAGCGCAGAGCAGCAAAATCCCTTCGACAATGGTAAAGGGGCGCGGCGATTGCGCTTCGGACGGAAGTCGTCTTTGGTGGGTCGCAAAGTCGTAATTTGGCAGGCACACAGCCTCTCCGCGTTTCAGCGAAGCGAGGTCTGAGCCCAACTGCGCAAAATCCAAGGCTTCCGGTACGTCGAAGTTGGGAATTTCATCCCCTTCGGCTCTGTCGCGGATATCGTGGTAATAGTCATCTTGCCGAATCAGCATGCACCGCGATTCGCCTAAATGGGCCTGCAAGTACCGCGCAAGCGTTGTTTTTCCTGAGCAACTTCCTCCCGCTATGGCAATTATGGACGACATTTGACCCTTACTTTGCTGAACTCAGGGAGAATTATAAAATTTACATGACGTTTTTGCACAGTTTTAATTAAACGAGCCCACACCCAAAAACAAACGAATAGCCTGAAATATATATCATTTCAGACCCCTCTATGCCCTGCATCACAAAATTTGTGCCTTCAGTATTTGAATTAAAGTCACCAGTGTTGCTTTTTTGCAATGATTCGAAAAATTCGAAAAGTGTCCACGAAAAAGGTTAATGAAATATTTGTCATAAAACTGACGCAAGCCTAAAGTAAGGCACGCGAGCAAAACATATCATCCACTCATGTATCGCTAACAAGAGGTTAAATCATGAACTCCCCCCTAACATCACTAGGCTTCAAAGCCATATTAAGCGCGTCTGCAATGGCCCTGACAATCGGATTGTCTGGAACAGCGATGGCGCAATCCACAACGTCAACCATTTCAGGTTCCGTAAGCTCGGAGGCTGGCACCCCGATCGCAAACGCAACCATCATCATACGCGACACAAATTCAGGCTTCACACGGACAGTTACTTCAGACACAAACGGCCAATTTGCTGTACGCAACCTCTCTGTGAGTGGTTCATATGATGTCTCAGTGACCGGCCCGGGTTATCAAGGCGAACGCGTTGAAGGCATTGCTCTATCGCTCGGCGGATCGAGCTCCCTAAATTTTGACCTAGCGCCAGTCACCGATACCGTGGACGAAATCATTGTTGTGGCACAGCGTCAGGTTTTGGCTGACCTCGCAGTGGGTCCAAACGCTGTTTTCAATTTGGACACGCTTGAAAATGCTCCGGCGATTAACCGCGATATCAAAGATATTATCCGCTTAGACCCACGTGTCTTTATTGATGAGTCCTTTAATGATGCCATCCAGTGTGCTGGTGCAAACCCACGGTTTAACTCATTTACAATTGATGGCCTACGACTGAACGATAATTTTGGCCTCAACTCTAACGGCTATCCAACCGAGCGTATTCCGTTCTCATTTGACGCCGTTGAACAGGTCGCCGTTGAACTTTCACCTATCGACGTAGAATATGGCTCCTTTACTGCATGTAACGTCAATGCTGTCACAAAATCGGGCTCAAACGAAATTAGCGGAAAAGCCTTCTTTGACTATACCACAGCCGGCCTTAAGGGCAGCGAAGCGGGCGGTTTATCACTTAGCAATGACGGATTCGAAGAAAAGCGCTACGGTTTCTCCCTTGGACTACCCATCATCAAAGACAAACTTTTCGTGTTTGGTGCGTACGAAAAACTGGAAGGCGCAGACCTCTTTGGTGCAAATACACCGGAAGGAACAGGCATAACACAAGCCGAATTTGATGAAATCATTGATATCGCGACAAACCAATATGGTTACGTCTCGGGTGGACTCCCTTCTACAGTTCCTAATGGCGATGAAAAGCTTCTTGTTAAAGTTGACTGGAACATCAATAACAACCATCGTGCCACAGGTACGTTCGTTTACAATGATGGATTTTCAATTTCCGGCTCCGATACGGGCTCAACACGTCTCTCTGATGGAAATCACTTCTATGAACGCGGCGCTGAACTGACGTCTTACTCTGGGTCTTTATACTCAGATTGGACATCAAACTTTTCGACTGAGTTTACAGCCAACCACATCGACCTCGACAACCGTCAAATTCCTGTTGCTGGCGTAGAGTTTGGTGAAATTCAAATTCGTAACATTCCACGTGCTACGGGCGGATCAACAACCGTCTATCTCGGCGCTGATGACTCCCGCCACGCCAATGACCTAAACTACACGCTTCTCACGTTGAAAGGCGCTGCGACGCTCAATGTAGGTGATCACACACTTAAAGTCGGTGTTGAACGTGAAGAATTTGATGTTTTCAACTTGTTCATCCAAGAAGTTCAAGGCGAGTGGGCCTTCAACTCTATCGCTGATTTCCGCAATGGTGACTTCTCTGACTTCCGTTACGAAAATGCGGCCGGGTCTAATGATCAAAATGACGGCGCTGCTAACTTTGGCTATGAAATTACAACGTTCTACGGTCAAGACAATTGGCAGATCACACCTAACTTTGAATTGGTTGGCGGCGTTCGTATCGATACGTATTCCTCAGATGACGCCCCTCGTTTAAACCAAAGTTTCGTAAACGACTTTGGTTTTGCAAACAATGCGAACCTTGACGGCGAATCTCTCATTCAACCGCGTATTGGCTTTAACTACACGCCAGATGCTGAATGGTCACTTCGAGGCGGTTTGGGTATCTTCTCGGGTGGTAACCCCAATGTTTGGATTTCAAACAACTACTCAAATGATGGTGTAACTTTGTTTGAATACCGCGTCCGCGGGGGCAATGTCGCTAACTTTACTTACCCAAACAGTGGCAATGTTTTCTTTGAAGTTCCACAGGAAGGCATTGATGCAATTGCGAATGCAACAGGTCGGGGTAACGTGAATGCTTTAGATCCAAATTTCGATATCCCCTCAATTATGAAGGCCTCTTTGGGCGCAACATTTAATGTCGATGCAGGCATGTTTGGTAGTGATTATCTCGTAAACTTGGACTTTCTTTATAGTGTTCTCCAAAATCAAGCGCTCACGCAGGCTATTGGTCTTACGCAGTCAGATACAGCACCTGACGGCCGCCCAATTTACTCCGGCAACCCGTTTACACCTCTGCTCCTTACAAATGCGGATGAAGATGCAAAAACGGTTGTTCTTTCTGCGAATATTTCAAAAGAGCATGATTTCGGTCTGAATTGGAACCTTGGATACGCATACACAGATGCTGACGACGTAAGCCCGATGACATCATCGACGGCAGGTTCAAACTTTAGTAATGTTGCGACATCAAATCCTAACAATCCCGGGTTAGCGACATCAAATTATCAGACAAAGCACCGTTTCACAGCATTTTTGAACTATGGTAGAGAGTTTGTTGAGAATTACGAAACAACATTCTCTGTCTTTGGTACAATTAGTTCAGGCCGTCCTTATAGCTACGCTTTTGGCGGCAACGGCATTTTTGAAAGCTTCAGCGACTCCTTCCGTCAATTGGCATACATCCCTACAGGTCCAAGTGACCCTCTTGTCGATTTCTCAGGAATGACCCCAACAGAGCAAACGGCTTTCTTCAGCTTTATTGATGAAAATGGTCTCAGCGAATTTGCTGGCGGCATTGCCCCACGTAACGCATTCGAAGATGACTGGTGGACAAAGATTGACCTGAAAATTCAACAAGAATTTCCTGGCTTCCGCAAAGACGACCGTGTTGTTGGTTTCATGGTTCTAGAGAACGCTCTTAACTTCCTCGACAGCGACTCAGGTGTTCTAAGGCAGCATGGCTTCCCCGGAACAGGCGAGCTTGTTGATGTAAGCTACAACGGTTCTCAGTACAGCTACTCAAATTTCAATTCGAGTGCGAATGAGGGTTTTGTATCTGCCGGTGCTTCAACTTGGGAAATCCGGTTTGGCGCGTCTTATGCGTTCTAGCTTGACCCGCTAAGATTATGATACAGAGGGAGGGCTTTTGCCCTCCCTTTTTTGTTTGAAAGGTCTGTTATGTTTTCTCGCCGCTCATTTGTTGGCTCCGCTGGAGCTTTGTCACTCGCCGGGTGTGCTAGCGCGCCAAAAAACCTCAAACATGGAAAATCAGAATTCGTGCTGGGCGACCTATTCACGCTCGGCGTGGCGTCTGGTGACCCGGTCTCCGATGGGTTTGTGCTGTGGACGCGCTTGGCGCCGATGCCTCTTGAAGCAAGCGGCGGCTTGAGCGCGCCCGTCGATGTGACGTGGCAGGTCTCTGAGGATGAGAGCTTTTCAACGATCCTGAAAGCCGGGCAAGCGCGCGCCACAGCCGAGTGGGCCCATAGCGTTCACGCCGAAGTCGCTGGCCTGCGGCCGCTGCGTCCTTATTTTTACCGCTTTATCGCCAACGGCCAAACCAGCCCGGTGGGGCGCGCGAAAACAGCGCCAATGTTAGGCGCACCCGTTGATAAATTACGGTTTGGCGTGGCCTCTTGCCAGCATTTCGAACAGGGGTTTTTTAATGCATATGCCGACATGGTGGAGCAAGACCCTGATCTGATCATCCATTTGGGCGACTATATTTATGAAAGCTCTTGGGGGCCGCAAGTGCGCCGCCAAGCTTCCGTTGAGGCCGAGACGCTCAGCGATTACCGCATGATCCATGCCCAATATAAACTTGATCCCGCCTTGCAAGCCGCCCATGCCCACGCACCGTGGCTGTTCATTTGGGACGACCATGAAGTCGTCAATGATTACGCCAATCTCGCGGATGAGAACTACATGCCCGTCGAGCAATTTCGCGCCCGCCGCGCGGCGGCCTATAAGGCCTATTACGAACATATGCCTGTACGCCTTCGTAGCAAACCCCACGGCGAGCATATGCGGCTTCATGACTATTTCCACTATGGTAATCTGATGACGATGGCGCTCACAGATGCCCGGCAGTACCGCGATGATCAAGCCTGCCAAACGCCAGAGCGCGGCGGGGCGAGCCTGGCCGATCTTGAAACCTGCACCGCGCTAAACGATCCGGCCCGCTCGATGTTTGGCAAGGCGCAAGAGCGCTGGTTGATGCCGTCCTTTGCGCGCTCTGGCGCGACGTGGGAAGTGATCGCGCAGCCAACGCTGTTCTCTCGTTTGTTCCAAAAAAGCCGCGACGGACGACCCGGCGCATGGAATGATGGCTGGGACGGATACCCAGCCACGCGCAGTATGATTTTGGACGCGGTTGCCCAGCGCAAACCAAAAAACTTCATCTCCATCGGCGGAGACATGCACAGTTGGTGGCAAGCGGACCTGAAAGCGGACTATAATGACCCGGCGTCTCAGACTCTCGGGGCGGAATTTGTGACCACATCCGTGACCGCGCACAGCTATGCCTATAATCGATTTATGGGCATGCTGCCGGATAATCCGCATATCCACTTCTTTGATGACCGCAAACGCGGCTATTCGATCATGGAGGTCACCCCGGAGCGATGGACGGTGCATATGCGGGAAATGACATCCATTTATACGCCCGATGCGCGCGGAGAGACCCGTAAAACATTTGTTGTCGAGACCGGAAACCCGGCCGCGATGGAAGTCTAAATCTGCGATTCAAAGTTTTCACGAGGTGAACGCTGGAATTTATTGACATGCCGGGCCGCAATCGATAGTAGCGGGAAATTTTATTCGTCATCCGGACGGGTAAAAACGACCGCTACGAAAGGCAGATTACTTTGAAACAAATTGGAAACCCCCCTCATTTTTTTGATAAACTTACCAAGGTTGACGATATTCCAACCGTTTTGGACACACTCCAAAGTCTTTATAAAAACTCACTCGCGCATTTAAATGCTGAGTTTCGCACTTATGCAGAAACCGGCAAAAGGAATGACACAAAAAACGTCTGTTATCCCTACTTGCTCCTGAACATCAAAGCCCGCAAAGAAGACGGCCCAACCCCGCAAGGCTTTGTCAGTATTCGGGGTATGGGGTGGTATGGATTCTCACTCACATCGCCGGAGATATTTCAGACATATCTAGGCAATCAAATGGCCTTGATCGAGGCCGCTTATGATGTGGACTATTACACGGGATACAGTGATACTGAAATCCCCGTCGCTTTTGCGATTGACCCCTCAACATATGAAATGAAAAGCGAATATAGCAAAAATATAGGCGATTTCTTTCCACTTCCTGATCTCAAACTCATAAATGATGACTTTGCCGACGGTGTGTTTGAGCACCCCAACGATCAACCCCTGCCGCTCAGCCTCTTCCCCGCCTTGCGCACTGATTATTCTCTGCAACGGCTGAAACATTACACCGGAACATCGCCTTCGCATTTTCAAAAATTTGTTATTTTTACAAATTACCAGCGCTATGTGGACGAGTTCATTGAACATGCAAAATCCGTAATTGGTAACGGAACATACACGGGCTTTTCCAGCCCCGGCGTTGGCCTGATTACAGAGGCGGATGATTACAAACCCGATCCTAAGTTCAAACTGCCTCAAATGCCGGCCTATCATTTGGTCACAGAAAATAATGAGGGCGTAACCCTGATTAATATCGGTGTGGGTCCCTCAAATGCTAAAACCATCACAGATCACGTAGCCGTTTTGCGCTCCCATTGCTGGCTCATGCTGGGGCATTGCGGCGGGCTTCGGCGCACACAAACGCTAGGCGATTTTGTTCTGGCGCATGCTTATTTGCGCGATGATCAAATTCTGGATGAAGTCCTGCCGCCCGCTATACCGCTGCCTACTATCGCAGAGGTGCAAATCGCGCTGACGACGGCCATATCAGAAGTTATGTCGCTCTCGGGCCGCTTGATGAAACGTCATGTACGCACAGGTACTGTGGTGACCACATCGGATCGAAACTGGGAAATGCGCTACGCCAGCCTGCGGACACGCCTCAACCAATCCCGCGCTATTGCGATTGATATGGAAAGCGCCACGATTGCGGCCAACGGATATCGTTTTAGGGTGCCATATGGTACGCTTTTATGCGTCTCGGACCGGCCTTTGCACGGCGAGATTAAACTACCCGGAACCGCCGAAGAGTTTTACCGTAGCCGCATTGCGCAGCACCTGAACATTGGTCTAGAGGCGATGTCCATTCTACAAGATGCGGCCCAATCAGGAACGCTGCATTCACGCAAACTCCGCAGTCTGGATGATCCGGTCTTTAGATAATCATGTCCGTTTGGTAACGCGAATTGGCTGCTTCATGCAGCTCACAACCGCGAAAAAATACAGTCCCTCTGTATGTGTTGAGCAAAAGGGAATTGGCAGTGAACTTGGCAAGTTTATTGCTTCTAAACCTCATAACATCCAGCTAGAAACCGAGTGCATAAGCACTCTGTCTGCAAATTGCGTTGGACGGAACTGATTGTTTATGCGAATAAAAATCACATAGGCTGGATGAAGGAACAGATAAGTATAATGAGTTGTTTTTACACCCAAAAATCATCCGGATTATTGACCAGATGGAAGGCTCCCTCCAGAAGACCACACATATAGGTATTTTCACGTAATTTAACCCAAAAAGCCCTACAAATTTCGCAAATTAACACCGAATTTCAACACATTTAAGGAGTTTTATCTGTCATTGTAAAATACTATTTTTTTCTCGCCGCCGCCCTACCCCTGACCTTTGCTATGTCGGCTTGTAACCAAACGGATCAGCAAGATACGAAACCACAGCAACAAACCTCAATTCAGCTAAACGCAGCATCTGTGGAAATGATCACAGAGCCCTCCTTCAAGACTCTAGACGCTTGGAACATATATGGAGACGTTATTCAAACAACCGACGGGATAACTGTCACGTCCGAAGACATTGCGAGTCAAAGCATCATGGTCGCTCCAAATACGGATTACACCCTGACTGTTACGGCGCGGTGCTCCACTGTGAAAACAATTGTCCGCCGCCAACTATCTTGGATGGATACCAACGGAGAGCTTATTTCTGTGGAGCTAGAAGGTTTTGAATGTGAAACAGAATCCGCAAGCTCATCCAGTAATTTCCGGTCTCCCGCCACAGCACAAAGCGCCATCGTTTATGCGACGTCCCATGAAGACACGCCTGTACTCATCGAACATATTTCCTTGAAAAAACAGTCGCCATAAATCCACGGCCTCATTAAGGGACTTAATGTCCCACATTATTTTACTTAGTCCCTATCTCTACAGGGGCTGGTTTTCTTCGGCTAGCACCCAACTATTGCCTCGCGAACCCGGTAAATAAGGGCTGGAAATAAGCCGCCGATGCCGCAACCGGCTCAGTTTCGGGTTTCCATGAGGCTTGCAACGGAGTCGCGGCTAAGCGCCACTGGCTTGCCGACAAAATAGAGCCCATTAACAGGTTTTCAAAGGCATCCACATCTATAGCTCTGGCTGACTTCTCAAGCATTGCCTCGGCAATGATTTCGGAGAACGACGCCCCTAAGCGTTTCAGTTTTGCCTCGATCGTCATGCGTTTGACCGGCTCGACAGCACTGAGCAGGTTCATGCGCATGAGAGGGTTAAGGTCTGTAATGTGTCCTTCAAAGAGAACCCGCAAAGTTTGCTCAATAACCTCAAGGTTATCATTATGGCTGGCACGTTTTGATGTCTCCAGGGCTGTCTCAATTGTCTGACAACTCCGCTCAAAGCAGCTCTCAATCAAAGCGTCTTTATCAGCTATATAGTAATAGAATGCCCCGCGCGTAACACCGAGTTCACTCGCCACTTCATTTAAGGATAATTTCCGAAATCCGCGTTGATTCAGGAAACGTATACCTGTCCGCATAAATGCATCTCTCTTGAGTTGATTACGGACAGTTCGGTCAAAAATATCTGGATATTCTTGCGATTGAGACCGCAGGATAGAACGCCCCGGAGGTCTTTTAGAATCCAGAGCAATGCCATTTCGCATCACATCACACAAACCATCAATACAGCTCATATGCTTCGCATTAGGAATATTTGCGAGCCATCCAGGCAGCCAATGGAGAATATTCATGAGGAAAAAGGTGGCCGCCGCAGGAGACCGCACATCAACCGACCCATCATTAATACCTTTATGTATAAAACCGTTCACACGTTTGACTTGAGCTTCAAACTGCACCTTCAAAGCGGGCGCGGACATATCTGTGATGACTTCAATATTAGAGAGTAAACTCATCGGTGGTATCAAGCCGGAAAGAGCTTTGGCGTGTAGTTCAGCGCGCTGTCGGACAAGAAATAAAATACAATCAAGACCGCTGTTTTGTTGTGCTGCTATGTCTAATTCTTTTGCCGTAAATGCGCATGACAGTGAAAAGGCTTCTTTATATAAGGCCTCCTTGGAACGAAAATGATAACTAATACTGGTTTTAACTTTACCCAGTTCGTTCGCAATATCTTCTAATCGTGTATCATGATATCCTCTGTCATTAAATAAATGAACCGCGCGCGACAAAATTTCTTCCCGTTTTTGAGGCAACTGTTTTGTCTGCGCCATATCTATCATTTTTCCTGTCACGCTTTTAGTCCAGCCCAATTGGTTGGGCAGCACTGTTTCATTTTTACATCAACCTAAATCAAACTGAACTAGATGTATGTTTTTTGTTGACTGACTATCGCTAAAGAATAGATTAGTGCAAATCAAGACAATACATCAGGGGAATAACTCATGCGCTTTCACATTAAAAAATCTCTTTTTCTATCCACGGCTTTGGTTGTCAGCCTAGCGGCATCAGCTCATGCACAAACACCTTCAGACGACACCTCGGATGAAGTCATTACAACAGGGACTTACATCCAAGGTGCCCGTATTAATGAAGCGCTGCCAGTCACTGTCGTCACCATTGAAGACCTACAAAGCATTGGCACACTGGACGGCGAAGACCTGATCCGCTCATTGCCAGCAAATGGCGGCGTAAACTTTAACGGGGCCAACAATGCAACCCCTAACAATGCGCGCGGAGATGTCGCCTCGATTAATCTGCGATCTATTGGCTCTAGCGGGACACTTGTTCTGCTCAACGGTCGCCGTGTGGTGAACCACCCCGGCACTCAAGCTGAATTGTCAACGCCTGTGACAACTGTGAACACCCAAGCGTTACCAGTTGGCGGCCTCAAACGGATGGAAGTTTTAAATGACGGGGCTTCCGCCATTTACGGATCTGACGCCGTGGCCGGCGTGGTCAATATGATCCTGCAAGATGATTATGAAGGCTTGAGCGTGTCGGCACGTACGGGTTTTGCAACGAATACAGGCCTCGCTGAGTCGCTCGTTTCAGTGCAAGGCGGCAAAGATTTCAATGATGGGAAGACAAATGTGTCTTTCTTCCTTGAATATTCAAAACGCAATGGGCAGATGGCCAGTGAGCAAGACTTCACGGCTGAAGCTGACCTTCGCCCCCGCCTTATCGGTACAAGCTTTGAGGGTGATACATCCTTTGATAACCGCACTACAGGATCACCGTGGGGACAATTTACGTTGGACACAACCTCAGCCACCCGAGTCAGACAAAACGGAAGCATATTAACGACGACATCTGGCGTTTTTCACATTCAGCCCGATTCATTTAGCGGTTGCCGCGGAACGGCTGCCGGAAATCTTGCAGACCTCGGTCTTTGTATTGATGATAGCTCGCTGGATCGTGACCTTCGATTCAATGATGATTTTGACAAATCCATCATCTCTGATCGTGACCGTGTCAACTTATTCGTATTTATGAACCGCGATCTGGATAACGGCGTGCGTCATTATAGCGAATTTGGGTACTACTATGCCGAAACGCAGCCGATCAACTCAAGCTCGTCCCCCATCAGCAGCGGCGATATCGTTATACCTGCCAACTATTACTACAATCCATTTGGCCCGGTCACGTTCTCTGACGGCCGCGTCAACCCGAACCGTCTACCAGGCCTTACCGGTGTGCCTGATGAGGGGCTCCCCGTATTTGTTGATGCCGGCCGTTGGCGTCTGCACGATGTGGGGACGCGCAACGTTAACGTCATAAACACATCCCTGCGCGCTTTAACGGGCTTCAAAGGTGATTTCGGAGAGTCCAACTGGAATTGGGATACGGCATTATTATGGAACCATGCCACTACAGATGACGTGACATCCAACCGGGTGTCTTCGACATTATTCCAAAACATCTTGTTTAACGAAACGCCAAACGTTTACAATATTTTCAACGGCGGCAACCTTGCGGATCCTTCCGAAGGTGATGCTCCCGGCAACTCACGTGACCTGATTGATCCATTTGTGATCTCAGTAGACCGCTTAACCACGACATCTCTATTGCTGGCTGACTTCAAAGTGACAAACGGAGATTTATATGCGTTGCCCGGAGGTAGTATTGGATTTGCCGCGGGCGTGGAAATGCGCCGGGAAAGCTACACTGAAAACCGCGACCAGCGGCTTGATGGAACATATGTGTTTACAGATGCTGTCACAGGCGTCGCGTCAGACTCTGACGTTGTCAATACGTCCGGTACACCTGACTCAGACGGCTCGCGGACAGTGTTTGCCGGGTTTGCTGAAGCGTCAGTGCCTTTGGTCAGCCCAAATATGAACATCCCGTTGGTCAATACATTAGATCTACAGCTCGCAGCACGCATTGAAGATTATTCAGATTTCGGTAGCTCCGGGATCAAACCCCGTGTTGCGGCGGCTTGGAAACCGTTCGATGCTTTAAAACTTCGTGGCGCTTGGTCACAAGGCTTCCGCGCGCCAAATCTACTGGTGATCAACCAAGCTGTTGGACGCTCTAACAGCCGCGAAGACTCCGTGTTTTGTGAGGCTGGCGTTCAAAACGGAACATTTGCGGATTTTGGAGCTTGCATAGGGTTCTCTAATTCCACGCAAGAGCGGCGTGAAGTGGCAGAAAATATCGGCTCTGAGGATGCGACCAACACTACTTTTGGTGGTGTTTTCGAACCTCGCGGCATGAGTGGTGCCCTTGGATTTCTTAATAACCTCACAGTTACTGTCGACCGCTGGGAAATTGAACGTGAAAATGTTGTGGGTGTATTTGGAGCAGAAAACCAGATTAATCTCGACTTGGTTTTACGTCTTAGCGGATCGTCTAACCCCAACGTTGTACGTGATGCCCCAAACATAGATGAAATCGCGTATCTTCAAGGCACAGCTTTCGAATCTAACCCGTTCGGAGACATCCTGTTTACACGCGATACCTATGATAACAATGAAAGCCAGACCGTCAAAGGCATAGATTATGCTCTTTATTACGATCTTGATGATACGCCGTTTGGCAATTTCAACTTCAAATTTAATGCAACTCAGATGACTGACTATTTTATTGCACTATCACCTGGCTCGCAACTCATTCGGGACGCTGTCGATTCTGGTTTGATATCTGATGATATCGCTGTTTCTCAAGAAGGCGACATTGTCGGCATTAACGGTCAGCCTGAATGGCAGGCCAGTGCCAACGTAACATGGCGTCATGATAGTGGAGTGGGCGCAGGTATACGATATAGCTATGTTGGTGAATTTATTGATGATAGTGCAGGCCTTGATCCAGCGGGAGACCCATTCATAGTTGAAGATTACGGCTCCACTAACGTGTATGCTCAATACAGGTTTGAGACAGACAATCTGCTGGATCGCACACGGTTTAGAGTTGGGATGAACAATGCGTTTGATGTCCGGCCGCCTTTGGCAGATGAGGATTTTGGATATTTCAACGAATATCATTCCTCACGTGGACGCTATATCTATTTCGATATCAGCAAAAACTTCTAAGATAGATTGAGGCCGCAATTGCGGCCTCTTTTTTCGTGCGAGAGTTTTTACTATGAACCGCCGTACCTTCAGTGCAGCTTTTATCGCCCTGTCAGTTATGACCGGAAGCACGCCGCTTTTGGCCCAAACTGTCAATACCGGTAAGTTTGAATTTTCTGACTGGAAAGGACCCGCCCTCAACATACATTATGCCGAGCCCCAAGGCCTTGCCCCTGACGCCCCCATCGTGATTGTTATGCACGGGGTTAATCGTAATGCGGATGATTACCGGGATAACTGGATCGATCTGGCCGAGCAATATGGGTTTGCGGTCTATGCGCCGGAGTTTGACAAGAAACGATTTCCAAAATCAAAGAACTACAATCTCGGCGGACTAACCAAAGACAAAGATAGAGCCTTTGACGCGATTGAACCTTTATTTGACTCGATCAAAGAGCGCCGCCCTACAACGCAGAAAAAATACTATCTGTTTGGACACTCGGCGGGTGGGCAGTTCGTACATCGATATGTGTTTTTTGGAAAAGCAGATCACCTAAAGCTTGCGATGGCCGCGAATTCCGGATGGTACACCCTTCCCACCCCAGCTGCGAAATGGCCTTACGGCCTTGGCGGGCTTAAAAAAAGCCGTTACGATGAAGACGTCATTTTGAAAGCCCCCCTCGTTGTGATGCTCGGCGATCAGGATATAGATCCAGAGAGCAGGAATTTACGGCATACGCCCGAGGCGGACGCGCAAGGTAATAATCGATATGAGCGCGGGATTTATTTTTTAAAACTCGCCAACACACTGGCCAAGCAACGCCGGCTTAAATCCCGCTGGAGTTATAATATTGTCCCCGGCGTGGCACATGATAACAGGGGTATGGCGGTCGCTGCCGCGGCTTTGATTGATGCGGACGCTAATGAAAAGTAAGAGCCTTTTATGACAACGGATATGTCTTCGCCCCGCGCCCTTTATCAAAATATTGGACTCATCGCAGGGCCTACTATAGCGGCCTTACTGTTTATTTTTTTTAGGCCCGAAGGGCTTTCATTAGCCGCGACGGCCACGGCCGCTTTTGCCGCATGGATGGCCATTTGGTGGTCGACAGAAGCCATTCCCGTAGCTGTCACGGCATTTTTACCGCTCGTTTTATTTCCGTTATTTGACATTAATTCGATGAGCGTAACGGCCTCGTCTTATTCTCATCCCATTATTTATTTATTCTTAGGCGGTTTTGTTATTGCCATCGCCATTGAACGCTCAGGACTGCATATTCGAGCCGCTCTGAAAGTTTTTCGTATGGCGGGATTGAACGGAAAATCCCTTGTGGCGGGCTTTATGGCCGCCGCAGCATTGATCAGCATGTGGATATCCAACACGTCGACAACTTTGATGCTGCTGCCTATCGCAGCATCTGTCACTCTGGTTATTCGCGACACAATGTCATCGACGCTTTCCAAAAAGGATATTTCTAACTTTGAAACGTCGATGTTACTGGGTCTTGCCTATGCCGCAACGCTAGGCGGAATGGCGACACTCGTGGGCACGCCGCCCAACACATTCATGGTCGGCTTTATGGCGGATAGCTACCAAGTCGATATTGATTTCATGCGCTGGATGATTGTCGGCGTACCGCTTGCGCTTGTGATGCTTCCGCTGACATGGTTGGTTCTCACCAAATTTCTATATCCTGTAAATTTTAGGGCTACTCAAGAAGCTAAATCCCATATTGATAATCTCTATGACGGGCTCGGCAAAATAACCGTTGCAGAAAAGCGCACGCTTTTTTTATTTTTAGCTTTGGTTGTGGGGTGGGTATTCAGAAAACAAATCGTTGCCATAACGGGACTGACCGGATTGACGGACTCAGGTGTTGCCATGGCTGCTGCTATCGCAGCCTTTATTATTCCGAGCGGCAAAGCGGGCCAAAACCTCATCACGTGGGAGGATACTAAAAAACTTCCTTGGGGCGTGCTTATTCTGTTTGGCGGCGGCCTCGCCTTAGCGGGAGGCATGACAGCCACAGGTTTAACATTGTGGCTGGGCAAACAACTCGCGCCTTTGGGCGAGATCAACATCGCCATCCTTGTGGTCGCGTCAGCCCTGTTGGTAATTTTCTTAACGGAACTTACCAGTAACCTTGCGACAACAGCGACGATTCTGCCTGTCATGGCCGCAATTGCCGTGGAGACAGGGCAAGACCCGCTGATATTCGTTATCCCGGTTACGCTCGCGGCAAGCTGTGCTTTCATGCTACCTGTCGCAACGCCGCCCAACGCTATTGTATTCAGTTCGGGCCGTGTCTCCATTCCGCGTATGATGCGCGCTGGTTTTGTACTGAATATGCTTGGCGTTGCCGTTCTCTCTCTTGTCGCCTTAAAGCTTGTTCCTATTGTGTTTGGATAATCATATGAAATTTATTGCCGCTCTATCAGCTTTAGGATTGTTTTTATCTGCCTGCGCGTCAATGCCCGTGGAAAAATTTAACGGCGAAGGCATCTCGCTCAGCACTAGTTTTGAAAGCGGCAAGGCCGATAACATCTCTCAAGGCCCCGGCGGATATACCCTGACAATCACTCCTGAAAACACACCGATTAATGATAGCCCGTGGTATGCGTTTGACATCATCGGGGCCAAAGGGAAAACCGTTCCGATCACCCTATCCTACCAAGACGGCACACACCGCTACAGCCCGAAAATACAAAAAAGCGATGGAACATGGGAAAAACTCATGACATCCGTTGATGTTTCGGAGGATGAAACAATAGCGCGCTTTACGGTTACCCCGAAATCTGACGTCGTCAAAATCGCGGCTCAACCGATTATCGACACGCAGGATCATATGGCTTGGATTGAAAAAATGTCCGCTCTTGATTTTGTCTCTGCCGCCCAAATTGGAGCCTCTGTTGAAGATAGGCCCATTTATAAACTCGAAGAAATCGATGCTCCCAATGATGACAAACCTTATGTCGTTATTATTGGCCGCCAGCATCCGCCGGAATTAACCGGTGCTGAAGCCCTCATGCCCTTTGTCGAAACTGTTTGGGGTAACAGTGAACTTGCGCAGAAATTCCGCGCCGCGTATAACTTGATAGTCATCCCCTTGATGAACCCGGACGGTGTGGCTCGCGGTCACTGGCGGCACAATGTTGGCGGCATTGATCTAAACCGTGACTGGGGTCCGTTTACGCAGCCAGAAACACAAGCTGCTGAGAAAGAGTTTAAACGGTTCAAATCCGGCGAAGATGATATTGTTCTTTTCTTGGATTTTCACTCAACATGGCGAAACCTCATTTATACGCAAACAGACGAAGAGCCGACAACCCCAGCCTTTTTTACGCGGGATTGGATCAATAATATTAAAGCTGTTCTCCCGAACGAGGTTTACAGTTTTACCCGCGAAGCCAATACAACAACGGAACGGCCCGTCTCCAAAAACTATATGTATCATACATATGGTATTCCCGCGATGACGTTCGAAGTCGGTGATGATACCCCGCCCGAGGCCACTGTGCAGGCCAGCAAAGTCTTTGCCCGCGAAATGATGGCGCTCCTGCTGGAAACTGCACCGTAATGACAAACCGCGTTTTTATAATTTGCGCCCTAACACTTGGCTTGTTCGTAATAGCGATCCCCGCTTATGCACAAACCCAAACTGCAGATAAGCAAGGCGGCTCGGTTACAATTCAAAGCCTGTTTGAAGCAAACAATCGCAATCAACGGGTCATGGACATCGAAGCGGCCATTGCTAAGGCCCAAGCGGCCCACGGCGTTATTCCTCAGTCTGCCGCCGATCACATCGCCAGTATGGCTGATGTGCGCTATGTGCCGCTAGGCGCGCTTGCAGCGGAATATAAAAAGACGAACCACAGAATGGTGGCGCTGCTAAACGTCTGGAGTAGGCATCTTGATGCGGACGCCGCAAACTATCTGCATTACGGCGTCACTACGGTTGATATTTATGACACGGTGCGCGTGCTGCAAGTCAGAGATACCGTTAATTTATTGATCCACGACATGCGCGGCATTGAAACCGCTCTGCTTTCCCTCGCGAAAGAGAACCGCGATACGGTTATGATCGGGCGCACAATCGGGCAGCACGCCTTGCCCATTACATTTGGAAAAAAGGTCTCCGTTTGGGCCGCTCAAAATCGGCGTAACATTGAACGACTCAAAGATCTGCAAAAGCGCTTGGACACGCGCGGCCCTTTAAAAGGGGCCGTGGGCACCCATTTGGGACTGGGGCCAAAGGGGATTGAGATCGAAAAAGATGTCTCAAAGTTTTTAGGTCTTGCAGAACCTGACCCGGCTGACTGGCACGGCTCCCGCGATGTTTTTGCCGAATATGGCCAAGTCCTGGCTTTGATATCCAAATCATACGGCGCAGCCGCAGAAGAAATTTTCCGCTTGATGACAACGGATATTGGCGAGCTGTCAGAGCGCCAGCCCCAAAGCAATGTTGGCAGCAGCACCATGCCGCACAAACGTAATCCGCGCATGCCTGAGCGCGTGATAGCACATAGCCGAAAGATACCCCGCCTTGCTGAAATCTTGCTTGATGATGTTGCCAACAGCTTTGAGCGTGACAACACGTCGGGTCCAAACCGCATCGTTGAAGAGATTAGCCTAGAGGCGGCCCGCATGATGAGCGATACACAAAAAATGATCTCTGTTATCGAGGTTGATAAATCTCGTATGCTCGAAAACTTGGCCCGCACGGATGGCATGGTCATGGCGCAGCGTCTGATGCTCTTTCTCTCGGATCATATTGACCGCACAAAAGCCGAAGAGCATGTCCGCGAGGCTGCCAGAACGTCCCTTAAAAATGGCGTCTCTTTTCGGCAGGCTCTTTTGGATGACCCCCTTTTAGCGCCGCACCTTGAAAGTCATTTAGATGATCTCTTAGATCCGGGTGGCTATCTCGGTCTCTCGGCGCCGCAGGTCGATAATACAGCGCTTTACATCAACCGCCTGCGAAATACGGTTCCATAGAACTTTCTAGTGCATTTCCTGTTTAGGCGTAAATAGAAATTCACGACGTCGACACACGATCAAAGGATAACACCCCTGCCTGAATGATACCGTAGGTGTTTGTACAGCTTGGGAATACGCACGATAGAATCAACGGATGTTGATTTGACAATACCTGTAAAAAAGGCCTCAATTGAGGCCTTTTTATCTTAAAATACAAATTAAGTGTCTGCTATTGGAACTTGTAACTCGCTCTCATACCAATCACGCGCGGCGGTATAGGCGTCGGGCGGAAACCACGGAAAATATGAGATCCGCCGTCCGTATCAGTGAAGCTCTGAATTGAACGTCCTGTGCCCGTGATAGTCGACTCTGCATATTCATTAAACAGATTATTTGAATATAAAGTCAGGTTCCAATTGTCGTTCTCTAGTGAGATTGACGCATTTGCCAAGAGGTAACCATCAAGGGTTTCACCATTGGCAATACTTCCGACACGCTGGAAAATGTCGCTCGTGTACGACCCGCCAAGACGGTAAACGATATCATATTCAGATGAGATATTTTGCGTGTAGTCGCCAAAGATACTGAACTGATGTTCAGGTGAGCCAGGAAGGCGGTCGCCGTCTTTGCCGCCAGCCCCAAGGCAAAGAGGATTGGTAGGAGTTATAAAGTCTCCATTCCCATCCACAGGACATGTTGCCGCGTCTGACGCATCAGGGTTAACACCATAAAAACCGTCAGTTGAAATAAGGTTGGGTGCAGCGCTTGTCAGTTGTGCATTTGTATAAGCGTAGTTACCGCGAATGTTAATCGCATCCGTTGGGGCATAATCAAAACTAACTTCGAAGCCTTTGGATTGAGCTGTCCCACCATTTTGTAGGAAAGTTAAGCTACCATTTTGAGTGGCGCCTTCTAGTAGGATGCCTTCCCAATCTAGAAGGTAAACTGCGCCGTTTAGAGTAAGCCTACCATCCATCAATGTGCTTTTAACTCCGACCTCATAATTTGTTGTAGAATCAGGACCGTAGCTCTGTTCATTAGGTAAGGCGCACAATGTTTGTACGTTAGGATCAATGACCGCTGGACAAGGTTGTATGCCGTTAGCTCCGCCCAAACGGAAACCTTCGGAAATGGTCGCATAAACATTAACGTCATCATTGACAGCGTAAGATGTATTGACTTTGAATAAAGTTCCGTCGTCTTTCGCGTCATTTAGAGGATCAAAGGCTTCTTCTGCTATACTCTCCAATGTTGTTTGTACGTAAGTTGCCGCTGCAAAGAACGGAACTTCAGCATCACTGACCGACTTCAAATCATATTCATAATAACGCCCACCGAGTGTGACTTGCCATGCATCCGTAATATCAAAACCAACCTCGCCAAAGACGGCTTTTTCTATGTCCTTTGAGTTCGTAAAGGCATCATATTCCAAATCGTCGGGGCGGGTTGAGAACGGATGGTTTGGCGTAAACTCGTGTGAATAGGACTGCGACTTGGTTTCATTATAGAAAGCCCCGATGATCCAATTATAACGGTGGTCGCCTTTGGACACGAGTCGAACTTCTTGGTTAAAAAATTCTTCCCGCGCGGCTTCCTCTGTTATGGCTGTGAAGGTCGGAAAACTCTCATAGCTGTACTGCAAGCCAATGAGTAAGTCGGTCTGATCACGATTGCCGAGCTCATCATATTTACCAAAACCAGTGGCTGACGTGAGTTCTGCAAACCCTAAATCCGCTGTCACTTCGAGTGCCAGTAATTGATCATCACGGTCATTAGGCTCTAAAACACGTGTCCCTGACTCGTAGGGGCCGGTGATAAAGGTATTGTTGGCATCCCGTCCGTTCACATAACCATTGTGTGAACGTCCTTCAACATTTTGGAACTGACCATAATATGTAAGGTTTGCATCAATTGCATCAATGGGTGACCACCGCGCCGCTATACGCATAGAGAGCGTGTTTTCTTTGTTGGCATCCTCAACTGTGCGGACATCAGATGCAAGATCCGGATTGGAAAATCCGATTTGCTTCACGACATTCACATAGTCGATATACCCATCATCTCTAAGATAATCCAAAGACCCACGGATCGCAAAGTTTTCACTAATAGGTACATTTGCAGTGAACCCTACATCGGTAGAAATGCCGCCGCCTTCTGCGTAATTATATGCGTCGGCTCTGAGTTCAAAATATTCAGTGCCAAATTCAGGTCTGTTCGGAATGTAACGTACCGCCCCACCCATTGTCCCGGCACCATAAAGCGTTCCCTGCGGCCCTAATAGGACTTCAACTTGTTTCATATCATTAAGTTTTAAATCAACGAAAAGGGGAATTTCACCAATATAAGTCGCAACAGTTCCATTATTATTTGCTGCGCCTAAGCCATCAGCATTTAAGCCGCGAATAACAATACCGTCTTGTTCGCGGCCACCTGAGTTAATGATGTGAAAACCTGGCACCCAAGCTGACAATTCCGCAAGGTCAGTAATACCGATATCTTCTAGTTCTTTCGCGCTTACAGCCGATATATTGAGCGGAACATCTTGAAGGGATTCCGCGCGTCTCGTGGCCGTTACGATGATTTCATCGGTAACTTGAGCTTGAGCGGGCGCGGAAAAACTTGCAACTCCAATGGGCAAGGCCAAAATGCTGGCCGTCATTTTCAAGCTGTTCTTAAATGATATAGTCTTATGCATTTTATTTTCTTTCATATTTTTAGCGTGGCTCTATTGCGGCCTTTAGCGTAGACATATAGTCCGACGACACGTCATGTCCGAACTCAAATACAAAAATCAAGTAAAAATTCGAGCCATCCACGCTTAGAGGCATAAACGCACAAAAATAGATTTTGAGAGATGCATTTGTGTCACACAATCTAAATTGCTAAAGGCCGCTTATGACTTCCGTAACTCTCGAATCTGGCTTAGCGCTTATACGAAAAAAAAACTATCGAAGCGTTCATAGTAGCGCCATAAATGCTTTGAAGCGCAACAAACTAGACCCACTGCCCTATTTTTTGCTTGGGGTAATAGCTTCAGAGCATCAAAATCAAGTGAAGGCCTTCGAGCTATTTTCAAAAGCCGTAGAACTTGACGACGGCATTGTTGACTTTCACGTTCATCTGGCCAAAACGCTTTCAGCGTTAGGACGTCAAAATTTAGCTAAAGCTCAAGCCGACATAGCTGCAAATTTTGCAACAGATGATATTTTCATGCTTGATACTCTGGGCGTTATCTACAGCCGCTCTGGTTACCATGAACTGGCGATACCTCTCTTTGAAAAAGTTGTCAGCCAAAGCCCAGAACAGGCAAATTACTATTTTAACCTTGGAGCTTCAGCGCAATTCATTGGCGACTTCGGTAAATCTAAGTCGGCCTATGAAAACACAGTCAGACTTGATCCAACTTTTTATCGGGCTTGGTCATCGTTAGTGTCTCTTACTAAACAAACGCAGGACGATAATCACCTTGATACACTTATGGAGCTTTTTGAGAGTAGTCTTAATGACGCTGAAGGGCAGTTGCAACTTGGTCACTCTATTGCAAAAACTCTAGAGGATTTAGGACGTCACGAAGAAAGTTTTGAGTGGCTGACTCGGGGTAAGTCAAAAAAGCGAAAGCAACTTCGCTATAATCGAAAAGCTGGTCTAGCAACATTTGATGCTGCAAAATTAATCAGCAGCGGACCCAATGAAATGGCTAACCATTACTCTGATGCAAGCCCGATCTTTATCGTAGGTTTGCCGCGAACAGGTACAACGCTTGTTGACCGTATTCTGTCCTCTCATTCTGATGTTATATCTGCGGGTGAACTCAATATTTTTGCGGAACTTGTAAAGCGGGCAACCGAAACCGACTCTCACCTCGTTTTGGACGCAGACACATTTTTAAGCGCGAACGAGATTGACATCGCAAGTGTTGGAAAAACGTATATCCAAATGACCTCCGAGCGGGCAAAAGGTTCGAAATGTATGATCGATAAAATGCCGCTTAATTTTTTCTATGCGGCACTCATACATAAAGCTTTGCCCAACGCCCGTATTATAGCTCTGCGAAGGGGGGCAATGGATAGTTGTCTATCAAACTACCGGCAGCTATTTTCGACGGAATATTCTTACTATAATTATACGTTTGATATTGAGGATACCGCTTGGTTTTATCGTCAATTTCATGAGTTAATGGCGCATTGGCGGGGGGCATTACCCGCTAGCCGCTTCATGGAAATTCATTATGAAGATATTGTTTTTGATCAAGAGAATCAAACTCGCAAACTCCTCAAATTTTGCGGACTGAGTTGGCAAGAGGCTTGTCTTCGTTTTCACGAAAATGCGGCACCTGTATCAACAGCAAGCTCAGTCCAAGTTCGGCAACCTTTATATTCTGGGTCTATAGGGCGTTGGAAAAAATATGGACGCAAACTCGATCAACTTAAAACCGCGCTAGGCGATCTCACAAATCAAACCGCCTCTAGACAGACATTGTCAGATTAACGCGTGATTTTTGGTTTGATGCTGTTTCAAGCAGCGATCAACACTATTAAATCTGCGGAATCTATTGATGCTATCTTGCTAAGCGGAACCGGTATGTCGACCTTACCTGGTATCGAGGCGGCAAATATTAGTATTCCAATAGTCTCATCCAATCTGTACTTAGCTTGCAGCCTATTATCTGCACTTGAACAGTGAGTTGTTGAGTCCAATGCACTCACATATTTTGGGCTCGGAGACACGCTTGAAAGCGAGTACTTATGCATAATGAATAACTATGTTTGGAAAACTTGAACGCTTCAATCCTAGGCACTTACTTTTGATATAGTTAAATGCTTTAAGTTGTCTCGAAGCTTACAAAAGCTGGAATGGATAAAGCAGGTATGAGACCAACACTGTTTGACAAATTGTGGAACCAGCACCGCGTCTTGACGCTGGACAGCGGCGAAGATTTGATCGCCATTGACCGCGTTTTTTTGCACGAGCGCACAGGCAGCGTGGCACTTGAAAGCCTTGCAGCGTCCGGGCGTAAACCGCTCGACGCGAAACGCGTGTTTTGCACTATGGATCATATCGTTTCTAACGCAGATGGGCGCGGGGCCAATGATGCCCGCACCCCCGGCGGCGATGTCTTTATCAAGGCCACCCGCATTGCCGCGAAGGCTGCCGGGATTAACCTAATTGACGTTTTGGATGAAAACCAAGGCATAGTGCATGTGATTGCGCCAGAACTTGGCATTGCTATGCCCGGCCTGTCGCTCGTTTGCCCTGATAGTCATACGTGCTCGCTCGGCGCGCTGGGCGCTATGGCGTGGGGCATAGGGTCAAGCGACGCAGAACACGCTATGGTGACAGGCTGTTTGCGCGTGAAAAAACCACCGCAAATGCTTATTACTGTGAACGGCGACATTCGCGACGGCGTGACAGCCAAGGATATCGCCTTACATATTATCGCCGCTCTGGGTGCATCGGGCGCAAAACGCTGCGCCGTAGAATATAAAGGCACAGCGATTTCCGCCCTATCCATCGAAGAGCGCTTAACCCTGTGTAACATGGCCGTAGAATTCGCAGCCTTTTCCGCCATTATTGCGCCAGATGAGAAGACAGTTGCCTATGTCAAAGGCCGAAAATATGCGCCAACGGGTGCAAATTATCAATCAGCGCTCATGGATTGGGCCGCGCTGACATCTGACCCGGACGCCGACTATGATTATCAGTACAGTTTTGATGCGGAAGACATCCGCGCGACTGTGACATGGGGCACATCGCCTGCGCAAGCCGGGCCGATAGACTCTACTGTGCCCGTAAGCGATGCAACCAATGCCCGCGCGATAGAGTATATGGATATTACCCCCGGCCAACAACTCGACCGACTTGCCATAAACGGCGCATTTATCGGGTCTTGCACAAATGCACGCCTGTCTGATTTACAGGCGGCGGCAGCGGTTTTAAACGGCCGCACAGTTGCAAACGGCGTCAAGGCCATTTGCGTGCCCGGCTCTATGTCCGTGCGCCGCGCCGCCGAAGCCGAGGGGCTGGACAAGATTTTTCGCGCTGCCGGTTTTGAGTGGGGAGCCCCGGGCTGCGCGCTGTGTTTCTATGCAGGCGGCGAAACCTTTGCACCGGGGTCGCGCGTCATATCCACAACCAACCGCAATTTTGAAGGCCGCCAAGGCCCGAATGTGCGCACACATCTCGCCAGCCCCGCCGTCGTCGCCGCTAGCGCTATCGCCGGAAAAATCACCGACCCCACAAACATTGCAAAAGACAAGAAAAATGCCGCATAAGCCCTTCATAATTCATACTGGTATGGCCGCGCCCATGCTGCGTGATAATATTGATACCGATCAGATCATACCCTCGCGCGAGATGAAAAGCGTGTCTAAAATCGGCCTCGGCGACGGCATGTTCGCGGGCCAGCGCTACACCAAGCCCGGCGGCCGCGAGCCAAACCCCGATTTCGTGCTCAACCAACCCGCCTATAAACGCGCCACTATACTCTTGTCGGGCAAAAATTTCGGCTGTGGGTCCTCGCGGGAACACGCCGTCTGGGCGCTCGCTGAATACGGCATTCGCGCGGTTATCGCAGAGAGCTTTGGCCAGATTTTCTACAATAATTGCATTACAAATGGCATTGCCGCAATTACACTAGGCGCTAAAGATATTGCAAAACTCAAAGCCGTAAATCCCGTCACGATTGATCTACCAAGCCAAACCGCAAACGATATCCCGTTTTTTATCAATAAAGGGGATAAGGACATGCTCGTCGGAGGTCTCGACGCGATAGGCATGACCCTCAACCACGCGGACGCCATCAAAACACATATTCAAAAAGACCATATAGCGAGAGCTTGGGCTTATTGAGGGCTTAATCAGATTAAAAGTATCTTTTTGTAGACCTCATTAAATTGATGTTTGCAACCTAGGCCTCCTTTTATAAAAGACGGGATGCCTTATCATAAGCGCCCCTTCACTCTATCAGACAGAAAACATGATGACGAAAATTCCACATTATATCCTAAAAGTAAGCTGCCAGGATCAGCCCGGTATTGTCGCGGCTATAACCCGGTGCATCGCAGAAAGTGATGGCAATATTGAAGAGTGTCAGCAGTTTGATGACCCGGAGACACAAAAGCTTCTGATGCGTATTCGGTTCTCAACGCCTGCAATCGAGAAATTCGAGTTTCAATTACGGCCTATCATTGAAAGATTAGAATTGCGCAGCGAAATTGTGCCTGAGACCCGTAACGGCCGCGTATTAATTATGGTCTCAAAAATGGATCATTGTTTAAGTGATCTTATGTACAGGTGGAAAAAGAACGACCTGAAAATGGATCTCGTCGGCGTCATATCCAATCATGAGACAAGCCGCGAGCAGGTTGAGAGCCAAAATATACCTTATATGGTCATGAAGATCACGAAAGAGAACAAAAAAGAGCAAGAAGCAAAACTCATGACATATATCCAAGAGAACGAGATAGATCTCGTCGTTCTTGCACGGTATATGCAAATTCTATCAGATGATTTTTCAAAAAAACTCTATGGGAAAGTTATCAATATTCACCATTCTTTTCTGCCCAGTTTCAAGGGCGCACGGGCTTACCACCAAGCTTATAGGCGCGGTGTAAAAATCATCGGAGCAACGGCGCACTATGTTACGGCAGACTTGGATGAAGGGCCTATTATCGAACAAGAAGTTGCGCGGGTGAAGCACTCCTATGACGCAAACGAACTTGTTCGTGTTGGCCGCGACCTTGAAAGCACTGTTCTTTCCAGAGCCGTGCGCTGGCATCTTGAAAACCGGGTATTTCTAAACGAGACGAAGACGGTTGTCTTTAATTAGGTTCTATTCAGGATTTAAGGCTTAATCATACTCAGCAGAGTATCGGAGTAAAAGCGGCCCGCCCCAAAAGGTATGTCTCAGTTTCAATCTTCCGTAAAAAGCTTGAGTCACAAAATTCAGCCCGAAGACTCATAAATACAAAACCCTAAAACCTAACCGAAGCCTACGGTAAAAATGCGGCTTTGCAGCCAGAGAAGAGACGGGTACGCGGCCAGCCACACCCAGAAAAAACGGTTCAATCCAAAAAGGCACGCATTCCCAAGGTGAAAAACAGCCGCAATGATCAGCCCTATTATGAGCGCCGTTTGCGAAAACAATGTTAGCGGAAAAAACAGCTCGAACAGCATCACCGCCCAAGACATCACAAACAGAAGCTTTGGCCGCTTCGCCCATCCCCTCAACGATTCGCTCACCGGATATGCTGAGAACGCAAATACATCACGCAGCGCGCGGCCCCTGCGCCAGTCGGAGTTTACAATTTTAACCCAGCCAGACATAAAATAGGACAGCACGGTTTGCAGCGCGAGATAGCCGAAAACATATTCCTGCCAGCGCGGCGACGGCATAAACTGCGCGGCACACAAACAGCATAAAATCAGCAAACCCATGCGGTCACTGCCGCCATTATAAGGCCCTTGGAACCGCCTCAAAATAAGGAGCGAGATCACAACAAGCGCCGCGCACATCCACGGCGTGTAAACCCCAAACAAGAGCAAAATACTCAAACACAGGCGTAGAAAAAATAAGGCTCTCTCCTGTTTTGCGGCCCCCAGATGCTCAACGCTTTGCAGAATAAACGCAAACGCCAAAACGATCTCCGTCGCGCGAATGGCAAGTTCAAGGCTCATGAGCTCTCTCCCCAATATCCCCCTCTGCTGCGTTTCCGATATGATGACACTCGGACACAAACATAATGTCTTTAACCAGCGCGTCGTCTTGACGGGAGATAAACACAAGCCGGAATTGCAGATAAGATGCCGCCACCCGCTCTCCGGAAATAGGTTTAATCTCTGCGGTAATACGACTCAAAATTTCTTGATAATAATGCACCCGTCCGCTCTCCATCAGGTTCTCGGCGCAGTTCACAAGAAAAAGAGATTGGTTCCAAACCGGATTCCACACCATCCGCAGCGTCATAGCGCGCAGCGGTACATGGGCAGGTCGGGGCCGAAACTCCTGCCAAACCGCCTCCATATCGCCGGGCATTTTCAGGCGCGCAAACTCAATACGCGGCGACGGCGCTATCACATCAAAAAACCGCCACGACGGAATGAGAGCGGGCAGCAAAAGGGTTAGGGTTTTGAGCATAGGAGGTGCTGTATAGCGAAGGAATAAAGCTGCGGCTATGGCTGGGGTGTAATATAGCGGGTCTCGCTGGACACTTCCTGCAGTGACTATAGCTTTTCTCTAAGCGCTTCGTAAGGGGTTTTTCCAGCAAACGCTCCGTGCGGTCTGTGGGAGTTATAGAACCTTTCCCATTCATCCAGTTTTGCAACCAGATCAACGTCGCCTTTATAGCTTAGACGTTGATAAAACTCATCCCGGTGCGCCGTCATAAAGGCGTACTTCACCCGTGGTCCTTTGCATAGTACACCGTGGCCTTTTCAAGATGTCACGCTCCTCGGTGACGCGGCGTAGCTCCGCCTTCAGCCGTGTGATCTCAGCCGTGTCTGCGAAGATGGCAACATCACTCGCTTGGCCGCCATATCGCTTCACCCAATCGTAAAGCGACTTGGTGCTGACGCCGAGACGCCCAGCAACAGATGTCACGCTGTGCCCTCTGTCCGTAACTTGCGATACGGCCCCCAATTCAAACTCTTGTGTATACCTGATACGACCGCCCATAAGACACTCTCTTTGCTTCCGGTTTTACCAAACAAGGTGTCTACAAAGCTAGACGCACATCAAACCTAAAATCTCTGCGGAATTAAATGAAATCCACCAAATTTCTGGAATCATTTCCCAGAGAGGAATGCATTAATTGTAAGCCGGCCTTTGGTAGGGTTTACATCAAGAGGCATATCGCAGGGAATATATCCAGAATGTAAAGTGATACCGCGATAAAGAATGCAGCGATTGGGTTTGGACGCTATTCTACCAATTAAAGTGAATTGCGGTTTCCCTTCATCAACATAATTTTGAGGGGGTAATCCAAACTCTGCGGCCTCTTCTGCGAGGGTAGACTTATAACGCTCGAAGCGGTCTTGCGTTATCGTTTCAAATCCCGTTGCATTGTGACTGTAAAATGACGTTCCGCCCGTCTTTGCGCCTGAAAGATAATGCAAGACGGCCAAACGCTTTGCATCCGTTCCATCATAATGTGGTAGGCGCTGAATAGGCGTCAACTCACCGCGGGGCGTTGTCACCAATGAATAAGCGCATTCGGTTAATTTTGCGCCGTTTTGGAAACCGAAAACGCTCTTTAAAATATCTGTGAGAAGGTGCATTCGCTCACCTAGATAAGCTGGACTCGCTTGCGATCGAATACCCGGATAAAAAGGTCCGAGTTTTTGATAGTACTTCGTCTCAGCGTCACGGCGTAAAGCTTCTAAGTCTGAATAAAAGTCATCGATAATGACGACAGGCTCTTGCTCCTGCCCAAATCGTTCAACTCTGTAGCCGGGGTCTGACATAGGCCTTTATCGGGTATAAATATCATAATCCCAAGGCTTTAATGAGAGCTTGGTTTCAGGCGTTAAGGTCACACCCTCACCGGACTTAAAGGCATTATAATCACCCTGTTGAACCTCGTCAGAAAAATTCATATCGACATGTTTATCCGACAGGTTAAAGACAGCTACAATAGCGGATTTGCTATCTCTACGAACAAAACTAAAAACGTCTTTCGGGTTAGATGTCGTAAGCACCTCTAACGGCTCACCCCAAGCGCCATTCCATAAAACACTATTATTTTCTTTGAGGGATGTGAGCTTTGTGATGAGGTCTTTATGCGGATGCTCTGCCCACTCGATCAGATCTTTCTCGAAAAATTCTAAACGCTTTTGATTGCCCGCTTCTTGACCATTATAGATAAGCGGAATGCCCTCACCTACGAATGAAAGGACCATCGCAGCTTCTAGCGCGTCGCCATAAATATCGCCCGTTGAGCCATCCCAACTATTTTGATCATGATTTTCCGTGTAGGCCATGCGCATTGAATCTCGCGGCCATATACTTTGGTGGTCATCATAATAACCCGCAATATCAGACGCATCTGCTGTGCCCTGCACAATATCCTGCATGATTTCTTTCCAGCGCCACGCGTAACTGGCATCAAAAGCGTATTCATGCAGTTCTGGGTCCTGCCACTCCGCCAACATAAAGACAGGCTTTACAGCCTCTAATTTTGAGCGGACAGAATTCCAAAAATCTGTTGGCACCATCCCCGCCACATCACATCGGTACCCATCGATACCGACCTCTTTGACCCAATAAAGCAGCGACTCCGTCATATAGGCCCGCAAACCCTCTTTGGAATAATCAAGGTCGGCTACATCCAACCAGTCTGTGTGCGGCGGATGTTGCATCTCGCCCTCAGAATTACGCGTGTACCATTCGGGATGCGCTGAGATCAGGAAATTATCCCACGCTGTATGATTGGCTACCCAATCAATGATGACTTTCATATCCATTCCATGCGCCGCATCAACGAGAGATTTGAAATCTTCTAATGTGCCCAAATCAGGATTGACCGCCTGAAAATCCTTTACGGCATAAGGGCTGCCAAGACTGCCTTTTCGCTTGGCCTCGCCAATCGGATGAATTGGCATGAACCAGAGAATATCAACGCCAAGCGATTTAATGCGCGCGAGGTCTTGCTCAACCGCTTTGAAGTTTCCCTCCTCGGAATATTGACGCGTGTTGATTTGATAAATCACCGCATCTTTGGACCATTCCGGGTGTTTTAATTTCACTTGGAACGAAGAAGCTGCCAGGTCTTTTATATCATTGGCGGTCCCTTGAGAGGACGGGCTGCAAGCCGCTAATATGACTGCGAAAGCGGCTGAAAGAATTTTGTATCTCATTTTTCTTCTCCGCCTTCTACACTGCGACCCTCTAAAAGGAACGTCAGAGGAATATGCACTCGGTTGCGCCAAGATCGCTCGGAATGATCATGACCCTCAAATTTACGCGTTGTCCAACTTGTTCCGCGCTCATAGCCAGCCTTCATCAGCGCGACGTCCATGCGGTTTTGATAGCCCTCATAATTATGGTCTAGTGTCAAAGTTCCGTAATCAAAATACAGCCTGTGGGCTTTAGGATCTGGCAGCACATCCTCGAAATAATCGATTAACTTACCATTCGCGAGCGGGAAATGGGTGCTGACATTTGCCGCCGCGCCGTAAATGTCTGGATACTCGCTAATTGCATAAAGTGAAATTAACCCCCCCATGGAAGAGCCCATTATAGAGGTATCTTCTTTACCTGTAAGCGTGCGGTAATTATTATCTATGAAAGGTTTAAGTTCAGTGGTCAGAAATTTCAGATAGCCATCGGCGCGTAATCCCTTGAGTTCAAACTCCGGCATGGCGGCTTTAAAGTCCTGTGCATAAATTTCGCCAGCCTTTTGCGGGAAGTAATCCGCATTGCGCCATTTATCGATACTATGCGGCGCAACAATTATGGCTTCGCGGATATCGCCGCTCCTGATGAGGGCCGTCATAGCTTCATCAACACCCCAATCCCATCCAGAGTATTTCGAGGCTGCGGGGTCAAACATATTTTGACCATCATGCATGTAAATCACGGGATAGCGTTTATCAGCGGAAATTTCATAAGATGGCGGAAGCCAAATTTCGACATCGCGCTGCGTAACGAACTGAGATTGAAACGCCCTTTGATAAACGACTTGACCCGTAATACCCTTAAAATCGCCCGCAACACTATTGGGGTCGATAGCGGTTTCTTGTGACCAATCGACTGTTGTTTCCGGGCTCAGCGACGATGAACAGGCAAAAAGGCCCAATGTCAGAACGGATATAATGGCCTGTTTAATCATTTCTTTTTAAGTCTAATGGCTGCGCCGCCGCTTCGGCCTAATGCGAACGATAATTTATCAGCGGCTGTCACGGCCTTACTCTCAATGACAATATCATAAGGCTTGGTATCATAATCAGCGTCTGAACCGTCGCGGTAAATTTGCGCTTCATAGTCGCCCTCACCTAAAAAGCTGAAGTCAACGATAAGTTTGCGCGCGTCTTCATTTGTCAAAGCCGCCACATACCAGTCTTCGGAATTGCGGTCTTTACGCGCGATGACGGCATAGTCCCCGACTTCGCCGTCTAGCGCGATAGATTGCTCCCAATCGGTGGGTACATCTTTGATAAATTGAAAAGCATCGGGGCGGGCCGTGTAATTACGCTCCAAATCCATAACCATTTGGATGGGGGAATAGATGGCGACATAAAGTGCGAGCTCTTTGGCCAGTGTATGCTCAATCCGTGAGCGGTGATCATTACGAGGAAGATCTTCTGCGACCACGGGCATCTCGTTCGGACGTAGATCAAAAGCCCCAGCCGTATAATCCATCGGGCCGGAAAGCATGCGCGTGTAAAGCAAGTTTAAAACATGGTCAGGCCCGTTTGGCGGAATACCCCATGCATTAAACTCTTGTCCCCGTGCGCCTTCGCGAGACACCCAATTGGGATAGGTCCGGCGTAGTCCTGTATCCTTGACAGGCTCATGCGGGTTCATTGCAATTTTGTGTTCGGCGGCTAGTTTTACAACTTTCAAATGATGATCCACCATGGCTTGACTGTCGTGGAACTCATATTGAGCAATGCCGTTTTCATCAACGCGTTTGATGTTACCAGCATCCGCGACATAGCCTGATTTAATGACCCGAACATCATTTTCCGCCATGAGATCCATGGCGTCTTCAAGCTGGTTTTCATAATTTGAAATGTTGCCAGATGTTTCATGATGCCCAATTAGGCGCACACCGACCTCGCGGCCATACCGAGCGATCTCTTTGATATCAAAATCAGCATAGGTTTCAGTAAATGAGAAGACATCTCCATTGTTAAACCAATCCCCATCCCAGCCAACATTCCAGCCTTCGACGAGTACTCCCGTGAACCCATTTTCAGCCGCAAAGTCCATTTTATCTTTTGTGGCCTGTGTTGTCGCAGCATGATGATTTACAGGACCGTCTGTATTGCCCCACGTGCCCTCTTTGACATGTTGTTCCCACCAAATGCCTGCATATTTTCCTGGCGTAAACCACGATACATCACCGAGTTTATTCGGCTCATTCAAATTTAGAATAAGGTCTGAATTTATGAGCCCCGTCGCGTCGTCCGAAATTTGAACTGTTCGCCAAGGCGTTTGAAAAGGTGTTTGCGTTTTGACCAAAATACCATCCGCGCTCGGCGTTAGGTCAGCTTGTAGTACACCTTCGCGCTGCTGATGCAAAGACATGGCGGAGTAATCGACCAAGGCTGCTTCGTGGATAGATAGGTGTACGCCATTTTCTTTGCGGAAGGTCGCAGGCGTATGCACCATTTGCAGCTCACCTACGGTTTTTTCGCTATAGAGATATTCATAGCGGTTATACATACGCGCCGGGATGGTCCAAGACATCGTGTCTTGTCCGATGTTAAAATCGGTGAGCTCTCTCGTAATTGATACACTATCAAGTCTCGCTTGCTCAGGCACTTCATAGCGAAAACCAATACCATCATTAAAAGCCTTGATGCGGATATTGAATTTGAGATTCGGACTGACTCGTTCCGCTTTAATCAATAACTCCGTATGATTATCGCGAACGGTACGGCGTTCGCCCCAAGGCTGTTCCCATGTCGTGTCAGATTTAGAGGTTTCCGTTGAGATAATCCGTAAATCCGCATCGAGCCCATGCTGCTCCAAAAACTGCAAACCAAGACGAGAGTCGCCCACAACAGTGTATTCACCGCGCGTGATATTATAACGTAATAACCCGCCTTCATCGCGCACTGAAATGCTGTTCTTCCCATCAGGAGAAGACAGGCTAACGGATTGTGTTTCACGGGGAGTGCTGGCCTCCAAAGGCGTTTGGGCCGTTGCGGGCACATCAGCTTTCGTCTGAGAGGTTGGTTGGCACCCGCCAAGAAACAGCGCTGAACTCAGCATTAAAAGAGCGGCGTGACGCATATACATCATTAAATTCCCTGTTTATAATTATGGGAAAATATTTACATTATTTTGTAAATAATTGAAAGTTAAATTCCATAATCATTGAAATTATTCATTATTTTAATGTAATTTTTTACATAATGAGTTACAAGGTTATATGAGTGACAGACGCATAAAGAAATTAGCCATTATTGGCGGCGGCTCTGCGGGCTGGATGACGGCGGCAGCGCTCTCAAATTCCATTGGCCAATCCTGCGAGATCACTCTCATTGAGTCAGAAGCTATCGGCACGATTGGCGTGGGCGAAGCGACCATACCGCCGATTAAATATTTCAACCAACGCCTCGGCATTGATGAAGCGACCTTTGTGCGCGAAACTCAAGGCTCTTTTAAGCTGGGCATTGAATTTATTGACTGGGCCAAGAAAGGCAAAGCTTACTTCCATCCTTTCGGGCAATATGGGGCCGAGTTCGATAGCGTGCCCTTCTACCAGCACTGGATGCGTGAATATCTCGCGGGTAATATCGACAGTCTAGATGATTATTCAATGGCGTGGGCCGCCGCGCAAAAACACCGCTTTAATCACCCCATGCAAGACAAGCGTCAAATCCAATCGACCTATGATTACGCCTATCATTTCGACGCAACGCTCTATGCACAATACCTTCGCAAATATGCCGAGGCACGCGGAACGACACGTCAAGAAGGCAAAGTTACCGATGCTGCCCTGAACGCCGAAAGCGGCTTCATAGAAAACGTCACATTAGAAAATGGTGATATTATCGAGGCCGACTTCTTTGTGGATTGCACGGGTTTTTACGGGGTACTCATCGAACAGAAAATGAAGACTGGATATGAGGATTGGTCACATTGGTTACCGTGCGATCGCGCCGTTGCTGTCACGTGTGAAAAAGTAGGCGAAACTTTACCCTACACGAAATCTACTGCCAAGGATGCCGGCTGGCAGTGGCGCATTCCCTTGCAACACCGAACAGGCAATGGATATGTCTATTGCAGTCAATATGAAGAGCCGAGCACGGCAGAGAAAACACTCTTACATGGTTTAGATGGTAAACCCTTGGCCGCCCCAAAGCACCTTCGCTTCACAACGGGTATGCGTAAGAAATTTTGGAACAAGAACTGTGTTGCTATTGGCCTCTCAGCAGGCTTCATGGAACCACTGGAGTCGACCAGCCTTCACCTTATCCAATACGGCATTCTGCGCTTTCTAGCCATGTTCCCGGATAAAGATGCCTCGCCCCTTTTGGCGGAGGAATATAATAAGCTCACACGGTCAGAATACGAACGCATTCGCGACTTCTTAATCCTGCATTACACCGCGACAGAACGCGAAGACACTGCCTTTTGGAAATATTGCAAAAATATGAATATTCCGGATAGTTTAGAAAATAAAATTGCGCACTTCAAAAGTCACGGCATGATCGTGTCTGATGAGCGTGAACTTTTCCATAATCCAAGCTGGATAGCCGTTTACATTGGGCAAAATATTATCCCACTTCGCGCTCCCGCCATAACAGGAATGCGTCAAGGCGTGCCGGCAAAAGAGCGCCTCTCACAGATTCATGAAGCTATAGCCCAAGCCTCTGAAGCAATGATACCGCATGATGAATTCATTGACAATTATTGTAAATCAATGCTCAATGAAAGCTGATACAAAGTCTTCGTGAGACGGCAATGGCGTAACAGCTTTGTCAATTATTATGCTGACACTTTTTAGAAAGTCGCCGAGTTGCGCATCTGATATTCTATTAGCCATGACATGATGACCTTTGGGCATTAGCCCCTGCCCGACCATAACTTGTACCCAGCTGGACTCGCGGAATATATCATCTGCATCTTTGAACAAATGACCGTTCTCAGCAAAAAGCGCCATCTTGGATTTCAACGAATCTGGCACATCCATATACTTACAATAACGCCAAAATTCTGAATCTTCGCGATCAGTTTGATGGTAATGCAGAATAAGAAAATCTCTGACCAAATCATATTCTTTAGACACGCGTCGATTATATTCCTCGATATTGGCTTGACCAAAATCTTTTGATGGAAAGAGTTCTATTAGTGCCGACACGTTAGATTGAATAAGATGAATAGAGGTGGATTCCAAGGGCTCCAAGAATCCACTTGCTAACCCTAGTGAAACACAGTTTTTATGCCAAAACTCTTTACGGCACCCTGTGGTAAATGAGAGCACTTTTGGCTCACTCAAGAGCTCCCCATCCAAGTTATTTAGCAGTGTCTGAGTGGCTGTATCTACATCCATAAACTTATCGCAGAACACATGCCCATTACCTGTTCGGTGCTGCAACGGAATACGCCATTGCCAGCCCGCCTCATGTGCTGTCGCTTTCGTATAAGGCAGGAGCGACTCTGTTGCCTCACAACCTACAGCCACAGCGCGGTTACAGGGCAACCACTCAGACCAATCCTGATATTCGATATCCAAGGCTTGCCCAATCAGCAAAGCGCGAAAGCCTGAGCAATCAATGAACAGATCGCCCGAGATGACATCACCTGACTCAAGCGTTACAGTTTCAATATAACCATTCTCACCGCTCAAACCGACATCTGTAACTCGGCCTGCAATGCGCTTAACCCCTATTTTTTCGGCTACTTTCCGCAAAAAGAGTGCATATTTTCCGGCGTCAAAGTGATACGCATAGGACAACCCTGTCATCGACGTATTTCCTACGCTGTCAAGCTGGCCAAACTTATTCTGATAAGCCGCTTTCTGGTGCAGAGAATAATCCCAAAGGCTGCTTGCTTTGCCATCTTGAATACTGCGTAGCCAATAATGGTGAAAATGAAGGTTACTGAGATTTATCCCTGCATCTCCGAATGTGTGTAGATAACTATCACCCTTTCGGCCCCAATTATTAAACTCAATGCCAAGTTTGAACGTGGCTTTGGTTTCGCGCAAAAATTCGCGCTCATCTATCCCTAGAACAGCATTCAAACGACGGAGCTGAGGAATGGTCGCTTCCCCAACGCCAACCGTTCCGATTGCCTCAGATTCAACCAGAGTAATATTGACTTTATCGCCCAGTAATTTGGCCATAGATGCAGCTGCAATCCATCCAGCTGTACCCCCGCCAACAATAACAATATTTTCAACCTGAGAATGCGTCATACACCATCTAAAGCCTGAGACCGCCTGTAAGTAAATACAAAAAAGCCTGCCAGACAGGCTGGCAAGCATGGTATTTCACCAAAAGTTTTTCCAATCGGGAGAGAGGAAATTAGAATTTCTTTGACACCGTGATGTTATAGGTTGTGCCATATTGTTCATGACGGCTGACGAATGTATCACCAGCTGAATTATAGTCATCAATTGTACGGAAAGGCTCATCTGTAATGTTACTGGCTTCAAGATTAATACCGAAACCTTCAAGAGGTCCCTCATCAAAATCATAGCCAATTTGCGCATCAACGATAAATTCATCTTTAGCGCTCGCTCCCGAAAGTGTCCCATCAAAAAGCTGAATTTCTGAACGGAATTCTGAACGATAACGACCACTCACGCGTGCTCTAAACCCGCCGTTTTCATAATAGATATCACCAGCGGCTGTATCTTTTGAATAACCCGGTATTTCAACTTGTTGTCCCCCGGGCAATTCAATGTTGCTGTCCGCATAAGTGTAGTTGGCATTCATACCAAAGCCCTCAAGGGACGGAACGATATCCCCTAATGAGAGCTTTAATGAAACTTCAACACCCTTGATGGAACCCGTTTCAAGGTTGGCGTTTCCGCCAACATTAAACGTTGCCGCAGTAGGGTTAGCCGCCACAAAAGCTGAGCCCAAAAAGTCTCCGGCAATAGTCGCGTCTGTCAAAGTGGTTGATCCGCCTTGAACGTAATCAGACAAATCTTTGTAGAAAACAGCCACAGAAATAGCGCTGGCAGCCGTAAAGTACCTTTCAAAGGCTAGATCATAAGAATCTGACCTATAGGGACGCAAATAAGGATTACCACCGCTCAAATTCAAACACACATTATTGGGCGGTGAAAACCCAGCCGTAAGATAAGTGTCTGGAAGACCATCGGTTCCGGTATCCGCACATACAAGGTTTGAAAGCCCGGCATTTTGATTCGCTGCCATTTGGTCAAGCCGCGGGCGCGTAACCGTTTTAGCAAAAGCAGCCCGAACAAATGTGTCGTCCATAACTTCGGCACTTAAATTGATACTGGGCAACCAATAATCGTAACCCTCAGTGACAGTTTGTAGCGATGATATGCCGGGCTGTAACGTGTTGAGCGTGCCAGAAGAAGACTGCGTGACATCTTCATAACGCAAGCCAACGTTACCACGTACCGGTATGGCTGTATCCAAATCAATATTTGCCATAGCGTAATATGAATCAATAGACTCATCAACGCTCCAAGCTACATCTCCTGCAGCACGAAGAACATATGTGCCGTCCGTCAAGAAGCTAGAAGGATCATAAGCAATCAACGGAATGCCTGTCCCGCCGTCATCGGTTACACCAACAATTGAATTTGTTGGAATACTGGCCGCGCGGTTGGTAAATATGGAACCAGGGTCAATAAAATTTTCGTTTGAATTATAAGACTTAAAACGGTCCGTTAAAAGCACGCCCGCTGTAACATCTGTGATGAATTTGTTGTCTAACTCATATTCTGCCTCAAGACGAAGCTGGTTTAGTTCATCATCGATCTGTGGCTCCTTGATAAAGCCAACCTGGCCCCAACCGCCCGGATCAGTTAAAAGCATCGTTGCCGGATCAGTATAATCACGCGTCGCCGCAATTGAGTAATCACCAGCTTCGGGGAGCGTATATGTCAACGTATCCAATAAATTTGCATTACCACTGAACAGAGCGCCCGCGCCTGTACCAGCATATGACTCATAATCAACGTCTTGACGATCGAGTGATGAGTGGCTGTAATCCCCAGTTACTTTTAATTTTTCTGTTACAGCAAACGATGAATTCACCCCGATTGAGAACAACTCTGCCGTGTTACCCTCTGTATCCGTTCGAATGATAGGCGTTGTTGGGGAATATGTTACAGAATCGGCAAATCCAGTGCCCGTGACATTTGTTGCATTTGTTCCGCTCCAAGAGGCAATCGGGGTTTCAACACCCCGAAAAATACCGGCATCTTGAAAATCAGAATAATAAGCATCGATTGTGGCCTCGAACCGGTCGGTGGGCTCAAACTGTAACGTGCCGGTCACAGATGTACGCTCGAATGAACGTGACACGACACCTGTGCGTGGGTTGTCGCGTGGAATGCGAACCGTTGAATTAAACTGCTCGGTTTGTCCCTCGGCCGTCTTTAACTCTCGGCTTGTATACTGAGTGGGGTTTGACTGATCCGTAAAACCAAGCGCGATTCCGACCTTGCCATCTGCAAATTGATCAATGTAAGAGGCAAACAAACGATAGCCATCATCAGCGAAATCTGGGTTCAGAGAGCCGCTATCATTCATGACGTACTTGCCTGAAAGGTTTATCTTACGCTCAGTATAATCAAGCGGCCTTGCCGTACGCAGGTCAACAGCACCAGCGATGCCTGTCGTCGCTAAGCGCGCATCGGGTGTCTTATAAACCAACGCAGAGGAAATCAACTCAGAGGGATATTGGTCAAATTCGATACCCCGATTATTACCCGCAGAAACTTGCTCGCGGCCATTTAGGAGTGAGATTGAGAAGTCAGGGCCCAAACCACGAATTGAGATTGATTGCGCGCGGCCACGGACACGTTGCGCCGTAACGCCAGGGAGGCGGGCCAGAGAGTCTGCAATCGAAACATCCGGCAGCTTACCAATGTCCTCAGCAGAAATCGCCTCTACGATTGAAGAGCTTTCTTTCTTTAAGCGCAAGCTGTTTTCAATCGACTGACGGATACCTGTCGCAACGACTACGTCGTCATTAAGCTCAGCGTCCTGTGCGATTGCTGTCACACTCATGGCTAGCGTCAGGGCCGTTGCAGCAGCGCTGGCCAAGCAAGCCCGTTTAAAATTCGTAGTAGATGTCATTCTGATTTCCCTTCAACGAGGCGCCTTTTATGACGGCTCTTTTTTCAACCCAAACACGAAAACGTATTTCAAGTTACGATTATATTCTTATATTTACACAAATTTACATAATTTTTGCAAATTGTTTTATTATTTTTAATAAAAAATAGTGAAAACTGTTGCAAGAATACCACTAGTATATACTTAACTTACTGTTTTTTATACTTTTTTAATCAAAAAAGCCGACCGCAAAACTAAAAATACAATAAATTATTTTATGTAATTTTTTGCATTAGGCTTTTCATTTAGATAAAAGCCTCCTAGGAAGGGTACATAAAAGGGGTATAGAGGACGACTCAGAACATGATTTTAATACAAAAATCGACATTTTTACAAAAAACACTGCTTGGCACAGCCAGTCTGCTTATGCTTGCAGCCTGTAAAGGCCAAACTGACAGCGCGGTCGTGATAAAAACAGAGAATGTGCACACGAAAGTGATGGCGCAAACATCTACCTCACCTGTTACCACTAATATTGAATTCTCAAACTATTTGACGCGAGCCCCTGAAGATGACGTTGTTTACTTTATGCTTCCTGACCGTTTTGAAAACGGCGATACATCCAATGATACGGGCGGCTTCCCCGGCGGCAAGCTCGATCACGGCTATGACCCAACACATAAAGGCTTTTATCACGGCGGAGACCTTAAAGGTCTCACCTCTCGCCTTGATTATATAAAGGGGATGGGCGCGAGCGCGATTTGGCTTGGCCCTATCTATAAGAATAAACCAGTTCAGGGCGGGCCCGGCCAAGAAAGCTCCGGCTATCATGGCTATTGGATTACAGATTTCACCTCTGTTGACCCGCATCTCGGTACAAATGCAGAGCTAAAGACCTTTGTCGATGCGGCTCATGCACGCAATATGAAAGTCTATTTGGATATTATTACTAACCATACAGCGGATGTCATTTCTTACCGTGAATGCCATGATCCGAATTATCAAGGCGGCGACAAAGTCACCGATGGCTGCAATTATCGCAGCCTAGCGGATTATCCCTATACAACACGTGGTGATGTAGATGCCCCCTCGATTAATAAAAATTTCATGGGGGATGAAGATCATCATCAGACAACCGAAAATTTCGCCAACCTTACCCAGAACAACTATGCTTACACGCCTTATGTGCCCGCCGGAGAAGAGAACTCCAAGACCCCAGCATGGTTGAATGATGTCAAATATTATCACAATCGCGGCGAAACAACATTTGAGGGTGAAGACAGTCTTTATGGCGACTTCGCAGGGTTGGACGATCTCTTCACAGAGCATCCCGAAGTCGTCGACGGTATGATCGATATCTTCAAGGGCTGGATTACGAATTATAAAATGGACGGTTTTCGGATTGATACGACACGTCACGTCAATCCAAACTTTTGGAAGCAGTTTCTCCCAGCCATGAAAGAACATGCCACCAAAGAAGGCATTCCAAATTTCTATATGTTTGGTGAAGTCTATGATCCCGACCCTGCCGCTCTTGCTCGATTCACACGCGTTGACGGGTTTGACCAAGTTCTCGACTTTGGTTTCCAATCTGCCGTTTTTGATGTGATGAGCGGCAAAACACATACAGATCGTTTAGACCGTTTTTTGAACGCAGACTCCTTATACGGTGACGCAACGAAGCAAGGTCGCACGCAGCCAACATTTCTCGGCAATCATGATATGGGGCGTTTTGCCGGAATGGTAAAAAATGAAAACCCTCATATGAGCCAAGAGGAGCTTCTAGCCCGCACAAAACTTGCTCATGGCCTTATGATGTTCATGCGCGGCGTTCCCGTTATTTATTCCGGCAGCGAACAAGGATTCGTTTCAGACGGCAATGATCAAGCAGCGCGCGAGAATATGTTCCCCAGCCAGACAGTCAGTTATAATGATAATGACCTTATAGGTACAGACGCGACCACGGCTGAAAGTAATTTCGACATCGGACATCCGCTTTACCGCTATATTTCAGAAACATCTGCTATCCGGCGCTCACATTCAGCATTATCTCGTGGTCAGATGATACCTAGACTGACTGAAAAGGACGGAAACATTTTTGCCTTCTCTCGTTTTGACCCAATTACAGGCCATGAATATCTCATTGCAGCAAATACTGGTTCAAAAGCGCGATCTGTGAATATTAATATAGATGCAGGCTCTACCAATATAGCCTCTTTGTTGGGCATATGTGGCCCGATGAAAACAACGGGAAATATTAGATTGGATTTAGCCCCATTTGACCTCATCATATGCCGCTCTGCAACAGCTTCCACGCGGTTTGGAAAATAAACATGTCAATGACTCAAGGCATTAGCAACGCTGCGCTCATCTTTGACGAGGAAGACATGGGCCTTCTTCTGCAAAACCACGACATCGCATGGTGGAAAGGCGCGGCCATCTATCAAATCTATCCCCGCAGCTTTAAAGATAGCAATGGTGACGGCATCGGAGATTTACATGGCGTTATTGAACATCTGGATCATGTCGCATCCTTAGGCGTAGATGGGGTCTGGCTCTCGCCTTTCTTCACATCTCCCATGGCGGATTTCGGCTATGACATCGCAGATTTTTGCGGTGTTGATCCCGTGTTTGGAAACCTGTCCGATTTTGACCGCTTGATTGCCAAAGCTCATGAGCTTGGCCTGAAAGTCATTATTGATCAGATATACTCACATAGCTCTAACCAACATCCCTGGTTTGAAGAAAGCCGACAGAGCAAGACAAACCCAAAATCAGGCTGGTATGTCTGGGCTGATGCCAATTCTGACGGCACGCCGCCAAATAATTGGCAATCTGTTTTTGGAATGGGAGCGTGGCAATGGGATGCGCGGCGCGGTCAGTATTACTTACACAACTTCCTTGTTGAGCAACCGGACTTGAATCTACACAACCCTGATGTTCAAGACGCTATTTTAGACGTCACGAGATTTTGGCTGGACCGCGACGTTGATGGTTTTCGTTTGGACGCGCTCAATTTTGGCATGCACGATCCGGAACTTAAAGATAACCCTGTTGAGACAATCTTTAAGCGCCCGCCTACAAGACCCTTTGATTTTCAGCGCCATGTTAATTCCATGTCGCATCCCGATATTCCAAAATTTCTTGAGCGCATTCGTAGCATCATCGACGAATATCCCAACCGTTTCACGGTAGCTGAAGTCGGCGGCCCCTATCCGATGGATGAAATGAAAGCCTTTACCCAAGGAAACAAACGCCTGAATTCTGCTTACGCTTTTGATTTTCTATATGCAGACCACTTATCAGCCACTCTCATTCGTTCAACCTTAGCTAATTGGCCAGGCGAGCCCCATGAAGGTTGGCCAAGCTGGGCGTTCTCAAATCACGATGCCCCGCGCGCTGTTTCGCGCTGGCGCGGAAGCTGCGATGAAGCCCGTTATTCAAAGCTTCTGGCCGCCTTGTTAGCTTCTTTCCGTGGAAATATATTTGTCTATCAAGGCGAAGAGTTGGGCCTTCCTCAAGCCAATGTAGCTTTTGAAGATTTGAAAGACCCCGAAGCCATCACAAATTGGCCTGAAACATTAGGACGCGATGGCGCGCGAACCCCCATGCCGTGGTCACAAACCAATCGCTGTGCAGGGTTTTCAACGGAGAAACCTTGGCTGCCCGTTGATGAGCGGCACATTGAAATGACGGTAACTAAGCAGAATGAAGATGAAAGTTCGGTTCTTAATTTCTATAGAAACATTATAAAATTACGCAAAAACAGCACGGCGCTTCGTCATGGTGATATTGAATTTTTAGAGAGCACGCCCGAGCTCTTACTTATCAAGCGAAGTTCGGAAACAGAGACACGCATTTGCGCCTTTAACCTCACGGATAGCCCCCTGCCACTGCCTAAGATGACTATTGCTTCGCCTGACGTTATTATAGGTGAAGGCCCAAGCGGCGGCAAATTACCCGCCTATAGCGCTGTCATCAGCAAAGCCCTTTAACCGCCACAAGACTCCCGCATAATGAGGTCAGTGGGCAGACGTTCAGAGACCATATCTTGCGGATTAGACGCGTTGAGCAACTTAGCCACCATCAGACTTCCAGCTTTGGAAAGGTCTTGACGAATAGTCGTAAGCGCGGGCCTGTTATAACGTGCTAATTGAACATCATCATATCCCACAACTGATACATCACCCGGAACAGAAATCCCTTGGCGCTGCAGAGCCCGAATGGCGCCCAAAGCAATCATATCACTACTGGCAAATATGGCATCAAACTTTGTGCGGCTTGCCACGAGTGCATCGACAGCGGCCTCCGCGCTCTCAATTTTAAAATGTGCAGGAGAGACAAGTGCAGGGTCTAAAGGCAAACCCGCCATCTCAAGCGCCATGCGGTAACCATCATAACGCTGGCCGATTTCCGGCGCTTCGGTATCTCCAAAAAAAGCAATACGTTTACGGCCAAGGCGGGCAAGATGTGCCGTGGCGCGTTTGCCGCCGCGCACATTATCTGTCCCCACAGAACAATAGCGCTGTCCCCGAAGCTCACCGCCCCAAACAACGAAACGTGTAGGATGTCCAACAAGGCGATTGAGCCGCTCATGCAGGAAACTCTGTCCCAAAATTATTACGCCTTCCGACTTGTTAAGCTCCAACAGCCGCGAAAGGTCATCATAATTTTGTGGTGACGCGTGAGAGATTAAAAGGTCGCATTTACGTTCGCGTGCAGCCTCACCTACCGAGCCTATAAGTTCTTGAAAAAACGGATCCAAAAGCCATCCTTCACGTCCCTGAGGCGGCGGGATTATAATACTAATGGTTGCAGCGGCACGGTCTAGAGAGGTCGGCATGGTAGGACGCAGGTTATAGCCGTTCTTGCGTGCCAAGGTCCAAATTTCGCGCTTCGTATGCTCATTGACTGCAGGACTGTCATTGAGCGCTCGGGACACAGTCGCGATAGAGACGCCCGCAATCTGCGCTAAATCTTCAAGTCGTATTTTCTTTGCCATCTCTAGGCGTCTTTCACATCTTTATGCGGAACGAATATGAGCAATATGGCACCAAGTGCCATGATACAGCCCGCTAATACTAAAGTGCGAATAGGTTCATTTTGCAAGAATGTCGAGAGCACAGCACCCATAACTGTGCCGACAACAAGCTGCGGGATAACGATGAAGAAATTGAATATCCCCATGTAAGTGCCCATGCGGGATGGCGGCAGCGCATCGGCAAGCAAAACATAAGGCAATGTCAAAACACACGCCCAGACGATACCGATACCCGTGGCATTAACCCAAAACATCTCAGGCCCCATAAAATAAAGCCCCGCAAATGATGCGCCGCCAATAAGAAGCGCCAAAGCGTAAAATGGTTTTACGCCGATTATTTTTGTAAAAAATGGAATTGCTAAAGCAAAGAACATTGACACAATGCCGTATAGCGCAAAGATATCATTCACGGCCAGCGCGCCATTACCGTAAGCCGTGCTCGCTGTATCAGCGCTACCGAAATGATGAGATGTTATAGCAGGCGTTAGATAAACCCAGAGGATGAAAAAGGCGAACCAAGACGTGAATTGCACCAGTGCCAAGCGCCGCATGATCTTTGGCATGGTCGCGAAATCATCCATAAGTGCTCCAATAAACCCTGCCTCTCGCCCCGCCTTTAGACGGCCTGAATTATATAAAAATAGCGCCCCAAATATCGCGACTAAAGCGGCGAAAATAATGAACTGCTTTTCTGTGTTAAATATAAATACAGCCGTCACCAAAATAGCAGCTAGAGCCAATGCGACGCCACCCCAGAGTGTGAAGAAGTCAGGCTCAGGCACTACGCGCGGCGCCCTGCGCATCGCCGCCATATCGGACACATCGGCGGCCTCAAAGCTTTCCAATTCCTCGGGCGAATATTCTTTGGACGTCAGAACCGTCCATAAAACGGAGAGCAGCAGTAACAGCGCCCCCGCCGCGAAAGCCCATTTTACAGATGGCGCAATACTGCCTGCTGCAGCAACATTTTTCGCCCCCAATAGACCCATCCATTCAGGGAGTTTAGAGCCTACAAATGTTCCGAGGCCGATGAAGAAGCCCTGCATGGCATAGCCGGTGGTCCGCTGTTTAGAATTAAGGTTATCGCCAACAAAAGCGCGGAAGGGCTCCATGGAGATGTTCAGCGCTGAGTCTAATATCCATAGCGATGACGCCGCTATCCAGAGATAGGGCGAGTTGGGCATAAAGATTAGAGCGAAACTCGCCATTAATGCGCCAATAAGGAAAAATGGACGCCGCCGCCCAAATCGGCCCCATGTCCTATCCGACATATAGCCGATAATCGGCTGTAAGATAAGACCCGTCACAGGCCCAGCTAACCAGAACAATGCTAGCTTATCATAATCCGCGCCAAGAGATTGAGCGATACGGGAGGCGTTGGCATTTTGCAGGGCAAAACCAATCTGCAACCCGAAAAAACCAACAGCCATATTTAAAATGGCGAGCCATGGCAGATTTGGCTTCTGCCGCGCAGCAATATTCATGAAAGCCCCCTGGTGTAAAATTATGTAATTTTTACATTTTTTTACACTTTGTTGAGTATTTGTCGAGCTATAACTATATAATCATTGAAAATTTATTGTCCGCTAAGTTCTAAACGACATCTTGATGATTAGCGCTAAGGTTCGCTAACGAGAAATTCTAGAATTCATCGAGCGGGCTATTTTGAGCGTTTATAGCCACCCATCTCTGAGGCTTACATTGAGAGATTTTAAGCCGCTCGTTTTTAGACGGTTATGGGTCAAGAGGAGACTGAACGGCTTTCTCACGTTAATGCCAATTTCCAGACATTTTGCTAAAACATAGCGATGAAAACCTCAATTTATACTCGACATCGCTTCCATCCAGACATTCTTAGTCGCGCAGTCTGGATGTATTTCAGGTTCAATTTGAGTTTCAGAGACATAGAAGAACTGATGATGGAGCGAAGCGTTGATGTTTCATATGAAACTGTTTTCAGTTGGGTTGACAGGTTTGGATTACAATATGCAAAACGGATAAAATCTAGATCCGAAAGCCCCTCACCTGTATGCATCTGGATGAAGTCTATACCAAAATAAATGGCAAGGTGGTTTATCTTTGGCGGGCCATTGATGACGAAGGAACCGTTCTTGATGTCGTGGTTCAACGCAGAAGAAATACAAAAGCAGCCACGCGTTTACTACGTAAACTGCTCAGAAAACAGGGCATCAAGCCCAATCGTATCGTTACAGATAGGCTTGCTTCTTACGGTGCGGCTCTCAAATTGTTAGGCCTGAAACATCTTCAAGACGTCGGCGGTAGAAAGAACAATCAAGCTGAATGCTCCCACGTTCCAGTCCGAAAACGAGACCGAAAAGCAAAAAATTCAGATCTGATGGGAACGCGCAAAAACTGCTTTCAGCCTACGGCCAAATCTATAATCTCTTCAATCACCGGCGTCACCTAGATCTCAAGTACTTCGCTTCGGAAATTTCGAGACAAGTCCACTTTGACTGTTCGTATTCGGGGGTTTCTCTGAGACGCCGGACTTCGTCGCGCGCATGTTCATAGATCGAACGGCCAACCTTTTTGAATGGCGATGTCGGGCAACATTTATCTTTCAAAGCGCAAGCGGCGCAATCCGTGTTCCGAGATCGGTAGAGACGTTTCTTGTCCTTGGTAATGCCGCTGCGCGGGACTTTGTACGTGCGCCAGAACTGCCGGAGCTCCTTACCGCCTAGGCAGGTGAACACATCCTTGTCTTTGTCATAGGTAAAGTCCTTTTGCGTGAAGCTCGATGTCGGGGGGCCTGGCGTCTCCAGCAATGTCACATGCGGCGCAATCTTTTTATCATCAACCATCCAGCCAAGAAACTCTGCGCTGCCATAGGCTCCGTCCCCTAGCAGCCGATCGGGTTTTAAACCAAAGCGCGCCTCTGTGCGGTCAATCATGACGCGCGCGGCATTCACTTCACTGATACGGTAAGCCTGTGTGGCTTCAACATCGACAATAACTGACGTTTCTATGTCGAGCAGATAGTTCGTCAACCATGTGAAGCGGGCCCGCCCGCCAACAGCCGCTGTCCAGCGAGCGGTAGGATCGGTCAGGGAGATCTTCTTGCGCGGCGCTCCTTCTTGATCAATCGCGTCCAGATATTCTGCAACTGGGCGTGAGGCAATTTTGGGGTCAGACCAGTCGACAGGATCCCCTTTATCCACGGCGCGAGCCTCACTTGCATTCGCTCTGATCAGGCTAGCATCAACCGCAAAGCCTTCGCCTTTGACGAGGCCTTCATTCATACAACGAAGTACGACTTGTTCGAAGAGTTTGCGGAACAGGTCGCTCTCGCGAAACCGGCCATGGCGGGCTTTGGAGAACGTGGAATGGCTCGGTACAGCATCCTCGATGCCCAACTGGCAAAACCAACGGTAAGCTAAATTGAGATGCACTTCATCGCAAAGCTGGCGTTCGGAGCGGATACCGAAGCAATACCCAACAATCAGCATCCGGCACATCAACTCTGGGTCAATCGACGGGCGCCCCGTATGGGAATAAAACGGCTTCAGATAAGCGCGTAGATCATCGAAGTTCAGAAAACAATCAATCTTACGCAAGAGATGGTTTTGCGGAACCATCTCTTCCAAAGAAAACTCGTAAAACAGCTTGGTCGTTCCGCCTTCTAATTGTCCCATCATTGGCCAAACCCCTCGCTTCATCTTCAAAACAAATGAATCAGAAACAGACCAATTACGCTAGGAGTTTTTCAACAGTATTGAGCGATTTAAGCCTCTCGCCAGACGTTCATTTTCCCCCAATCAAGGCTGCTTACAGCCTGAACCTATCCACAAGCTGCAACGCTCAGACTAATTATCATGAAGAACCAGTATTTAGTTTCTTGAATGGTCAAGCAAATTGTATACAATAAACAAAATTTAGATTGACGTTAATTAGTATCGATTTGCCCGCGCGCAAAAACTTTAAAGGGAACGAAATGAAAACGATGCGCACCATTGCTGCCGTCGCGGTCGAGTCTGGGAAACCTCTCGAGGTTTTGGAGGTTAATCTTGAACTCCCAAAGGCTGGCGAAGTCCTCGTCGAGATTAAAGCGACAGGCATCTGCCATACGGATGAATTCACACGGTCAGGCGCAAATACTGCGGGTGTGTTTCCAGTTATTTTGGGTCATGAAGGTGCTGGGGTTGTTGTTCAAGTCGGAGAAGGCGTGACGACATTGGCACCGGGAGATCATGTGATCCCGCTCTACGCACCTGAATGCCGGCAATGCTATGCCTGTACATCAGGTAAAACGAATATGTGTACGGCCATTCGCCGGAATCAAGGCAAAGGTCTATTACCCGACGGAACAACACGTTTTTCCATGCTAGATGGCACACCCATTTATCATTATATGGGCTGTTCAACATTCGCCAAACACACGGTCGTTGCCGAAATTTCTCTCGCTAAGGTCCGCAAAGATGCGCCTTTCGATAAAATTTGTTATGTCGGATGTGGCGTCACAACAGGCATTGGAGCCGTTATCAATACAGCCGGTGTTGAGATCGGGTCAACGACAGCTGTCTTTGGATTGGGCGGCATTGGCCTTAATGTTATTCAAGGCCTTCGCATGGCCGGTGCGGACATGATTATCGGTGTCGATTTAAACTCCGATAAAAGAAAGATCGCAGAACAATTTGGGATGACCCATTTCATCAACCCAACTGAATTAGATGGGCAAACCGTCTCTGAAGCCATCATTGAAATGACTAAAACCGAGAAAGATGATTGGGGCGGCGTAGATTATTCATTCGAATCTACTGGAAACGTTGATGTCATGAACCAAGCCTTAGAAGCAGCCCATCGAGGCTGGGGCGTGTCTATCGTGATTGGCGTTCCTCCTTCCGGCCAGAGAATTTCCGCTGAACCGATCCAACTTTTGACTGGGAGGGTCTGGAAGGGCACGTCCTTCGGGGGTGCGAAGGGGCGAACAGAGGTCCCAAAAATTGTCGACTGGTATATGGATGGAAAGATCAAAATTGATTCAATGATTACACACATAATGCCGCTTGAAGATATCAACCGAGCTTTTGATCTGATGAATGCAGGCGAAAGTATCCGCAGCGTGGTGACATTCGAATGATTTTAGAACCTCTCTCAGCTGTCCGGTCTCACGGTGGGACTCAGACGCAGTATCGGCATATGTCAACATCGACCGAGACACCCATGGAATTTTCCGTCTTTGTGCCTGACCATGAAGACGGCGCAAAACTGCCTGTCATCTGGTTCTTATCTGGACTGACTTGCACACCCGCCAATGTAACAGAAAAAGGCGAGTTCCGCGAGGCTTGCGCTCGCCACGGATTTATTTTCGTTGCGCCTGACACCTCACCACGTGGTAAAGGTGTACCGGATGACCCAGAAGAGGCACGTGACTTTGGTCTTGCGGCCGGATTTTATGTAAATGCAACACAGGCTCCGTTTTCTGAGCATTACCATATGCGCGATTATATCGAAATTGAGCTGCCCGAGCTGATTGGCCGCGAGTTATCATATGCGGATATGTCGCGTCAGTCGATCATGGGACACTCAATGGGCGGGCACGGCTCTTTGACCATCGGATTACGTAACCCCGAACGCTTTAAAGCTGTCTCAGCTTTTGCGCCGATTAATTCGACTATCAATTGCCCTTGGGGTCGAAAAGCGATGGCGGGATATCTCGGAAATGACCAATCCAAATGGGAAGATTACGATGCCTGTGCCCTTATTAGAAATGGTGCACGGCTTCCGGACATTCTGGTCGATCAGGGCGCAGCTGATGAGTATATTGAAACAGAGTTAAAGCCTGACTTGTTGCGAGAGGCTTGCGCAGAGGCAGGACAGCCCCTGACTCTCCGGATTCATGAGGGTTACAATCACGGCTATTACTTCGTATCCTCTTTCATGAATGACCACATAGAGTGGCACGCAAAGCGTCTATGAGGCTCTGCCGTATTTGCTCTGTCTCAGCCAGAATAAATTTACCTCAATAATGTTAATTGTTGACAATATGTGCGATTTCCATCAATTAGACGCAATTGTATTCGCTCGGGGTTGATTTTTCCTCGCGCCAGTATTGGAGCCATTCAAATGTCAATTCACGATCTAGCAACTATTCACGAACCGATATCCAACATCTTTCCACGGGCCCACGCAGAAACCGATTTCACACCCTACTCACTGAGCCAAGAGCAAATTGAGCATTTCAACGAATTCGGATACGTCACAAATGTCAAAATATTGGATGAGAACCAAGTAGACATATTGCGAGCCGATCTCGATGAAATCTCGGACCCCGACAATCCGGCGAGTGACCTATTTTATGAACATCACAAAAACCAATCGACCGATCCCAATACGGTTCTGTTTCACAGCTTAGGCCAGTGGCGCATGACAGAAGCTTTTCACGATGCTTTGTGGAACCCTGCATTCGTGAAACCTGCCAGTCAACTCTTAGGCGATAAGGCCGTCCGATTTTGGCACGATCAGCTATTTTGCAAGCCGGCGCAGCACGGCGGCGTGGTCGCTTGGCATCAAGATTATTCCTACTGGATACGCACTGTCCCGATGCAACATCTGACCTGCTGGATTGGACTAGATGACGCTACAACAGAGAATGGCTGCTTGCATTACGTACCCGGAAGTCATCGATGGGGGCTGTTGGATCGACTAGAACTTGGCGGTGAAATGGATGCAATATTTGCACAGCTGACAGATGAGCAAAAAGAGCAAATCAAGCCTGTTCCGATGGAGTTAAAAAAGGGCCACGCCTGTTTCCATCACCCTCTCATGTTGCATGGCTCTTTCAGCAATGCCTCCGAAAGACGGCGTCGCGCCTTGGTTTTGAACGTCTTTGCTGATGGCACAGCCAGCGATACAAATGATACGATGTTGCGCGGTACAGACATCGCCATTCCAAAAGGTGAGAAAATGGACGGAAAGTTTTTCCCGCTATTGTATAATGGGCCGCAACAGAGTTGAGAGTGACGTCGTTCGGAAACTCATATTTTCGGGGATATACGTACAATCCGGGTCGGCAGTGCAACATAAATAGCGCCGTCCGGCCCGGTTGTGACATCCCTCACCCGGCCCTCACCCTTGATTAGGCTCACTTCAGAAATATAAGCCTCGCCGTCGACTTCGATTAATCGCACCGTTTCATGCGCCAGTGCCCCGGCCATAAGGCGACCTTTCCATTCTGGAAACAGATCCCCTGTGTAAACATCCAGGCCGCAAGTAGCGATAGAGGGCGTCCATTGCGAAACGGGCTGAATCATACCCGGGAGAGACGTGTGCGGCGTTAAGACTGTCCCATTATAGTTCCGCCCATAGGAGATTTTCGGCCATCCATAGTTTGCGCCTGACTTAATCACATTTAATTCATCTCCACCTTTTGGCCCGTGTTCGGTTTCCCACAAAACCTGCGTTTCAGGATGCACAATTGTACCTTGCGGATTCCTATTGCCGTAACTGTAGATACTGGGATAAACCCCTTCAGTTTTGATAAATGGATTATCTTTCGGGATGGTTCCGTCAAGCCGAATACGATGGATCTTACCATTGGGCTTAGTGAGGTCCTGTGCCATATCCTTATGGCCGCGATCTCCGACACTAAAATAAAGATGCCCCCTATTATCGAATGTAATTCGAGAGCCAAAATGCCGCCCCCCTTCTAGATAATGTTGCGGCTTGGCCTCGAACAGCGTTTGCTCATCCGTCCATGTAGTATTGACTCCAACTTTACCTCTTACAATTTTTGTCATGAGCAGATCAGGGTCGGATGCGACGGCATGGGCAAAGCTTAAATAGACCCAACCGTTAGCCGCGTAATCAGGATCAACAGCCACATCGAGCAAACCGCCTTGTCCGATATTGGCGGAGCCCGGCATTCCCTCTATCTCAATACGCGTGTCTGAGGACACTTGCCACAGCTTACCAGTTTTCTCTGTGACCAAAGCTGTATCAGCCCCAATGAAATGCACTGCCCAAGGCTCATTCAACCCCCCAGCCCACGTCTGAATTCGAACCTCGTCTTGGACGGACGCCACATCATCCGTGGGTGGGGTTGTATTGGTATCACTGCCACTACGGATGTAACTTAAGAGATCAGAGATTTGTTTCCCCTGAAGCACATCTCCAAAAGCTGGCATCCCGACATCATCATTTCCGACCTTAATAATCGACCGAATATCATCATCCGTTCCGCCATATTCCCAGGTCGCATCCGACATAGACGGCGCTTGGCCGCCAGACATATTCGCACCGTGGCAGCTCGCACAATATTCATCGTAAATGACGCGGCCGCGATCCGCCGCAAAATTTACCTCAGTTTTTTGCTCTGTTGTTCCCTGGCAAGCCGAGAAAAGGCAACCCATCAGGGCCAAAATATACAATCGCGTCATTGCTAAAAATCCTTGAAATTAAAAAACTGAATATGGAGCGGGACACTTCGGACATAACCATTGCCCCACACTATAATGCATTGACTCTCACTAGCCCTTACGTCCATCATACCATCTAATACAGGCGCAACGTCAGCCCCAATTGCGCTCGGCGTTTCAGTCTGCGGAATCAAATTTCCCGATACATCTGAGAAAATTGTCATCTCGGCGGCCGTGATAAGCTGATCATCTTGACTTGCAATAAGGACATTTACTTGACGGCCCTAACATCCTGAAAGCAGAAGAATGCCAATTGTAACAATGCTAATTCCCATAAATATTCATCGGTTAATCATTTGCCGCATTGTTACCTCAAGCTAATTAGTGGCTCGCTTCGCGCACGGGTATATAATAGTTGTATATCTAAGAAATAATGTTAATTGTCAACAATATTAATCTTTTGTAGAAAGTAAGGGACCGATTGATGAAAGGCATATTTAGATACAATACATCCTTCATCCTCATATCCGCATTTGTAGTCTGCACCGTCATAGTGCTGACACTACGGTCTGATAACGTCAAAGTTTTACGCTGGGCCCATGTCTATGAAACGAGCTCGCCTTATCACGCGGAAGCTTTGAAAGCCGCTGAAGAGTTTTCCAAGCGTACAGACGGCAGATATCGAGTTAGAGTATACTCTGCTTCTTCACTCGGCAATGAAGTTAGCATTAATGAAGGCCTACAATTAGGTGCAATTGATTTAATTTATACAGGCGCTTCACTTGCCGGCCAATATTATCCTCCCTTGAGTCTGTCTGATTATCCTTACGCCATCAAAGATTTGGAACATTGGAAAGCTTATCGTGAGAGCGACCTATTTAGTGATTTGAGCCAAGGCTATTTTGAGGCCACGGGGAACGAAATAATGAATTTGGTTTACTACGGCTTTAGGCATGTCACGTCTAATAAACCAATACGCACACCTGCAGACATGAAAAATCTTAAAATTAGAGTCCCCCAGGCTCAACCCTTTATGATGATGCCTGAAGAAACAGGGGCTAATCCAACTCCCATGCCGTTCCAAGAAGTATACTTAGGCCTACAACAAGGCGTCGTAGAAGCTGGCGAAAACCCTCTAACAACCATATATTACAAACGGTTTTATGAGGTGCAATCCCATATAAGTTTGACAGGTCACATCGCCAATTCACTTGTAATAATCGGCAATGGCGAAATGCTAGAATCGATGGCGCCGACAGATCGCAATACATTACAGGACGTCATCAACTCAACTTCCGAAAGAGCAATAGAGACAATTATAAAACAAGAAACTGAGTTCGAAGATTGGTATAGACAGAACGGCATTACAGTCATCACGCCTGATCGGCAGGCCTTCATTGATATTGTGCAACCTGCCCTCATTCAACCTGGATTGCCTTTTACACCCGAGCATTTTGCAAGACTGCAAAGCCTTGCCCCAGAGGGAACCAAATGAAACATCCAGTCGATAAAAACCCACCTAAATTAAAGTGGCTATCGAAAAGTGTCGAACGGCTTGCCATCATTCAATTTTCTGCATTGATGATAGTGATATTTCTTCAATTTTGTACACGTTATCTCCTGAATGACAGCCTAGCTTGGACCGAAGAAATAGCGCGATACTTGCTCGTATCTCTTGTTTTTTCCGGAAGCCTTCTCTTGGCTCAGCATGGAGAACATATTTTTCTGGAGGTTACATACCGCCTTACGCCGCGCGTCAATACAAAGCCTTTGGTAATTTTTTCAGTTGGAATTAGCTGTATCTACTATTTCACCCTCGCCGTATTCGGTCTTGTTTTGGCAGAAAACACGGAACAATCTCTCATATCATTTCCGTTCCCGAAATCCATTATTTATACTTTTATTGCGATAACTCTAGGATTGTCCGGCATAGTTTCCGCCCTTAGACTCCGAACACTTTTTGCTAAAACAAGTGATAAAATCTACCAGGATATTGAAAATAGCACTGAGCAACTGGGGTAATAGGATGGCTGAATTACTTCTACTATTTGCAATACTTTTCACGCTCATCGCGATGGGCGCGCCCATTCACGTCAGTCTTGGCGTAAGCGGGTTAATGTTTTTTATTGCTGACGGACTGCCATTAACTGCGGCAACTCAAACGGTTGTTAATGGAACGAATAGCTTTACACTTATAGCAATTCCATTTTTTATCTTCGCCGGCCATTTGATGAATGAGGCCAAAGTAACTGACCGAATATTTGCATTTGCTCGTGCCCTTGTAGGTTGGATGCCAGGAGGCTTAGGTCATGTAAACATTGGCTCGAGTGTGATCTTTGCCGGCATGTCAGGTGCTGCTGTTGCCGATGCGGGCGGCCTTGGCGCAATAGAGATAAAAGCCATGCAGGATGCGGGTTATGACAAACCATTTGCGGTAGGCCTAACCGCTGCTTCATCAACGATTGGCCCGATCATTCCTCCGTCACTCGCCCTTATTGTTTATGGCGTAATGGCCGAAGTTTCAATTGGCGAGTTATTTGCGGCGGGCTTAATTCCAGGCCTAATCATGGCGATTTCTCTTATGTTGATGGTCATATGGTTTGCTATTCGCCGAGATTACCCACGCGACAAGTCTTTTAGTGCGAGCCAAGCTATAAAAGGAGCTCGTGAAGCTATTCTTCCACTACTGACCCCCGTCATAATTATTGGCGGCATTGTTTCAGGCGCTTTTACGCCTACTGAGTCAGCTGTAGCGGCCGTTTTTTACACGCTTTTCATTGGGGTTGTTATTTACAAGACCCTGTCGCTCTCATCAATTTACAGCGCAGCCTTAGAGACGATTAAGACGACAGCCGCCGTTTTAATGATCGTCGCATCAGCAGCACTCTTCGCTTGGGTCTTAACGGCAAATCAAGCCGCCTCACTCCTTACGGATTATCTTATTCCCGTTTCTGAAAGCCCAACACTCGTACTCTTCGTGATGATGGGAATTGTATTTATTTTTGGCTTTTTCATGGAAACCATTGCTGCAATAACGATACTGGTTCCCTTGTTTTTGCCCACAGCTCTAGTTGCAGGAATCGATCCCGTTCACTTAGGTATTGTTTTGGTTTTAAACTTGATGATTGGCCTGTTAACCCCGCCCGTAGGTATGGTGCTGTATGTGCTTGCGAAAGTGTCTAAAACTAGCTTCTCAGATTGCGTTAAGGCCGTGTTGCCGTTTTTGACACCCTTGTTTATCGTTCTTATTTTATTGATAATCTTTCCACAAATCTCACTTTGGTTACCCCAAAAACTCTACCCTTAAGCCGTCCAGCCGAAATTTACATTTCGAAATTTATATGATACGACAGCTTGTCAACAATTAACAAATGGCGAAAAGAAGGTGAACATTTCAATTAAATTACCTTGGCTCCTTGCAAGCCTCGGGATTCTGCTCGTAGTTGGCGTAGCATTTTTTACACCACTCAACGGCATAGAAGGGGCTGGATTTGATCGTTTCTTAGGACGTTTTCATCCTCTTATTTTACATTTCCCTGTTGCCTGCCTATCACTTATCGCTTTGTTAGAAATCTCTCGGCTTTCCTCCAAATTCAAAAATTTAAAACAATTCATAGGCCCCATGCTTATCCTTGCCGCTCTCTCTGCCTGCGTAACCGTCTTCTTTGGATTGCTTTTGGGATCAAATGAGGGGCACTCAGGCGTCCTCATAGACCGTCATAGGAGCAGAGGTATAAGCGTCGCCATATTATCATGTCTTGCCGCAGCACTATATTACACAGCCACCAAGTCTAAATCACGCATGATGTGGACAAGCTATTTTTCGACCTTTGTAGCCGCAATCGTCATGATGGGCCTGACCGCGCATGTCGGAGGGTCTCTCGTTCATGGCCCAACATATTTAGCGGACCATGCCCCGTCATTCTTAAAGCCAATTCTGACAACGCACACTGATACTAAATCACAAGAAAAAGATGCCCACATTACTGAAAATGTAGACGAGAACTCTACTTTATCAGAATCTCTTCTAGCCAGGTTTGACGGTGAAGTCGGAAACTTCTTTAACGGATATTGCTCTCGATGTCATGGCGACAGCAAACAAGAAGCCAATGTCAGATTAGATATATTCGACGAAACATTTCAATCACACTTAGCTCAACATAATTGGGAACGTGTCATGGGTGTTTTGGGGGCTCACCGTATGCCGCCCAAAAGTGCGAAACAGCCTTCGGACAAACAGCGCGCCGCGGCTATGAATTGGATATACGAAGCCTTAGAGGAATATGCTTTCTCTAGACGTGCCAATCAAGCAAACGCTCCATTACGTCGAATCAATCGCCGGGAGATCAACCACAGTTACCAAGACTTGTTTAATGTCGATGTAGACTTCGTGACCCGATTACCCACTGATGCGAAGTCTGAAAAAGGCTACGATACAGACGCGAATTTACTGTTACTCTCCATGTCAGACTTACGGCTCTACCAAGATATCGCGCGAGACGCCGTAGAGACCTATGTGCATTTTGGAGAACGCAAAGACACTGTTGATGAGTATTTTGTCGAAATGGAAGATGTATATCATTTCGGCCGTCAAGCGGGTCAAACCCAATCCTATGAGCGCGCAGCACAGCCTCTTTCGGTCGCAAGGTTAGAATCCATAAAACGAAATCGTGTGGGCAAAACGCCTACTTATAGACTCCGTCAGTACGGCCCGCTCCCGCACGGCGTTATACCGAATGGCGTTGTTGAAGGTGTCGGCGAAGGTCGCGGCTTTGAGCGTCTGCATGAACAGTTCATGTTGCTACGTACCGATCAAACTACTGGAAAAGTTATAGTGCGCGTCCATGCGGCAATGACACCAGGCAAAAATGGCGATATGAGCGTGCCGCGCCTACGCCTTGAAGCAGGATGGCGCAATCTTCAAAGCCTGCGAGTTAAAGTCATTGGAGAGCAAGACGTCACGGCTTCAAAAGACAACCCGCAAACCATCGATTTCACATTCCAGCTTGAAGAAATTATCGCACCTGAAACTGCACGTTGGAATGACACAGGCGATGACCGTTACATCTTGCTCGTACTGTCAAATTATGCTCGCCATGAGAATGGTAACTTAGCGGGTTCAATTTATGGCCAGATAGATATGAAGCATCCGGAGTCTGCCACTGAAGCAACGCCCTATTTAGAACAAGCAGCAACTGCTGCAGAGCAACAAAAAAAAGGATACGCCCTTTGGGAAAAAGGAGGCGTGCCTTATCTGTATCTTGATGCTCTAGAGGCCTCAATCACACCCGCGCAAACTGACCCGAATGCACCCTGGATACTGTCTCGACCCAAGAGCCCCACAAAGACCTCCGGCATGAGTGAGGCAGAGGTTAAATCCGCAATAGAGCCTGAGCTAGTCAATCTCCGAGATGTGCTGAATGACTTTCTACCCAAAGTTTTTCGCAGAACCGTTAGCGCGCAAGATATCAAACCTTTCGAAACGCTTTTCACATCCATGCGGCTAGGCGGAGATAGTTATGAGAATAGCGTCAAGGAAGTTTTGGCATCGGCGCTCATCTCGCCATCATTTCTTTATATTGGCTACCCTGCCCCGCAGATGTCAACTGACGACATCACAAACACCGCTGTCTCTAAAAATAATTACCTCGCTTCACGCCTATCTTATTTCCTATGGTCATCGCTGCCCGATGCGGAGCTTAGAGACATCTCGGCGCGCGGAGAATTGACGGACCCCGCAATCCTATCGGCGCAGATTGACCGGATGCTCGAAGACCCTCGCTCCACACGTCTCACCCGAACATTTGCACGTCAGTGGACACAGGTGGATAAGGTGTCCAATACCTCTGTCTCTGAAGAGCTCTACCCAGATTACGGACCGCAATTCTCCGACTTAATAAAAGAAGAAACGCTCGCGACCTTTGAGGACAACTTCCAAAATAGACGTGATGCCCGCGAACTTTTCTCCTCCGGCCACATGATGCTCAATGACCAACTCGCCCGCCATTATGGTGTTAAGGGCGTAAAGGGCGGCGACATACGGCGTGTGGCGACAGAAAATTCTGGACAACGCGCAGGACTACTGACACACGCCAGCATTTTGACGATGAATTCCAACGGCCAAGACTCCCATCCAATTAAACGTGGCGTTTGGCTGCTAGAACGGGTATTAAATGACCCACCCCCGCCTCCACCGCCCTCTGTGCCAGACCTCGACACGAACAACCCGCTGCTCGCTGATTTAACGCTCAAACAACAAATCGAACATCACCGCAGCCTGAGTGCATGCTCTGGCTGTCATGAGAAAATCGACCCTTGGGGCGTAGTATTTGAAAACTTCGACGCCACAGGCCGCTGGAGAGATACCGTTGATGTAAAGGGTAAGCCTGTCACCATAGATGCTAGTTCAGTATTAGCGGATGGCACAGCACTCGAAGATGTAATCACCCTCGGTGATTATTTACGAACTGAGAAAGAAGGAAAGCTGATGCAAGCCTTGGTCCATCATTACATGATGTACGCCCTTGGCCGAGAGCTCGACGTACTTGACGAAGCAGAAGCAGAAGCTATTTATACTAGCTTTAGAGCTTCAGGATACAAGCTAGCCGCTCTAACGAAATTCATCATTCAAAGTGATGCTTTTACGAATAGACAGCATAGCACTCAGAGTCAGATACGGAAAAAAACGCAATACAAGTCAAAAAAAGATAAAGGATAGAGTTATGGTAAACTGTCACCCTTTCATCGATCGTCGCAACATTTTACGTTCAGCAGGCGCGTCCATACTTTTGCCAAGTTTAGCATCTCTGAAACCGTTACTCGCAAACGCAACGCCAGCCCAAGCTGGAAATGCGGTCACTCCCAAACGCTTGTGCTTTGTGTTTTTCGGACTTGGGGTCTCTCTTCCACCCGCAGATCATGTCGACCACGAAGACTGGCATTGGTTCCCACATGACCTTGGCTCAGATTACAAATTCACAAAATCAATTGCAGCGCTTGAACCTTACCGTAAAAAAATTAGCTTTCTCTCAGGCCTTTCTCATCCCCGGACTCGTACCATGTATTCCCATTCCACGGGCGGCTATTTCTTAAGCGGCGCTGACCCGGAAGCTCCTGGCGGCAATTCAATTTCAGCCGACCAACTTTACGCTCAACATGTCGGCGTACATACACGTTACCCTTATATTACAATGGCCTCAGAAGGCGGCATCGGAGACTTCCGTCGGCCCAATACATTGTCCTATACTAGCGCGGGCCAACCGATACCATCTATAGGCACGCCTCGCGCAGTATTCGAAGAAATGTTTGGCGCGCAAAAAGGTAGTAAAGCTGATATAGAGCGCGCCTTTCGCCGCGACAAATCAATCCTAGATACCGTGGCTCCACAGCTTGGGAGTATACAAAGCAAAGTCTCAGCAGATGACCGCAAACGTTTGGATCAATATCTAACGGCGATACGACAATTGGAAACACGGCTTGATCGTGCAGAAGCATGGCTTGATGTGCCAAAGCCTGATGTCGACGCCAATAAATTTGAGCTAGACGTTGACCCCATCCAAGATGGCCCCGCCGCCTTCATCGACTCCATGTATCAACTCATTCACACGGCATTTCTCACCGATAGCACACGCATGATTACCTACATGAAAGTCAAAGAGTCGCCAGGTGATTTGGCTGCGCGTTTCCCTGAAGCCTTGGGCCTCCCGCACCATCATTCGCTTTCACATGATTTCAACAAAGAAGGCGGCTACCAACGCTGGGGACAATATGATGCGTTTTTGTCAGAACGTTTTGCAGGCTTCTTACAGATGATGGATGAGACGGATGACCCGCATGCTGAAGGTTCATTACTCGACAACACAGTTATCCTTTACGGTTCTGGAACGAGTGATGTTCATAACACTCGCAACTTTCCGCTTGTTCTTGCCGGGGGCCAAAATTTTGGCTTCAAACATGGTAGCCATTTACGTTTTGAAGAGAGCGTACCTATGACGAATCTCTTGCTTACAATCATGCAGCAACTCGGCATGGAAACCGGTCAGTTCTCTGATAGCACGGGTTCGATTTCAGAAGGTTTAACTTAGCGCGTCACTACTTTTAGCATCTATCTCGAAATATCTACACCAAACCATTCCAAATCTTCACCTCGGTTGACCCATCCATGGTAAGACTTAGGCGGAAATAAAATGAGGTCTCCCGGTTTATAAGCTATCCGGCTTGTTTCAGTCCCATCCTCGTGGTGCAAAGTTAAGTCTCCACGCCCCGCCAGCACATAAAACGCGTAATGTGTGTCTGCCGCATGAGACGGAACAGTTCCATTCGCAGGAACATGCCCTCGTGCAAAACTAACATTACTATCTTCGAAGCGGCCGATTTCGGTATACTTCATTTGCATACCGTCAACTTGCTCTAAAGCGCTGGCGTCATTTGACTGCGCTTCAAACCTACCTTCACCGCTTGGACGGAGCGTAATGACACTCGGCAACTTCTTAGTTTTCTCTGACATCTATTTTCTCCAAGAAAACTCAAAAAAGATATATATTGTAGACAATTTACAATCATGCATGTTATACATTCTTTTGAAAATAGCTAGAGCGTTCACGATAAGAAAGATGGCAGAATTACAAGATGTATTACGACCCATCTCGAACGTGTCGACGGCAGTTCAAACTTTCCGAATTTCAACTGGAAAACGGAAATAAAGTTCCAGACTTCATCCTCTCTTATATCGTTCACGGTGCTGAACCGCAGAGAAACGGCAGCAATGTCATCCTTGTCACCTCCTCTCTTGGCGGCGATGCCCATCGGCTTGATTTTGCAATCGGAGAAACGCTGGCCCTCTCGCCTGAAAAATACTGCATAATTTGTATTGATGCGATTGGGAACGGACATAGCTCCTCCCCCAGCAATCACGTGAGCCTACCCTGTCAGAATTTTCCTGAATTTTCTATATTGGATATGGTCCGATCACAACAACGCCTGCTAAACGATGTCTTCAGCTTGAACAACATTCTGGCGGTAGCCGGGGCCTCAATGGGCGGAATGCAAGCCTTACAATGGGCCGTTAGTTATCCCTATATGATGCAGGCCATTATCGCCATCGTCCCAATGGCAAAGACGCCCCCGTGGACGCAGTTGATTCATGAAACCGCTCGCAAAGCCATAATGGCGGATTCAGCCTGGTTAGAAGGAAAGTATTCAAGCCGCGATTTTGAGGGATGGAAGACCGCTTTAGCCTTTAACACAGGGCCTTGTGGCGCGAAGCCCGCAATTCACCGCATCCGCGATAAAAGATACAGAGCCGACCCATTGGCTAAATGCGTTAATTGATCAGGCCATTATTCACGGGATGGACCCGAATGACTGGATAGCCCAATCCCGCGCTTATGATAATTTTGATTTGGGCAGGGGTTCTGAATTTAACTGAGATTTCGAGGCTGCACTCTCAAGCATTAGAGCGAAGGTCTTCATACTGGGTTCAGAGCAAGACCTACTTAACCCGATTGCAAATCAGAGCGCCGCCGCGGCTTCAATACCGGCAGCACAGTTCAAATTGATCCCCTCCGAGCGCGGACATATGGCCTCAAATACAGGCGACCCTAACGACATAGCTTTCATGAACACTGAAATCAGTGAATTTTTAAACACGCTCCCAGCATCACAACAGTAGAAAAACATAGGATAATTCATCATGAAATTCAAAGCCGCCTTACTCACACGCTCCAATCACCCCCTTGAAATTGCAGATGTCGAAATTCCAGCCCTGAAATCTGGCGATGTCCTCGTTAAGGTCATGGCTAGCGGTCTGTGCCATACCGACCTGGAAGCCATGCAGGGGCGATTAAACCTTCCCCTTCCTTTAATTCCAAGACATGAAGGCGCAGGTATCGTTGAACGCGTCGGGCCGGGCGTGACATCGGTTAAACCGGGCGATCATGTAGTCTGCTCTTGGAATCCCTATTGCGGGCATTGTTTCTACTGTGATGAAGAACAGCCCATTCTTTGCGAGGAACGCGCCAAAGCCGAACCACAAGGTTTTCTTCTGGATGGAAGCACGCGCTTACGCATCAATGGCGATGATGTTTATCATTACTCATTTGTTTGCTCTCACGCACAATATTGTGTTGTCCCGCAAAGCGGCGCTGTGGTCATACCCAAAGAGATGCCATTTGCGCAGGCCTGTATTCTTGGCTGCGGCGTCCTAACAGGTGTCGGAGCTGTCATCCGCCGGGCCCGCGTTAGAGCGGGCTCAAGCGTCGCAGTGATAGGCTGTGGTGCCTTAGGTCTGAATGTCATCCAAGGCGCGCGAATGGTCGGCGCCGAAAAAATAATAGCCGTTGATATCCAAGATGATAAATTAGAAAAAGCCAAGCAATTTGGAGCAACCCATACAATCAATGCGGTTGGCGCGGAACTCATCGAACTTGTCAAAGAACTCACAGGTGGCCGCGGGGCAGATTACACATTCGAAGCCGCAGGTATTGACCATACATTACAACCCAGCTTGGATGTGACGCGTCCGGGCGGCAATGTTGTCCTACTTGGAAAAACCCTTGGGTCTAAGGAAATTCCAATTCGCTGGTCTAGCCTAGCCCCAGAACGGATGATTACCCGCTCCAGTTATGGCGGCGTTCGGCCCCATATTGATTTACCCTTCCTCGCCAGATCTTATCTCAATGGTCAGCTTATGCTAGACGAACTCATAGATGAAAAAATCCGGTTGGCGGACATCAATAAAGGGTTCGATAAAATGCTTGGCGGGAACCTCGTGCGTTCCGTTATTGAGATGGAACACTAGCTCTCAATAGAATTCCTCATCCGAGCTCTTAGAACTCGGATAAGCCCCCCATATAATCGCGCACTAATAAAGCAAACGTTGTTTAATTTCTTTATCACGGAGACACAGTTCAAAATCTGCATCTGTCAATCGCCCCCCTGGAGAGCTTGCAACTTCAAAATGACCGTAAGTGTCTTCTCCGCTAACAAGTGAGACCAGAGTTCGGTCTCCGGATTCCTGTTTCATTGAGGGTTTGATATAGCGAATTGCAAGTCCAATACGTCGATCATCACTTTGATTGGGACCAGACGCATGATAGAGTCGACCATGATGCATAGAAGCTTGTCCAGGCTTAAGCTCTGCAGTTACAGCAGCATTTTCATCCACTTCTACGGCAATCTCTTGCCCCCGAGACAATAGGTTATCTTCTGAATAACTATCCACATGCGGCGCAAGTTTGGTTTTATGACTACCAGGAATGAACCTCATACAGCCACTGTTTTTGGTGGCAGAAGACAGCGCCACCCAACATGTTGCTTCCTCAGCATCGTCAAGCCCCCAATAGGTTAGGTCTTGATGCCACGAAACAATTTTGGTTGAATTTGCTTCCTTAATAAACAGCCCTGCATTCCAAACCATTAGGTTTGGGCCAAGTGCGGCAGATGCCGCTTCAATCAACCTTTCGTTCCGAATAAGCTGGTCGAAAGAAGGGAGTAGACGATCTGTGTAGGTACGGAGCAAATCCAATTTTTCAGGCTGGCCTGACAGTTCAGTTTCTGCTTTCTCGAAGTCATCTCGAAGCGCTTTCGCCTCTTCAGAACTGATAATATCGAGAGGTAAAACATAGCCATTTTCAGCGTATGTTTCTGCAATATTTTCATTTGTCATTTTCATGTTCTCTGAGTTTGGTGGCATATTAGGCCAGTTAAAGGTCTATTAAGTGTTCATAAATTTTGCGAAGACCATGGACAGAAGCCTGCTGCCCGTCATAGACCTCAGCCTCGCCGCCCAAGTGACGAATAGCTTCAGCGTAAAAACTTGCGGGACCTTGCCCCCCAATAACACTTATTTTTTTTTCTGCCGTATTATTAAATGCACTCTCTACATCGGAGCCTATCAAAAGACCCAATAGATAAGACGTTGATTGCGCCTTATCATAAACGCCATCAATCTGAAGGGCACGTACAGAAAAAAGTAATTGGTTTAGACTAGTTTGAGTGGCTCCAATATCGACTCCATGTCGAAACTCATTACTGATTTGTGCATTATCCGATGCTTCACCGCCGATTAAAATACTATGCTGTGTTAGAATATTGAACAGTTCACCATTAAGACTGGAAACAAAATTATCTATTTTGCTGTCCTTTACGTGCACCCATTTAGTATGAGTGCCCGGCAAGCATAACACCCCACCTTCCGCTTTTTGTTGATAAGCCCAGCCAAGAATTTGGGTTTCTTCGCCTCTCATCACATCCAATTGATGTGTCAGACTTTCGCTCGTTCTGACACCCGGAACGATGTATACGTCCCCGCTCTTTGCGGCAAATGAAACCATATGTTGGGATAGCTTAGAAAATTTGGCAGGACATGAAATATACCCGACCTCGCGCCATCCAATATTTGCGCCTACCATACCTGACAATACGGACACCATCGGGCCATGGGCCGCCACCCACGGCATTACTGCCTTCTCATAACTTGCTTCTATGTCTTCCGAAAACTTTACGCCCGGGCCTTCGATTTGTTCAATAAGACTATCACCCCGATAGAGATAAAAGCGAGCTGAAGTCGTCCCCCAATCTCCAAGTATATGATAGTCCTGCACGAAGATTCCTCTATTTCGTAATATCTGGAATTTGAGCAAGCGCAGCTTTGAAAGCCTTAGCTTTTATCGAAACAGCCTTGGCATCATCACCAGCCTTAAATACAGCAGACCCAAGTCCGAAACCGGCCGCACCCACAGCAAAATATGAACTCATCTTTTCAGGCGTGACCCCGCCAACAACGAGACAGGGTATAGACGCTGGCAATACAGCCTTCATCGCTTTTAAAATTACGGGTGATATAGCCTCGCCCGGAAAGAACTTAAGGCAATCAGCTCCGGCATCAATTGCGGAAAAAGCTTCTGTCACAGTTTGAACACCCGGTGCAGATAAAAGCCCGAGAGCTTTAGAACGTCGAATAACGTCTAAATTCGCATTTGGGGATACGATAATCTGGCCGCCCGCCTCATGTACGTCATTGACAGCCGATGTACTTAGAACTGTCCCTGCCCCAATAATCGCTCTATTTTCAAAATACTCCGCTAAAAGAGAGATACTTTTTAGAGGGTTAGGGGAATTCAGAGGCACCTCAATGATACGAAATCCAGCGTCGAAAAGCACTTGGCCGGTATCAAGAGCATTTTCAGGCTTCAAGCCTCGCAAAATCGCAACGCAAGGAAAGGTCTCTAGAGAGAGTTCAAATGTTGATCTAAGAGTCATATTCGTTCGATTCGTCAGGACCGTCATCCAGCACAAGCGTAATAAGGCCCGAAAAAGTCACCAACACTAAATTATAAACTCTCATGCCTACGCACATTACTGATATAGCGAAGACTATACCCCGCTGAAGTGGAAAATATGCTTTCATTGCATATTGTCAACAATTAACTATTTTAATTTGAAAAAATATGTTTATGTTGCAACAGACAAACAAAGCTAGGGTTTAGAGTCTTTGTCCGCAAATGAGGCAATATAAATACCTATGACTAGCAAGAGAAGCAAAGAAGCGGCCTAATATGCAAACTGCCTTAAAAGAAGAAAAATTAGCGACCAGCACAATCGAAAAAGTTGAGGTCCAGCTTTTTAAGGTACCGTTGGCAGAAGTTTTAACTGACGCTAAACATGGCGACCATACACATTTTGAATTGGTCACGGTTACGCTTACTGACAATGAAGGCATTCAAGGCACCGGATACACTTACACAGGCGGTAAAGGCGGCAGGGCTATCGTTGCTATGATTGAACACGACTTAGCGCCTATGATTGCAGGACAGAACGCTGATAATATCGACGCTATATATGATGAAATGCAATGGCATATTCATTATGTTGGTCGCGGCGGCATCGCATCTTTTGCTATTTCTGCAATCGACATCGCTCTCTGGGATATTAGGGGTAAAAAAACAGGACAGCCTCTATGGAAAATGGCAGGCGGAGCATCCGATCGCTGCAAAGCTTATTGCGGGGGTATAGACCTCAACTTCCCTCTTCCAAAGCTTCTTCGTCAAACACAAGGTTATCTTGACCGTGGTTTCAATGGCGTAAAAATTAAGGTGGGGCAGCCCAGCCTAGAACAAGATGTCGAGCGGGTCCGTGCTGTCAGAGCTTTAATCGGACCCGACATAGCCTTCATGGTTGACGCCAATTATTCAATGACGCGTGATGAGGCCATAGCCGCAAGCCATGCCTTTGCCCCATTCGACATATTGTGGTTCGAAGAACCCATTATACCGGATGATTATCAAGGCTACGGACATATTGTTGATAAAACAGGCATGCCATTAGCCATGGGTGAGAACCTTCACACAATTCATGAATTTGAATATGCATTCGAGCAATCAAAACTCGCCTTTATTCAGCCAGATGCCTCAAATTGCGGCGGCATTACTGGCTGGCTACGTGTCGCAGAACTATCTCGTGAACATGATATCCCAGTCTGTAGTCATGGCATGCAGGAATTACACGTCTCACTCGTCTCCGCCCAGTCCAATGCGGGATGGATAGAAGTTCACTCTTTCCCCATTGATGAATACACGACACGGCCTCTCATTACCGAAAATCAGCTCGCCGTGGCGTCGAACGAACCAGGCACGGGCGTCACATTCGATTTAGACAAACTCTCGCCATTTCTTACATAGAAAAACATTAGAAAGCCTTTCTCCAATGACAATTGACGCCTCCTTTTACTGCGGGAACAAAACGTTCTCCGTTGAAAAAAAAACGACGCCTAATCCCGAAGCCGGACAGGTCCAAGTCGATGTGGCTTATTGCGGCCTATGCGGCACAGACATACATATCTTCCATGGTAACATGGATGGCCGAACAGGCGATCACCGTATTATCGGGCATGAAATGTCAGGGACTATATCCAAAGTTGGCGACGGGGTTGATGGAATTCAAGTTGGCCAGAATGTAGTTGTGCGCCCACTCGATCATTGCGGCGAATGTCCAACCTGCCAACGAGGTTACGAACATATTTGCCAAAACCTAAAGTTCATTGGCATTGATACCGACGGTGCACTGCAAGAAAAATGGAACGTTCCCGCTCATACGATTCATATTGTACCAGACGGACTATCTTTGCAGCACGCCGCTTTGGCCGAGCCTCTTGCGGTGGCCTGTCATGACGTCAAGCGCGCACGCGTATCTAGCGGGAATGATGTATTAGTTATCGGCGGCGGGCCAATCGGTATGCTTATAGGAATGGTCGCGCGGCAAGCTGGGGGCAAGGTGGTCATATCCGAGATAAATGAAACGCGTCTTCAGATTGCACAAGAGCTGGGCTTTGAAACAGTTAATCCTAAAAACGTCAACGTCGCAGAAAGCTTGATGAAAGCAACGGGGACAAAAGGTATGGATGTTGTATTTGAAGTCTCCGGCACGCAGCCCGGAGTTGATCTTATGTCAGCAGCCGCGGCCCCGCGCGCCCGCATATGCCTGGTCGCAATTCACTCCAGCAAACCCAATGTAGATTTATTCCAATTCTTTTGGAAGGAACTGGAGCTTTTAGGAGCGCGTGTTTACGAACCCGAAGACTATGATCAGGCCCTTAAATTACTGGCAAACGGCGATATAGAAGCTGACACCATCATTACAGACCTACGGGACCTGGACGAAGTTGGTGATGTACTGGCTGATCTCACATCCAACCCTAAAATGCTCAAAACACTTATTCGTGTCGGCGCGGAGGCTTAATCATGAGCAGTGAACCCGATTTCGACCTATCAGGGAAAATTGCCTTAGTCACTGGTGCCAAACGGGGTATTGGGCGCGGTATGACCGAAGCTCTAGCAGCGGCAGGCGCCGATATAATTGGGGTGAGCGCCACGCTTGAACTCGAGGGAAGTGATGTTGAAAAAGCGGTGGTGAATTCTGGGCGATCTTTTCACGCTTATCAATGTGACTTTTCAGACCGAAGTGCACTCCAAGACTTTTGTAAACAAATTCTGAAAGATCACCCGCAGATTGACATCTTGGTCAATAATGCTGGCACAATCAAACGCGCCCCTGCCGCTGAACACCCCGACGACCTTTGGGACGAAGTCATCGAAGTAAACCTTAATGCACAATTTGTTCTTTCACGGGAAATTGGCGGCTCTATGATTAAGCGCGGTAGCGGCAAGATAATCTTCACCGCGTCACTTCTGACCTATCAAGGCGGCATCACCGTGCCAGGCTATGCTGCGTCCAAAGGCGGCATCGGGCAACTCACTAAAGCCTTGGCTAATGAGTGGGCCTCTAAAGGCGTTAATGTTAATGGGATTGCCCCTGGATATATCAGCACCGATAACACCGAAGCCCTCAGAAACAATCCTGAACGCTATAATTCTATTCTAGAACGGATACCTGCGGGCCGCTGGGGAGACCCAGCAGACTTTGGAGGCCCAATTGTGTTTTTAGCTTCGGACGCTTCCAATTATGTCCACGGAACTATCCTGACAGTCGATGGCGGTTGGATGGGAAGATAGAAGTTAGAGTATGACAAATTTACAGAGACGATATTTCCTAAAGGCTCTTTCTGCAGGGGTTAGCCTATCGGTTCTTCCAAGTTGCGCCTCTGAAAATGCAGCGAAGCGAAAAACAAGCACTTCAATATCTCCCATTACATTTCCAAAGAACCAAACATCTCACTGGCTGGGACAGGATCTCTGGGCGAACCGACTGCAAGACTGGAAATTAAACAACGGACGTATAGACTGTCTCAATGGCCTACCAGATTCACACGTCCGCACGGCACATATTCTAACCCGTTCATTAAGTGACAAACACGCGCCCTCACGCATACGCGCGACGATAAATAATCTTGAAACAGGTAAGTCAGGTTTTGGTGGATTTCTACTTGGGGCTGGCGGCGGCGAAATAGACTATCGCAGCGCCGCACTTATTCACTACGGCGCTGGGAAAAATGGCGGTGTATTAGCTGTTATTGATAATAATGGGCGGTTGAGTTTCAAAGACTTTTCCAACTCGGCCAAACCTTTATCTTTTGATCAATATGCCATCAATGAGGAACGTCAAAACGAAGGTCTCACGGCATTTCGTAGCGGCAATAAATCTATCGTCTTAGATTGCCATATTGACCCGGTCGGGACGGATGAATTCGACCTCAGACTCATAGCTTATGATGCTGATAGCGGTGAAGAATTATCATTCATTGTAAAAACAGGATTGCCAGCATCGCTGCTTCAAGGAAACATTGCCTTCGCCTCATCTCCAATAGGCGACGAAGGCGCTCGGTTTGGGTTCTCTGACCTTGGCACTGGTGGCGCGAAAATATCGAAGCATGAAAACCGCTCCCTTGGCCCCGTCTTGGGGTGCCTACATAGCTTAAACCGCAATGTGATGAAGCTTACCGCCCAATATATGCCTATTGATCGCTCTATCTGGGGGGAAGCAAGACTAGACTTTAAAAGGACGACCTCAAAGACATGGACGACCGGCCCCATTTCCGAGGTCGGCGATGGTTATGTGGCCCTTTTCAGGTTAGATGATTGGAATTCTGAAGTCGATTTCGATTATCGTATTGTGCAGCCATCTAAACCCGGGGATGTTCTGTTTGCGGGGCAAGTAATGCGCGACCCAGCAGCCTCACGTCCGCTAAAAATTGCACTTCATTCTTGCTTACTTCCAACATCGCGTCCGATTGACCGCCCGACCTATAAACCCCAGAACAGTCTGGAAGAAAATTACGATCGCTATTCCCAAAAAAGCCTCGTTTTTCCGCACAAAGAACTGACCAATAATTGTGATGCGCATGACCCGGATATTTATGTCTTTTTAGGTGATCAATATTACGAGACTTTCCCAACGCGCTATGGCCGGGAAACTGAATATCGTAAACTTGACACACTCTACCGTTGGTATCTATGGCTATGGACATTTCGGGATAGCATCAGGAGTCGCCCCTGCATTGTCCTAGCTGACGACCACGACATTTTACAAGGCAATATCTGGGGCAATGGCGGCGACGCAACACTCGGCCCGACTGAAGAAGACGGCGGCTATAAATACGACAAAGGCTTGGTACGCATGGTCTATCGTATGCAATGCAGCCATAATCCTGATGGTTTTGATCCAACGCCAATCATGTTTGATATTCCAGTCACCTATGGAAGTTTTGTTTACGGAGCAACAAGCTTCGCTTTTGTCGAAGACCGCAAATGGAAAACACCGCCTAACGCCAATAAGGGTGTACCTATTACTCAGATGACAGGAAACCTATTGGGTGAACGGCAAGAAACCTTTCTCAAAGCCTGGAAGGATATGGATCCGGGACTTCCTAAAATATGCCTCACGGCCTCAATTTGGGGATCCCCTCAAACAGATGCGGAGCTAAAACCGCTGATTGATTATGATGCCAATGGTTATCCACCCGATGGCCGCACAAAGGCTGTTGAATTATTACGCGACGCGAATGCTATCGCTCTTGCAGGGGATCAACATCTAGGCATGGTTGCAAGGCAAGGTGTGAATGATTATGAAGATGGCCCTGTTTTCTTTGCAGGGCCCGCAGGGGCGGCCTTCTGGCAACGTTGGTTCGAAGGACGCGGCATTCTCGAAAACCCGCTCGGCGACAATAAAGACTCGGGTAATTTCACCGACTGTTTCGGAAATAAAATGCGGGTAATGGCTGTCGCCAACCCCAAAATGACCCATGCTGAATTTAATGCAGCAAACGCTGGATGGGGGTACTTTGTCGGTGACAATGATCTTAAAAGTGAAGGCTATGGCCTCGTTAGAGTCGACCATTTCTCCAAAGCTTTTATCATGGAATGCTGGTCATGGGATGCTGACCCTGCCAAAGATAAGCAATTCTATGGATGGCCGTTATCCGTGCCCTTTAATAAAGCCGGAAAAGCATAGTTGGCTAAAAGTTCAAGCCTTTAGTTTTGGTCTGTACTCGCAGTAAGCTATCATGCGCCGTAATAAAGAGCGTTGAACCGTCTTCGCCAAAGGTACAATTGGAAGTGGATTTTCCCGTTGCGATACGGCCCAACAAAGTTCCGTCAGGTGATAAAATTGCCACTCCGCCTGCGATAGTAGCGAATAAGTTGCCATGAACATCGACCGTCATTCCATCTGGCAAGCCGGGGTCTCCGGCATCGCAAAACTCAATGCAATTATAGAAGACCTCCCCTTGGCCAATATAGCCCTGAGGCCCAACTTCAAAGCGTTTAATAACGGGGAACGCCCTATCTGATTGGGATACGTAAAACACGCTTTCATCATGTGAAAAAGCCAACCCATTCGGAAAACTCATGTCTTTAATTTCGGCTGAGACAACACCGCTTAGGCTCACTCGATAAACGCCGCAAAAATCAAGTTCCCTGCCCTGATAAGTTTTTTGATTTTTAAGGCCGAAAGGAGGGTCGGTAAAATATATTAGCCCTTCACTTGAACAGATAACGTCATTGGGACTGTTAAACGGTAAGCTGTTGAAAGAACTCGCAACCGCTTCGCGGGCATCAGTTTGCAAATCAATTATGTCCACCGTCCGGGCGTCTTGATTGCAGATAAGAAGCTTATCATCTTCAGTCATCCATAAGCCATTTGTGCCTGGGCTGGCATATTCATCTATATTTCTTTCTTGGCGGCCTGCTGGAGCATATGCTGTCTTTAGACCATCTTTTACATCCCACGTGTGTATGCGGTTGTTGGGAATATCTGAAAAATAAAGATGCTGGCGTTTTGGGTCCCAAGCTGGCCCTTCGGTCCAAGCGAAACCATCAGCGACACACCCTATCGGTGATACCGGATCAATAAGGCAATGTAATGCAGGCTCAAAAACCTCTATTGAACCTATAAGCGAATAGGGACTGCTGACGGGTGGGGACATGGTTTTCTCAAAAGTTTACAATTTTCATATTAGTAACGCACTCAACTCGCCCTCACAATGTTAATTGTTGACATTATCAGCAATTACGCCGAAACAGAATACCATAAAATAAGGGGAATAGCTGGGATTTGCATGTATACATGACCAGCAATATAAGGTGCTACTCCATGGAAATTTCACAAAAACGTGCGATTATTGCCGCCTTCATTGTGGCACTCGGTGGATTTATTTTTGGCTTAGATGCAGCGTTAATCTCGGGCGGCATTAGATCTTTCACGACAGAATTTGCTCTAAGTGACCTTCAACAAAGCAGTATAGTTGCGGCGCCTGGTTTCGGGGTATTATTCGCCTTAGTCGTCACTGGTGTACTTTGCGATAAGCTAGGGCGGAAAAACACACTTATTTTAATCGCCGCCGCATATGTTGTTTCAGCGATAGCCTCTGTGCTCGCACAAAACTTTACGAGTTTATATGCGGCGCGCTTTCTCGGCGGCATGGCATTCACATCCCTATCTGTTGCGTCAATGTATATCGGTGAAATCTCTCCGCCGCGCCTGAGAGGTAAGCTGGTTTCAATTCTACAATTAACAATCGTAATCGGACTATCTCTCGCCTTCTTCATTAGCTACGGCATCAATGCTGCCTCTCAGTCAGGAGCAGACTGGGTTTCAAAAATAGGCATGGATAAAAGCATATGGCGTTGGATGCTTGGCGCTGAGATAATTCCAGCTCTCATCTGGCTTATCCTCCTGTTTTTTGTTCCCAAAAGCCCTAGATGGCTCATGGCCAACGGAAATGAACAGCAAGCTTGGCAGGCACTTGGAAAGCTCACAGGACATAATTGGAATAAAGAAACTGACGTCCCGCAAGCGGTAAAAGTGGATTACGGCATGAACGCATTGCAAGGCACTGAACTCAAACTCATGGCCGCGTTAAGAGAACTTTTCAAAACCCCGCTCAAAATTGCTTTGTTGCTTGGTGTGTTGGTCGCTGTAACTCAGCCTATTACAGGCATGAACGCGATTATGTTCTACTCCCCTATTGTGTTTGAGCAACTTGGAGGCGGCACGGAGACAGCACTTGCGCAAACAACAATTGTCGGGGTGATAAGTGTTATTGCCACTCTAATTTCGCTTTTCTTTATCGACCGCCTTGGACGCCGCCGTATGTTTTTAGGGGGGCTGTTTTTTGCGGCATTCTTTCTACTCTTAAGTTGGTATGGTTTCAGTCAAGCTAGCTATCAGTTGAATCCAGAACACATTGCATCCTTAGCCGGGTCCGTCGATGTCGCGGCCTTAAAGCCGATGACTGGTATTGTGTTTGATAGCGATGTCGCCTTCAAAGCAGATCTCGTCAAGAATCTTGGATTTGATGCGGCTAGAGCGAATGAAGGCGCTATCCTTAAACAAGCTGTCTCCATCAATGGTATGCTAATTTTTATAAGTATTCTTGGATTCATCGCAGCGTATCAAGGCACAATCGGACCCGTTTTATGGGTGCTTTTTTCAGAAATTTTCCCAACCCGGGTCCGCGGTATTGCGATTATCATATGTGCCTTTATCTTAAGCACCGTCAGTTATTTGGTACAGCAGTTCTTTTCTGTACAACTGGCAGAATGGGGCGCCGCAAACGTGTTCCTCTTCTATGGCGTTTGTGTTGTTGTTTGTTTGATACTAAACTTTATTCTATTGCCGGAAACAAAGAACAAAACCATTGAAGAGATTGAAGCAAGCTTTGTAAAAGCTTAACTAATAGAGCAGTTTGAGATCGGATAAGTTCTAGAATGTTAAAAGACAAAATTGTCATTGTTACAGGTGGGTGTTCCGGCATTGGTTGGGGCATCACCCAAGTCGCAACTGCGGCGGGGGCCACGGTTATCGCATGCCAGCGCAGTTTGAACGGGCAAGATAGAATCGCCGAACTTGTTTCAAAGGGCTTCAAGGCTGAGTTTCGTCAATTGGACGTTTCTAAACCTGAACAAATCACTCCCTTCATAAACAATGTAGTTAAAGATTATGGGCGCATTGATGCCCTAATTAATAATGCTGGAATAACAATTGAGGCAGACTTTTTCGAGTTCCCACTTGAAAAGCTAGATATGTTATGGAGTACAAATCAACGGTCTATATTTTTGCTTAGCCAAGCTGCTGCCAAACATATGCGGGATGCTGGTAAAGGTAATATCCTTAACATTTCATCCAACCATTCAAAAGGTAGCGTACCTGGCTATGAAATGTACGCAGCTACTAAAGGTGCTATCAGCGCCATGACGCGCGCCATGGCTTGGAGCCTTGGCCCTCACGGCATACGTGTGAACACGCTTTCACCTGGTTTGACCATGACTGAAGCGGTTCAGAAAGTTGCGGATCAGACCCCTCATCTAGCCGAAGCTTTTGGCGGCCTACACGCCACCAACGAAGTGAGCACTGTAGAAGATATAGCTAACATTGCCGTTTTCATGGTTTCTGATCTCGCAAAGGCTTTAACAGGTGAAGACGTTGTCGCAGACCAAGGCGTCGCGGCTAAGCTTTGTCCAACAAATGAACTGAAATAAGTCTTCCAATATTTAAGAGGTTCTTATGATTATATCCGACATCATCCCCTACCCCGTCTGGTGTGGACACAGAAATCTCCTGGTAGTAAAAGTAGAAACTGAGAGCGGCCTATATGGTTGGGGCGAGTCCGGGTTATCCGGACGAGAACTTGCAGTTGCAGGCGCCATTGAGCATTTTCGAGATTTTCTAATCGGGCGGTCCGTTTCTGAAATCGAATCTATCTGGCAAGAGCTTTACCGAGGTCAGTATTTTGAAGGTGGACGGACATTAACCGCTGCAATTTCTGCCATCGACATTGCCTTATGGGATATTGCCGGAAAACGCTTCCAAGTCCCTGTATATGAACTCTTAGGTGGCAAGTATCGGAGTGAAATTCCTTGCTTTGCAACATCTATTGCCATGATGGATAATAGCCTTGCTGAAGATGTGGTCCGACTTGCCAAAGAAGGGTGGAGCGTTATTCGCGCTACAAATGGGGATGGTCCAAATCATGATGGCACCTATGATGTAAGAAAAAATCTTGATGAAGCTGCAAAAGCATTAATTAATGCTAGAGCTGCACTGGATAATGACCCAGATGTAGATGCTGGCATTGTCCTAGGCATTGATTTACACCATCGCCTAAGCGTTGCTGAAGCGGCGTCATTTTGTCAAAAAATGCCGCGAGGTACGATTGATTTCCTTGAAGAGCCTATTCGTCAGGAAACACCTGAAGCTTACGCTGCTCTGCGCTCTATGACAGATATTCCGTTTGCTATCGGTGAAGAATGGTCCAGTAAATGGCAGGCTCTACCCTATATTGAACAAGGACTTACAAGTTTTGCTCGCATTGATGTCTGCAATATTGGCGGCCTAACGGAAGCTAAAAAAGTCGCTGCGATAGCTGAAACACACTACATCGATGTCATGCCTCATGATCCCTTAGGCCCAATATGTACGGCGGCGACTAATCACCTCTGCACAGCTATACCTAATCTTGCTTGGACTGAAATCGCCAATTATTCCCCCGACAAAACAGATCATGATCGCCTTTTCAACGGGAGACCAATTAACGAAAGCGGTGTATTTCCAATTCCAGATAGTGTCGGAATCGGAGTCGATGCAAATGAGGGTCTCTTAAAGAAAAAGGCTTTCGAATTTTGGGAAGCCCCGCGGCGGTACAAACCTGACGGAAGCTTCACCAACTGGTAAAAATATCTTCTAACGAATGTTTTTCTTAAGCGCTGATATAGCTTCTGCCGTATTCCCAGTTCGAAGGGCATCAACGATAGCTTGATGTTCATCTAATGATTCTTTGGGATTAGATATGCGTTGATAGCTAATACGCATTCTTAATGCGACCGATGTCCATACATTTAGCAGGTCGTCACCACCCGCTTTATAAACGAGATAGCGATGAAATCTAAGGTCGGCTTGGGTCGCCTCAGTAAAATCCTCTTCCACTAACGCGCTATGAATTTTGACGACAATTTCGTCTAAGTTATCAAAATCGACATCCGTCAATTTCCCATTTAAAAACTTAAGCGAATAGGTCTCTATTTTCCTGCGCAAATCAATCATCAGCTTCTGCAGTTCAGGCTGCAGATGCTGATTTACGGTGACTCCACGATTGGGTTCAGAGGCCAGCAACCCTTCCTTATTCAATTGCAAAAGCACATCGCGTATAGGTCCTCTGGAGACCCCGAATTTCGTAGCTAAGGCCTCTTCACGGATACGATCCCCAGGTTGAACCTTTCCGGCAATGATATCAGACCGCAAACTATCAGCTATCTGGTCCCTCATTGTAATCAGTGGCTTAAAGTCAGGCACGAAATTATGTCCTTTGTGTTATTTACACCTGTTTAACAAACCACAGAGGATAAGTATTGTGAATAAACTAGGCATTTTTCACTAAATGAAAAGCGTTTTTTATTTTTGATCTCCTCCGCCGATCACGTCTACCTGCATCCAAATCGAGCTTTCTTCATTTGGCGACAGAATTCTATATTCCTGAGGCAGAACTCCAAAAGGATTCCCCCTGCCTCTAGTTGGCTCAATTGCAACATAATTCCCGTTCGGGGGGAAAAACACGTGCAAATTACGGCAACTTTTATCTGCTATAATTCGGATATCAGGCCGCCCAATTTCTTTAAGTGTTGCTTCGCCTCGCCAACCATAATGCGTTTGGTCTGTCATCACAGGGTCATTAAGACCACTGCCTTGAGTGAAATCTTGACGATAAGAACCAACCACTCGTTTTACAGCATGCCCAAGTTCATTATTTACCCAATGGCCTTCATAATCTGCAAACAAACGGGTATTAGGCGTTGTCGGAAAAAAAGGATGGAACCCTAAATCAGCCGGCATGTTCTTATCGCTTAAATTTCTGACGGATAATTCAACCCTGAGCGTCTTATCTGTGATTTGAAATTTCTGACGCGCCTCAAACGGCCAAGGCCAAGCACCTCCCGCTGGATAATGGAATGACAAAGCTGCAGAGTTTGGGCTTTTAGAAACGACTGTCCAAGCTTCTCGCCAACCAAAACCGTGAATAAAATCAGCGAGACCTAAAAAATTCCCTTCTAGGTCAACACTTTGGCCCTCAAACGTAAACTTACCTTCAGGGATGCGATTCACAATAGGGACAAGCGGAAAGCTTGCCATTTCTGTAATTTCACTTGTCCCAGGCGGCGTGGAGCGCATTACATCATGCTCCTTCCACCTCAACGAACTTATACTTCCTCCTAAAGCGGGGTTTAACCCAAGACGCATATCACCGCTCACCAAGGTTAAAGAAGCAACATTTCCTTCGAGCATTTGCATTCCCTCTTGCGTCTGCCCTACTGGTCTTGATCCACAGCCCAGCAGTAGCGGGATTGATATGACAGAAGGGATTCCTTTCAGGAGTCCCCTACGGTTCATTGAGAGCCTATTGCGCACCTGGCATCTCTCCAAACTCTATGATCTGATCCGCTCTGATATTCTCAAACGCTTGGGTCGTGCCATCACGCCAGCGCGTCGTGACCTTTAAGCCCCCGTCGGCATCTCCCACACCAAAATGCAAAATTGACATCAAACTTTGCGCATGCACAGCGCCCGCTGAACCAACATCTTTAACTTGGCGGCGACCATCAGAGGTTTCTACAGTCACAGTAGCACCTAGAGGGTCTGTGAAATTTTCCGAATACCCCAAACGCGCAATCAAATGATGGCCCGTAGTTTTAGTATCATTTTTATAGAGATACCAATGTCCCTGATCATCGTCGCCATTCAGCATATCTATGCGGCCATCTAAATCATAATCAAAGGCAACACCCATGTCACCATGCGCTTCACTACCGCCAACAAACGCTCCGTGGGTCGTTGAGAGATCAAAACCCAACCCGTTATTATTACGTAGCAATAGATCTGGAACGCGTTGACTCAGTTTTCCGAATCGATAAACAAAAAAATCCTCATAACCGTCATTATCAAAATCCCCGTGAGTGACCCCCCAATTGGTGTCCTGTGTCTCCACAGGTAAGCGGTCAGAAACGTCAACAAAATGTCCGTTTTTATTCTCAAGCAGGACATCCGGCACTAAATTATATTTTTGCGGTTCCCAATCAGGGTTTATCCAGTCAACTCCTTCAATGGTAGCTCTAACATCCCAGGCCAAATCGCCATTAAGTCGCCATTCCAAACGCCACTCTCCGCCTCCAACATATCCGAGATACCAACCATTCTGACTGAGTGTTTCAGGAAAACCTTCCGCCATTTCTGGAGTTATGGAGGTCGCTTCAACTGGAGTATCTATCCGGTTCATATCTGCCCCTAGATAGACAGGGAGTACCAACCCCGGCTTACGTTTCCAGTGCCAAAAACGACTCAGCACCACATTTTCTTTAGCAGAAAAACCAATACCATCATGGCTCTCATTGCCCTCATCGCGCAAATCCAGTCTTCCCGTTCTAGAGTCGAAGTGGACGGAGTTATTTGCTATTTGATAATAGGTTTTCCCTCGCGACAGATACAAATCTCTATCACCATCATTATCGAAATCAGCATCCGCAGCCGCCGTAATGAAATCGTCTTTTTCAAACCCTTTGGGCAGAATTTCTTCGGTGACATTCTCAAAAATGAAAGTTCCATTCCCCTTCCACAGCGACAAGGGTTCAAACAGTATTAAGTCTGAAATATAATCGTTATTAAAGTCAGTGACTAAAACACGCTCGGCTTCAATCTGTTGCACGCCGGGACTTTCACGAAATTCAAATTTGCCGTTCCCAACATTTTCGAAAATCGTATTTCTCGGGCCGGTTTCTCCGGGGATTTGACGTGCCACAATATGAAGCAAATCGAGATCGCCATCCAAATCCATATCAATCCAGCGAACTGATCTTCCGCGCGCGCCAAGTTCAGCAATGCCCGATTCTTCGGTCACATCAACAAAATTACCATCATCATTTCGTAGTAGCCTCGGCGGACTAGGTGTCGTCCCATTACCCCCGCCAACGCCAATAATCATATCTACATCGCCATCATTGTCATAATCCCCAGGCGCGGCACCATGGACATCCCCAGCGCGAAGTGGGGTCTCATGAGGTCTAAATCGGCCTTCGACACTCCCATACCAGAGTTCCATGGGATATATGTGATGATTAGCTGTAACAAAATCATAGACCCCATCTCCATTAAAATCAGCAAGAGACGGCCCACCATACTTCCATGTGGGTTCGCTTTTTAAGCCTACGACATCGGTCACATTTTTAAATATTATCTCACTGTGAGACACATTTTTGGTTTTACTTGACTCACATCCAGAAAATACAAGACCGACACCCAATACTAGTACGATGTTTTTTAACATAATCACCTCTGCATTCAGAATTTCTCTTGCTCACACCCAAAAAACTTAAACTTAAAACATTCCACAAGCAAGATTGTTAACAATTGACATCTTAGCTCCTCAAAGATATTACTCAATGTATAAAATCAAATATAATTCCGGGAACACCATGAGACCTCATTTATTAGCAATCGTTGCAATACTTCCATGCCTATTTCTCACCGCTTGCGAAACGGGCGTGCCCGCTGCGCCGCAACACACGTCATCGACTGAGGTCATAATGCTCGCAAACTTTGACAACTCTACTGATGCGAACCTCATCACTTCCAGTAACGCTACCACAAAGGTGGAAAACGGAATTCTGAATGTCGATCTGAAATCAAAAACTAACTTCTACACCGGCATAAAGCTTGCGTCAGACACACCATGGAACTGGGACAAGTTTGAGAGCTTTGGCATTGCTATGGATATTGGAAATGGCGGAACAGAAAGTGTTCAGCTTAATCTGGATATAAAAGATGCCAGCGGAACAGGATTTACGCGTAGTGCGGTTATCCCAGTAGGAGCCGCCTCAACCTATTACGCCGAGTTGAAAGGTGCAGACATTGCAGAAGACTCCGGATTACGTGACAACCCAGCTCATTGGGACATAGACGGTACTAAATTCACATGGATGTGGGGAACGGAACAGCTCGATACATCAGCCATATCTGAAGTTTCACTTAGCGCAGTGAGCCTAAACTCAGACAGGAAATTCACACTTGATAATATTCGCCTCATTACGAACCCCAAGACAAAGACGGACTATCTGACTGGAATTGTCGATAAATTCGGTCAAAATGCTAAAATTGAATTCCCTGGCAAAGTTCATTCAGACAAAGAGCTTATAAAACTCCAGAAACAGGAAGAATCCGAACTTACAAACACTACAATGAATGACCGAAGTAAGTATGGCGGCTGGGCTAAGGGGCCTAAACTCAAGGCGACGGGTTACTTTCGCACAGAGAAAGTGGATGAAAAATGGGCATTCGTTGATCCGGAAGGACATTTATTTTTCTCAACGGGAATCGCGAACATTCGCATGTCTAACACCTCAACTATGACTGGAAGAGACTATCCAGCTAAGGCGCTCAACCAACGTACATCAAGCGAGTTAACGCCAGAGGATTCACTGGGCTTAAACCCTGCGCCTAAAAGTGCACTACCCAGGCGCTTTGTAGCATCAGAGCTGAGAGACAATATGTTTGAATGGCTTCCTGACGAAAAAGACCCTCTTTCAAATCATTATGGATATCGCCGCGAAGTTCACACGGGGCCTGTTGAAAAAGGCGAATCTTATAGTTTTTACAGTGCTAACCTTGAAAGAAAATTCGGCGAAACGTCCCCTGCATCGTTTATGCGAGATTGGCGTGATACAACCCTTGACCGGATGAACAACTGGGGATTCACATCCTTCGGGAACTGGGTCGACCCCATGTTTTATGACAATCAGCGCGTTCCATATTTTGCCAATGGCTGGATTATTGGAGATTTCAAAACCGTCAGTAGTGGGGATGATTTTTGGGCTCCGCTGCCAGACGTATTTGATCCCGTATTTAAAGAGCGCGCTATAGCAGTGGCCAAACAAGTCGCCTCCGAGGTCAAAAACAGTCCTTGGTGTGTTGGCGTCTTTATAGACAATGAAAAAAGCTGGGGACGTATGGGTTCAGTTAAAGGTCAATACGGGATAGCCATCAATACCCTATCACGCGACGGGAAAGTTAGTCCAACAAAGGCAGTCTTTACGAGATTAATGAAGGAAAAATACGGAACAATTTCAGCCTTAAATAAAGCCTGGGGCAAAAATCTCAAATCCTGGGGGGATTTTGATAATGGTGTCGTTGTCAGCAATCATACGGACACAAAACAAGCCGATTATGCCATTATGTTAGAAGCATATGCTTCGGAATATTTCCGTATCGTGTCCGACGCGGTCGAAGACAATATGCCCAACCATCTTTATATGGGTGTGCGTTTCGCATCTTGGGGAATGACCCCAGAAGTCGTAGATGGCGCCAATAAGTATGTCGACGTGATGAGCGTAAATGAATACCGCGAAATCCCGCAATTTTCGACATGGGAATTTCTTGAACGAATTGATAAACCTACTGTAATCGGTGAATTCCATATGGGAGCTACGAGCGATACTGGGCTATTCCACGCCGGCCTCGTCAAGGCCGCCGACCAAGAAGATCGAGCACGGATGTACACAAATTACATGAATACCGTCATCGACAATCCTTATTTAGTCGGTGCACATTGGTTCCAATATATAGACTCTCCGATAACGGGGCGGGCTTACGATGGCGAGAATTACAATGTTGGTTTTGTAAGGGTTACAGATACGCCATATGAGCCGATGGTAAATGCCGCAAAAGCTATGAATAAAAACCTCTATACGCGCCGGTTTGGTCAATAAAGAACGGATACAAAATGCCTAATTCAAAATCTCTCGACACCTATAAGTGTTTTATCGACAATGAATGGATTGAAGGTGAACATGGTAAGTGGATCGAAGTTGAGAACCCAGCCAATGGGCAGGTTTATGCTCGCGTTCCATATTGTAGCGAAAATGACGCCAACAAGGCCATTGAGAGCTCCGCTAAAGCGCAAAAAGAATGGCAAGCACTGACAGCTATTGAACGTGCCGGTCATCTCTATGCGATTAGTAACAAGCTAAAAGAAGAGCGTGACCATTTCGCGAGATTACTCGTCGCAGAGCAAGGCAAGACATTGGAAGAAGCTGGCTTTGAAGTTGATGACACCATTCGCTACATGACTTACTCAGCCGAAGCCGCGCGACGTATCAAAGGGGATATTTTTCCGGCTGATGCTCCGGATGAGCAGCTCTTCATTTTTAAAGTTCCGTTTGGCGTCACGATTGGTCTTTGCGCCTATAACTATCCCCTCGCCCTAATTGGGCGTAAAGTCGGACCTGCTCTGGTGACGGGGAATACAATGGTTATTAAACCTCACGAAGCAACGCCTACGACCGCGTCAGAATTTTGCAGATTAGTCAAGGAAGCTGGCGTCCCTAAGGGCGTTGTAAATATGGTCACGGGCGGAGCCGATGTTGGTCAAGCGCTTGTAGAACATCCCCTCACCCGCCTTGTCTCGCTCACAGGCAGCATCCGTGCGGGCCAAGCAGTAGCTAAATCAGCCTCGAAAAATATGGCAGCTCTATCGCTGGAATTAGGCGGCAAGGCGCCCTTTATCGTTCTGGAGAGCGCTGATATTGATGAAGCCGTTGAAGCTGCTGCAATTGCACGGTTTGCTAATTGCGGACAGGTCTGCATCTGTAATGAGTTAGTATTAGTTCAGGATTCCATTGCGGATGAGTTTACCGAAAAACTCATAAATCGTATCAAAGAAATCTCGCCGGGTGACCCCGCAAAAAATGCGGGCATGGGCCCTGTGACAACCGCGGGGGCCTTAGATCGCATAGATGGCTTGGTTCAAAGCTCCATTAAGCAAGGCGCAAAAGTCGTTATGGGAGCTAAACGGCCCGATATGGGCGAACTTAATGGCGGCAACTGGTATTCACCAACCGTCTTAACCGATGTCACTACAGATATGCCAATTGTTGAAGAAGAAACCTTCGGCCCTGTCCTACCCATTATGCGCGTCTCCGGATATGAAGAAGCATTAGAAATCGCCAATGCGCGCCCCGATGGATTATCAGCATATCTTTGGTGCCGTGACCCATCCATTTACATGCACGCTATCCATAATATGGAAACAGGCACGATCTTCCTCAACAAAGGCATCGTGGGATACATTCAGGGCTATCACAATGGTCACAAGCTCAGCGGCCATGGCGGCGAAGATGGTATTTACGGTATTGAGGGCTTCCTACAAAAACGCACCGTTTACATGAAATATTAAGGCCAGAATCTGGCTTAGGATTAGGGTATGACATGACGGAAGAACGTAAAAAACGTGCCCTAATTTTGGCGATACTATTTATCACGGTCGTCATCAATTATATGGATCGGATCAACCTTTCTGTAGCAGCAACGGCGATACGTGGTGAATTCGGTATGTCGACGAGAACAATGGGTCTCTTGTTTTCAGCATTTTTTTGGCCTTATTTTCTCTTGCAAATTCCTGGCGGGATATTAGCAGATTTTGTAAAGGGTCGTATACTTTATCCAATTTTACTTGTTGCTTGGTCTCTGGCGACGGTCTTACAAGGATTTGTAAATTCCCTTGCGGCCCTGTTCGGCATTCGTGCCCTAATTGGTGCATTTGAGGCCCCTACTTATCCTACAAATGACAATATTGTTGCCAGTTGGTTTCCACGTGAAAAACGTGCTTCCGCAATCAGTATTTACACATCTGGTCAATTTTTGGGATTAGCGTTCTTAACGCCAATACTCGCCATAACCCAAGCGGCATATGGATGGCGGGGTATGATGATCCTCACAGGACTAGCTGGTATTATTTGGGCTGTAATATTTTATGTCATTTTTCCCAGGAACCCGCCTGCCCCTGAATCCATTGGTAATGAATCTACATCAGAAGATGGAGAAAAAAAGAAAGCCTATACAATCTCTGACCTGAAAACGGCATTTGTTCACCGTAGACTTTGGGGTCTCTATCTAGGGCAGTTTTGCCTTGGAACGATGACTATTTTCTTTCTAACTTGGTTTCCAACCTATCTTCAAGAATACCGCGGTATTGAGCTCGTCAAATCTGGATACTTAACGGCTATAACTTACTCGGCAGCCTTTATAGGCGTCCTTCTTTCGGGTCATGCGTCAGATTACATGGTCAAAAAGGGGTTCTCGGCCGAGTTTGCCCGAAAAGCGCCTGTTCTGACAGGCATGCTATTATCAACTATTGTCATCGCAGCGAACTTCACTGACGATACGACGTTGATTATGGCGTTTCTCACCATCGCTTTTTTCGGGAACGGCCTTGCGTCCATAGCTTGGGTTTTCGTGTCCCTGCTCGCGCCTACTGGACGGGTCGGACTCATTGGCGGTGTGTTTAATATGTTTGGTGCCTCCTCTGCCATAGTGACGCCAATCGTAATCGGGTTTATCGTGACAGATGACAGCTTCGCTCCTGCATTATTCTATATAGGCGCGGCGGCTATTATTGGTTTCCTGTCTTATGTTTTCCTTGTTGGGAGTGTCGACCAAATTAAATCATCCGACTCCGCTGAGATTGAGCAAACCGGATGATGTCCCGCCGTACATTGCTGGCAATTATCGGCAGCAGTGCTATCCTTCCCGCATGTAAGAAAAACAACCCAAATAAGCACTCAAACCTAAGACCTTACTCGCAAGGCCGTATTGAAACCTTTGACCCAAGTTTCCCGTCTTTAATAGCGCAAGATACAAAAATCAGCTTGTTAGCAGATGGATTTAAATGGACAGAGGGCCCATCCTGGGACCCGCGGCGTAAGCATCTTTATTTTTCGGATATTCCCAATAACAGAATTCACAGTTGGAGCCATGCCAATGGCTTGCAAACATTTAAGGAGCCTGCGGGGCGAGTCTCCGAACCTGCTGATCCCTACTCAGCAAGTGGCACTAACGGACTCTTATATATTCCGGAAAGTGACAGCTTATTGATCTGCAATCAGGATGCCCGCACTGTTGACCATCTAGATCTCTCATCGGGAAAACGCAAAGTCATTGTTAACAGCTTCTTGGGCAAACGCTTTAACAGCCCGAACGATATTATTCGTTCTAAGAATGGCACGGTTTATTTTACAGACCCGCCTTATGGATTGAAAGACCAGGTCGACTTTAGTGGAAGGGAACAGCCACATAATGGCGTCTATCGTTTCAACCAAGATCAAGGCCTCTCACTGATAACTGATCGCATGAGCCGACCTAACGGCATCGCGCTTTCACCCGATGAAACTACACTTTACGTGTCCCAATCAGATGAAAAAGAACCTATAATTCTCTCCTTTTCACTCGACGACTTTGGACAGCCGTTAAGCGATATAGTCTTTGCAGATTTCTCTGACCTCATGGGTGATCATAGCCCTGGCCTGCCTGATGGTATGGCGTTCGATAGAAACGGGAACCTCTTCGCGACTGGGCCTGGCGGGGTCATTGTCATCAATCCAGATGGAGCACGGCTGGGCAGGATATTCACAGGACGGGCAACGGCTAATTGTGCTTTTGGTGAGGACGGCTCGACCTTATTCATGACCGCGCATGATACATTGTTATCTATCCCAACTCTCACTTCAGGTTTAGGTCAATCTCAATTACCAGAATAGAAAAGGTAAAAACTCATGACGAAAAGAACCAGTTCTAAGCTTCACTTTCTGACGACAGCTATTTCGGTTTTACTTTGCGCGGGGTGCCAGCCGCAGACATCCATTGACCCTAATGGGCTTAACCAAGTAGACGCAGAAATTCTGGAAACATTATATAGTTTTAACGGTTCCCCCAGCGGCTACAGCTTTGAGGGAAACAGAGCAAAGTTTTCACATGACCCAAATGCCAAAAATGGGAATCTGGCAATGTTTTTTGATGACAAAGTCAAGATATCCGCGGTTAACATTGTTCCAGACACTCCGCTCGATTGGAGCCATTTGACGGACTTTAACATCGCTATTGATGTCGAAAACGCATCAAATAAATCGACATATTTCTATATGGGGATCCATGATAGCGCGGGTAACTTTCAGAACAAAGGCATGACAATCGGCCCCAATTCCAAAGGCACATATTACGTGATTATGGATGGCCCGACGCGCAAAATTGACGGCGGAATGCGTGAACTCCCCGCGCCATGGCTCGGCGGCGAAGAGATGATGATTAACCGATGGACCTCGCAAGGCGGGAAATTCGATATGTCCTCAATTAATAAAATTGAATTTTTCACACGCGGGATTGTTACCAACAAATCAGTAAGCGTAGACAATATCCGCCTTCGCGAAAATCTGCCGCTGTCAGCAAATTACATGAAAAATATAACTGACCGTTATGGTCAAAACGCGCAGGCAAACTACTCAATAAAAATAAAGTCTGATGCAGAGTTGCAAGCCACCGCGGAGGCTGAACTTAAAGACTTAAAAGCCAATCCCGGCATGACTGACCGTTCACGGTTTGGCGGTTGGAAAGACGGCCCAAAATTAAAGGCAACGGGAAACTTCCGCGTTGAGAAACATAAGGGAAAGTGGTGGATGGTTGATCCTGAAGGCTATCTGTTCTTCTCCCACGGCGTTGCCAATGTCCGCATGGCTAATCTGTTTACGACGACTGGCAACGACTTTAAGGATGATAGCGTACGTAATGTGAGTTCAGATGAAGTCACCCCCGAAGATTCAATTGGCATTGTCTCCGTAACAGAGGACGTTCGCAAAACTAAATTCGTAAATTCAGAGATACGCCGTAATATGTTTTCTTGGTTACCCGACTATGATGACCCGTTAGCCGACCACTATAGCTACCGCCGTTCAGTTCATAGAGGCCCTGTAAAAAGCGGAGAAACCTATAGTTTCTATCGTGCCAATCTTGAACGGCGCTATGGCGAAACCTCTGAGCAATCTTACATTAAAAAATGGGAGCAAGTTACGCTTGACCGGATGAAGAGTTGGGGATTCACCTCAATGGGAAACTGGGTCGACCCAGCATTTTACCCGAATGAAGAAGTACCTTATTTTGCTAATGGCTGGATTATAGGGGATTTTCAGACCCTATCATCTGGGTATGATATTTGGAGCCAAACGCCGGATTTCTTTGACCCCCTTTTTAGCGAGCGAGCCGAAGCCACAATCTCAACAATCGCCAACGAAATTAAAGGATCTCCTTGGTGCGTCGGTATTTTCATCGATAATGAGAAAAGCTGGGGCAATCCAGACGATCCTGATGACAAGCGCTATGGCATTGTCATGGACGCCCTGTCCCGGGATGCAAAGCAGTCCTATGCCAAAGCTGAGTTTTCAAAAATTCTCAAAAATAAATATGAGTCTATTGATGCCCTAAATAAGGCCTGGAATGCTGACTACACCTCTTGGACTTCATTCGATAACGGTATTAAAATTTCCAAATTCCAAACATCCGTGGTCGATGATTTGTCCATGTTGTTTGAGTTGTTTTCTGAGCAGTATTTTAAAGTCGTCGACTCAACATTGGAGAAGCATCTTCCCAATCACTTGTACATGGGGGCGCGAATGGCGAGTTGGGGGATGCCCAAAGAAACTGTCCAGGCGGCTATCAAATATAGTGATGTGATGAGTTTTAACATTTATGAAGAAGGGCTGCGCAAAGGCGGCTGGGACTTCTTCGCCGACATCGACAAACCTGTAGTCATCGGTGAATTCCACATTGGCGCGACCAGTGATACTGGCCTACATCACCCTGGTTTAGTCTTCGCATCCGATCAAGCTGACCGAGCCCGTATGTATAAGGGCTATATGGAAACCGTGACCACCAACCCCTATCTCGTCGGAGCCCATTGGTTTCAATATGTTGATTCCCCATTAACTGGGCGAGCTTTTGATGGGGAAAACTACAATGTAGGTTTCGTTTCCACGACGGATATTCCTTACCCAGAAATGGTTGAGGCTGCGCGAGACATAATGCGCGATATCTATCCGGAGAGATATAATCATGAGTAAGCAGGTTATTAAAACAAGCCCCCAATTTGCTTATAAAATAGCTTTATCGCTTGGCGCGATAACGATGCTTTTCGCACCGACGTCGGCACAAGCACAGGAGAGTTATAAAAAGCATTTCAGCGCGTATCAATCCGCACACGCTTCAGGGGATATGGCCACGGCGCGGGCAGAAGCGGAGGCGGCTTGGAAAGCAGCTGAAGAGGCTTTAGGTGATAACAAGCTTACAGGGATATTAGCCTATAATTACGGGGCACTTATGATATTGCACGACCAAGGAAAAGCCGTCAAACCCCTGAAACATGCAAAGAAGCTTGCAAAATCTGGTGTGAGTGATCTCCCAAGCAATGTGATTGATGCGTATCTAGCCTATGCTAGCTATAGTAAAACGCCAAGCGGGAAGAGCGCTGGGAAACTTCGACAAGCCCTGACCCCTCTTCTTGGGCCGAATGCTGTTCCAGAACTAGACGACACCTTTATGTGGCTGAACATGGCCATGCGGGAGTCTAAACAAATGCGCCTATGGCACGCTGAGCCGGCTGCACACAACGTTGTTCTAGCCATAGAAGCTCGCAACCTTGAAGATGCAAGTCGTCCGGCTTTAAATAATGCCCTTATTATCCGCGCCGCCGCTGGGCTTTCGGGCCGTGATCGCACGTCAGGCCGTATCGCGATCGCCTTGAATGATTTAGATCGTGTGATTAACTCATTCGGCACGCAGAAGGATGCACGGGCCGTTGACCCAGTTCTCTCAACGGCCCTTGCTTGGAAAGCCGTTGCTTTACAAGAATTGAAAGATCAAGGCGAACCTTCGCCAATCCCAAGTAAAACTCCGTCTCCGGATGCCGTGTTTGCGAGTCATGCCGGCAGGCCAGTTGATTGCAAATTAAACTGGGCGAAACAAACAGAAGCCAATTTTCTGAGTTCAGGCGTATTTCCAGGTTATGTGGGAGCGGCTTTAATTAGCTATGATATTACAAAATCGGGTAAGATTGAAAATACCAAGCTTCTAACCCAAGTTCCGAACGTGTTATTAGGATCAGAGGCTATACGTGCGTTTAAAAAATGGGAACTCTCAACCCCACCAGTGAATCACGCAGGATGCCGTAAAAACCAAATTGCGTCCTTTGTATATCATGCAGAATGGCCGCCGCTCTAAGGATTGTCACCAGTATTCTCTTCATCTACGTCTACATCTTTGTGCCATTCATATATCTCATCAATGTAACAGCGGTCAGGTCCAAGTCCGATATCATCATTGAGCGTAAAGGGAGATTCAGAGACAAGAATGTAATCTCCTCTGCTGGCACACCCAGATTGTCTCTCCAACGCCATAGATTGTGCATGTTCTAGATTGTTACAAAGCCCAGAGAGTCTAACGCGATAATCTCGCCCCAATCCCTTGCTCAACACAATGGTGTCACCCTCAGCACCAAAAAAACTATCTATGCTCCCGCTAAAGCAAATACGATCAACTTTGTTACCAAGGCGTGGGTCATCTGCAAACTTAGCTAGGCCCTGAGGCCCATCAGATACAGTCGTAGCGCAAGACGAAAGACCTCCACTTACAAGTAGAGCCATTGAGGACGAAACAATTAATATCTTTACTACATTCATTGAGTAGCCTTCCTTTAATGTTGTACAATTGTCTACAATCCACAATATCACATTCAATCACCCTGCGCCACGCCCTCATATAGAGGCGAGACACCTACATATAAAATTACATCGGTATTGAGGTGTACTACCGCCTTCCAGTCGAGCTTAGCGCCTCAGCATACCGCGAATATAGTCTTCATGCGTTGGCATTTGTCTGGAAATTTCGGAAACCGCGTGCCGAATCTGTTGCATTGTTTGACGTAAGCCAGCACCGTCAATCTGCTCCGCAATTGGGCTATGAATTTCAGGTCCGCGCCCCTGCCCCTCCATAACAGCAAGCCAACTATCAAGTTTAAAAAGATCATATTCATAACTAACGAAATGGCCGGACTTAGCGAAAAGATCCATACGATGTTGCATAATATCAGGAACATCCAAGTTCTGGATATATCGCCAAAACGGCGTATCATCCCGATCGGTAACGACATAATGCATAAGAATAAAATCTCGTATGCGCTCATAGGTTAATCCCATAATCCGGTTATATTCTTTAGCATTAGTTTCACTAAACGATTTATCGGGCATAAGGGCCATAAGCCGAATGAGGCCGTCATGGACAAGATGAATCGAGGTTGATTCCAACGGTTCCAAAAATCCCGCTGACAACCCTAAGGCAATACAATTACCTTTCCAAAATGATTTTCGTCGGCCGGTTTTAAAATACAGATGTTTTGGCTCTGTAATGGGCTCCCCTTCAATATTGTCGTTCAATATTTGCGTTGCGGTCTCTTGGTCCATAAACTGGCTTGAATAGACATGTCCATTGCCTACGCGGTTTTGCAATGGGATGCGCCACGTCCAACCTGCAGGCCTAGCGGTGGCAATCGTGTAGGGCTTAGGTGCCTCCGTAACGCTGGACTGAATCGCGACCGCCCTGTCCATTGGCAAAAGAGATGTCCAGTCTTCATAGCCCGCCTTAAGAGCTCCCTCTATCAATACACCCCGAAAACCGGAACAATCGATAAATAAATCCCCTTTGATTTGCTCTCCCGATTCCAGTTTCAGTTGCTCAATATGACCGCTATCAGAATGTAGCTGAACATCGACAACCTTTCCTTCTATTCTGGTCGCGCCATGCGCCTCAGCAAACCGCCGTAAAAACTGGCCGTATAAGACCGCATCCATATGATAGGCATAAGGAATACGCGAGGCCAAAGATGTTTGGTCCTCAATAGGCCGCATAAATTTATCAGAATGAGCGGCGACAATGTTAAGGCAATAATCACCAATACTATGGCTTTCTCCCTCAGCCTTCATTCGCGCCCAAAAGTGGTGGAACGGAAGTTCGCCAAGCGGGATTCCATATTCCCCGAAAGGATGCATATACTGTTCACCAAGAGTGCCCCAATCAACAAATTCAATTCCTAGTTTAAATGTAGCCTGTGTTTCCCGAATAAATGTGGCCTCATCAATCCCGAGCATATTATTGAAATTTTGTAGATGCGGGATCGTCGCTTCGCCCACTCCGATCGTGCCAATAGCCTCTGATTCAACGAGTATGATTTTCGTACCACTTGCCACCAAAAATTTGGACAACAAAGCAGCAGACATCCATCCTGCTGTACCGCCGCCCACAATCACGACCTTTTCTATTCGTTTAGTATCCATATGGTCATCACTATTTTGTTTTCTGCAGTTTAGGAACAACCGATATAATGTCACTAAATAATTGGGCAGAATCGTATTGTTAATGTATGTAACTTAGAGTCCAATTTGTTTTGAAAGAAGAGCATGCCGGAAGTTTCAATAGCGCCAGACGATTTGGATCACAAAGTCCAGAAATTCCAGACCGATGCGTTAACTAAGCCGATTTTTGTCAACAGCCTCCCTAAAAGTGGCTCTCACTTGCTTCGAAATATTCTCCGAATGTTCGTTCCCGTTAACCAGGTTTACAAGACCCAATTCGTTCAATGGCCAAACCTCAATAAGCATTTAGATGCGTTTGATACGAATAAAAATTATTTGATTTCCGCTCACTTATTATATGCAGATCGCTCTGCAATGCTTGCCAATAAAACCCGGAAGTTATTATTAGTGCGCGATCCATATGATTGGGTTTTGGCGCAGGCTCGTTTTTTCGTATCAGATGTTTTTTCTAGCAACTTCGACCATATTAAAAATGGCGCACTTACCGTTGACGATCTTCTCGGCCTAATGATTTATGGCATTTACCAAAAATCGCCCCCGCTACGTCACCAGTATGAGCTTTATGTTCAGGGCTGGTTATCAACGGACATTTATCTCGTGCGCTATGAAGATCTCGTCGATCACATCGCAAACATAGAAAGCGATACGGCGGCAATTTATTTTGAGAAACTCCTCACCGCGTGCGGCATTGATACACCGCATGACTGGAAAGAGCGTGTTTTAATCGGATCTGACCGAAAACAAAGCGCCACAGCTAGAGAAAATATCAATCAAGGCAAGGCTTTGTTCGATTTCCCTGATGAACTTTCAAAGAAACATAAAAAACTCGTCGACCTCACCGTCCCCGGTCTCAGGTCCTTTCTTGGATACCAGTCTTAACGACAAATAGCGGGTACGGACTCAGCTCTATCAGCCCTAAGTCAAGCTCCTTATCACTTGACGATACAAAAAAACGGCCATCCAATGATGGCCGCAAAAGTTGAAGGGAATGGTTTTGGGCCAAGGCCCGAAGCCGTTAAAAGTTATACCGCACAGCAGCTCTGAATGTCGCGCCCGTTGTATATTCCGTCAACGTTCTTGCTTGACTCGCATCACCATCCAATGGACTACCTTCATCCCATGCCTCTAAAACAGTCCCCCCGCCTGTGGCCGAGGTTGGTAATTGAGCACTTCTGCTGGTGAAATAGGTCCTAAATGGCTCATTCAACAGGTTAGCCGCGTCAAAGGTAAAGGTCAGACGCTCACTTGCCTGATAAGCGGCGGAGAAATCTAAACTTTTTCTTCCGTCCCGCCATTCCGTACCATTCCCATTGAAGTTTCTTTGAACAACGGAATCTGTTTGACCGCTGTATGCCAATCGAAGTTGATGCCCACCCTTTTGCCAGAAACCAGTGACATTGTAAGAGTATTTTGGCGTATCGGCGATAGGCGTGCGAGCTAATTCCAAACCTGCAATAAGGTCTGAGGTTTCAGCAGCAAAACTACTATCTTGATAGGTTAAATTCGCTGATAAACCTAAGCCACTCCAAATACCCGGCAAGAAAGTGTAGTTCTGTGCATATTGCAGCTCAACGCCTTTGATATCCGCACCTGCAGCGTTTCGAACCTGCGATGCATTGAAATTCGCACACAAAAATTGCGGGTCGTTACTGAAGAGCATATTTTCAACATATGCAGGGTTATAGCCGTACTGCCACTCACCAAGAATTTCAGCGTAACAATTATCTATTGTTACCGTACTATCATCTAGCAATAGCCCGTCTGAAACGACGTCCAGACCGTTTTGCACTTCGGTCTTAATATCACGCAAATATACGATTTGCTCCTCTTGCTCTTCCAAATTCGTGATGTCCTTGTAGAAAAGACCGATAGAGAGCAACGCATCTTTCTGGAAATACCACTCGGCAGAAACATCAAAATTCTTTGACTTTAGAGGTTCCAGCTGTGTGTTGAACAAACTCAAACGATTACGCCGAGTTGAGGGATCACCCCAGCCTGTTTCAGCGACCTCAAATCCAGGGCGCAGATTGTCGATTTGAGGACGCGTCATTGATTGAGAAAAAGCACCACGAACAATCACTTCGTCATTCACAATATAGTTCAAATTGATGCTTGGCAGAAATACATCGTATTCATGCGCGCCAGTCGTGGCAAATGTTCTAACCGTGTTGTTTACGCCCGGAGCGGATAAATCCCCGCCCGAGAAAATATCATTATTCGTCCAGAAAAGATTATTGTAGCGACGCAAGTCGACTGGGAAAAATCCTAAATTCTGCAAATTTTGGACATCTGTCAAGAATGGCTCATGACATGGTGCAGAGACAGGTAATGGCGTATCGTCACCAAAACCTGGTGTTCCGTTTGTATCCCAACCAAGCCCATCAACACGGGCGTAACGTGCTGCTTCGCCAGCGTTTACCCCTGGATAAAATGGAACACCCGGACAAGCTGGCTGACTTGTATCCATTAAGCTCCGTAGATTACGCAGGTCATAGATACGCTGATTCCGCCCAAAAGCCTCATTGAATGCTGAGATACCGGAGAATCCTGTTGTAGCCACCTCCGTTTTCACCCAACGCAGGCCAACATCACCAGTTAACCGCTCATCGAAGAAATCAAAATTAGCCTTGCCGTAAAAGGCCATATTTTCGAATTCAGCTGTTCGCGTACCGAGAGGATTAAGGTCAATAGAAAGGCCGTCTTGATTTTGAAGGGCTCCGAACACCCGCGATGCGTCTACCGAGGCAAATCCATCGGAAATAGCATTTCCGCTTGCTCCTAAACCAGCCAAGAAGCCAGTTGGAGCCACAGTTATACCAAAAGGACCCACTGGAATTTGGTCAAGGGCGCCGGAGGCCAAGATCGCCTCTCCTGTTACCGGATGAATAACTGTTTCAGCAGAGTTCGCATTAACGACACGCCCATTTTGCTGATCAACGAGTTTTTCACGCTTTGTATATTTACCGCCGAATTCCAGCTTAGATATTCCAAATTTATCCAAGTCATAGTCAGCATCCAAATAAAGAACTTGATTTGTATCTTCAACCTCGGTGATATTATTAAACACAGCACCAAATGATTTCGCGAGTAAGTCATCAGGATTTGCTCCAGTGAGAGACACGTTATCGTCCCCGCGAACCAAAATAGGTTGGCCATATGTCCCCAAAATGCCGTTAGCATTGGCGTCAGCAATTTGAGCGGCTGTTGGCTGGGTAATAAAATTTCCGAGATCGACATAATTCGTACCGGTTACAGGCAAACACGTTCCAGATGTACAGTCAATGCCATGGGGCTGCAGTTGGGATCCCGGGACAAAGAACCGGAGGGCAACATTATTTTCCCGAGCCGATTGAAGATTCACATACACACGTTCTTCAGGCGTTTGCTTGGATTTTTGGTAACTACCACCCACATTAAGAGTTAAATCGTTAAATAATTTTTGTTCAAAATCCAGAGATCCTGTGAAGTTTTCATTCTTATACTTGTCACTGGACGCATTAAAGTCACTGGTTTCAAAACGACGGAGCGTCCGTACCCATGTACGGGTATCTGCGTCCAACACCATCCAGCTTGAAGGGTCCTGAAACGGAGTCGGCGTACCATTAAGAGTCGCATTTGCTAAAGGATAGGGCGAGCCAACGTTGTTAAAGTTGGGTTCACGTGACTGATCATTATTCCTGAGAGTGACTTCATTATACTGATTATCGATATTTTGACGGGCGAAATTGAGGTTACCCGTAATGTTGGTTGTATCCGTTGGCTTCCACTGTGCAGCAAAATCCAGGGCTTGACGATCCCGTTGCCCTTCCCGGCTCCCGAAAACATACTGCCTTGGCGCTAGCCCCCAAAGTGAAGGTGTAGAATAATCAGCAGCCTGATAAACATTTCCGTTCGTGTCTTCGGCATTAAATGACCTATTAGCCTGCCAATCACGCCCTTCGGCGATATGTTGATGTAGAGAGTTTGTTTCATCGACAGCAGATACAATTATTCCAAAAGTATCATCAAAGAATTTCTGAGAAAACGTTCCAGAAATCTTGTGATCTTCAACCCCTAATGGCTGATCTGTAAGCCCATCACTGCTCTGCGAGTTCCAGCGCCCCTGGATTGTAACGGTACGAATATTCTTATCCAAATCCAAAGGCTTTCGCGTAATCAAATTAACGAGCCCCCCCAAAGACCCTTCTTCGTCATCGGCAGACGGTGTCTTAATAACTTCGACCTTTGCAAGAATGTCTGCTGAGAAACTTGATAAATCTACAGCCTGGGAAAATCCGGTAGTACCCTGCGCCGCACCGTTCAATGTAACGATTGTTTGCTCTGGACTAGCCCCCCGTATGGCAATGAACGCCCCTTCACCTTCGACCGCGACAGTACTGACGCCTGAAATTCGATTTAGAGCTTCCGCAATATTCTGGTCTGTCGACTTGCCGATATCTTCAGCGTTAATCGTGTCGATTATTTGCTGCGCTGTTCGTTTGTCATCAAGAGATTTAGCAATCGAAGCACGAATACCCGTAACGACAATTTCGTCCTCGTATCCAGTATCCTGCGCCATTACGTTTGGCGCATAAGCTGCCATCGCCATTGCTGATGTTGCTGATAGTAGAACCGCTTTAGAAAAATTTCCCCTGATCACGATGTATCCTCCGATGATTTTTTATGCGATGGTTTATTTTATTGCACAAATGACTATCTGTATTTGAAGTTTTTGGCAATAGTAAATTGTCAACAATTTACTATTTTCGTTCTTTACTCAAAACTGTTGCAAAAATGTCAATGTCATTCAGCCATTTTATACAGAGTTAAGGGATTTGCGCTTCCACTATATTTATTGGATAAACCCCCACATCATGACTTTTCCCATCACTTGTAGCGAATGAAGCCCTCAAATAGTAGAAATGCCCCTCCGGCAATTGAGCCGTTGGGGTCAAGTCCTCAAGTGAAATAGTCATAGTTGACGTTCCTGATTCGGTTCCAATTACAGTCGGATCTATCAGAGTTATGTCTTTAGCGGGTATCCACTTATATTTGAAATGGCGGAGCCAAAATCTCATACCGCCTTCATCAGAAGCAATCACCTTATTCCCTGAACCTGCATGGTAATCGACATTCATGGTGATGCTTTCTCCCACCACAAACTCCCTAGTTTTGAAACTCTCTTCATCGTGAAGTTTAATAAACGGCCTTAATACGGGATTGACCGATAGCTTAATCTCATCACGAATATTTTTATTTTCAAGAGACATCACAGAAATGATAACGTCCCCAGCTTCAACGGCGGTAACAATTCCAGTTTCATCAACTTTTGCAACGGTCGAATCGCTGCTTGTCCACTTTACTTGAGCATCATCTGCATTTTTCGGTAAAAGGTTCGCTTGTAATTTGAGTGTGTCACCCTGTAGCACTTCATAGACCTCTGAAGATACAGAGATTTCATCTAAGGGGCGCGGGACCCATTCAGTTATTGTCACATCACTTGAGCCTGCGATATCGTTTATAACGCTTTTAGCCGTAACTACCGCTGAATCTCCAACGCCGCCTTTGGCAGTGACAACTCCGGTCGCATTTACGGTTAACACCGACTCATCACTGGATGACCAAATAATGCCATTATCAGCATTCACAGGGTTCGTGAGTGCCTGCAATTTGACAGTCGACCCCTTACGTATTTCAGGCAATTCCGGCTGTAATGAGATGCTTATGGGGTCTACACTATCGGTATCAAATAACGCATTAGCCCTCTTATCAGATATGATGGCTGTTTCGCCGTTACGCCACCTGACTTTTATGCTTTCAATGACCTCCTCTTCCCCAAGACCAAAGTGAACAATGTTAAGCAGGCTTTGAGAAAAAATAGCCCCTGCTGACCCGACGCGCTTTCGATACTGATTACGAGGTGTTTTTATTATGACCTCAGCAGCCATAGGGTCGACATTTGAAACTGGAGAATACCCGACTTTCACCAAGGCATAATGACCTGCCCCGGGGTGCGTATTCGAATATAAATACCATTCACCGCCTTCGCTCCCGCTTAAAAAGTCCAAATCGCCATCTAAGTCGAAATCAAAAGCCTGCCCCATATCCCCATTCCCAGGACCACCAACATCACTTGCGCCATGCATGGTCACCGTTTCAAAGCTGTCTTCACCGGTGTTGAGTAACATTAAGTCGGAAATTCTCGCGCCAATATAGCCCCAGCGATATACGAACACGTCTTGGCGACTATCATTGTTAAAATCACCGACGGTAACACCTAGCGCATTCCCACCCGGTTGGATGTTCCAGTCCTTCGACACATCAATAAATGAGCCGCCATCATTCCTTAACAGAACATCCGATTCGTTCCGGTTTTGAGGAACGAATTTAGGCGTCACAGTCGAGACTCCTGAAAGACTAAATTTGTAGGTCCAGAAAATGTCACCGTCTCTAACCAGAGCGGCTCTCCAATGACCATCGCCAAGATAACCAAAATAGGCACCATTCTCGGAAATATCCTCTGGCCACCCTATGGCGAACTCTCTTTGAATCAACATGTCTTCGCCAACCTTGAGTACCGTTGCTGAGTTTTGGCTTCCTAGAAAGACTGGGTAATCCTTCCCGCGAAATGGACCTTGAGCTAGAAAATCGTAACTGTGAAATTTAACATCTTCGCTAGCCGTAAACTCGAACTCGTCAACGCCCTTGCGTCCCCGGGGTTTAATCGAGAGTTCGTCTGTTAATGGATCGTGATCCAGTGACGTCGTTTCTTCCTCCAACCCATATTCGAACTCTTTCCCGCGCGCGAGATAAAGATCTAAATCGCCATCATTATCGATATCAAGGTCAGCTATCGCCATGATATTATTGAGACCGAGAACCTCTTTTGGGACTTGAGAGCTCACATCCGTAAATGTGAAGTCGCCATTCCCTTGCCAAAGGGAAAAAGGGCCATACATTATAAAGTCATCGATGTTGTCATTATTGAAATCAGTGATCATAACGCGAGATTGATGCACATCTTCTAAGCCAGAGACTGATTTATATTGAAATTTACTATCCCCCACATTTTCATAGAAAAAATGTTGAGGCTTGCTCTTCTTCAAACTTGCTTCGTTAAACAGCATAAGGTCTAGGTCACCATCTAAATCCATATCCGACCATTTTGCGCCTCTTCCGCGCCCACCACGATCAATCCCGACGTCACCCGTCATAAGGACAAGTGTTCCATCTTGGTTGTGGTAGAAATTGGCTTTGGATGGGTTAGTGCCATTCCCGCCGCCCTGCGTTACGACAATGTCCAAATCCCCATCATTGTCATAATCACCGGGCGCCGTACCATGTAGGTCGTGCATAAACCATCTAGCGATATTCTTATCATGTTTGGTGACGGTGCCGTCGCCATTATTCCAGTAAAGCTTGGTGCTTTCTGCATTATGGTTATTGACGATAAAATCGTAATCCCCGTCATTATCGAAATCAGCAACTGTAGGGCCGCCATATTTAATAGAACTTACTTTATCTAGCCCCGCCACTTTGGAGATGTCCTCATAAACTGGAACATCTAAATGGGCGATGTCTGTAAATTTCAAGCTATTAACAACGAAGTTCGAATCTTTCGCAAGTAGTTTTAACTTAACGTCTCCTGATGCTTCAAATTTCACTGTAGCACGCATCACCTGTTTGCCGTTTTTGGGTATATTTAAGCTATCGACCAGTACCCTCCCGTCGGCGTAGAGGCTAAGGCTCGCATAACTCCCGGGATTATCGATGCCGAATTCCACCGACTTAACGAGACTACCTACAACAACATAAGGTATCACGGCAGGCTGAGCTGTATCTACAACAATGGGTGCAAGCAGAACATCAGAACGACTACAGCCTAGACATGCGAAGAGTGCAGCCACTATTATTATGAGGCGCGCTAAACTCACAAAAGTAATTTTGCTCATATCACTTTCTCATATTATAATTTATTGACTATTCGCCGTAGCGCCCAGGATAGAGGCTTTCATTGACCTCTTTCGCCGCCTCAATCAGTTCGGGATATGGGATATCTGCCACATTGACGAAGCCAATATTGGCATTCTCCCCGTCATACGTGCGCCCTGTCAACGGCTCGTCCATATATTGAAACCAATGCGCCCCTACAAAATATGGATTATCCAATACGCTTTGCATGTAGGTCTTATATGCGCGAGCTCGATCGGCCTCATCATAAGCATGAACGATACCCGGATTATATAGCCCAGAGCTTTTCGTTGTACCAATATGAAATTCGCCGATAACGGTGGGGAGGTCAATCTCTTCCAAAAATTTCCAGTGATGGGGCTGAACCCCTTCTTCATAAATATTGAAACTCAACACATCAGAATATTTGACGGAGGCCTTAATAATTTCCGGCGGCATACCCCAATTCGCCATGCGCGCGCCCATATAGAGATGGTCCGGCAAGTAATCATTTAGCGTTTCCGTAACGACTTGGAAATATTGCTCGCCCAACATTTCTAACATTCGGGAGAGGTCTTTGACTTGGGCATCAGAATAAGTTTCAAAAACTGCGCCTTTCTCAAACTCCGCCCAACTGTTAAAATCCGAATTCCAAGCCTCGTTCAGTTTCTGAACTGAGCTATATTTCTTTCTCAAATGCTTTGTAAAAGCCACTTTGGCTGGACTATCCACAACGCTTTTAGACAGCGCGTCTGTGATCACCCCGTATCGAGCCTCAACGCTTCCCTCAAGCTCCCCCCAAGCTTTTTCATTATCGACAAAAATGCCGATACACCACGGCGAAGCTTTTACTTCTTCTGCAATGACGCTGATCGTCGCTACAGCTCGCTCTCTAAATACCGGGTCATAAAAATCAGGCATTGGGCTCCATCGCGCATTCAGCGGTTGTAGAGTTTTAAAGTCACCGATAATCCAACCATTTGCAAAATACGGAACTTGTTCATTTGGATAAAACGCCGGATCGACCCAGTTACCGAATGACGTGAACCCCCAGGAATTCATACGGTCCAAAGTTACCTCTTCCCATTTCTTGATGTAGGATTCCGGTGAAGTCTCTCCATATCGCCGCTCAAGATTGGCGCGATAAAAACTATAGGTCTCGCCATGCGGAACCGGACCGATATGGGTTTCTCTTCGGTAAGAATAATGATCAGCTAAAGGGTCATCATACTCCGGAAGCCATTGGAACATTTTTTGTCTTAACTCAGACAGAACAAAACGTGTTTTCCGAACATCATCGGAAATTTTAACAATGCCCATAGAGTCTTCAGGCGTAACTTCTTCCGAAAGACGAATACGAATGGATTCATCCCAGAAATCGATACCCGTCGCTGTCGTCATATTGGCCATGCGAACATTCGCAGGACCATGAGAGAAAAACAAAAAACCTTCTGGATCAACCATCCACCATTTTCCATTAACCTTCTCAACACGGAAATACCCACTCGCCTCAAGTTTCGGGCCATTCTTGTATCCCCCAAACCGAGAGCGGTCCGGCATATGACTATGCTTGGTAATATCAGCCAATTCTGCTTGCGCAATGGCGCGGAGCTGCTCTTCCGACTCGACTTTCAGAGGGAAATCAACTTTGGAGTTTTGGCCGAACTCATCTGTTATCCCCTCTAGCCAGTCACCTGGCCGTGAAGGGTTTGGACGCAATCGAATATTATCGACAACAAGGTCTCGGTCTTCAAGAAGCCCAATACCAATGAACTCTATTTTAGCGATTGTATTTGGGACAAGCTGGTCTTTTTTCTTCGACCGCCATACCATTTTCATATCATCGGAATTCCACGCCTCTGGTACGCCCCACAAACCGACCTCTTGCCGCGCTTCCCGCCCAGTAATTGGGAAGTAAACTACGCCCTCATATCCCGCTGGCAAGCTGATGGATCGACTTTCGCGCCCACCAGATGCATCCTCAAGCGCTACATATAATTGGGTGGAAATACTCGACAAATTTTGAACATCAAACGCAAGGTTGTGATCAGAATATGAGGTTAAGTCCCAAGGAGTATTTGGTTGAATAAAAATATTATCGGTATTTGAGCTGGAGGATAAATGTAGCGCAAGGTTTTGATTTCCATTCTTATCCGTAATTATTGAGGTGGCAGCCTCTCTTTCAGCAGATACCCATTGCAATTCTTCATCCGTATCAAAGCCAACTATCGTAGCGTTGTCATCTTTAATGGAACTCACAGAGTTTTTCTCTGCGCCGCAGCCGCTAACTGCAACTAAGCAAAGAATGGAAACTCCAAACTTCAATAGATTTACCTTGGTCATTATAACTTCCCTTGTTCAATTAAACCAGCCGCATAATTTGCCGCTCGCGCCGAAAACGCCATATAGGTCAATGATGGGTTTTGGCAGGCTGATGATGCCATAAAGGATCCATCCGTAATAAATAGGTTAGGTATGTCGTGGGCTTGATTCCAGCCGTTCAAAACTGAGTTGCCGGGATCTCGTCCCATACGAGCGGTCCCCATTTCATGAATTCGATTCCCCATCGCGGTAGGCGCGGGCTTCGAGGCATAAATGTTAGTGCAGCCAGCTGCTTCCAACATTTCAATCCCATCTTTACGGGCTTCCTCAATCATGGTAGTTTCGTTTTTCCTCATACTTGTCGTAAAGAGCGCCAACGGAAGACCCCATTTATCCTTCTTGCTTGGATGCAATTCGACGCGGTTTTCACTATTTGGAAGAACCTCGCCAAACGGGAAAAGAACAATATTCCAAGGCCCGGGAGCTTTATGGTTTTCTTTAAAATCGCGGCCAATCCCAGCGCGAGGCCGCATAGCTTTATTTCCCGGCACGGCCCAGCCCTGATACCCGAACCCGCGAAGATATGGTTTATCTGATTCCGTAATGTTCCCGTAACGCGGAATATATATACCGCACGGCCGCCGTCCAAAAGTCGTAAAATCCTCAAACATATTTAACTGCCCTGACAGAAACGTCCCTGAGACATGATCCATCATATTCCGTCCGACCTGCCCGGATGTGTTAGCCAGTCCATTCGGGAAACTTTCTGATTTTGACTGCAGCAAAATCATGGCTGTCCCTACAGTCGAGGCATTGAGGAAAATGACTCGCGCTGTATGGCGAGAGGTCTGCCGGGTATTTTGATCAATGACATTCACGGCGCTCACGCGCTTACGCTCTGAGTCATATTCAATTGACTGCACAATGGCGTCGTTGATGATTGTGCAATTACCGGTTCGCGTTGCCGCAGGCAAGGTCGCGTTCACAGACGAAAAATAGGCCTTAAAACTACAGCCTTCCTGACAAATATTGCGCGACTGGCAAGCCCCGCGACCAAGAGACTGTTGCTCCTCCGTGGGTTGCGTTAGATTTGCGCTACGGGTATGAATAACGGTGCGTCCGGGAAATTTCGCTTTCACGGCATCGCGAAAATGTTCCTCCGGCGGGTTCATAGCAAATGGTGGTTGAAAGATACCATCAGGCAACTGCGGCAAACCCTCATTCTGTCCGGCGATACCGACAAATTTTTCTACGCGGTCATACCAAGGTGCTATATCCTTGTAACGCACGGGCCAATCAATCCCGTGTCCGTCCTTCTTGTTAGCTTCAAAATCTTGCGGCCCCCACCGGAGCGCAACACGCGACCACATGACAGAGCGGCCGCCCGTGTGATAACCCCGCAACCAATCAAATTTTGATCCCTCCGTCACATCGTAGGGGTGATCCGTATCACGTACAAAAAATTGCTTGCTGGCAGTACTAAAATATGACTTCAGCTCCCGCGATTGAATTGGATAGTGCTCATTGAGCTCTTCTTCAGGCACTCGTCCAAGATTAGGCCTTTCCCAACTCGGCAACAAGTCTTGATAGTCTTCCGCTGGCACAATTTTTTTGCCGCGCTCAAGCACCAAAACCTTCAACCCGCGCTCGCTCAACTCTTTCGCGCACCAACCGCCGCTCATACCAGAGCCAATAACTATCGCATCGAAATCAGCCATTAGGGTAAACTCTTAAACTGTGATAAAGGCACACGGGGTTCCCAGCGGCCAGGCACCGGATCATTTCGGTATTCGTCAACAGCGCCTCCTTCTGAGGCTGCATAGACGGACTCGATCAAGAACTTTAACTCTCCATAGGCCGGAAAACCCGGAGCTCCGTTAAATGCCTGGGTATCATACCGAAGTAACGCTTGCCCTGCGGCTTCGATCGGCGCTTTGTTGAAATCAGTTTTCACGATTTTATCCAAGTTCGATTTTATCTTAGCCAGAGTTTCACGCTGAGCCTTGCGCCGAACCCGGCTCGCCCAGCCCGCCATTAGTCCATCCATCATAGCAGGCACGCCGACATCTAACGCCCCCGGCGTTTCAGTTCGCGGAATGATCAAATCGCTTAACCGGGTGATGAGGGCGAACTCAGCTGCTGAATAAAACTTTGGGCCTGAGACCTCTAGGTCTGTCGGCTCTATCTGGCCCTCCCCCTTGCAAGAAACAAGCAACGCCCCGCCGCCAACGGCGGCAATGGATTTTATTACAAATGTGCGGCGCGTAAAAATCATTTCCCGACCTCCCGCGACCTAAGGTTTGGCAAGTTAACACTTAAGCTTTTGAGGTATTCAAAGCTCTCGGCGGCGGATTGCCGAGCACTACTGGGGTTGTCTTGTTCAAAATAAGCGTGCTGCAAACCGGCTACTTCTGCTACTTTAAAGATTTCAGCAAAGTCGACAACGCCTTGCCCCGCGGGACAAAGCTTCTTCTCGGCATTAAAATCTTTTACATGAAATAGCGGAAAGCGCCCAGGATGAGCGGTGATATAGTCCACGGCGCTGTTGCCTGAAAACTCGATCCAGCCCAGGTCAAGCTCCATATCGACGAGCTTGGCGTCTGTCCGCCCGAGAAGCACATCATAAGGTTTTTCGCCGTCAATGGGTTCGAACTCGAAAGCATGATTGTGATAGGCAAAACTCAAACCATTGTCCTGACAGGTTTGCCCCCAGCCGGAAAATTCATCAGCAAGACGGCGATATTGATCAAGCGTCTTGCGATCATTCTCATAGAGCCATGGCAAGAGCAGATAATTATACCCCATTTCTTTGGCGTTATCTATGGAACGCTTTAATATCGCCTCATCACTAAAATCTTCATAGCCAATGTGCCCGCTTGGCGCGCGCAATCCCGCCGCGTCCAGCATCGCCCTAATGTTCTTCGCGGGTTGATTGATATACGCCCCGACAAATTCCACTTCCTTATATCCAAGGGCGGCGACGGTCTCAAAAACGCGGCCCATGTCGGCCTTAATCTCCTTATCAAAGGTATAGAGCTGAATCCCAGCCCGGTTTGCCCAATGACCGCCTGACGGCACCGATTCGAGTTTCCCGCATCCGGGCAGCCCCGCAATTGCGGCGGCCGCTGTGCAGCCTCCTAAAAATTTCCGGCGATTAAATGTCACAAATCACGGCTCACTTGCTTGCTGCTATATCGGCGCGGTCGAGAAGTTGAATATTCCGAAATTCAATCGGGTGGCTCTCCGATTGCAGCGCAATATACCCAGAAGACAAACTTAAACCTGACCCTAAAATGACTTTTGCATCTATGTCATCAGGGTCTAATTGGGGTTCGGAGAACTCCAAGGCCAAGACATCGTTAATGTAGAGCCGGATTTTGTCATTCCCGCGAACGTCCGCTTCAAATTTTACCCATTGACTTGATTTCGATCCACGTATTTTCGAGTTTACACAATGCTCAGCAGTAAGCTCTCCGCCCATCACAATATGTGTTCCGGGCGTACAGACATTTGATGTCGTCTGATCAGGGAACTGACTGGAAACGGCAAGAAATTGCGCCTCCACAGAAACAGGAAAATTCTGATCAAAATCTATTGTTTTGGGGTCCTGACTGTGTAGCATCACGCCGCTGTTAAGATGAGCCCAGGCAGCTCCACCAGCTATCTGCTCCCCAACAAATCTATATTCGAGCTTCAACCTATAATTTGAGAGCTTGCGATCATAGAAAAGGTGGGCAAATTTTTCTTGAAAGCCGTCATATTCGCCGTAATTTACAGATAAAATTCCATGATTAGCCCGAAACGTCTTTAGACTATCTTTTCCCAAGTCTTCCCCTGCCACTTTGGGTGTCCACCCTTGCAGAGACGCTCCATCGAAAATTGTCAACCATTCAGATTGATGGCTAGGTCCCGTTGCACACCCCGCCAAGAACAGAACTGCAAGACAAATGAGGCGAAGACAATCGATCATTTTCTCCTCATGTAAATATTATCACAGAATTGCATATTGTTTATTGTAAACAATATATTTTTAATATCAATACTGAACTAGTGACTATTTGACCGGCCATAAGTGATAGAATTTCTCATCAACAAATGCAGGAAATAAGTAACTTCTGACCCCAGCAGAAAATTGGTGCTGCGAATCCGAATTGTTGGATTTCTTATGTTTATTTTGTACCCTGAGCGGCGGATTTACAAAACATAACTGACCTACACCTCCCTGCGGGGTGCCACCTAGACAATACTTTTACCCTGCATAATTTGGCAAAAATCAGTTTTTCTCTAATTTTTTCAACCCGACTGGACTTCGCCAGCAAAGGAAGCGGTAGTGTGCTGCGGCCCATTTGTAAGGGCCTTGTCTTGGTAGAAGCGATCACACTGAGTGGTCGCCAGAACCGGAGACTAAAATGGACACTCAAACGCAATTAACTGAAATCAAAGCCCCGCGCGCGGGTAGCAAGCAAGCCAAACTTGTGGCTATGTTATCACGCAAGAGCGGCGTCACCCTCGAGAAAGCCAGCGAGGCCCTCGGATGGTTGCCGCACACGACGTCAGCGACCATGACGGGACTGCGCAAGCGCGGCTATGACATCACCCGTATTCAACGCGAGAATAAAGACAGTCTCTATGTCATCCACCCGGATGAGGCGGGCTAATGCGGCAAAGCGGTAAAATAGCGTCAGGCCTTCAAGACTTAGCGACTTTAGACCGGGCGGCGCTAGCGGCTCGGTGGGAAGCGCTTATGGCACGCCCGCCGCCGAAAGCTGCTAGCCGCGTATTTCTTCTAAAGGCGCTCTCCTTTGAACTACAGTCCAAACATGCAGCAGGGCTGAGTAAGGCGGACCTGAAGGCTCTGAGCGGGGGCCTTGGTAAAGCAGTTGTTGTCGCAGCCGGTCACACGGCAGTAGACGATACAGATGATACGCAGTGTATCGATCATATCGCGGCGGCGGGGCTTGAGGCCAAGCCAACAGTGAAGCTTAATCACCCTGCCCGCGTAAAGCTGGTACCGGGTGCAAGGTTAGTACGTGAATGGAACGGACAAACATATACCGTGTCCGTGATTGATGAGGGCTTTGTCTATAAGAACCGAACATGGACGTCCCTTAGCGCTATTGCCAAGGACATCACGGGAGCTCACTGGTCGGGGCCACGCTTCTTTGGCATGGATAGAGCGGCCTAATGGCGGTGCTACGCAAGCGCTGTGCTGTCTACACCCGTAAATCCAGTGAGGAAGGCTTGCAGCAGGATTTTAACTCATTGGACGCTCAGGCAGAAAGCTGCTCTGCCTATATCCTGTCACAAGCGGGCGAAGGTTGGAGCAAGGTTGATAAGGTCTATTCCGACGGCGGTATATCAGGGGGCCATATGGACAGGCCGGGGCTGATTGCTTTGATCGCAGACATTGAAGCCGGACTGATTGATATTATTGTCGTCTATTGTCTAACGTCAGCGCATATGGCACAGATTTATGTCTGGGCTAAGAGAGACTT
>CAYGTI010000002.1:0-32579 GCA_964352785.1 uncultured Caulobacterales bacterium
CTCCTTGATGCACATTACTCATCAAGGACCCGGAATTAAACCGAGACAAGTCCAATATGCGCTGACGTTAGACACGTCCTAAATTCACCTGCGGGTTCAACTGGTCGCCCCAAGTAAGACACTGGCTAAGGGGGGCGTCCATAACTCTGCATATGATGGGCTATCGATCCTCACATGAAAATAACATCAAGTCAGGTTGAACAGAATTCGCGCATCCTGCCGCATGAGGCAATCTGTCAATTGTAATCGCCGCCAGACCTCCCAAGTGTGGTGGAGGTCAACGTTCGCACTCATGCAGTAAAGAACACACCCTTATGAGCCCGCAGTCCAAAGTTCCGCCCCGTCAGGTGAATGAAAATTATGACCTTGATCGCCATGTAAAACCGGTGACGCTCAGCGATAAAACCGCTTTTGCCTTTGTGAAACTCTTGCGGTTTTTCGCTGATAAGTTTTTTGCAAAACGTTACGGTCACCGCGCCGTTGTTTTGGAAACAGTTGCCGCCGTCCCCGGTATGGTCGGCGGTTTGTGGCAGCACCTGACCGCCTTGCGTAAAATGCGCGATGATGAAGGCTGGATACGCACATTACTCGATGAAGCCGAAAATGAACGCATGCATTTGATGACATTTATCGAGATTGCGCAGCCTAACCGCTTTGAACGGTTCCTGATTATTGCGGTGCAGATGATTTTTTATAACGCCTATTTTTTTCTCTATTTGTTTGCGCCGCGGACCGCCCACCGTGTTGTCGGCTATTTCGAAGAAGAGGCGGTCATCAGTTACACGCAATATTTGGCCGAAGTCGATGCGGGGCAGCAGGACAATATCCCCGCGCCGCAAATCGCGATTGATTATTGGCAGCTATCGGCCAATGCACGGCTCAGAGATGTGATCATTGCGGTGCGCGCGGATGAAGCCGAACACCGGGACGTTAATCACGGATTTGTAGATACGCTGGATCAACGCCGCGCTCAGGGCGAAGCGCACGCCTAACCCTTCGCCCTATCGGCTTGCATCACGAGTTTGCGGTAGTCGCGCAAGTCGCCATTATAACGTTTGGCTTTGCCGTCTTTAACCAGCCAGAGCCGGTCGGCGGTGGCTTCGGCGAGGTAGACATCGTGGGTGATGAGCAGAACCGCGCCGGAGAAATCATTGAGCGCGTAGATCAATGCCTCGCGGCTGTCGATATCAAGGTGAGAGGTGGGCTCGTCGAGGATCAAAATATGCGGTTTCTCGATGGACATGAGTCCTAAGAGCAGACGCACTTTTTCGCCGCCGGAGAGCTTTTCAACTTTGGTTTCGACCTTTTCGTGGGAAAATCCCATCTGCGCAGCCGCGCCGCGAGTCTGGCTTTGCGGCGTGCCTTTGGGCAGAGCCTGCGTGACGTGATCCAGCACGGTTTCGCCCTCGGTCAACTCATCGAGTTGATCCTGCGAGAAATATCCGATGCGCAGACTGCGGGGCGCTTTGCGAATACCCTCCATCAGCGGGAGGCGCTCGGCGATGGATTTCACCAGCGTCGTTTTGCCTTCCCCGTTGGCGCCGACAATGGCGACGCGGTCATCGGGATCAAGACGCAGATTCACGCGGCTTAGAATTTTTGCGCCCGCGCCGTACCCCAAATCCGCTGCTTCAAGCTCCAGCATCGGAGGAGCCAGCTTGTCTTTGGGATCTTGAAAGTTGAATGGCGTTGTGCGCTCTGAAATCGGGATGGAAATATCCTGCATTTTTTCGAGCATTTTAACACGGGACTGCGCTTGGCGGGCTTTGGACGCTTTGGCCTTGAAGCGGTCAACAAAGGCCTGCAGGTGGGCTTTGTCAGCGTCTTGTTTGACTTTTTGTGCCTCAAGCTGCGCGGTTTTCGCCGCTTGCAATTTCATCCAGTCATCATAACCGCCCGACGTGACAGTGAGTTTTTGATGCTCCAGCGCGAGCGTATGGGTCACAGAGCGGTTGAGCATTTCGCGGTCATGGCTGACCATGATCACCGTATGCGGATATTTGCGGATATAACCTTCGAGCCACGCTGCGCCTTCAAGGTCAAGATAGTTTGTCGGCTCGTCCAGCAAGAGCAAATCAGGCTCGCTGACCAGAACCCCCGCAATGGCGGCGCGCATGCGCCAACCGCCGGAAAATTCTTTGGTGGCGCGGTAAAAATCCTCGGTTTTAAATCCAAGACCCGCAAGTACCACGGCGGCGCGGGTATCCGCGTTCCACGCATCAATATCCATCAACCGTTCGTGAATTTCGCCGATACGGTCAGGATCCGTCGCGGTCTCTGACTCTTTCATCAGGGCGTGGCGTTCCTGGTCTGCGGCCAGGACAACATCCATAATGGTGTCGTTTGTCGCGGCGACCTCCTGCGCGACCCAACCAAGGCGCGCGCCTTTGTTCAAGCGCACGGCGCTATCTGCTGTCGGTCGTTCGATCTCTTCGCGGATAATCCGAAGCAAGGTTGATTTGCCCGTGCCATTGCGACCAATCAGGCCGACCTTCCAGCCGCTCGCAATCTGCGCCGAGGCTTTGGTGAACAAAGGGCGCGCCTGTACGCGGTAATCCAGATCGGTAATCGTCAACATGCGCGGCTGTCTATAGGGCCGGGGGTCGATTGCAAGCACAAAGGGCCGTAACCACTGAAACTCTATATTTACCGCCCAAGGATTGCCGATGTGAGGATGTCTGCTTTAACGTTTTTTCGGTTTTCCGCTAGGTTTGCCAGCTTTTGCGGCGCGCGCCGCAGCGCGGGCAAGTTTTTTCTTATGGGGTTTCTTGCGTTTAGGCGGCAGATCGCCCGGGCCTGCGTCTTGTGCGTCGGTGCTTGCGGCGCGGGGCTTACGGCGCTCTTCGCTGCGTGGTTTGCGGGTGAACATTTCCTGTTCATCCTCGCGTTTGCCTTTATAGGCGGCGGGGGCTTTGTTCTTGCCGTTATGGGCGGGCTTATCGCGGTCATTTTGGCGTGGTTTGCGCGCGGGATTGCTTTTACCTTGTCCGCCTTTACCCTCGCTCGCTTGAGCCCGTCCGTCTTGCAGCGCGCCGCGCGACATATCGGGCTGGCCGTCGATACGCCGGGCGGTGATGGCTTTTTCAAGTTTACCTTCGGGTCCGATGGCGTCCAAAAATCGCTCTAATCCACTGGGCGAAACTTCAATAAATGTGGCGCTCTCGCTGATTTTGATCGCGCCGATTTCGCCTTTTTTTAGATTACCTGATTTGCAAAGCATCGGCAGGATCCAGCGCGGCTCGGCCCGTTGTTTGCGCCCCAGGTTGAGCGAGAACCATGTCCCGCCTTCAAAGTCGTTGCGGGGTTTGCGCTCACGGCGCGGGCGCGCATCGTCGTTTGGGTCATATCCCTCTCTGGCGTCGAGCAGCTCTTCAGGGGCGGAGCGCCCGGCGCGGTACTGACGCACAAAGGCAGCAGCGATTTGCTCGGCGCTATGCTCAGCCAAAAGACGCTGCACCATCTCCGTATCAGAGGCGTCAGGTTCGGTGGTCAGCATGTCGCTGGCCATTAAGCGGTCATTGTCGCGCTCGATGACGTCTTCTGCGGAGGGTGGGTTGGCCCATTCGGCTTTGACTTTGGCGGCGTTTAAAATGCGCTCGACTTTGCGGCGGCCATTATGCGGCACAATCAGAGCCGAGACGCCTTTACGTCCGGCGCGTCCCGTGCGGCCCGAACGGTGAAGCAGGGCTTCGGGGTTTTTCGGAATATCAGCATGTATGACCAGCTCAAGGTCGGGCAGGTCAAGCCCGCGCGCCGCCACATCCGTGGCAATGCAGATCTTAGCGCGGCCATCACGCAAAGCTTGGAGCGCGCTGCTACGGTCTTTTTGGGAGAGCTCGCCCGAGAGCGCAACGACTGAGAACCCGCGATTGTTAAACCGACTGACCATGCGGTTCACAGAAACGCGCGTATCGCCAAAGACTATGGCGTTCTTGGCATCATAATAGCGCAACACGTTAATAATGGCGTTTTCTTTGTCGGTTTTGGCGACGGTTAAAACCCGGTATTCAATATCGACATGCTGCTTGGCTTCGGCGGCCGTGTTGACGCGCACGGCGTCTTTTTGGTATTTTTGGGTCATACCCAAAATGGATTTTGGAACCGTCGCCGAGAACATCAGTGTCCGGCGTTCCTCAGGTGCTGCGCCAAGGATGAGTTCCAGCTCTTCGCGGAAGCCCATTTTTAGCATCTCATCAGCTTCGTCCAAGACAATGGTCTTAAGCCCGCTCATATCAAGAGTGCCGCGTTTGATATGATCACATAGCCGTCCGGGGGTACCGACGACAATGTGCGCGCCGCGCGCCAAGGCCCGGCGTTCATCACGCATGTCCATCCCGCCTACACAGGTTGCCATTTTTGCGCCCGCTGTGCGGTAAAGCCAGTCAAGTTCACGCGTAACCTGCAAAGCCAGCTCGCGGGTCGGGGCAATACACACAGCCAGTGGGGCGTCCGTGGGCAGAAGCATTTCATCGGGGCCCAGCAATGTTGGTGCTAGCGCGATACCAAAGGCCACTGTTTTACCGGAACCCGTCTGGGCCGAGACCAGCAGATCTTTGTGTTCAAGTGCCGGGTCAAGAACGGCGTCTTGCACGGGCGTGAGTTTTGAATAGCCTTTGGCGGCCAGCGCCGTAATGAGCGCCGGGCGCACATGGGACATATCAGTCATGGTGGTCTTTCATAGCGGCAGTTTTGCCAAGATTTGCGCGCGCATACGCGCTTTGCAAGGCTTTGGCTAGGGTTAAAGCCGCGCGGCGTGGCGGGCGATGTCTACCCCGTTTTGCGCTTTGGCTTTGGCCCTGCGTCTAAAAATTCCATCATATCGCCGAGGGTTTGTGACCCGTCATCTGTTTTAGGCTGCGGAATATCGCAGGCGACGGTTAGGATAAAGACGGAGCCTTTGCCGGGCTTACTCGCGACAGTGAGGTCGCCGCCCATAATGCGCGCTAGTTTTCTGGAAATAGCAAGGCCAAGACCTGTGCCGCCGTAAACCTGATTAGTCGAGCTTTCGGCTTGCGCGAATTTCTGAAACAGGCGGCTCTTTTGCTCGGGCGTAATGCCGATGCCTGTGTCGGCCACATATATCGTCAGCAGGGGCACTTTTACATTGGTATATTTGACAACGATTTTGATGCCGCCTTCAGATGTGAATTTCATTGCATTAGACAACAGGTTGGTCACGCATTGTCGAACACGCACAGGATCGAAGACGAGGGCTTCTGGCACGCTTGGATCGACAGCTATATGAAATTTCAGACCTTTTTTTTGCGTACTATGCAGGAATGATTTATGCAGCTTGCTGAAAAATTCCCGAATGTTTTCATCATACGGGTTCAGCTCCATTTTGCCGGCCTCGATTTTGGATATATCCAAAATATCATTCACCAGCGTCATCAGCGTATGTGTACTATCCATCAGGATGCTCACATATTCTTGCATTTTTTCGTGCTGTTCTTTTTTTCCGATCGCTTCGAGCGTCTGCGCCATACCGTAAATACCGTTGAGCGGCGTGCGCAGCTCATGGATCATTGTGGCGATGAAATCTGTCTTTGTTTTGCTAACTCTTTCCAATTCTAGATTGGTTTTCTTTATTTCCGTTTCGCGCGCTCTTAACTGAGTTATGTCGATGGAGACGCCGACAATATTGCCTTCTTTTGTGCCTGAATGGTAGGTTTTGACCATGCGTGCTTCGGACGCCGCCATGTCAAAAGGTTTTGAATTTTTCACACCGGCCAGAACATTGTTAGACATTTGCCCAATGTCTGTTGCGCTTAAACCAGGGTAAAAATCGCTGACCTGTGACTGGACAGCATTTTCGAACTTTATACCCTTATCCAACTGTTGATACAGGATTGGGAAATAAGAACGGACGGCTTCATTTGCATAGACGAGTTCGAAATTGGGGCGATATATGACAAACCCTGTTTCTAGATGCTCTACAGCGGCGATAAGCTCGGTAACTGTTAAACGCGTCGACGTCATATTAACCCTATTTTTCCCCTCAAAAAATACTTGAGAGCGTAATGTAGGGTGAAAGTGTAAACGTCAAGTGTAGGTCGTTGAAATTTCATCAATCAAGATGAGTGCTTAATTCACATATTATGAGCTGTATTTTTGATAATTTCTCGCATCAATTCAGAGCGTATGACAGAATAATACCGGTAAAGAATTGATCCTTAGAGCCGCGCTGCTGGACAAGCGGTGCGTTCGCTGCGTCGCCGCTTAGCCGTTTATAACTTGTGATCATCGTCGCGGTCACTTTTCTTGTGAGCGGCATGATCGCCGTACCTGAAACACCATAAGAGCTCACGCCGCCAGAGGCGGTATAACTGGGTAGGCCTGAGGCGGCCGATTGCGCTGCCGTGACGCCAAAAAGTGTGCCCGTATAATCTTTATCACCATATTCGATGCGCGGCCCGGCAGAGAGTATAATCGGGGGGCCAAAATCCCGCAGTACCGTTTTGTAACTCAGACCAAACTCGCCTGTCAGGCCGTTATGCGCGCTTATCGCTTGGCCAGCTTTGATGGATGCGGTTAGCGCGCCCATTTCTACTTCGGCAAAGCCGCCTAGAGAGACTGTGGTATCAATATCACCAAGGCCGATCAGGTCTGTTGAGTCGTTACCTACAACGCGAAATGGCCCGCCGCCTTCGGCTTCGTCGCGGCCAAATTCGACCCGCGCGAGCGGCCCGGCGCGAAACATGCCGTTATCAATCAAAGCATATCCAATGCCGCCTTCGACAGAAGCAAAAAATTTGTCACCGTAATTTGCTCTTATGGAGGGAACAACGGAGAGGGCATAAGCATCATCACCCAAATAATTAGGTGAAAATATAGCGCCGCCCCCAACGCTGAATTGCCAACCATCCATATCTGGGCGGCGGTCTTGTGCTTGAGCGGTCGTTGTTACGAGGCAAGTTGCCGTGAATAGAGCCAAAAGTGATTTTTTCATTACTAACATCCTTCTATCGATTTAATATCCAAACGAAACGGGCCGTCTTGGCCGTCCGCTAGAATGATACCTACGCTACGAACATTGGACTTATCGAAATTTGCCCCTTTGATAGCCCGCCCAAAGACAGAGCCGCTTAGCGCACTAAACGGTACGTAAACCTCGGCCCATTCGTCTTTTGGCGCGCCGAGTATCTTTGCTTGAAAAGCAATCGAGCGCCCTCGGTACAGAGCATCCGTGCGCAAGGTAATTTTGTAGCCGCGCCCGTCAGAACGAACTTTCATTTTCAGCCCCGCGACGTCTTGGAGTGCACCGGGTTCCACAAAGGCGCGTATGGAGGAAAAACCCCCGCCATTTGTGTTGATGTTACCTTCAAACACCATGTAGTCGTCTTTGATGGACGACCCCCCCGATGATCGTCCGCCCATGACGCCATCATTGACGGTTTGCCAATATTCTCCAGCGTCAGCTTGTGTAAAATCGATTTTAATCGGACAAACCTCCTGAGCCGCAACGTTTAAGGGCCAGATTGCCAAACTTGTCACAAAGGCAACCTTACCAAGAGTATGTCTCATTTGCAGCTCTATATAATAGACTGCCCCGTATTCGCCCAATCTTTCATGAACGCATCGAGGCCCTTGTCAGTCAGTACGTGTCCTGACAGTTTTCGGATTACATCTGGCGGAGATGTCATCACATCCGCGCCGATTAACGCGCACTCCTTGACATGATTGATGCTGCGTATAGAGGCGGCGAGAATTTCTGTCTCATATCCGTAATTATCATAAATCGTGCGAATGTCCGCGATCAAATCCAGCCCGTCGAGCGAAATATCATCAAGGCGTCCGATAAAGGGCGAAATATATGTCGCGCCAACTTTGGCGGCGAGCAACGCTTGGTTGGCAGAGAAGCATAATGTGACATTGGTCGGCGTACCTTCGCGGGATAATGTATTACAGGCTTTTAGCCCGTCCATGGTCAGCGGTAGTTTCACGCAGACATTCTCGGCGATCTTGCGAAGGATGCGGCCTTCTGTGATCATACCGTCTGCGTCTGTGGCGACAACTTCGGCGCTAACATGGCCTTCGACCATGCTACAAATCTCCGCTATGACCTCTTTAAAGTCGCGGCCTGATTTGGCAATAATAGACGGGTTTGTCGTCACCCCGTCGACAAGGCCAATCTCATTTAGCTCTGCGATCTGGTCCAGATCAGCACTATCAACAAAAAACTTCATAGGGGGCTCCAAAAAAGTAGGCGACTCGGTTTATCGTCTGCTAGCATAAAACATGCCCGCGCAACATGCTCAAATCCTATTTCCAGTCAATGTCGATACGCCTTTTGACTATCATGTCCCGCAGGGCTTGACGCTGCGACGGGGTGATTTCGTTTTTGCCCCCATAGGGCAGCAAATGAAGTTGGGTGTGGTTTGGAGCCTTGCGCCGTATGTAGGCGAGCGATCTCTTAAAGATATCGCACAAATTAAATCAACACGGCCTTTGCCCGCCTCAATGATAGATTTTGTCAATTGGACAGCTAAATATAATTGCGCGCCGCTCGGCATGGTGCTGCGTATGATCATCCGCTCGCACAAGGCGCTCGATCCCAGTCAGCTGGTCACACAGTTTCAACCCAGCGGCAATCTGCCTGCCAAAATGACGCCTGCGCGCCAGCTTATCCTCGGCAGAGGCGGGCCGTTCCCGGCGCGCGCCAGCGAAATCGCTGAGCGGGCCGGGGTGAGCGTAGGTGTGGTGCGCGGATTTTCCAACGCGGGCGGTTTGCGCGCGGATGAATTGCCCGTTGACCCGCCTTTTGATGCGCCGCGCTCCGATCTGACCGGGATTGACCTCACGCCTGAACAAATCAGCGCCGCCCAGGGCCTTGCCGCGCAAGTTCGCAAAAATGATTTCAACGTCAGCCTTTTGGACGGCGTCACGGGTTCGGGCAAAACCGAGGTGTATTTCGAAGCCGTGGCCGAGGCTATGAAGGACGGCGGGCAGGCTTTGGTGCTGGTTCCCGAAATTGCGCTGACACAGGCGGGGCTTGCACGGTTCAAAGCGCGTTTCGGGGCCGAGCCCGCCCCGTGGCACTCTGCGCTGGGAGATGCGGCGCGGCGGCGTACATGGCGGGAGGTCGCTCAGGGCCGGGCGCAATTGGTCGTCGGCGCGCGCTCTGCATTATATCTGCCGTTCCCCGACTTGAGGGTCGTGGTGGTCGATGAAGAGCATGATACGTCCTATAAGCAAGAAGAGGGCGTCATTTATAACGCCCGCGATATGGCTGTTGTCAGAGGTATGATTGCGAAACACTCTGTAGTTCTGGCGTCTGCGACGCCGTCGCTGGAGAGCTTGGTCAATGCCCGCAATGGCCGCTACGCGCATTTTATCCTGCCAGAGCGCCCCGGCGCTATTACGCTGCCGGAGATAGCTCTCATTGATCTGAAAGAGGATAAACCCGCGCCGGGTGACTTCCTCTCCGCGCCGTTGATAGAGGCAGCGGGGAAAGTACTGGAGCGCGGGGAGCAGGCGATGCTGTATTTGAACCGGAGGGGATTCGCGCCGCTGATTATCTGTAATGTCTGCGGCGAGAAACTTAAAAGCCCGGATACAGATAGCTGGTTGGTCGAACACCGCCGCACTGGCCGGGCGATGTGTCACCTCACAGGTTTTTCTATGCCAATGCCCAAAGCCTGCCCGGAGTGCAAATCTGATGACTGCCTTGTTAGCGTCGGCCCAGGCGTAGAGCGCGTCGCCGAAGAAGCACAACGTCATTTCCCCGAGGCAAGGATTGAGATATTCTCCTCTGATACAGCGGGCGGAGCGGAGGCGATCCGCGCGCGCATGGAGCGCATGACATCCGGTGAGATTGATATTCTGGTCGGGACGCAAATGGTGGTCAAAGGTCATAATTTCCCGCGCCTGACATTCGTCGGCGTTGTTGACGGGGATTTAGGCCTCGCGGGCGGCGATCCGCGCGCTGGTGAGCGCACGTTCCAGACCTTGGTTCAAGTGGCGGGCCGCGCCGGGCGGGCCGATAAGCCCGGACACGCGCTTATACAAACCCATCAGCCGGATCATGAGGCGCTGATCGCGCTGGCTGCGGGTGACCGCGAGCGGTTTATTTCCGCCGAGCTTGCCATGCGCGATATGCTGGGCCTTCCGCCCTTTGGGAAGTTGGCTGCGGTGATCATTTGGGGTTTTGATCTTAAAAAGACCGAACAATTCGCCAAGGATTTCGTTATGAAGGCGCCGCGCGCGGACGGTATAGAGATTTTAGGCCCAAGCGAGCCGCCTATCGGGCGCCTGAGGGGGCAGTTCCGCCGCCGCATTTTGGTGCAAGCCGAGGCCAGCGTGAATTTATCCGCCTATATGCAAGCGTGGCGCGCCAAAACCCGGTTGCCGCCTAAAATCAAGCTCCAGATCGATATTGATCCGCAGAGTTTTATGTAGTTTCGCTGTAGTCTGGCGTGTGCGGGTGTGAGCTAGGTCGTTGAAGTTTCAATTATCTGTGCTGAAAATTAGGAAATTGTGAACTACAAATGGGAAAATGAAGAGGAATTTTCTTGTCTAGGCGTCAAATTAAGATGAATTTAAGACGATTCTTGGACACATCATTACAAGAAGTATCTACACACTGAGGCTAACATGCGCGCTAAACCTGTTACATTCCTAATCGTTGATGATGATGATATTGACTGTCAGGCTATAGAGCGCACACTTTGGGATATCAAAATCTCGAACCCTGTCCGCCGCGCCCGCGATGGCGTTGAGGCGCTGGATATTTTGCGCGGTGAGAATAGCCAAAAGAAGCTGAAAGGCCCGATAATGGTTCTTCTAGATTTGAACATGCCCCGTATGGGCGGGCTCGAGTTTCTGCAAGAGCTGGAAAAAGATAACGCCATAGAGGATGTCCGCGTCATGGTGCTGACGACGTCTGATACGGATGACGATATTATTGGCGCTCACAAGCACAATATTGCAGGCTATATTGTAAAGTCTGATTTGAAAGAAAGCTTGCGCGAGGCATTTGAGGATTTAGATTCTCACAAAACTATTGTTATGGCCGCATAAGTCTCAAACAGGCTTGACGCTGACTGACTGCTAGTTTGGCGCAGGTTTCCCATTTTCAACCCTCCATTCCCCCTGTATTTTAGGCTGCCAAAAGGTCGCAGAAAAACATGGGTTGAGTACCCTAATGACCCGTGCTAAAGCCCCCGCGAGTTTCAGGGTGTTGAGTCCAATCACCACTCCATTTTCGCAGGTTTTACCCTTATATCTATAAACTGATATAAGAGTTGCCCAAACAGATACGGATTAAGATTTGTGTCACATAAAGACGTAATAACCGGGGAAGCTCCCCGCCGCTATGCCCTCGCTCTGCTCGACCTTGCAGAAGAGTCTAAGTCATTGAAAATAGTCGAAAAGGACCTTGCGTCTGTTAAAGACATGTTTGCTGGCAGCGAAGACTTGCGGCGCATGGCGGCCAGCCCTGTCATTTCGGCTGAGGATAAAATCGCCTCTCTGTCGACGTTGATGAAGACATTTAATGTAGGAAAACTTGTCTCCCAATTTGTTGGGACTGCCGCGCAGAATCGCCGTGCCCATGAAATCCCTGCTATGATAAGCGCTTTCCAGGACGCACTTGCACGTCTCCGCGGTACACAAACCGCCCACGTCACAAGCGCCGTGAAATTAACCGCGGCTCAAGTGGCAAAGCTCAAATCCGAGCTCAAAGCGTCGCTGGGCCGTCCGGTCAATATAGAAACTGACATTGATCCTGATCTGCTTGGCGGCTTCGTCGTGCGCATTGGGTCACGTCTTTACGATAGTTCCCTCAAGACACAGATTGAGGATATGAAGTTGGCCCTAAAAGAGGCTTAGCCCAGACGGCAAGAAAAAGAGGTAAAATCCATGGATATTCGCGCAGCAGAAATCTCCGACATTCTGAAAAAGCAAATTAAAGGCTTCGGCACAGCCGCCAAAGTCTCTGACGTCGGCCAAGTGCTCTCCGTCGGGGATGGTATTGCCCGTATTTACGGTTTGGACAATGTCCGTGCCGGTGAAATGGTTGAATTCCCGGGCGGCGTGAAAGGTATGGCGCTTAACCTCGAGAGTGACAATGTTGGCGCTGTTATCTTTGGTGATGACCGCGGCATTAAAGAGGGTGATACTGTCAAGCGCCTCGGCGAAATCGTTGACGTTCCTGTCGGCAAAGGCCTTCTAGGCCGCGTTGTGAACCCTCTAGGTGAGCCGATTGACGGCAAAGGCCCGATTGAAAGTTCAGAGCGCCGCCGCGTTGACGTTAAAGCGCCGGGTATTATGCCCCGTAAAGGTGTTCACGAGCCCGTGCAAACAGGTATTAAGGCGATTGATGCGTTGATCCCTGTTGGCCGTGGTCAACGCGAATTGATCATTGGTGACCGCCAAACCGGTAAAACCGCTGTGGCTGTCGATGCGATCCTTAACCAAAAGGCAGCCTTTGACGAAGACCGCGAAAACGACAAACTTTACTGTATCTATGTTGTGATCGGCCAAAAGCGCTCAACAGTGGCTCAGCTTGTTAAAACGCTCGAAGAAAATGGCGCGATGGATTATTCCATTGTCGTGGCCGCGACAGCGTCCGAGCCGGCACCGCTTCAGTTCCTAGCCCCGTTTGCAGGCTGCGCGATGGGTGAATATTTCCGCGATAACGGTATGCACGGCCTGATCATTTATGATGATCTGTCCAAGCAAGCAGTGGCCTACCGCCAGATGTCGCTTTTGCTGCGCCGCCCGCCGGGCCGCGAAGCCTATCCGGGTGATGTGTTCTATCTTCACTCCAGATTGCTCGAGCGCGCCGCGAAACTGAACGAGGCTAACGGCGGCGGTTCACTCACAGCGCTGCCAATTATCGAGACACAAGGTAATGACGTGTCTGCCTTCATTCCGACCAACGTGATCTCGATTACGGATGGTCAGATTTTCCTTGAAACCGATTTGTTCTTCCAAGGCATTCGTCCGGCGCTTAACGTTGGTCTCTCTGTTAGTCGGGTTGGATCTGCCGCGCAGATAAAAGCGATGAAACAGGTCGCTGGCCCGATTAAAGGCGAGTTGGCGCAGTACCGCGAAATGGCGGCGTTTGCGCAGTTTGGTTCTGACCTTGATGCCTCAACACAAGCGCTTCTGGCGCGTGGTGAGCGCTTGACGGAACTGCTCAAGCAGCCTCAATTCTCGCCTCTGCAGGTTCAAGAGCAGGTGGCCGTGATTTATGCGGGGACACGGGGTTATCTTGACGGCGTGCCCGTCAAAGCGGTTCAGAAATACGAGAAAGAACTTCTGGTTCATCTCGCGTCTGATCATGCCTCGTTGCTCGCTGACATCGCGTCTGAGAAAAAGTTGTCTGATGATCTTGAGAACCGACTCAAATCGGCTTTGGACAACTTTACAAAGAACTTTGCCGCTTAGAAGACCGGGATAGGAGCAGGCAATGGCCAGCTTAAAAGAACTCAAAAACCGGATCGGCAGCGTTAAAAACACGCAAAAGATCACCAAAGCCATGCAAATGGTGGCGGCGGCAAAGCTGCGTAAGGCGCAGGACGCGGCGGAAAAATCGCGTCCTTATGCTGACCGGATCGGGTCGATTATCATCAACTTGGCTAACTCCATGCAGGACGCCTCGGGAGGCCCAGAGCTATTAATCGGTAATGGTAAATCAGACACAGTTATGCTCGTCGTCGCGACCGCGGACCGCGGTCTGTGCGGCGGCTTTAATACCAATATCGTCCGCGCAGCGCGTGAAGAGATTGTGGCGCTCGAGCGCGCTGGAAAAACTGTCAAACTCTACCTGATTGGCAAAAAAGGCTATGATCAACTCGGCCGTCTTTATAAGTCCAATATCGTCGAGTACTTATCTTTGAAAGAAGAGCGTAAACTCCATGCCGGTATCGCGCAAAGCATTGGCGCGAAGGTCACGTCTATGTTTGAGGCGGGCGAATTTGACGTCTGCAAGCTCATCTATTCGGAGTTTGAGAACGTGATGACGCAAACACCCGTGGCTAAAACGCTTATTCCGGCCATGGCCGAAACGGGCATAGCCAACGGTGACGGCGAAGCGGCAGACACTGTTTTTGCGCCGGATCTTGGCGGCGCGATTTATGATTACGAGCCGGACGAAGAAGGTATTTTACGGGTGCTCCTGCCGCGTAATATCAACACCCAAATTTTTACCGCTTTACTTGAAAATCAAGCGGGCGAAATGGGTTCTAAAATGACAGCGATGGATAACGCGACGCGCAATGCTGGCGAAATGATTGACAAGCTGACACTGACCTTTAACCGAACACGTCAGGCGCAGATTACATCCGAACTTATTGAAATTATCTCCGGCGCCGAGGCGCTATAATATTGGGGGCGCAGACGCGCTCTAACGACAGCTAGAGGAAAAACCAATGGCGAAAGCAGCAGTAAAAAAGGCCCCGGCAAAAAAGCCCGCGGCTAAACGCAAAGCCCCAAGCGCGGCTAACGCCAATAAAATGGGCTCCGGCAAAATCAGTCAAGTGATTGGCGCGGTTGTTGACGTGGAATTTGTTGGCGAGTTACCGCCCATTTTGAACGCGCTAGAAACCGATAACCAAGGCAACCGCCTTGTACTCGAGGTTGCGCAGCACCTTGGTCAAAGCACTGTTCGCACGATCGCGATGGACTCCACCGAAGGTCTTGTTCGGGGTCAGCCCGTAACAGATTTGGGCGCGCCCATCACTGTGCCTGTTGGGCCTGAAACACTTGGCCGTATTATGAACGTCATCGGTGAGCCGATTGATGATCGCGGCCCGGTAAAAACGAAAGCCGTGGCGTCAATTCACAAAGAAGCGCCAGCCTTTGTTGACCAGTCAACCGAGACAGAGGTTCTCGCGACAGGTATCAAAGTTATCGATCTGCTGTGCCCTTATTCAAAAGGCGGTAAAATTGGCCTCTTCGGCGGTGCCGGCGTGGGTAAAACAGTTTTGATCATGGAATTGATCAACAACATTGCCAAACTTTTCGGCGGTTACTCCGTGTTTGCGGGCGTCGGCGAGCGGACACGCGAAGGGAACGATCTTTATCATGAAATGATCGAATCCGGCGTTATCAACCTCGAAGGCGAATCTCGCGCGACTCTCGTTTATGGCCAAATGAATGAACCTCCCGGAGCCCGTGCACGTGTGGCTTTGACCGGTCTGTCTCAGGCTGAGTATTTCCGCGACGAAGAAGGCAAAGACGTTTTGTTCTTCGTCGATAACATCTTCCGCTTTACCCAAGCTGGTTCCGAGGTGTCCGCGCTACTCGGTCGAATTCCGTCTGCTGTGGGTTATCAGCCGACACTGGCCACAGAAATGGGCCAAATGCAGGAGCGTATTACATCAACGAACAAAGGTTCGATTACATCCGTGCAGGCCGTTTACGTCCCAGCCGATGACTTGACCGACCCGGCGCCCGCGACGTCCTTTGCCCACTTGGATGCGACAACGGTTCTGAACCGGGCCATCTCTGAAAAAGGTATTTATCCCGCCGTTGATCCGCTCGACTCTACATCACGTATTCTAGAGCCTCGCACGGTCGGTAACGACCATTACGAGACCGCCCGCCGCGTGCAGGAAACGCTGCAAAGCTATAAATCACTCCAAGACATTATCGCGATTTTGGGTATGGACGAGCTATCAGAAGAGCAAAAGCTCACTGTGGCCCGTGCCCGTAAAATTGAGAAATTCCTGTCACAGCCATTTGACGTGGCTGAGATCTTTACGGGTTCACCGGGTATCCAGGTGCCGCTCGAAGAGACTGTACGCTCATTCAAAGGTCTTGTCCAAGGTGACTATGATCATCTGCCAGAGCAAGCTTTCTATATGGTTGGTGGCATTGACGACGTGATCGAAAAGGCTGCTAAAATGGCCGCGGAAGCCGCGTAATTGACCCAAGAGCTCGATATCAAGGATTGTATCAACGATATATGTCCTTGGTCTGGTGATCCTGTGAGCGCGGACGCGCTCACACTCTATAATGGAAACGTCGTGGGATTCTGTAAGACAGGATGCCGCGACAAGTTTGCAAAAGCGGTCACGCTTTTTGAGGCCAGTTTTGAGGCCAGTAATGGAGCCAAACATGGCTGACACAATGACATTTTCACTGGTCTCTCCCGAGCGCGAACTGTTCTCTGGCGAGGTCACCCAAGTTGATATTCCCGGCACCGAAGGGGATATGGGCATCTTGCCAAGGCACATGCCCGTTATGGCAGCGATCCGCACGGGCGCGATCACTGTGTATAAAGACGGCGGTCCGGTTAAATTTTTTATCCAAGGCGGTTTTGCCGACGCGACGCCGGAAGGCTTAACCGTACTCGCGGAACGCGCCGCATTAATGAGCGACGTTGATGCGGGCGATATTGCCTCTGAAATAGAAGCCGCAAAAGCCGCACTCGACGGTCTTGAGGGCGACGCGCTCTTGGCTGCGCAGCAAAACCTTGAAGGTTTAACCGACGTCGCGAGCGCGCTTTAGTGATACAACATAAGGCAGCAGCATTTGTTGTCGGTGCTGCTGTGCTGATGATGACTGCTTTATCAGCCAGTGCCGAGCCTAACATAGACGAATATAAGGCATTGATGCCTGAAGCCGCTTTCAACCAAACTGTAGAGAATTCGGAAAGATATGCTGATTATTTTTTAGGTTTTTGTTTTGAGAAAATTCGCGGCACGCCTTTGCGGGCGCATGAAACCAACTACAAAGAATGGACAGCATTAGGCGCAACTCAAACGACAAAGAATTTGCAGCTTTTTAACCCCCAAGTGTCACCCGACACATTCACAATTTTAGATTTGCATACCTCGAACGATAGCTGCTGGACACAGCATGATACAATTTCAGCCCCGCTCAGCATGCAACCTGTTCTCGATGTGTTACTGGGCCTACCTGAGGGTTTCGTGTCTATCTTAGATCAAAAAAGTGGTGACGGGTTTGAGCAGCGAACGTATTTATACAACCCCGGAGATACAAGAAGTCCTGTGATCGTCTATTTCCATGTAAATTATGCCGGATCGATTAACCAGATTGTTGGGATTGTTAAAAAAGCTACTATCACTAAAAAAAATGACTGAAAGCTTGAAAAATCTAAGTGATGGTGCCGTCATTGCGGTCGCCTCTGACGCGGCTCATAATTTTACAAAACCCTTAAAAGACCAGATCACCCTGATCGAAGGGCTGGGCGTCAAAGGCGATGCCCATTACGGTAAAACTGTTCAGCATCTCTATGATATGCGCAAAAATCCGGGGGCGCCTAACCTGCGGCAAGTGCATCTGATCCATGCAGAGCTGTTTGATGATTTGGCAGCGAAAAATATCACTATAACATCCGGTGTCCTAGGCGAGAACATCACGACGCGCGGGATTGATTTGCTGGGCCTGCCAGAGGCCGCCGAGCTGCATATCGGCGACGAAGCGGTGATTATGGCGACGGGCCTGCGAACGCCGTGTAGCAAGCTAAACAAGATTGACGAGAGGCTGCTTGAGGCCGTGCTCGACCGCACGCGCCGCGCGGGAAAACGTCCTTATCCGCTGACGGGAGTTATGGGGATTATCACGCAAGGCGGTGTCGTGCGCCCCGGTGATGATATTCGCGTTGTGCTGCCCGATGGCCCTCACACACCTTTGTTGCCCGTTTAAACAAGGCGGGGTTTTGATTAGCCATAAACGGCTCTATATATAGCCTATGACAGCTATTCTCTATTCCTTTCGCCGTTGCCCGTATGCCATGCGGGCGCGCATGGCGCTGCACGTTTCGGGCACGGCCTATGAGCACCGCGAAGTGCTGCTGCGCGATAAACCCGCGGCAATGCTCGCGGCGTCGCCCAAAGGCACAGTCCCTGTGTTTATCACGAAAGAGGGCGCGGTGGTGGATGAGAGCCTTGATCTGATGCGCTGGGCGCTGGAGCGGCATGATCCGCTCGGGTGGCTTGAAATGGGCCGCGAGGCCAATAGAGAGGCAAGCGACGCTTTGATCACAGCCAATGACGGGCCGTTCAAGCATCATCTTGACCGTTATAAATATGCGAGCCGCTATAAGGATGATGCGGCGAGGGTAGATGTTGATACGGTGCACCGCAGCGCCGCCGAGGCGCATATTTCCAAGCTTGAAGGCCACCTAAGCACGGGGTCTTACCTGCTGGGCGCGCGGCAAAGCCTTGCGGATATTGCGATTTTTCCGTTTATTCGCCAGTTCGCGAATACGGACACGGACTGGTGGCAGAGCGCGCCATACCCGAATACGCGGGATTGGCTCACGCGGCACGTTGAGGGCGATCTGTTTAAGACGGTGATGACAAAATATCCGGTATGGCTAGAGGGTCAATAGATTGGTCTTAACCGCTCGACCTTCCGGCTCGCGCTACACTTGGCTGGAATGACGGTGCTTTTAGTTTTGTCACCCCGGACGTGATCCGGGGCCTCGGGAGGTTGTTAGGGGTTGTTTTGCTGTCTTTGAAAGCGGCTCTTTTTAATCCAGCCGCTTGAGCAAACTGCTTGTGTCCCAGCGCCCGCCGCCCATGGCTTGGATGTCGGCGTAATATCCGTCGACTTGCTCGGTGAGGGTCAGGCTTGCGCCCACTTGCTGGGCGGTGCGAAGGGCAATGCCGAGGTCTTTTCGCATCCAGTCCACAGCAAATCCAAATTCATATTCCCCGCGGCCCATGGTGCTCGCGCGGTTATCCATTTGCCAGCTTTGCGCCGCGCCTTTGCCGATGGCGTCGACCACTGCGTCGACGTCTAATCCGGCTTTTTGCGCGAAATGCACGCCTTCTGACAGGCCTTGCAGGATACCTGCAATGCAGATTTGATTGACCATTTTTGTGAGCTGTCCCGCCCCGCTTGGGCCCATCAGTTTCACCGCTTTGGCGTAGGCATCCATGACGACAAGGGCTTTATCATAGGCTGCTTGGTCGCCGCCGCACATAATCGTAAGCTGGCCGTTAACGGCACCGGCTTGGCCGCCGGAGATCGGCGCGTCGATAAATCCGATCCGGCGCGCCGATGCCATCCCGTAGCAATTGCGGGCGCATTCACTCGACGCCGTGGTGTGATCAACCATCACCGTTCCGGGCCGCATCGCGTTGATGGCGGGTTTGGCGACATCGTACACGTCTTGATCATCACCCACACACAGCATGACGAAATCCGCATCTTTTGCGGCATCGGACACCGTTTTAGCGGCCGTGCCGCTATGCTCCGATGCCCAATCGGCGGCTTTCTCCGGGCTGCGATTCCAAACGGTGACCGCGTGACAGGCGGCGGCCAAATGCCCTGCCATAGGGTAGCCCATCACGCCTAATCCTAAAAATGTGACCTTTGCCATAAACTTGTCCTTGCGCTTTGTGTTTGATGTGCGAAATTTATTTAAGTCTATCCATTCCAAGAAGCGCAGGATAGCTTATTTTCAAAAGGGGAGCTGAGCTTGGACATAGCCGCAACATGGCAGATGTGGGCGACGATGGCGATTGTTGCGATTGGCGTTTATCTCTATTTTCGAGAGCAGTTCTCGATTGAGAGCATCTCGGTCGGGCTCATCGTCGTTCTGCTCCTGTTTTTTCACTTTTTCGCCGCCCCGGATGCGCCGCTGGATAGCAAGTCTTTGCTCTCGGGGTTTGCAGCGCCTGCGCTGATCACGATCATGGCGCTGCTTGTGGTCGGTCAAGGACTGTTTCATACGGGAGCGCTCGAAGGCCCGGTGGTGCGCATTAATAATGCGCTGGATAAACATCCGCGCCGCACGCTGGGCATGATTTTCGGCGTCGCTTTTGGCGTCTCGATGTTTATGAATAACACGCCTGTTGTGGTGATGTTTGTGCCGGTTTTAACGGCCATGGCCTCGCGTCTGCGCCAATCCGCGTCACTTTATATGATGCCGTTGAGCTTTATTTGTATCTTGGCAGGTATGACCACGCTTGTCGGCTCCTCCACTAACTTGTTGGTCAATGATGTCTATGAACGCATCAGCGGTAATTCGCTCGAGTTCTTCACCCAGTTTGGTCCCGGGATTGTTCTGGCCATGATCGGCGCGCTTTATATTGTTATTTTCGCGCCTATATTGCTGCCCAAACGCCAAAGCCTCGAAAATGAAATGACCGAGGCTGGGCATCAATATATCGCGCAAATCAGAATCACGGATAACCATCCGCTCAACGGGACCTCGCCCAAAGCTGGGCTCTATACGGCGCTCAAAGATGTGACCGTGCGCATGGTGCAGCGCGGCGAGCGCAGCCTTTTGCCACCCTTTGAAGACGCGCTCCAGCCCCGCGATATACTGATCGTCGCGGCCACCCGTAAATCTCTTCGCAGTCTCTTGTCGACGGATCAACGGTATCTTGAGGGCATGCTCAACATTGCGGGCTTTCATGATGAGAGCAAAAGCGGCACGGCGTCCGACACGATTGTCATCAGCGAAGCTGTGATCGCGCCGGGCTCGCGCATGGTCGGGCGCAATATTGAGCAAATCGGTTTTCGCCGGGAGACAGGCTGTCTTGTGCTGGGTATTCAGCGGCGCTCGCGCATGATCCGAAAGCGTATGCTGGATATCCGTCTCGAGGCCGGGGATATCCTTTTGTTGTTTGGTTACGAGGCCAATATGGGCTCTCTGCGCAATAATCGTGATTTAGTGCTGTTGGATTGGTCCACCACAGAGCTGCCCGATATTCGAAAATCCATGGCGGCGCGGCTAATCTTTGGCCTGACAATATTGGCGGCGGCGACCAGCTTTGTCCCTATTGAGATTGCGGCGCTCTCGGGCGCCATTGCCATGATCGGGGCGGGGTGCCTGAATGTACGCCAAGCCGTTCGGGCGTTGGATATGCGTATATTCCTGTTAATCGGCGCGGCGTTCGCAATGGGGCTTGCCCTCGAAGCTACAGGCGGAGCGGCCTACATGGCACATGCCACCGTTGAAGTTTTTGCGCCGTTCGGAAATCAAATTCTCATCGCGGCTTTGTTCCTGATCATTGCTATCATGACGAACCTGATCTCAAATAGCGCAACGGCGTTATTGTTTGCGCCCATCGCGCTCGCCATCAGCGAGCAAGCCGCGATTGACCCGATTGTTATGGTACTAACGGTGATATTCGCGGCAAACTGCTCATTTGCGACGCCGATAGCCTACCAAACTAACTTGCTGGTCATGGGGCCGGGGCGTTATAAATTTAGTGATTTCGCCCGCTTCGGCCTGCCGCTTATACTCGTGATCTGGATATCGTTTAGCCTGATGATCCCGTTCTTTTTTAGCATATGACGAAACATGTTTGTCATCTGATCTAAAAGAGGAGAGCTGCTGCAAAGAAGGCGAAGAAGGCCCCAACGACAAAAGCGGCGACGCTGATCCACCAAACCATCCAGCTTAGCCGCCGCGCGCGGGTGCAAGCGCGGGCTTGGGCGGGGTCAGCGGGGCAGGGCATATTACGCGCGCGCCACTGCAGAAGACCCGACGCCGCGATCATCAGCGCCGCAAAGATAAAGACCTCGACCTTGTGCCGCCCCAGCCACGTGATCTGCGGTACAGCTTCGATCAAGCCGGCCATCACCGCGCCCGCGCCGAGGCTAACAAGAAGCGCGGGAAGAGCGCAGCAAATCAATGTGCCTGTTGATGTAAACAGGGACAAAAACGCTGGTAGAGCGCTGGGAGATTTAACGCTCGGTTGCACTATAGGCTTACGGCTCATATACCGCTGCTGCGCTCAATAGAGACGAGAGAATAACCGGATTTACGGATGAGGGCTTTGACGGTTTCGTCGCTAAGCGTTGCGCCGGACTTTAGCGCGATGCGAACCTCGCCCGCATCAAGATCGACATCAATACCTTCGACGGCGTCTTCTTTTTTGAAGACTTTCCGCAGGGCTTGCGCGCAAAAATCACAGACAAGCCCGTTGACTTTGGCGGTGATCGCCGCCGCCGTGATCACGGGCACACCATCGGTTTTCATAGAAGACATGTCGTGGGCACTATGATCCATATTGGCATGATCCATTTTTGAATGATCCATCTTGGCAGAGTCCATGTCGGCGTGATCCATATTTGAATGATCCATGCCTTTATGTTCACTGTGATCGTGCGCTATTTCAGTGTGAGCTGTCTCAGTGTGATCTGAGGGGTGCGCGTTGTGATCCTGCCCTGCCGCCGGAGCGCAGAGCAGAGCCGCGGCAGTTAAAGTACCAACGAGTTTTATAGGAGACATATTATGTCCTTTCTTTTCTAAGTGATATTTTGTAATCAAAACCGGACAATCCAGTTCAGCATCGCTTCTTTTTCTTCGAGAGTGTAGCCGATTTCCACCATTTGGACGCCTTTGAAAAACCGCACTAAGGGTGTTGTCGTCACGGGGTTTGCGCCTTCTGGGTGATTGTCCACTTGAACCATGAGCCATGTGTGAAGGTCGCCATAATCACCAATGTAAGGCGCTACGCCGAGCCGCGCACTGTGACGTACACTTTTGTTGTTCGCAAAATCTGTAGCGCGGATTTCGTATGACGTGAACCACCGCCGTGTTTCCCAATCAGCGGACAGCCCGGCAAACCCGGATAGTTCGGGCCCCGCCGGGCCAAACGGGTCGGCTTGTCCCGCGCCTATCTTTGCATAGATATTGGCTTGACTGCCCGGCCCGTTCCAACGCTTGACGAGCCTGTTATATTGCAGGCCCGTAAACCGAACATCTTCAGCCCAATTTTGCTCTATATATAGCCCAAGAGAGTCTTGGCTGGTGGGAGAGTAATGCACATGAAAGGCGGAGCGCTCCCCATTATTTCGCTGCATCACCGTCCAGCCGTCGGGGTAGGAGACAGGGCGGGCATGGCTTGTTGCGTCAAGGCTGAAAAAACAAGCCGTGATCAACAAAAGGCGCAGGAGTGTCATTTCTTGCGTCCGCCAAGCACGGCGACGAGTTCCTCGACCTTTTCGCGTCTTTGGCTAATGTCATCAGATTTAAGAGCGGTTTCAACGCAGGTCTGCAAGTGGTCTTCTAAAACGACGCCTTCAAGGCTTGTAAGCGCCGCTTTGATGGCCTGTATCTGCCGAACGATATCAATACAGTACCGCTCTTGGTCTACCATTTTAGCAATGCCGCGAACTTGTCCCTCAATTCTGGCAAGACGTTTTATTGCGGTGGATTGTGTGTCTGAACGCATATTTATACTCCTATGGGGTATAAAGCATATATACCCCCATGGGGTAAAGTAAATAAAACAGTGCGCCTTAAAAAAATCGCGTTATAACAAAAGCATGACTCAGCCTTTTAATCCGCAGCGATTGCAGTTTTATATGACGATACCAACGCCGTGCCCCTATTTGGAAGGCCGGATGGAGCGCAAGATATTTACCCAGATAGAGCCGGGTTATGGCGGGTCGCTCAATGATTATTTAACGCATTCAGGGTTTCGCCGCTCGCAAAACGTGCTGTACCGCCCCGCGTGTGAGACGTGCCGCGAGTGCCGCTCTCTACGGGTGCGTGTGGGCGGGTTTAAGCCCAGCAAAACCCAGCGCCGAACATCGGCGCGTAATGCCGACTTGGTCATGACAATCTGTGACCCGATTGCGACAGATGAGCAGTTTTCTTTGCTCCAATCTTATCTTTTGGCGCGCCACGCGGGCGGCGGTATGTCTGATATGGATTTTATGCGTTACCAAATGATGGTTGAAGACAGCGCGTCTGAGACAACGATCGCCGAATACCGGGATGCAAGGGGAGTTCTTATTGCCTGCGTTTTAATTGATGGGCTCTCCGACGGTTTGTCCATGGTTTATAGTTTTTTCAAGCCTGACTTAAAGCAAAGAAGTCTTGGTAAATATATGATAATAAATCATATTAACCTCTGTCATGAGATGGGGCTGCCTTATTTGTATTTGGGATATTGGGTCGAAAATAGTCCCAAGATGGATTATAAATCGCGGTTTCGTCCTGCAGAAGTTCTGGGCATTAATGGATGGGCTCAATTGGAGGACATATCATGAAACGCCGCCATGTATTAGCCGCTGCGGCGGCCGTTGCGACGGGCACAGGCGTCGCCGCCGTGTTGGGGGCAGAGAAAAAGCAGCCCGGAGTGAAAACCGGGAATAGCACCATCGCTGCGCCGTCGATTAGCCAAAACCGCCGCCAGCTTCGCATCGCGACCTCGTGGCCCAAAGACTTTCCGGGGCTTGGCCAGATGCCGAACCGTTTTGCCGACGCGCTGCGCGCGATGAGCGGCGGACGGCTGGACGCCAAAGTGTACGCGGCCGGGGAGCTTGTTGGCGCGCTGGAATGTTTTGACGCGGTCTCAACCGGGGCGGCGGATATGTACCACGCGGCGGAATATTACTGGCAGGGGAAATCCAAGGCCTTCTCATTTTTCACGGCGGTGCCTATGGGGATGACTGCGGCTGAAATTATGGGCTGGGTTGAATATGGCGGCGGGCAGGAATTATGGGATGAACTGTCAGCCTCGTTTAATATCAAGCCTTTTCAAGCGGGCAATACGGGCCACCAAACGGGCGGTTGGTTCAAACGCGAAATGAATTCACTGGAAGACTTCAAAGGCTTGATTATGCGCATGCCGGGCCTTGGCGGAGAGGTCATTCGCCGCCTCGGCGGGGTCGCGCGGCAACTCCCCGGCGGCGAAATTTACCAAGCCTTGCAATCCGGCGCTATTGATGCCTCAGAGTGGGTTGGGCCGTGGAATGATTATGCTTTCGGGTTTTACCGCGAAGCGCCGTATTATTACGCGCCCGGTTTCCATGAGCCCGGCGCGTCGCTCTGTTTGGGTGTGAATTTGGATGTCTGGAACAGTTTCTCGGCTTCTGACCAAGCCATCATCACATATGCGGCGCGCGCCGCTAATAATAGCAGTCTTGGTGAGTATACTGTTGAAAATGCGCGGGCGCTCAACACCCTTAAAACCGAGCACGGCATTGCGCCGCGTTATTTCTCCGACGAGATCATGACCGAAATTGGCCGCGTGAGCGAGGATGTTGTGGAGGAATTTGGTAATTCGGATGCCCGAACCCGAAAAATTTATGAGAGCTATCTGGCGGCGCGAAACCAATATCGCGGCTGGACGGAAATGAGCGACGGGCGGTATATTCGCGCGCGCGAACTTGCGCTGGGTCAGTGATGGCCTCGCAAGAATGAGCAGTGGGTTAGATATAATTGGAACCGCGCTGCGCGGAGCCGGGTGGGGAATGTTTCCGTTTCTATTTCTGCCTCTACTGCCTTTTGCCATGGGCAGAAGTATCTGGATCATGGGCTTTTGCCGGGATGTTATCCGCATGGTCGATCATGTAAATTACATCTTAGGCGAAATGGCCAAGTGGCTGCTGCCGGTTTTGGTGTTATCTGTTGCGTTTAGCGTATTTGCGCTGTCAATTTTTGGCTTTTCATGGACGAAACTGTTTGAAAGTGCGGCTTATTTCCATTCTGCTGTGATCATGCTGGGGGCAGGGGCCACATTGCTCGCAGGGCAGCATGTTCGCGTTGATATTTTCTATAGCCGTATGACGCCGGGCTCGCGGGCGCTCGTTGATTTTTGCGGATTTTACCTGTTCCTTATGCCGGTGTGCCTGATTATTTTATGGAATTCGCAGAGCTTTATCGGGTTTTCGTGGCAGATATTTGAAGGCTCCGCCGAGGCGGACGGGATTAGAGGGCAGTATTTGCTTAAAACCCTTCTGCCGCTGTTTTGCATTTTGATGTTGGCACAAGGCATGGCCATTGCGCTGCGCGCTGGATTACGCCTTTCGGGCCTAGATGAGCCCGAGCGTCCGCCGCATACACCGCCGTTTTTTGAGGATGCAAAGACAGAGGAGACCGGGCTATGAGCGTGCCGGAAATCCTTGCGATTGCCATGTTCGCGTCCGCCTGCGGCGCATTAATGGCGGGTTATAATGTGGCGTTTACCCTCAGCGGCGTCTCCTTGATTTTTGCCGCGCTCGGCGTCGCGACGGGCACGTTTGAGCCCGAGTTTTTGCTCTCTCTGCCGGGCCGCATTTATCCGTTGATTACACGAGAAATCCTCATTGCGGTGCCGCTGTTTGTATTCATGGGGGTGATGCTTGAGAAATCCCGCATTGCCGAAGATTTACTCGAGGCCATGGGAGATTTGTTTGGGCCGATGCGTGGCGGGCTTGGCATCTCTGTTGTATTTGTCGGCGCGTTGCTGGCAGCCTCTACGGGCATTGTGGGCGCGACGGTCGTGACCATGGGGCTGCTCTCGCTGCCGACTATGCTCAAGCGCGGGTATGCGCCGTCTCTCGCGGCGGGGTCAATCGCAGCATCAGGCACGCTCGGGCAGATCATTCCGCCGTCTATTGTGCTGGTGATTTTGGGCGATCAAATGTCCAATGCCTACCAAGAAGCGCAGCGCAGCCATGGTCTGGAGGCTACAGGCGTCGTCTCAGTGGGGGATTTGTTCGCGGGTGCGCTAATCCCGGGACTCATCCTTGTGGGGCTCTACGCGCTTTATATCGCTATTATTGCTTACTTGCGCCCCGCTATGGCACCCGCGCAGCCCTGGCCGGATAGCGGAGTGGCCGGTGAGGGCGATAAAGGCGCGGCGGTGCGCCTGTTCATACGCCGGGCTTTGGTGGCGATGTTACCGCCTATCGCTTTGATTATCGCGGTACTTGGCTCAATTTTGTCGGGCTATGCCACGCCCACACGCGGCGCGGCGCTGGGCGCTTTGGGCGCGATTTTACTGGCCGCCTACAAAACCGCTCCGTCGCCGCTTGCGCGGCGGGCGGCGCTCATCGCGGTCATCGGTATGGTGGTTTTAATCGCCGTTGACCTGACCGGGATTGATATGCGTTTTAACCAAGAGGCGTGGACGGGGCTGGAGCGCGGGGCCGTGGCAACGGCGCTGTTGTTTGCCGGCGCGGCGATTATAGGCACAGCCGCGGCGCTTGGCCCTCTGAAGCGCTCAGGGCAGCTCTCGGACGTATCGCGCACAACCCTGCATATTACGTCGATGGTGTTTGTGATCCTGATCGGCGCGACGGTCTTTAGCTTGATTTTCAGGGGTTTTGGCGGCGACGACATGGTCGGGCATTTGCTGGCCGCCGCGCCGGGTGGCAAGTGGGGCGCGCTGATGATTGTCATGCTTGTGATGTTTGTGCTCGGTTTCTTTTTGGACTTTATCGAGATTACCTTTGTGGTTGTGCCGCTGGTCGCGCCGCCGCTGCTGGCGACGGGGATGGACCCGATTTGGCTGGGTATTTTGATGGCGCTGAACCTGCAAACTAGCTTCCTGACGCCGCCGTTTGGATTTGCGCTGTTTTACCTGCGCGGCGTCGCTCCGCCTGAGGTGACCACGAAAGCGCTGTACAGGGGTGTTCTGCCGTTTATCCTCATCCAGATCCTCGTCATGCTGATCATCGTCAAGTTCCCAGAGCTCGCAACAGCACTGCCCAAAGCGATGCTGTAGCGGGCTTTAGGTTACAGCAAGCATCACAGTGTAGACCAGCGGCATCGTGATAGCGGCAAGGGCGGTTTGCGCCGCGATTAAGTTGGCAGATAGCGGAGCGTCCCCGCCGAGCTGCTGCGCGAGAATGTAGCCGTTGGTTGCCGTGGGTGTGGCTGCGCAGATGACAGCTACCGCTAGGTGCATCTCGGGTACATCCATCGCTATGCCAAAGCCGAGCACCAATAAAGGCAACCCAAGCAGTCGCACTAAGCTCCAGAAAAATGTGCGTATTTTTGCAGATTTAAGCGCCGCGAAGTTCACGCCTGCCCCTGCCGCTAACAGACCCAGCGCAATGGTCGCGCGGCCTAAAATGTCCAAGGTGATATCGACGACCCCTGTTGGTGCTAGGCCCGAAGCGTTCAAGCTAAGCCCGATAAGACAGGCAATGATGAGCGGGTTTTTCGCCAAATCCAGAAACACGTTTTTCTTTTGCCCGTTTTCACGCTCCGAGTACTGCGTCAGCGCAGTAACGGATAAGATGTTGGCGACAGGGATCATCGCGGCGGCGGCAACAGCGACCAGCGCGAGGCCCGCCTCGCCAAACAGCGCGCCCGCGAGCGAGAGCGCAATGAACGTATTCCAGCGTACATTGGACTGTATAATTGACCCAGCCGCCGGGCAGGGTGCGCGCAGTCCGCCTTTGGCAGCGAGCAATCCAAGCGCCCCCAATGCGACCTGAGAGGCCATCAGAGCGGCGACCATACCCCATGGGATCGTCTCAAACGGAGCCTTCGCCAAAACGCTAACGATCAGAACGGGGAATAAGACAAAGTAAACTAACCGCTCAATCCCGCGCCAGCCCTCCGGTGCAATGACATTGCGAACAGCGAGAAACCGCCCCAGAGCGACAACAAAAATAACGGGCGCTATGGCAAAAACGAAACTGTTCATCCGGTATCTCTATGTGGCCGCAGGATTACAGCGGGCTGATATAGCTATATGCCAGTTTGCGCTAGAGACTAAGGGAGTTTTATTGAGAGCGCAGCGTGATGATCACGATCTCCGGCGGGGCGCGAAAACGGGCAGGTATCATTGACATACCTATGCCGGCGGTCACGAAAGCAGGGGAGCCGTTGATGTCGATGTAGCCATATGCATATTTTTGACCTCCGCGCGTTGAGGTGACTCGGCGTCCAATCCCGGGAATGTTGATCTGGCCGCCATGCGTATGTCCGGCGGTCACAAAGGCGGCGCGAGGTGGAAGTTTATCAAAGCTATCTGGGGAGTGCATGAGAGATATGATGTTCGCCGTTTTTGGGCACGCCTCAAACGTTTCCAGCTTTGGTTTACCCGTCCATTCATCCTCTAAACCTACGATGCAGACGGCGCCATTTTTGAGCGTAACGGTCTCATTCTCAAGTACCGTGATGCCGGCGTCTGTGAGTTGTTTGGTGATGTAAACGCTGTCATACCATGCATCATGATTACCAATCACGGCATAGGTTCCAAGCGGCGCGGAGAGGGGTTTTAGTCGACGCAGACTACGCTCCAAACGTTGATTAAACGCATGGTTATGCTGTGCACGGGGAACGTGTCCGTTTACATAATCCCCCGCGAGCAGGATGATATCCGGGTGCTCGGTATTGATCGCCTCAGTCAGTTTTTGGACGCGTTCCTCGGTGATGTGATGTCCCGCCATATGAATATCCGCGGCAATAGCGATGCGCAGTGGAGGGCCGTGCCAATGCGGCGATGGGATATCTACGTGCCGGACTTTGAGTAGCGTTGGCTCCACCATGAAGCCGTAGGCCAAACAGAGCAGGGCGGCTGCCGAGAGCCAAAGCGAGATATGGATAAAACGTCTGATCATAGGGTCTTATAGAACGCTAAGATTAAGCGGTGATTATGTCAAAACCGGGATTTTTCCATGATTTACGGCGTTTGAGGCTGATCTGGCAGAGCTTTAATTGATAATTTAAAAAATGAATAAAAACAATAAGGTAAGAGAGTTATATAAATAACAATCTAAAGTATAATGCACGGTTATGATCAACAAAAAACATAAAATATACAAGTATAACATTAGGTTATGAGGTAATCCTAAAATCGTCTCCTCGCTATGGATATAGGGGGTAATTTCGGCTCATGACCTATTTCAATGACGTATCCCACACCCCAAACAAAAAACATCCTGAACAGTCCGGGGGCAGCTCAGCCGCCTCCGGAAAAACCTACCAACCCGATGATATGGGTAGCGACGCGGCGCTCTCTATGGACGTGCAGCGCGACCATCTGAGCCATCTGCAAAACCGCTTCTCTGTGCTTTCACTCGAGGATCCCGTGGACTCTTATTACAAGCTGTCCAATGCCATTTGCAGCGTGCGAAAAGTTTACGCAGAGGCAGGCCGCTTGGCGCAGACCGCCCAAAAAGAGCGCGAGGCCTGCACATCTGATCCTATCTCAGACGATGAATATGATGATGATCTGCGCGCGCTGTGCGAGCTATTTAACGCTCTGCCGGATGAGGTTTACACCTCGCCCCCTGCGCCGTTCAGTACCTCCGCGGCCGCGCTCTCAACAGCATTGGGAGAGGTTGATTTAACGCCGGATAAATCCGGAATCTTCCCTGAGAAAAAGAGGTAAGGTCATGGTTGACCCTTTGATCTTTACGCCCGAATCCCGCGATCATGTGCTGGCGCATATCGTCCACCGCTTTTGCAAATTGCCGAAACATCCACGGCTCAAAATGGTGTTGGCGATATCCAAAAAGCTGCGGCGCAAATTCCGGTACTGCTGGACGCTCAAAGCCCGCCCGGATCAGCTCCCGCCCGATCAAAATTGGCTGATCTGGCTTTTGCTCGGCGGGCGCGGCTCCGGTAAAACCCGGGCAGGGGCTGAGTGGATCCGGGAGCGCGTCAAGAAAGGTGCGCGCCGTATTGCCCTCATCGCGGCGTCGTATAATGAGGCGCGCGAGGTGATGATCGAAGGCGAGAGCGGCTTGCTCAATATTGGCCCGCCCGAAGAACGCCCGGTTTATTATTCCTCGCGGCGCAGACTGGAATGGCCAAGCGGCGCGGTCGGCCAAATATTCTCGGGCGAAGACCCGGACGGGCTGCGCGGGCCGCAATTTGATACGGGCTGGGCGGATGAGTATTGCGCGTGGCGCTACCCGCTCAAAACGCTGGCGAACCTGCGTCTGGGTCTGCGCCTGACATCCGCTGCCGGGCCGCCGCGATTAACCGTGACCACAACCCCGCGCCCGACCAAGGCGCTCAGGGAGATGATGGACACCTCCGGCGTGGTTGTCAGCCGCGCGCGAACGCTCGATAATGCCGCTCATCTGGCCCCGGCGTTCCTCTCGGCGGTGACGGATACTTATGGCGGCACGCGGCTGGGGCGTCAGGAACTGGACGGGCAGATATTGACCGATCACCCCGGCGCGCTGTGGACGCGGGCGATGATAGAGCGCGCGTGCTTCAACCCGCGCTCTGATTATATCCGCGCAGACTACGCCTCTGTGATTGTCGCGGTTGATCCTCCGGCGTCCGCAGGCGAGGGCGCGGATGCGTGCGGCATTATCGTTGCGGGGCGCAGGCTCTGCCCGCCCTCTCATCCGTCCAAAGCGGTGATCCTGTTTGACGGCACCCTCCAAGGGCGCTCGCCGGAAGGATGGGCCGCCAGAACCGCTGAGCTGTTCGAGCATTATAAGGCCGATTATGTGGTCGCCGAAGCCAACCAAGGCGGCGATATGGTGCGTACCGTGCTGCACGCCGCCGCCGCGCATATGCCCGTGCGGCTGGTGCACGCGTCCAAATCCAAAACGGGCCGCGCCGTGCCTGTGGCGCTGACCTATGAGCAAGGCCGGGTCAGCCACGCCGCCCGCTTCCCGGGCCTCGAGGACGAGCTGTGCCAGATGGGCGCAGATGAGAGCCAGGCCAAAAGCCCCGACCGCGCCGACGCCCTCGTGTGGGCCGTCACAGACCTGCTGCTTACCCGCCGCCCCGAGCCGCGTGTGTGGACGGCTGGGTGAGGGGGATGATGGCGATAATGTGGATTGAAAACACACAGAAAAACCCTACATGAGGTTAAAGGGGCATTTTATGAAATTAATCGGGCCACGCTCACTCGGCATTTTGAACCTCGGCGCAGCGGCCTGCGCGGCTACCGCTGCGACAGATATTGTGACAACAGGCGGGTGCGGTTTGGCGCTTTTGGCAGCGTCCGGCGGCCTTGCCCATGCGGTCAAAAATGAACATGCAGCGGCCTTTCACACACATATTACAAAAGCGCAAAAAGCGATGGAAGAAGAGATCGCAAAAAACGCTTTCATCACAGGCCAAGCGTCGCAAAAAGATATTGATAACACTTATGCAGAGCTTAACGCGGCAATTTCACTCCTTAACCTGACCCCGAAAGATTTCACCGACTGGGCTTTCAATCCGAACGCCGTAGCCACGGGCATTGTGAGCCGTCTTAACAATGTCGATGTGAGCCGGGTCTTTTCTCAAAACGAGGCGTCCCGCAAGATTGCCCATATTCTCATATTCGCGGCGTTTACCGCTTTGAAGCAGGACGAAAAATTTTGGCGCAGCAGTGAGATATATGTGGCGGAAAAAGTACTGCAAAGCCTTCAAGGTCTAAAAGCCGACATTGCCGAGCTGAAAGAGGACACGAAAGAGGCGGACGCGACAACACACGCCATGCTCAAAGCCTTGCTTGCCCCGCAAGGCATCAACCCTGAGACCTTAACCCCTCAAGATACGCTTAACTTCGAGTCCGCCGTTCAGCATATTATGAACTCCAAGGACGCCCGCAAAGAACCGGCCCAAGCGGCGATATCGGATAGGCGCCCCTTGGACGCGATTGATCATCTTTTAAAGGTCGGGCACCAAGAGGGAGCCGCCGCTGATGATCTGCGCGCGTCCAGCGCCGAAACATTCCGCCAAGCGGCGGAGCTTGCCTATCCGCTGGATACGTCCCGCGCCATCAACGCTTATGATAACTTGCTCAAATATGATGGAACCGACGTTTGGGACCGAATTTATCTCTCGCGCCTTCACGTCCGCGCCGGAAACCTGCCCGCGGCAAAAACGGTTTTAACAAGGGTTGATATTGATGCACTTTTGCTGCGGGATCAATCTGTGGTTTTGAATGAACTGGGTGATATCGCCGCCGACCAAGGAGATTTACCGGGTGCGCGTCAGGCCTATGAGGACGGCC
>CAYGTI010000002.1:32679-179890 GCA_964352785.1 uncultured Caulobacterales bacterium
ATCGCCGCCGACCAAGGAGATTTACCGGGTGCGCGTCAGGCCTATGAGGACGGCCACGCGATCGCTGAGCGGCTTGCGGCGTCTGATGTCTCGAACACGGGTTTTCAGCGTGACCTGTCTGTGAGTCATAATAAGATCGGCGATGTGGCTGTGGCCCAAGGAGATTTACCGGGTGCGCGTCAGGCCTATGAGGACGGCCTTGAGATCGCAGAACGGCTTGCGGCGATGGATGCGGGCCATGCGGAGTGGCAGAGAGATGTTTGTGTCTCGCATTGGAAGCTAGCCATCCTCTTCGGCCCTGATTCGGAGCATCACTGGAGAGCCGCCTATGAGGTTTTAAACGCCATGGACGAGGCCGGGACAATGCTGGTCGCGGATCAAGAGTTTTTAGATATGTCGGCCGCAAAAGTTGCGGAATATGATGACAATGCGCCGAACTCGCCGAAATGAGCTCCGCTGCCCTGACCTCTGATTTCTCTAAACGCCTCTCGGCCTTTCCGTCCGCCGGGTTGATCACGTCGCCGACGCCGCTGGAGCCCCTTAGGCGGCTAAGTGACTATCTTGGCGGGCCTTATATCTGGGCCAAGCGCGATGATGCGACCCATATTTCCAGCGGCGGGAACAAAATGCGTAAATTAGACCGGGTGTTGCCGGAGGCGATTGCGTCCGGCTGTGATACTCTGGTGTCGGGCGGGGTGCCGCAATCCAACAGCCAGCGGCAGGTTGCGGCGGCGGCGGCGATGCTGGGGCTGGACGCGCATTTGGTGGTCTATGAGGGCCGCGTTGCGGAGAAATCCAGCGCCTATGTTCATTCCGGCAATGTGGTGCTGAACCGGTTGTTTGGCGCGCATATGCACCCGACGCCGTGGACAGGCGATCGTAATGGCCCGATTGAGGCATTGTGTGAGGATTTGCGGCGCGCGGGCAAACGCCCGTTTGTTATTCCCTACGGCGTTTCAAACGCGATGGGGGCGCTATCTTATAGCTCCGTCATGCTGGAGATCGCCCGGCAATCCGCTGCGCTTGGATTTTATCCCCGCGCCGTGATCGCCGCGAGCGGTAGCGGGGGGACGCAATCAGGATTGGTCGTGGGCGGGCAGGGCTGCCTGCCTGAGGCCGAGATCATCGGCGTCGATGTGGACGCGGAGCCCGAGCGCGTTAAGATTGATGTGATAAAATATGCCCAAGGCGCGAGCGGCTTGCTGGGGCAAGATTTTGATCCGTCGGGGGTGCGCGTGACTTCCGGTTTTGCGGGCCCGGCCTACGGGGTGCCGCACGCGGAAACGCTTGAGGCGATGCGGCTGGCGGGGCGGCTTGAGGCCATGGTGCTGGATCCCGTCTATACGGGCAAGGCGTTAGCGGCCTTGATCCGGCAGGTCAAAGACGGGCGGTTTAGCAAAGACGATCATATCGTCTTTGTGCATACGGGCGGCATGCCAGCGGTCTTTGCGTATGCGGATATGTTTGCGTAAGAGAGGAATTACCCACAAATAAAATCGGGCGCGGCGGGCTTGGCGCTGGACAGGGCGAGATTTTGTGGCAAGCTAACGAAACATTGACAAAAGAACAAATATAGAACATAATATTCATTTATAGTAAGAGGTGAAAATGGCTGGATCCGTCAACAAAGTAATTCTCGTCGGGAATGTGGGCAATGACCCTGAAATCCGCACGTTCGGTAATGGCGGCAAAGTCGCGAACCTGAGCATCGCAACCTCCGAGAGCTGGAAAGATAAGCAATCGGGCGAGAAGCGCGAGAAAACAGAGTGGCACCGCGTGGCGATCTTTAATGACGGTCTTGTCGGGATCGTCGAGCGCTATGTCAAAAAGGGCACAAAGCTTTACATCGAAGGCAAGCTTCAAACCCGTAAGTGGCAGGATAAAAACGGTCAGGATAAATACTCCACCGAAGTTGTCTTGCAAGGCTATGACGGCAATCTGACATTGCTCGACAGCCGTGGGTCTGAAGGCGGCGGGTCTCGCGGGGGCGGCGGTTACAACCAAGACCGGGGCGGCTACGGCAATAATATGAACCAAGGCGGCGGCTCGCGCTCCGCGGCGGCGATGGAAGGCCCCGCGCAGGACTTTGATCTGGACGACGAAATTCCGTTTTAGGGCTTTGGCATCAGTCAACCGAAAGCCGAAGAGATAGGGCAGGGTCATGAGCGATAGCGATAAAAATTTTCCAGCCGGGTACGAACCAGATAAAGTCTGGACGTGGAACAAAGGTAGCGGCGGTAAATTTGCCAATATCAACCGGCCTATTGCGGGCGCGACCAAAGATGTGGTGTTGCCGACCGGAAAACACCCGCTACAGCTTTACTCGCTCGCGACGCCCAACGGCGTAAAAGTCACGATCATGCTCGAGGAGCTGCTCGCGGCGGGTCACACGGGCGCGGAATATGACGCGTATTTGATCAACATTAATGACGGGGATCAGTTCGGCAGCGGCTTTGTCGATATCAATCCGAACTCCAAAATTCCGGCCTTGCTTGACCACTCAACGGATACGCCCACGCGGGTGTTCGAATCCGGCGCGATCCTGCTCTATTTGGCCGAAAAATTCGGGGCATTTTTACCCACCGAGCACAAAGCGCGCACAGAATGTCTGTCATGGCTGTTTTGGCAAATGGGTAGCGCGCCTTATTTGGGTGGCGGTTTCGGGCATTTCTATGCCTATGCGCCGATGAAGATCGAATATTGCATTGATCGTTTTTCCATGGAGGTGAAACGCCAGCTTGATGTTCTGGACCGTCATTTGGCGGATAACCAATTTATGGCCGGGGATGAGTATTCGATTGCGGATATGGCGATTTTCCCGTGGTACGGGGCGCTGGTCGCGAACATTGTCTACGAGGCGGCGGAGTTTCTCGACACCGCTAGCTACAAACATGTGAACCGCTGGAACGACGAAATAACGGCGCGCGGTTCCGTGCAGCGGGGCCGGATGGTCAACCGGGCCTGGGGGAAACCTGAAAGCCAGCTCCGCGAGCGCCACGCCGCGAGCGATTTTGACACACAAACGTGGGACAAAATCGGCGGCGAGGACAGCTAAAACCCATATCAGGACGGTTTGGTTCCGGATTTAGGGCTGCGACTCTACGGCTCTTGCGTGAATGATTAAAGGTTAACAGCCGCCGCGCCGCATGTCTTAATAAGGCGTAAAGTGCCCATCTATATAAGGGAATAACGTATATTTATGCGGCCCTCTTCCACGCACCTCTGTTAATGAAATAACCCCCGTCAGGCGAAAAAGACGGCTCACATTCGCCTAACTGGTACGATTGTTGCTCTTACCTTTGCACACCACCGTGATTGCACGAAAAAGGGACAGAGCCATGATAAACAGATTAAACCTTAAAAAATATACCAAAGATACGTCGGGCCAGTTTTCAATTCTAATGGCTGTTGGCCTGTCTGTTATAATGCTCGGCTCTGCTGTTGCGATTGATACGGCGGCTCTACAAAAAACGAAAACACGTCTTTTCAATATCGCCGACTCGGCCGCTTTGGCGGGCGCAGCGGCGTCTGAAATGAGCAATGCCCAGCGTGTTGCCGTTGTCCAGGAAGCGATCGAAATTAACAGCGGGCCGGAACTGATGGCACTCATCGGGGCGCGTCCCACGATCACGTTTGATGATGCTCAGCGCGAAGTCACAGTTGGTTTTGATATCGAATCCAAAACACTTTTGTCCGGATTTTTAGGCAAAAGCACACTCCCCGTAAATGCGGTCAGCGTCGCGTCTTACTCTCAGGCCAGCGTCAACCCGGTTTCGATTTCTTTTGCTCTGGATGTCTCTGGATCTATGGGCTGGGAGACAACGGACGGAGAGGTTAAAATCGACGCGCTCAAAGACAGTGTGAATTTGATGTTCCGCGAAATCGAGTCTCAAATCGATGATCCCAACCAGCTTAATCAAACGATGCGCACGGGTATGTCTGCTTATAATACAAGCCTGCGCGCCCGCAGCCGTATGGATGCTGGATGGCGCGGTGTGGCCCGTTCCGTCAATAGATTATCTGATGGCGGAGGAACAAACTCTACGCCGTCCTTGGATTTTGCTTATGATCAAATCATCCGTGACCGCCAGTTCCGCAGAGCGAATGATCCAGCGTATAACCCGTCGCGCACCAAAGAGTTTGTGATTTTTATGACTGACGGTGACAATAACCAGTCCAATTGGGACGACAGCTCTTATGATGTCTGTGTTCGAATGAAAAATGACGGCATCGAAGTTTTCACAGTCGCTTTTGCTGCGCCCGCTAAAGGACAGGCTTTGTTGATGGATTGCGCGTCCGCGAATAAAAACAGCGCGGCGGGCCGTATTCCAAACTGCCGGAATGATTTACTGCGCGGCAATAATATCAATGCGTGCCGGAATGCTATTCTACCAAGTAAAGACGATTATTTCTTTGACGCATCAAATGCCGCCGCCTTCAAAGAAGCTTTCCGCGATATCGGTAAAGAAATCGTCGAGCGCGGGGTTCGGATTAAATCATAAAACTTATTAAGCTTAATTAGCGCAATGAATTTAGGCTCGCGGCTTCGGCAGCGGGCCTTTTGTTTAACTCTGAGCGTGTTTACACACCAAAATTATCTGATCTAGCTGAGCTCTTGTTCCTGTTTGCGCGCCATTTTCAGTGTGCTAACTTGGTAAAATATCCAAGAGAAACGGGAGTATATAATGTGTGACGAAACAACGGAAAAAGAGAATGCTGCGTTTTTACAAAAGACGGGCAATCTGAGCCGCCGCGATTTCAGTAAGCTGACAACAGTAACGGCGTTTTCGGCTATGCTCCCACTTACGGCGTGTGCGCATGCGGTTGATGAAAACGGCCTTCAGGAACAGATGGTTGATGTTGTGACCCCTGATGGCGTGTCCGATAGTTATTTTGTCCACCCGACTTTCGGGCAGCATCCGGGCATTTTAATGTGGTCAGATATTAAGGGGCTTCGTCCCGCCTTTAAAGCAATGGGAAAACGGCTGGCCGCGAGCGGTTACTCCGTGCTTGTCGTTAACCCGTTTTACCGCGATGCAAAAGCGCCAGTCGCGGGTGATACGCCTGACTTTAGCGACCCTGACACGCGCAAACTATTGCGGGGTATGGCCGGGAAACTCACTCAAGATGCCAGCATGTCAGATGCCCGTGCCTATATCTCATTTCTGGATGCACAAGGGAGTACCGATACCTCCCGCAAGATTGGAACTTGCGGTTATTGTATGGGCGGCCCGTTAATTATGCGCACGGCTGGCGCCGTACCGGAACGGGTGGGCGCGGCGGCGTCTTTTCATGGCGGCGGCCTTGTCACGGGCAAGGATGACAGCCCGCACTTCTTGATTCCGAACTCACCTGCCCGTGTGCTTCATGCGATTGCTGAAAGTGATGATGCTAAGGCTCCAGAAGAGAAAGTGAAACTTGCCGCAGCTTACAAAGCGGCTGGAGTTCCTGCTGAAATTGAGGTGTATGAAGGCACGAAGCATGGCTGGTGCCCGCTGGATTCGGCCGTTTACGATGAAGTCCAAGCCGAGAAAGCTTGGGCGCGTCTGCTGAATCTGTACGAGACTTCTCTGGGGTAAGCGTAGGCTATTATGAGCTATTATCTATGAGTCACCACTCCTGCCAATAATTCCCTGGACCATTGATGTGGATTGACCGCCCATATTTTTCAAACACTTCGGTGACATCTTTTCTTGCAGCAATAGCTCTAACTTTCGTCATTAATTTTTCTTGAAACGGACGTATGTTTTTGGGTGGATTAGCTGTTGAAAATACCGGTAATGTACCATCACGCTGGATTTTTGACTCTAAACGCTCAATGAGAACCTCAGCGGCTTTGTCGGTTTTATCCAAACACACAAGTGCCAGAAAGTGAGCGCCTAGATTTTTACTGGCGATGTCTTTTGTGTTATCTGTGTAAATTTTCAAGGCTGAGGTCTTGTCTCCCGTTTCGCTCATTGCGCAGGCTCGGGCTTGGTGCATATACATCCAGCCATAATCGCTCGCATATACATACTTCGCGTCTTTATATGTCTCCAAAAGTTGCAATGCCTTTGTATAGTTTCCATTTAGAGTTAGTAACGTAATTTGATTTATGGCCGGACCGACCAAGTCCGGATGATCTGCAAGTCTGCCTACTAAAAGTTTATCGAAAAGCGCATCAGCTTCATCAGTATTGCCCATAGAAGACAGGACATAAGCATAGGCATTTACAAACCAGTAAGCATCCGTGCCGACAGCGTCCACGCGTGACCAGTTTTCCAATTCTTTCTGGGCGAAGATATGCGCTTTTTGATACTCTCCCGCTTTACCGAGTGCATCCAAATATTGAGCTTTCGTTTTAAAATCGGCATCTTCTTTCAAAGCCAAATCCGCATAATAATCACTATAATTTGTAATAGCCTTAGAGAGGTCACCTCCTGCAAGTTTTGTAATGTCTTCCCAGATAGGTTCCATTTCTTTGTTAATGAGGATGTCTCTAATGATAGCGGGATCACGTAGATGAGGTAGAAATGGCGCCGCATCCTTTGTGCGCTCTTGTTTGACAAATATCGGAATAGCCCTTTCAACAAACTGTTCTGCGGGCGGGATATCTTCTAAAAACTTTAATTGAGCTTGCGCTCCAGCAACAATCAAATTGTCACGTATTGTAAGTTCCTCAGCTGTGTACAATTCGCCTAAAAGTCTTGAAAGCCATTCATACTCCACTTTTTTTATGGATTCAGGAAGCTTAATGAACAAGCGTTCCATTACTTCGGCGGATTTTACAAATTGCTCATCAGAGCTTAATAGGCCAGCATAATGAAAATATAGGTCGATTTTATCCGGTTCATAAAGCGCAAAGGCCTCGTCAAAGGCTGTTATGGCTGATTGGCTACGATCAAGGTCGACGAAGACCGCACCGCGAAGGAGTTGAATGTAGCCCCGTAGAACATCTGTTTTTGTATACTCGCGTTGTAACGTGTTGAGTTGTTCAAGCGCTTGGACATTTTCCTTTTTGCGAATAAGTTGAGTGACATCTTCCAATGTTGTTTCAATATTTTTTGGTATGTCGGTCTTTGTGCCAATCCGCTCGGAGAGTTTTGCTCTGGCCGCTTTGGGAAAAACATTCACTTCTATGTCGTTGGCAATATCTTTTGCAAGTTGTGTGACGTCCCTCGCATGTGTCAACGACACGGAAGGCTTAATGATTTTTAAGCTGTAATCTAATATCAGAGTGTTGTTTTCCGAAGTATAAGTTTTTGAAAAAACAATTCCCGATGTTTCGGTTATTTTGTCTTCTGGGGCAGTAAACTGGCGTCCCGGTGTTTCGATAGCCATAGTATGCTGGAGAAATGTCTGTTCATTCAACCCCAGCTTAATAACCCGGTCGGCTTCTATTTTGTTCGGTAGCTGTCCTTCGAGAGTCGTCGCTTTCATATATATTTTTTCATTGAGTTTGTTTTTTTCAAAATCGGCTGAAGAAAGTTCATAAGACTCGATAATCGAAACTTCGTTTTTTTCGTCATCATCCAAAACGCGCATTTTATGGTGGATATGCAAACCCGGATAAAGGTTTGCGTAGTAATTGAGATAGGACTTAGAGGTTGGTTCGAGTCCGTTTTTGGCTAATTTTTGCCGTGTGGCATCAGCATTTTTGCCTCGAAACGTCGTTTGAACTCCCAATTTCATAGCTCCATCTTCAGTTAATCCGTAGGTTTCAGTTGTATGTATTGTAGGAATACTCGGGGGCGGAATATCAATTTTTACAAGATCCGTCTGATCGTTTTTCAAGGGTAAAACATAACCATAATTTGGGATTGCAAGGGTTTCGGCATTTCCGCCTTGATGGGTGAGAGTAGGATCTAGCCAATAGGATTTTCCATCAATGACGGCTCTTGCAATCACATGGTCAAAGTTGTTTATAGACGGAAGGAGTTGCGCTAGAACATGCCCGGAGTTTGTCGAAACTAACGCTGCACTTGAATCTATGCCCAGTGAATTGAGTGTTGCCATTAATAAGACTGTTTTGTCTTTGCAATCCCCATAACCTCTGGAAAGCGTCGTCGCGGGGGCTCTGGGTTTATGGGAGTTTATACCGGATTCGATCCCTAAGTAACGAATGTCGCTTTGAATAAGTTTAAGAGCTGCCACCATTCTATCTTCATGCGATGTATTATCCTTTGCGAGTTGCCTTACTTTTTTTTGGTAGGCTTTGGGCAGAGCCATATCAACGTCATAAACTGCGGCACCCCATTGACTGATATCCTGCCACGATTGCATTGTGCTTACCAAAATATAAGATCCAGTAATGACATCTCTTGGGACATTGCTGACTGTTGTGTCCGTGTCGGCATTTCGTAATTCGTAAAGGTAAGTTGTGTGGCCGTTATTTTTCGAGACTTTGGGCCGAACATTTGAATTGATCGTATCAAGGTTTAATATGGTGCTATCGGGCACAGATATCTCATAGCGCTGTACAGTAACAGGCACGCTATAACTCAGTGAGACATTGTGGAAAAAATGACCTGGCCATAAGGGGGTGCTGTGTTCAGAATAATATCCATAATCTATAACATCACCAACTCGAATATCCTTGAGTTGGATAAGCGCGGTGATGTCGCCGTCAATTAAACCTCTAGACAGTTCATCTTCTCGTTGAAGTTCTTGAATGTTGAGGTCAGGAAGACGGTCAACGGTTTTGCCGTCACGGATGACCTTAATAAAATTATAGGAAAGTGTGTCCAATTCCGGATCAAATGAGTGGCTAATCTGTGCGGCAGTTTCCAAGCCCTTACGGTCGGTAATCTTGTAGGCGAGACGGTGAAAATAATTATACCCTTTATCCGTAACTTGAACTCGGTCTTCTTGGATGAGATAGGCAATACCATTTTTTGTTAAGTCTAGTCTGTCTTCGGCAAATGCCGGAAGTTTTGGTAAGGTAATCCACGTTGGTACAGAACGCTTTGTGACGCGCTTCTCGGTCGTTTCTGTCAGTTGATCACTATCCGCAGTTTCCGGTGTTTGTGATGAAGCCGTTTGCGCAGAGGCATATGATATGATGACTGTGAATAAAATTAAGATGCCTGCTATGGGGAGTTTTTTCAATTTCTCTATATTGCCTAACATCTCGTTCCCTTGATTGTTTTGTTGACTGTATAAATTTTCAACGGCTTAACAAGAGAGAAATTTAAAATCACTCTTTTTGATAAGGTTCGAAATTTCCGCCTAAGTCGTTAATTGCAGCGATTACTTTGTTATCGTTCAAATAGAGCAAATTTCGCGGCTTCGTAAACTTCAAGCGCATCGAGCCATTTTTCTTCCAGCGTCTCGATCTCTTTTTCCAGCATACCGCGGTCTTTGGTCAGCGCCAAGGCTTTGTCTGGATCGCGTGTGAAGATATCGGGGTTTGAAATGAGCGTGTCGATTTCGGAGATTTTCCTTCGCGCCGCATCGATTTGGGCTTCGAGCTTCTCGGCGGCTTTTTTCAAAGGCGCGACTTTTTTACGGGCTTCGGCGGCGGCTTGGCGGGCGGCGCGGGCATCATTTTCCGGTTTAGATTTGGATTTTTTTTGGGGTTTGGATTTCTCAATTTGAAAATTACGGTAGTCCTCCAGAGAGCCATCAAAGGATGAGACGGTCCCGCCATTGACGATCCAAAGACGGTCGACGACGGATTCGAGCAAGTTTCTATCGTGGCTGATGATCAAGACCGCCCCGTCATAACTATTAAGCGCGTGGATGAGCTCGGCGCGGCTATCCATATCAAGGTGATTGGCGGGCTCGTCCAGCACGAGTAAATGCGGCGCGTGGAAGCTGATGAGTGAGAAAAGAAGACGCGCTTTCTCTCCGCCTGACAGGTTGCCAGCCGTGGTTTCCGCGCGGCTATAATCCAGCCCGAAACTCGCGAGCCGGGCGCGGCGTTGGGCTTCGGTCGCGTCCGGCATGAGCTCTTGGATATGATCATAGGCCGAGCGCGCCGGATTGAGCGCGTCAATTTCGTGCTGCGCAAAATAGCCAATGATCATCTTTTTATGGCGGCGAATATGCCCGGATTGCGGCGCGAGGCTGCCCATAATGGCTTTGGCGAAGGTCGATTTCCCTTCGCCGTTTTTACCCAAGAGCCCAATGCGATCATCCGGATCAATCCGTTGATCCAACTTGCGCAGAACGGGTTTATCCGCCTCATAGCCCAGCGTGACATCATTAAAGCGGATAATCGGCGGTGATAATGCGCGCTCGGGGCTGGGCAGATCAATGGGCGGGATCGGATCGTCAATAATCGTTGCGACGGGCTTCATTTTCTCGAGTCTCTTGACCCGGCTTTGGGCTTGCTTGGCTTTGGTGGCTTTGGCTTTGAACCGGCTGACGAAGGCCTCCAAGCGGCGACGCTCGTCTTGCTGTTTACCGAGCAGCGCAATTGAGAGCCGTTGCTGCTCTCTGAGCTGGCGCTCAAAACTGTCATAACCGCCGGAATAGGCGAATAACTTGCCGTCGCGTAAATGGGCGATGTGGGTTACGGCGCGGTTTAAAAAATCCCGGTCATGAGAGATGATAAATGCCGTGCCGGGGTAGGTGCGGATATGGGTCTCTAGCCAAACCGCGCCTTCGACGTCCAGATAGTTGGTCGGCTCATCCAGCAAGAGCAAATCAGGGCTGGCAAACAGCATTGCGGCGAGGGCGACGCGCATACGCCAGCCGCCGGAAAAATCCGCGCACGCCCGGAGTTGATCCGCGCCCGAAAACCCAAGGCCGGACAGTATAGAGCCCGCGCGCGCTTCGGCGGTATAAGCGTCAATATCGGCGAGGCGCGTATGTATAGCGGCAATCCGCATGGGGTCTTGCGCGGTCTCGGACTCCGCCAAAAGAGCGCTGCGTTCCGTATCGGCGGCGAGAACTGTTGAAAGAAGGCTTTCAGGGCCCGAAGGCACCTCTTGGTCTACAACGCCGAAGCGGGCATTTTTGCGCAGGTTAATCTCACCGCTATCGGGGCTGATTTCGCTTTTGATGAGGCGGAATAGCGTTGATTTTCCTGTTCCGTTACGTCCCACAAGCCCCATCTTGGTGCCCGCCCGCACTGCCAATGTGGCTTGGTCAAACAGGGGGCGGCCTTCGATCCGGTATGTCAGGTCATTAATGTGCAGCACGGGTTAAAACTTGAGAATAAATTATGCAAAAGGGTGACTAACACGGGTTCACATATAGTCAAACGCCCGTTATAGAGCGGCCAAATCTGCCCGAAAACGATCGTGATCGGGCCTCTAATTCACAACACCCGCCATAGGAGAACATCATGGCTCTGGAACGTACATTCTCAATCGTCAAACCTGACGCGACGGCTCGCAACATCACGGGTCTTGTAAACGCAAAAATCGAAGAAGCAGGTCTGCGTATTATCGCGCAAAAGCGTCTGCAATTAACCGCTGACCAAGCGGGCGGTTTCTACGCTGTGCACAAAGAGCGTCCATTTTACAACGACCTCGTTAAATTCATGACATCCGGCCCTGTGATTGTTCAGGTTCTTGAGGGCGAGAACGCTATTGCAAAATACCGTGACGTTATGGGCGCAACAAACCCAGCGGACGCCGCGCCCGGCACTATTCGCGGCGAATACGCCGAAAGCATCGATGCCAATACCGTTCACGGATCTGACGCGCCTGAAACAGCCGCAGAAGAAATCCCATTTTTCTTTACGGCTGACGAAATCGTTGGTTAATCTCACTCAAGACAAAAACGTAAAAAGCCGGGGCATTGCCCCGGCTTTTTTTGTTGTCTAGATGATTGCTCGGATACTTAAGGCTCCGATGCCTCGGAGGCGCGGTGATCGCGAATTTTTTGAATCAAAAGCGCTGTGGCTTCCTCCTCGCCAAAGGGGAGCCGTTCTCTTGACGGCATATGGTGCATAGGCGCGGTCATTTCTTTTTCCAAAGGCACGGCGTTGGCAGAAGCGTTCGTTTCGCAGCTCAGCATTGCTTCGTCCTGATCATTTCCATCTGCTGACATGAACATGACGCACGGACGTCCGCTGTTGTAGCGAATGAAGTTTTCGAGATACATTTTATCTTGTTGATGAAAATATTCCTGCATTTTCATCGGAAAATCATCAGGATAGGTCTCTCGCAATTGTCCCATAATCTCTTGCTTTTGATAAAATGCGCCGCACCCTGTTTCTGACGGTGGAAGGTATCGCACGGAGCGCCATAACGGTCCTTTGATTTCCGGCGGGCAGCTATTTGAAAGTTTTTCAACAATAGTCAAATTCATGCGTTTACCGTTCGTACCGCGCGGTGATGTTGCGGAAAGCACATCTTGGTCTTCGTCAATATTTACAACGGCGATACAGCTTTCGTTGCCGAGATAATCTTTATAGTCCGTGCCCCAAAAATATTCATATGTGAACGACTCGTACCATCGATACTGAACAGGTGTTTCCCCTTCAGGTGATATTTGAGTTTTATGAGCGTATGAGCTGGGCGTGCAAGCTAGGGCGTGGGGTGCAATACTCGCGAAAAAACTGAGCGCCAGAATTGATTTGAGTGATGTCTGCGTGAGTCTATGTGCAAAATTTATCATACATCTCATTCACATGGCCTTTCATCAATGTCAATTTAGGGGTGTGATATTGATCTGGACACTTCTGTGATTATTAAACGAGCTGATAAGCATAAAAAAAGCCGGGGAGAGCCCCGGCTAAGTTGCGTTAGATGATGTGTATTTTGTTAAAATCCGTAGCTGAGTCCCAATAGGGCCCGTGTGTCTTTGGTATCGGCAATATCAACGCCGCCGACAGTGATCTGGCGGTCTTGATAATCGACGCCTTCCGTTGCGGCGAGGCCGCGCGCAATGTCATATTTGACCCCGACATAGGCGAGGCTTCTTTTTGTCCGTCGGTTTGCCAAATAAACCTTCGGCGATGAAGCTCCTGACGCCTTTTGGTCATCACGCCCGCAGACGTAAACTAACGGTCCGTGTCAATCGCGCCGGCGTACAACTGTTCATATTTCATTAGTTTTATTAATGAACGTAATTGAAATATGTACTCTTTAAGATCCCGCTTTGAGGAATTCACTGTGCTCGATGGTGTTGTTTGAAAGGGAAATCTATGAAGGGTGTCGTCTTTACTGAGTTTTATGAATTCGTGGAGGAACAGCATTCACCAATGCTTTTGCAAGAGATAATTAATCACGCTAACCTAGAATCGCGGGGAGTTTACACTGCGACAGGGACATATCCAACTTGCGAAATGGGTGCACTTGTGACGACTTTGGCTGAGAAAACCGACTCGGACGTTTCTGCTTTACTCAAACTTTTCGGTGAACATTTGTGTGCTCACTTTTATAAATCTAGTCCGCATTTCTTTGATAATGTCAGTACGGCGTTCGACTTACTAGCTTCAGTCGAAACGCACATTCATGTGGATGTAAAAAAGCTTTATCCGGATGCGGAACTACCCACATTTGAAATTCTCGAACATACGAAGGATCGGTTCATCATGTTGTATAAGTCTAGCCGAGGTTTGGGTGATCTGTGTGAGGGCCTGATTAAAGGTTGTCTTGATCATTATGAGGAAACCGCCCGACTTCAGCGAACATTAATTACGAATGACCCCATAACGATTATCAAATTTACACTGGAAAAGTAGATTAATGCATAATGATATCAAACTTTGTCAAGAGATTGCCCAACGAGAGCGCTTAAGCCGTAAGGAAGCGGAACGGCTACTTGAGGTTAAGTCACTTGAGCTTTACGAAAAAACGCAAAAAATTGAACGCACCAAAGCCGAAGTAGAAGGGTTGAATGACTTATTGATGAATGTAATGGCGTCGTCGCCAGATGGCATAATTACATGTTCACAAGATCTGAAAATTCAAGCCATTAACGCCACGGCAGAGCGGCAGTTGGCATATTGTCAAGAAGATCTTATTGGTTGTGATATTGACAAGATTATTCCAGGGCTGAATCAAATACTGAGCGTAAAACAGGACAACGCTTTCAAACTCGATCACCTCGCTGCTCGACGCTCGAATGGAGAGACCTTTGTCGCTGAGATTCGTGGGTCTCGTGATGGCCGGAATGAGCAAACGTTTTTTGTTCTATTCGTTCATGATATTTCTAAAGAATTGCTGGCCCAAAAAGAGTTGAAAATGCGAGAGCTGCAAATTGATGAGGCTCGCCGATTAGAAGCGATTGGTGCATTGTCTGCTGGTATTGCGCACGAAATAAACACACCTATTCAATTTATTGGAGATAATTTAGGATTTCTACGCGATGCGCTTTCGCAAATTCATGAGGCCTATGAAAACTATGAAACACTCCGAATTGCGTCAAGTACTACGCCGTTATTGATGAAGCAGGCTGAAGCTATTGCAGTTCACAATCATGATATGAAGCTAAAAAATAAAATTTCAGACGTCTTTGAAGCGGTGGCAGAGTCTTTGGATGGAATTGAACAGGTTAGAGATATTGTTCTACTTATGAAAGAATTTGCACACCCCGGGACAGGCGGAAGAGAGTTTGCAAATATCAATTACATCATAGAGGGCGTCGTAAAGATTTCTCATAATAAGTACAGAGGTTTGGCGCAAGTTGAGACAGATTTGGATATATACTTACCGGAGGTGAAGTGCCGCAGAGGGCAAATTCAGCAGGTTATACTGAATCTTGTTATGAATGCGGTGGATGCTATCGAAGAGACGGGAAAAACACCGGGTATTATAAGGTTATCGACAACTCATGATTCTGAAAATGTATATATTCACGTAAGCGATACAGGACCCGGAGTTCCTGAAGCTTTAAAGGAAAAGGTTTTTGACCCGTTCTTTACGACAAAAGCTGTAGGTAAGGGTACTGGCCAGGGACTCGCTTTGGCAAAAGACTTTATTATTACCGGGCATGAGGGTGGGCTAAAGTTCATTGATGTGAATGGGTTTTCTACAACTTTCCAAATTTCTTTGCCCCGCCGCAAACACCAGAATTCAAAACAGGAGCAGCAATATGCAGCCTAAACAAATCATGCTTGTCGATGACGAGCCGCGACTTTTAGCAGCTTTACGTCGTCGTTTATCCAGTAGCTTTGACATTGTGACATTTGAACGGGGGCAGGCTGCCTTAGATCATCTTTCTAGACCTCACAATATCGCTGTAATTGTCGCAGATATGCAAATGCCAGAAATGAACGGCGTTGAATTCTTAACCGAGGTTCAAAAACGTGAACCGGATATCCGAAGATTGATGTTGACGGGTAACTCTGACCAAGAGACGGCTGTTGCCGCAATAAACGAAGCTAAAGTTCTGCGGTTCATTCGTAAACCCTGTGATGCGTCTGATTTAAAAATTGTTTTGAATGAAGCCCTCGAGGAGTATGATTTCAACAAAACAGACTTGTCAAAACTTAAAACTCAAGACCAGCAATCAGACAAGCTTGGGGGTGCTCAACAGACATTTTTATCGATTATGAGCGATGAACTGCGAACGCCATTATCACAAATCATTACAATTTCAAAAATACTGAATGAGACTCGAGAGCAAATTGCTGCTGAGACGTTTAATAAATTTCTTCGGCAAATAACTGATAGCGGTGAAACTGCATTGTGTCATATTGATCGAATTTTGAACTACACGCATTTGCAAGCATCAAGTGGCAATGATGTAGAAAAGCAAGGTGTAGATATTGTAGCCTTACTCAACGATGAAGTTGCTGCGAGTGATAAGCAGGCGAAGGACAAACTTGTCTCAATTTCAGTGGAATCGCTTCGAAAAAGCGCGATTATCTCAGCGGCACCACAAGAAATCATGAGTGCGGTGCGAGAAGTTTTGCATAATGCGATAAAATTCAGTGATATTGGTGGTCATGTCAGTGTTATTCTCAGATGTGATAAAGATAATATTGCTGTTAGAATTGCAAATTCTGGAAAATCATATGACGGTATGAATTATCAGGAGACTGAAACCGCTTTTCAGCAAAATGATGCGGCGCTCAAGCGTACACATTCCGGCGTAGGCTTGGGGCTTTCCCTCGTGAAGTTGATTGCCCAAAGACATGATATGGTCTTTAGCGTGACTCCCCGTAACGATGGTGGGAGTGTTGCGACAATGGTGTTTAAACGTTCTGTTGGTTTAGTTGACAGCCTTACCTTGGTTGATGCAGCCGCATAATATTTCCTATCGACGCTGTTTTTAATGACCATAAAAAAAGCCGGGGAGAGCCCCGGCTAAGTTGCGTTAGATGATGTGTATTTTGTTAAAATCCGTAGCTGAGTCCCAATAGGGCCCGTGTGTCTTTGGTATCGGCAATATCAACGCCGCCGACAGTGATCTGGCGGTCTTGATAATCGACGCCTGCCGTTGCGGCGAGGCCGCGCGCAATGTCATATTTGACCCCGACATAGGCCGAAGCTTCGTTTTGGCCGTCAGTCTGTCCGAACAGACCTTCTGCGGTGAAGCTCCAAACACCTCTTTTGGTCGTGATGCCTGCGGACGTAAACCAACGGTCAGCGTCTATGGCTGCGGCTTCTAGCTGCTCATAACCGACTCCGAGATCATAGCGCGTGCTACCATAAACATATTCACCGACGCCTGACACGGCCTTGGTGTCAATTTCTGTCAGGCCATCAGCCGCAAGAAACGCGCCGGTATTGTGCCGCGCGGTCAAGCGGTAATCGCGTTTGCCGATGGGGCGCTGGAAGCTGATACCGACGTCGTAATTTGTATCTTCATCAATAATGGCACTGACGGTTGTCGGGCCAAAGCGCCCCTGGTAACCGCCGCCCCAATCGCTGAGACGTCCCAGCGCGCCGTCGCCCGCCAATGTGGTTTCGCGCGGGCTGACACCCACGTTGCGTCCCGCGCCGCGTAATCGTCGTGTGTTTTCATAGACAACGTCTTGGACGTTACCGCCGATCAATGTGCCCCATGACCCGCCGACAAAACCGCGGATCCGGCCGCGATATTCCTCATTGCCATTGCCGATATCTTCGGCACGGCCCGTAAAGACGGCTCCGAGTGTATAGCGGTTGGGAAGCTGTTTGAGTGCTGTGATGCGGTGACTACCGACAAAGCGGTGATCCGGGTCAGCATTGTCTTGATCAAGGCTGTAGCTGGTCACAGAATCGAGACGCCCTCGGGCTTCGACGGTTATGCCGAGGATTTCAGCCGCGACAGGGGCTTCAAAAGCGTTGAGCGATTCGTAACTCAGGTAAGAGCCGCGTCCGCGCGCATATGTGTTGCCTTGGCTATAGACAGGTGCGTAATTCCGATGAGGATTATAATAGCCGTGTATTTGGTCTTGATGGCTACCTTGGAAAGCGTTTTGCGCATAATGAGCCTGTGGTTGTGGATAAGCGCTCTGCTGGGCATAGGCGTATTGCTGCGGGTATACGGGAGCAGGGGGCGCATAATGATAACCGCCGCCTTGAACCGAAATATGGCTTTGCGCGTGGATTTGCGGTTGTGCATAGACCTGAGGCTGCGCGTAATTTTGGGGCTGTTGTTGATAGGCCGTTTGCGCATCATATGCGTGTGATGCAGGGGCTTGATAATGAGCTGCGGGCTGATAGTGCGGCTGTTGCGGCGCGTAATGGGCAAGCTGTTGCAAGGACGCACGGCAGGTTTGGGGCCCGCAGGCTGCGGCTGGATTATAAACATAACCGCCCGTGTGGTTCGTGCCGGAAACGGGCTGTCCGTATGTGTGGTTTTGCGGGACGTGACTGTTCGAGCACGCGGACAAGGCTGCGCTGGCGGTCATGATCATCAGATATGTTTTATAATTGCGGGTCATCTTATGCGTACCTTCTATGCATATCTTGGGAACATGGTGTGATAGGCATGGCGGGCAATATCAGTCCCGGAGCGCATGCCGTTTTTATGGTCAAGCTCCCAGTGGACACCTCCGTAAAGACGGCTCATGCCATTTTCTTCGGCGGCGTGGTGGAAACCGCGCCAGCGGCGGGTCACGCCTTTGAGCTGGGGCCATAAAACCTGATCCGGTGATATGCCGGTTAGCGGAACATTGTCGTGGCCGAGTATGAGTGTCATCATTTCAGCCGCCGCTGCGCCAAAAGTTGAGTGACCGGACGTGTAGGCGGGGAATTCGGGGGTCGGGATGTAACTCTCCCACTTTTTATGGCGGCGAACGCGCGGGTCGGGGTTTTTGAAGAATGGTGCGCGGGCGCGAATGGCGCTCTCGGGCCGTAAAATATCGTAATAATATTTATTATCCCACGAACAGATTGAGGCATCACATTGGGTCATGCCTAATAGCGCGAAATAACGCGCCATATCCACAAGGCTCATGCGCTGATGCTGCATGGCCTGTACGGCCAAATAGAGGAAGTGCCCCGGTGGGGTTATGCCCCATGGGCCATCTTCCCAGAACAGCGCAATTTCGGCTTCGTCGGCTGTGCGCAATGTGCTGTGCTTACCGCCGAGGGTGCGGATACGTTCAAATTCTGCGGCGAACTCCGGGCTGCGCGCATCATGAAAGCCAGAGACGCGAAATTGAGAGCCGCTGTTCATTGTCCACGGGCGAATACCACCGTGCCCCGGAAAGAGCGCTTTGGGAAAAGACGCAAACGCCGGGCCGGGCTTGGCGCTGTAGAATGTTCCTGTGGGTTTCCATGCCAGCGAGTCTGTGCGGCGTTTATACAGGCGGCGATAATGCTCTGATTTTGACGGGTGCGCGGCGTCATCTGTGCGCATTTTAACAACGTGTAAGCCGACGCGGCGGCCCCATTCTGCGCCTAAGGTTTTGGCTTCGCTGCCCGGGAATTTGCGCATAAACGCTTTGCGTTCTACAAGAAACGGTTGCTGGAAGGCTTCGGAGGCGGCAGTTGCAAATGCTGCGCCGTAGGCGACATCAAGATCAGCGCCTAGCGGGCCAAACCCGATGCCATACGGCTCGCCGTATTGGCGGGTGATGCTATTGACAGCAAGGAAACCAGCGACAAGCGGCGCTGCAAATGCGACGGCGGCGCGGGGCGGGGGAACGCGTTGATCGCGCACCTGCTGCATAATAATATCAAGCCAGTGAAAAACTGTATTATTATTGTGAGGCGCGAGTACCTGCGTTAAATATGAGCTTTTAGACCCCATGGCCGCCGTGCAGCCCGTACCCAAAGCGGCCGCTGTTGCGGCTGCGCCTGCTAGCATGTGTCGTCGCGTTAAATTCATCTTGTTGTCCACCACAATTTTTAAAATTTATGGCTAACAACATCTAAAATCGGGTTAACGAATCAGGGTTAATTGGTTAACGCGTGGTTAAATTATAGCTTTTTTTCCCTGCTGTTTTGGCGTTTGTTTGTCATATCAACGCGAATATTGTGATTTTCGCCGATTTATATAATCTTGATAGACTTGGTGACAGAGACAGGCTGGCCTTGCCATGACAAGACTTTGTGTGAGGGCGGCTGATTGAGGCTGACCGTGATCGTATGGATGCCTTTGGGAAGGTTTTCGAGCGTGTGTTCCAAGATATAAAAACTGCCCTGCTTTTTACCGTCGACAAAGACATGAGCATGGCCTTTGGCAAGGCCCCGGTCTTTGCCGCTGCAAAACTCAACCAATGAGATGTTTTCAATGTCCAGCGCAACGCGCACACTATCCTCGCCGACCTGCTCAAGATTAAAATCAAGACGCGGGATGAGGGCGGTCTCTTGTATTTCTATAAAGTGATCTTCGTACTTAAAAACCCACGGAGCCGTATCCATGCGCATCAGCGCGACAACCGACGTGATAAAGACCGCAATTGCGAGCAGCGTGCATTTATCTTTAATTGATAAAGGCCTGGAGTCGTCTTTTGAGAGAGGCATTTTCGGACTTTCGTTGATATATACCTGTTGATGTTAAGCGTCCCGGCCCGCCAAGCAGGAACGCCATGAGCACGCCGTAAAACGCCAAGTGGGCATCGTAACCCTCGGGTAGGAAGGTTGCGAAGAAGAAGAATGCAAAAAATAAAAACAGCGATGCTGGACGGATCAAAATGCCCGCCATGATCGCAATACCGGCGACGATTTCGACGCAGGCCATGATCAACGTGAAACACGCCGGGGCTTCGCACATAATTGGAATCTCATAGATTTCGATAATGCCAACAGCCAAGTTGGGTTGGAGGACTTTGAACCATAGGCCGAGATAGATGAAATTGAGTCCGGCCAGCACGCGTAAGATATATTGCGGGTAGCGCATCGGCATTTCGTGAAGCCAGTCCACCAGCGGCTGTAAGCCAAACAATGTACGTGTTTGCATAGTTCCGCGCCCGCCGCCGCGTATCAACAGGTAAATGGCTATGCCTAAAAATGTCGGATAGTAGGCAATAAAAGGCTCGCCAAAGAGGCCTAAGGCGATGTGAATTAAGACGATCAACACGCACGAGGCGACCCGCGTCCACAGGCCTGACATAAACCAGAACCCTAAAATAATCTCCGCCCAAATAAGCCAATGCCAACCAGGACCGAGCACAGCAATTTCCAAATCAGGGGCTAATAAGGTAGGGTAGGCCATCGCAGAATTTCCAAGGCGCGGCACAAGGCCCATCGCGGAGGCAATCAACGTCCAGCCTAATGTTAGACGCAGGAGAGGCTGTATCCACTGAACAAACCTTTGCATGCGTCCGGATAGAAGCAGCAGCCATTTTGCGGGCTTTCGAAAATAGTGAATATAGATCAGAAAAAGCAAGATGCTGCCAAAAAAACCTAAGACGAGTGTGCCTTCGAGTGTAAATGTTGTGTAGATGTCTGGCTTCGGCTCTGCGTTCAGTGTTTTCATCTGGTCCGGGGTCAAGACCCAGCGCTCATGCGCTGCGGCAGGAAGGCTTAGAAAAACAGCCGTCATTTGCGTTATAAACAAGGCAAGCCATGTCCGCCGCCACTGCCTTTTACTGAAGGCCTTCATTCACGTCTCCCCACACTTTAGAGAACGCTACACCACATGAATAAAAATATATTTAAGATAGGGTATATGCGGCTTAGCCTAGGCAACTTGATCCATTGAGATTTCCGCTGCTGGTAACGGGATACGGAACCAGAATGTCGACCCTTGTCCAAGTTGGCTATACAGACCTATACTGCCGTTCATGAGCTTGATAAGGTCATGAGAAATGGCTAGTCCGAGCCCTGTGCCGCCATGCTTACGTGTGGTTGAACCATCCGCCTGTGTGAAGCGGCCAAACACATGCACTTGCTGTTCTGGCGGAATGCCCGGCCCGGTGTCTGTGACTTCAAACCTGAGATAATTCATCTTATCTAAAGTAACGGTCACGGCCACTTGTCCTTGCTCAGTAAATTTGAGCGCATTTCCGAGCAAGTTAATCAAAACTTGCCGGATGCGCGGCGAGTCGCCAAAATAAAGTTTTTCGACATTCTCATCAATCGTACAATAAATCGCGATACCTTTTTGCAGGGCAATCCCGGACACTGCGCCGGTCGCGCTGGTTAAAAGCTCGGCCAGATTAAAGGCCTCATTATGAAGCTCCAGCAGCCCAGCTTCGATCTTGGACGTATCAAGAATATCGTTGATCAATGAGAGTAGGGAATTACCAGACGATAAAATAACATCAGCAAAGGCTTGCTGTTTTTCATCCATTTTCGTGGTTTTAAGAAGCTGCGCCATGCCCAAAACACCGTTCATAGGCGTGCGAATTTCGTGGCTCATATTGGCGAGAAACTCAGATTTTAAGCGGTTAGCTTTGTCGGCTTCGCGCAAGGCAATCTCAAGCGCGTTACGTTCTTTCTTCTGTATTGTGATGTCTTGATAAGCCCCGATAAGTTTAGCCGGATATCCGTTGCGCATCATAGTTTTACTCACAACGCGAACCCAGCGTTCCTCGCGCTGACCGCATTGAAAGGGGAGTTCAATGTCAAAGCCATTACCCCGGCAAGCTTGATCAATAGCGCGCAGAAAGGCGCTGCGGGCGTGTCCGGGAAAGTAAGACGCGGCCGTATCCAAATCAGGGACAAAGGTTTCATCAACCTTATGGAGCGCGCAAGTTTGCGGGCTCCAATGCGGTGTACGGGTTTCGATATCTAGCTCCCACGCGCCGATTTTTGCTACTTCACCCATACTCGAGAGCAAGATTTCTTGACGGGTAAGTTGCCAGTCGTCGGCAACAGATTTTTGATAAAGCCAAGAGTCGAGTATCACAATGCCCACACCTGCTTGCAAGACAACGATGGCAAAAGCTGCAATCATTGTGCCCAGTACACTTGGCGCGAGGCCCGTGTTTACAGGGCTTGTACTGTTTTCAGCCGGAATGATCTCAAGCGCGCTCATACCGATGAAGTGCGTTAGGAAAAAGGCCAAAGCAAATAGCCCCGCAGAGCTTAACAGGCTTTTGACTTTTGCTGTTTGCTTGTGAGCCTTGATCGCGAGGAGGCAAAATATAGGCCCTACTATAACCGAAGCGATCACATAATTTTTATTCCAAACCATCTGACCTTCAGTCAGTAGCCCCTCTATTCCCGTATAATGCATTGCTGAGATGCTAAGGCCGAAAACCATAGCGCCAAAGCCGCTGGCAAAACGGCTTGTCCGGCTAAGAATAAGTTGCAGGGCGGGTAAGGTGGCACCTATGATCAAGAATAGCGACAATATTGTTTTGTCACGTTCGTAATTGAAGGCGGGGCCAGGCTGGTAGGCGAGTAAGGCAACAAAGTGCGTAGCCCATATACCAAATCCGATGACGGCCGAGACTGTTAAGAGCCAAATAAATTTGGCCATGCCGGCGCGATTTTTAACGCGCTCGAGCATAACGCTGGTACTGATCGCTGCGGCAAGCCCTATCATCACAGCCATAAATGTAAGCTGCAAATCGTACTGGTTCGTTATGGTATCAAATACTCGAAACATATGCCGTGATTACCGCCAAATCCAATATTGAGCGCAACCGTTGATAGGGCGTGGGCATCGCGAAGCGCGGCCCGGTAGACCGTATTTAAGGTCTTCATGCGGGTATGTCCCGGATTTGAATTTTGTATGTTTCATGTCGGTACCGCTCGCGCCTCGCTGAGCCTTGGTATGACATTGCGTTTAAAGTATGCCTAACCGACATGCTTAAAATTTACTAAAAGGCATCGTAACACCCCGTAAATGAATGCCGCAAATACGGGACACTTCGGCTAGCTTGCGGGTAATAAGCTCTTTGCTACGCTCCTAAGCGCTGTGACATATAATGTGTGCTCAATCGGTATCAGCCTTTCGGCAAGAGTTTCAGGTGTGTCATCTTCGGTTACGTCAATCTGCGCCTGCGCGATAATATCGCCGCCGTCTAGCTCTTCCGAGACATAATGCACAGTGCAGCCATGAACAGTATCGCCGTTCTCCAGCGCGCGCTTATGGGTTTCCAGGCCCTTATATTTTGGGAGCAAAGATGGATGAATGTTGAGCATCCTGCCGCCCCAGCGCGATGTCAGCCACGGCGTGAGGACGCGCATGAACCCTGCACAGCAAACGAGTTGGATATCAGCCCGCGTCAGTATCTCGTGGAGCGCTTGCTCAAAATCTTTACGGCAGGCGAAATCTGTGTGATCCAGACAAACCGCCGGAATGCCAAGGGCTTTGGCTTTGGCAAGACCTGCCGCTTTGGGCCGGTTTGAGACTACAAGCACGACCTCTGCCGGATAGTTCTCGTGTTGTGCGGCCTTGATCAAAGTCTCCATATTGGAACCGCGCCCGGAAATAAGGACTGCCGTAGTAACTTTAGACATTATGCGTTTGCGGCGAGATGGCCTATGATCATGGCAGTCTCGCCTTCAGCGTTCAGCGCGCCGACGGTTTCATCTGCGGTGTCAGCCGCTACAGCCAAGACCATGCCAATACCGCAATTAAACGCGCGCTGCATTTCCGCTTCTGCGACATTTCCGGTCTCTTGCAGCCATTTAAACACATCAGGGCGCTCCCAACTGTGCATATCTATGACGGGACTTAAATGCGCGGGCAGCATGCGCGGCATATTTTCCGTCAGGCCGCCGCCGGTAATATGGGCGAGGCCTTTAATGTGGCCGCTACGAATAAGCGGGAGCACCGTTTTAACATAGATTTTTGTGGGCACCAGTAGCGCTTGGGCAACGGTTTTTGAGGATGAAAACGGAGCAGGATCAGTCCAGCCAAGACCTGATAATGCTACGATTTTGCGAATGAGAGAATAGCCGTTGGAGTGCGGGCCGCTGGAGGCTAGGCCGATCAACACGTCACCGGGAATCATGTCATTTGTGCGCGGTAGCAGGCTGTCCCGTTCGGCCGCGCCGACGACAAAGCCCGCAAGATCAAAGTCTGCGCCCTCATACATGCCGGGCATCTCAGCAGTCTCGCCGCCAATCAGGGCCGCTCCGGCTTGGCGGCACCCTTTCGCAATACCGGAAATGACGGCCTCGGCTCTGATGGGGTCAAGATGTCCCGTCGCAAAATAGTCTAAAAAGAACAGAGGTTCAGCCCCTTGAGCCAGCACATCGTTGACGCACATGGCGACCAGATCAATACCGACCGTATCCAAAACATTTGTATCAATGGCGATGCGGAGCTTCGTGCCGACGCCGTCTGTGCCGGAGACCAGCACAGGGTCTTTGAAGCCGGCGGCTTTGAGATCAAATGCCCCGCCAAATCCGCCAAGAGCCACATCTGCACCGGGGCGTTTTGTCGACTTTGCATGTGGCTTAATACGGTCAATCAACGCATCGCCTGTATCAATGCTTACCCCTGCATCGGCATACGTCAGGCCGGGTTTTGAGCCAACTTTTTTGCCCTCTGGGGTTGCGGACGTTACGGCTTTGTCTGTCATGACAGCTCCTGCAGACTGGATTCGAGGATTAGCATGCTTACAACCTTAAAAATGCCATACTCGCAAGCCTTAATCCATGACTTATAACGGCTTTCCTGTTCAAGGGGCTTTTAAAGCGTGGCGAGTCCGTATAATCGGAAATATATGATGAAACAGCTCAAATATATAATAACAGTTTTTCTGTCGATAGTCATGGTCGGTACGGCTCTGGCCGCCGATCCATTCACCGTTGCGGGTGTTCCCGTTGACGCCACAGGCGAGACAGCGATAGACGCGCAAACACAGGCGATCTCAGACGGTCAAGCCAGAGCGGCTGAGATTTTGATTAACCGCGTGACACTCGCGAGTGAACGCCGGGCTCGCCCGCTGCCGCCGCTCACTATAGAAACAGTAGCGCCGCTTATCCGCGCGCTGGAAATTTCGAACGAAAAACGATCTGCCGGGCGTTATTTTGGCGATATCAGCGTCGCATTTAGTCCGCAGCGTGTCCAAAATCTACTGAAAAGCCGCGGGCTGACGATGATCGCAACGCAGTCAAGAGAGCGTCTGGTTCTCCCGGTTTTACAGGGGCAGGATTTATGGGCAGGGCACCGCTGGAACGCTGCCATGCGAAATGGTGCTTTCGCGCATTCTTTAACGCCGCTACGCGCTATTGGCCCGAGCGAAGGGTCAAGCGCAGTGATTGACAATGCCCAAGCCCGGGCCGTGAATATGACGGCTTTGCGCGCGGTTGGCGGGCGTTACGGCGTTGACCAGGTTTTGATCGCAGAGGCTATGCCCGGCCCATCCGGTGTGCGTGTACGCCTCACCGATGTGGCTTTGGATACGGGACAAACCCGCACATTGGGAACGGTCAATGGATTGGATTATATGCAGGCAGCACAAGCGGTAATTGACGCGATGGAATCCGATTGGAAACAAGCCTCTGTGTCTTTGGCGAAAAATGCGGAAACCATGTCAGTGTCCGTTTTATACCGGTCTTTAAATGAATGGCAGAGCCTTCAGGATGCCATTAATGGCTCTGCGCAAATTCAGGATGCGCGGCTGGATGCTCTGTCCAAAGATGGCGCGCTCATGACACTGACATTTGGCGGTGATATGAAGCGCCTGAGTAATGAGCTGTCTTTTAAGGGCGTGGATATTCGCAATCATCCACAATTGGGGATGGTTTTGACGCGCATCGGTTATTTCTAAGCCAGAGTGTTCGAAGGTCAATCTCAGTGCCGCATCAAATCCCGCTGGACTTAGCCCCAAACCCGGATTTCAGTTTTGATAATTTTGTGTTGGGGGTGAGCAACCAAGCGGCTGTCTCATTGGTCACAGCTTGGCCGCTATGGCCGTCGCCTCTGCTTTTGCTGGTTGGTCCACAAGGGAGCGGGAAAACCCATCTTGGGACGGCGTGGGCTCAACGTGCGGGGGCTGTGTTGTGTTCTGTTGATGGATATGATTCCGATAGGCCTGTCGCGAAAAATAGCCGATTCTTTGTTGATGATGCTGACAAAATGCCGGAGACAGACTTGTTTACGCTGATGAATGCGGCGCTCAATGGGCGCATAGACGGCTTGTTACTGTCGGCCAAAATGCTGCCGCAGGCTTGGGAGACGCGGCTGCCGGACTTGCGTTCACGCCTGACCAACACATCAGTGGCTGAGATTGACGATCATGAAGATGATATTCTGGAATCCATTATCCGTAAACTATTTGACGATCATGGCCGCAGCGTTAAAGCCGATGTTGTGACATATCTGATGAAAAACCATGACCGGTCTGTCAATGCCATGCGCGCCGTGATCGCTGATCTGGATTTAGCAGCGCGCGAAGCCAAGCGGGATATCACGCGGGCCTTTGTTGCGCAGGCGCTCAAAGCTTAAAAAGGGACTTTCTGTCCGTCCCACGCGATTAGGCTCCCGCTATCTTCTGGTGCAGCTTGATCTATGACCTTGAGTAGTTTTTCGACGCAGTCATCCGGCGTGAACAATTTGCCGTCTGGCACATTGCTTTGAAAAGGCTCTGATAAAGGCGTGTCGACTGTGCCGGGGTGCAAGCCAAGAATGATAAGACTCTTAAAGCGGCGGCCATATTCGATAGAGAGCGTTTTAAGAACCATATTAAGCGCGGCCTTGGAGGCACGGTAAGCGTACCACCCGCCCAAACGGTTATCTGAGATAGAGCCGACGCGCGCTGATAGAGCCGCAAAAACGGTTTTGCGGTCTCGGTGCATTAGCGGCAAAAAATGCTTCCCAATCAGGCCGGGGCCGAAACAATTAACGGCAAAGCTTTGCTCAAATGCGGGCAGGCTCATCTGCCGGGCGCTTTTTTCCGGTGCGATATTTTTACTGTGAAGTAACCCCGTTAAGATGAGCACCATATCAAGCGGGCCGTCCACCTTGATTTGAGCGGCAGCGTCAGCAATTTGCGCCTCATCTGTGATATCAACGTGGATAAAGGGAGAGTTTTTCAAGGCACCAGCTGGCGGCGTGCGCCCTAATAAATAAAGCATTTCAATATCTGCTTGGGCGCTCAGCCGCGCGGCAAACGCCTGCCCAATACCGCCGCTGGCTCCGAAGATCGCGACGCGCAAGGGGGCGGTAAAACTTAGAAGCTCCGTCATGCTGTATCCTTTATTCTATGACCGCCTATCGTAATGTTTGAGACAGCGGAGCCGCGAACGGGCTTTTCGACTTACTACGTCTAAAACGGACAAGGAGATTGAAAATCCATCCACTCGCCGCCGACCGGGTGACGTAGACGCAGACGCGCGGCATGAAGTTGAAGGCGATCTGCCGCGTTAAAAGCCTCGTCATCCGCGTAGAGCCTGTCGCCTAAAATCGGATGTCCTATCGCCAGCATATGGACGCGCAGCTGGTGGGAGCGTCCGGTGATAGGGTGCAAAGCGAGCCGGGTGATCGTGTCCAGGGCGGGGTTACTTTCCCTAGAGAGCACCTCCCAATCTGTTTGCGCAGGCTTGCCGATTTTAAAATCCACATGTTGGCGCGGGCGGTTGGGCCAGTCGGTCATAAGGGGGAGGTTGATGTGTCCGCTGTCGCCGGCCGCGTTTCCCGCGACCCGGGCGATATAAGTCTTTTCTGTGTAACGTTTTTCAAACTGCAAACCGATATGGCGTTGGGCGTTTTTGTTTCGCGCAAATACCATCACGCCGGATGTAGCCATATCCAAACGGTGGATCAGCAGGCTTTCCGGAAACTGTGCACGCAAACGTAGCTCCAGGCTGTCTTTGTGATGATCCGCTTTTCCGGGAACGCTCAGCAACCCGCTGGGCTTACTAACGATCAACAGATCATCATCATGAAATACCAAATCTAAGGGCGCAGCCGGCGGCGCATATGTAAACTCGCGCATGGTTGCCCAGTCCTTAATCCAATGTTTGGAATTTTACGATAAATCATCCTTACTTTTACAGCAGGTTAGAGTATTGGCAACGCAACTTGAGATATATGAACGGTTTTTGCGTTTCGGCGAGCTGAAAAACACGACTGAACTTATGCGCGCGCGGGCCGTTTACATTGTCGGCTGGGCTTTCGTTTTTACGCAACTCGTCAACATTGTCCTGATGACGGCAACTTACGGCGGATGGACGTGGGATCACACGGTCTCGGCTGTTGGAATTTCGATGGTCATCTTGTTGATCCATAGCTTACGGTTTACGAAAAGTTTTCCATTTTTCACAGCCGTTTACATCCTGTTTTTGTTAATGGGGATCGCAGCATCGGCCTTGCCGGATAAAACAGGGATCGACTCGGCTGTGCTGCCTTTGCTGGTTGCCGGATGTTTTCTGGCGGGCTTTATTGGCGGCTGGCAAATGGCGCTGTTTTATTGCGGCTCAGCTATTGCGTTTGTATGGGGGCTGCACAGTATTTCTTTTTCTGTTATCGCCTCAGACCCCGTCGCGCTTGCGGCGTTAGAAGCCCGTATTTTTCAACGCGCGGCTCAGACAAGTCTGGCTTTGGTGCTTGCGACGACATTTTCTGTTTTTATTACGATTGCGATGAATCAGCTTTTTGTAAAATTGGAAGAGTTGGTGGATATCATTAAAAAATCGGATCAGGAAAAAACAGAGTTTGTGGCAAATCTCAGCCATGAACTCCGCACGCCGCTAAATGGTGTTGTAGGCATGACGAAACTGCTACGTGAGACTCCTATGCGCGCTGATCAAAGAAAATATTCAAAAATCTTAGAGCGCTGCGGCCATCGGTTAAATCAAATCGTGTCCGATGCCATAGACTTGGCAAGTCTAGATGCGGGGACCTTTGAGCTTGAGGAGAAGTCGTTCAATTTTAAAGCTCTCGTCAAAGAGTTAATTGAGACGTATAAACCAGCTGCAAATTTGAAAGGTTTACATCTTGATCAAACATTTGCAGCGCAGCTTCCTGAATATTATGTGGGTGATGCGAGACGGATGCGCAAAGTGCTGCGTAGCCTCGTTTTGAATGCGCTTAAATTTACGGAAAAAGGATCGGTGCACCTTTATGTCGATGGGCGACTCAAAGGGGCTAACTCGGTTGTTTTGCATATTTCTATTATTGATACAGGGGTGAGTTTATCTTCGGAGGATTTCCGGAAGATATTCAAGCGCTTTCGTCAGATGGAACAGGGACTGAACCGAAAAAATAGCGGCACGGGCCTCGGACTGGCCATCAGCAAAGAGTTCATTTCCTTTATGGGCGGTACCATTAAAGTTGAGAGTAATGCAGGTGAGGGCGCAAAATTTGAAATCCTGCTTCCTTTGCGTGTGGGTGAGGCTGAACCTGAGCTTGAAACCTCAGATGCAGTCATATTGCCGTCGAGCAGCTACGCGGCCTAACTTTGCGGCTTTGCCTTGGATTTCAAGTTGCGCCGTCGCCGCCAGAACCAACGCAACACCCAAAGCCCGGGTAAAATCACAAATAAAAGCCACGGCAAAACATAACTGACGAAGTCAATGACATTGCCGATACCGCCTGCCACATTACCCAAAAACCGCTTGAGTGACTGCGAAATAGGTGAAAGCGCGCCGCGAGAGACCGCCGTTTGTTTGGTTTGATAATTAATATCAACAATAGACATTGAGACGCGTTTTCTAAGGACATTCAGCGTCGTTGTTGCGCTTTCGATTTCGCCCTGAACACGGGCCAGTTCACGCTCAAGCGCTAACAAATCAGGCAGTTTCGCGTCGCGAGTTTCCAGCAGATTTTCAAGCCGCGCACGTAACGTTGTCTGTGCTTTGAGCCTGGCATCAGTATCGAGAATAGAGCGTGTCAAATCTTCCGCCGAGACACCTGAATTTGTCATGTCGCCTTTGGCGTCAGCTACGCTGTTTTGGATATCCTCATTGAAGCTCTCTAGCCATGCCGGCTCGGCCCGAAGCTGCAAGTTGGCAGAAGCATAATCTTCATTGTGGGTGCTGGTGCTTGAATTTAAGACCTGACACTTATCAGCTCCGGCATCGAGGCAGATAGCGGCATGTGATTTGGCCGTTGATGTGACGGCTTTGAGTGGGAGAGCAAAGCTGTAATTATAGCGGTAGGCCAAAAAGCTTTGAGACGCCGGATTTTCGTCTTGCGCGCCTAGCGATGACGGGGCGGCGTGGTCTGCACTTTTGGCAAAGGACTGCGATTGAACAGCTCCGTATTCAGCTTCCAACATATCCAAACGATCATTGCCAGATTGATTATTTGCAGACCCGCAGGCTGTAAGGACCGCGGCCACAGTTATGAAAATGACACGGCGTGAAGAGCTCAGCATGTTCTACTCCGACGTCAGCATAATAGGCTTGCCGTAACCCAAATCGCTTAGTCGCTCGGCTTGAGACGCGGCGTCCCCAACAACCACATACCGCATAGCGTCCGGGCGTAAATGCGTGGCGGCTAAGGCTTTGAAGTCTTCGAGTGTCATGGCGGCAATAGCCTCAGCGTTGCGGGCTTTGTAATCCGCCGGGTAGCCATAGGCGGCAATGTCATTGACCATGTCAAGCTTGTCGCTGAGCGTTTCAGTTTTGAGCGCTTGTCCGCGCAGCAACGCATCCTTCATGATCTGTAGATCATCTTCTGTAAAGTCTGGCCCGTAATTTGCGAGAATATCGGCAATAAGCTGAAGCGATTCTTTAGTGACATTGGTACGAACGCTGGAGCGGACACTAAACGTACCGCGATCTTTTGAGGCATCAAAGCCGGACCTAATACCGTATGTGTAGCCTTTATTAACGCGTAATTCTGTGTTCAGCTTGGAGGTATAAATCCCGCCGAGCATAAAATTCATGGCTTCGGCCAGCGGGTAATCAAGCTCTTTGGCCGATAAAGACGGGCGCTCCATCCGTAGAACGGATTGCTTGGCACCGGGCACGTCATAAAAATAAATCTGCGAGGTATCAACGGGGATTGACGGGGGCAGGGCCACAGATGGCGGGCCGTCTGAGCGCCATTTATCAGCAAGTCCGGAAAAAGCCGATGTAACGGCCGTGGGCGTGACATCGCCAACAATGCGTAGTTTGGCCTCTTTTTGAGAATAATTGGCTCCGTAGAAGGCTTTTAGATCATCCAGTGTCACGCCTTCGAGTTTTTCCTTAGGGCCGTAATAGGCATAATGGAAAATATGGCCTTCAGGATAACGCAGCTTGGCCGCCTCGCGCGCCGAGATCGCATTAGGGTTAGCGGCGGATTGGTCAATATCGTTGACTAATCTGCGTTTGAGCAGGGCGAATTCTTCCGCGTCCCAGCGCGGCTCCAGTAGCATTTCTTCAACCAGAGCAATCGTTGCGCCGAAATTACGGGACAGCGTATTTCCACTGACGTAGACGCCGAACTGTCCGGTATTAATTGATATGGATGAGCCAAGAGACTTAATCGCATCTTCAAGTTCCGCGGCGGTTTTATTGGCTGTGCCTTTCTCGAGCATCGCCGCGGTCATGTCCGAGACGGCTGGTTTGTCGTAAGATCCACGGTCATTGCCTGCTTCAATTGCGAGAGAGAAATAGACTAAGGGCGTTTCGTTGCTCTGTATGCCGTAGACTTGTACGCCGTTAGGCAGTTCATCCTGCCATACCTCGGGCGAGGGCAGTGTATAAGCCGGGCCAAAGTCGGGCTCGACCGTGCGGTCAAATCTGGACGGCGTCAAAGTCTTCAAGACGCGCGCTGCCGGATCAAAATCGATTTGGGCTTCCGCGCCCTGAACAATTTTTTCCTCAACAACGTTGGCGGCCACGGAGCCCTCAAGCGCCAAATCAATCTGTCCTTTGGGCACGAAGCTCGTATAAATCAGGTTTTGGTCTTTGATATAGGTATTATAAACGCGCATAACGTCTTCGGTTGTGACGGCTTGAATGCGAGAAATGACCGTTTTGTAAAAACCCGGATCATCTGTGAAAAGATTATACTCGCTAAGCTGTATGGCTTTGCCAAGCGCGCTTTGAATCTCGCCGTAAAACTCAACTTCTATGCCCGCTTTGATGCGGTCAAGATCCGTTTGGGTCATGCCGTTGGTTTCAAACCGCTCGAACGCTACGCCCAGCGCGGGAACAAGCCCGTCAATGTCTTCGCCTTCATTGGGGCTGATAAACAAGTACCACTCCCCTGAAATTTCTTTGGTGTAATGAAACCCGTCGACGCTGGAGGTCAGCTTGGCCTCATCGATTAAAACCTCATTGAGCGGCGCGCGTTTCCCCTCGGTCATATATTCGGTTAGTATATCTAGAGCGTAAGCGTCGGGGTGGTACTGCTCGACCGTGGGCCACACCATTGTAAGCTGCGGCACTGTTGCGAAATTATCTTCGTGATACAAACGTTTGGACTCGGTCAAGTTGCCCGCGCGCGGCGCGTAAGGTTCAATCTCGTCGCCGCGCGGAATTTCGCCGAAGTATTTTTCAATCAAGGTCTTGGCCTCAGCCACATCAAAGTCACCGGAGAGTGTGACAGTCACATTGTTTGGCACATACCATTTGTTGTAAAAATCCTGCACATCTTCAAGACCCGCAGCGTCAAGGTCTGCCAAAGAGCCAATAACCTGCCAATTATAAGGGTGATCCTCAGGGTAGAGAGCCTTGTTGACGATATAAAGGTTGTGGCCATAGGGTTGGTTATCCACCCGTTGGCGTTTCTCGTTCTTAACAACCTGCTTTTCATTATCAACAACGTCTTGGCTGACGGTGTTGATGAACCAGCCAAGCTTATCAGCTTCGGCCCAGACAATTTTCTCTAGCGCGTCCTTGGGGACAGCTTGGAAATATTGCGTCATATCGTGGGTGGTAAATCCGTTCGTGCCTTCGCCGCCAATGCGGGTGTTCATTTCGTCAAGGCCGCCATAGCCAAGGTTTTCAGAATCGAGGAACAGCAAGTGCTCGAACAAATGCGCAAACCCCGTGCGGCCCGTTGTCTCGCGCGCTGAGCCGACATGGGCGGCGAGATTAATCGCGACAACCGGATCAGAACGGTCCACGTGTAAGACAACGTCAAGGCCGTTTTCCAGCGTATATTTCTCAAAATTCAAGGACAAAGGCGCGGCAGCGGCTGTTGCATTTACGGCGTCTACGTCTGAGGCGTCTTTATCGCTTGGCGGCGCTTGACAGGCTGATATTATTAAGAGGCCAGTAATGAGGCCTAGAGTGGAGGTTATCTTAAACATTAATCTCTCCCGTCATGCAGACGTGCATAGTTTAATCTTTGCTATGTCCAATTCATTAGGCTTTGTCCATGGTTCAGGCCTGTTTGAGGCTATATCTGGCGAAAATTTAATTTTTACTGTCACATAGATGTGAGGTGTGTGTGTGCTCTGTTTGCCGTAATACCCGTGTATATTTTCAATGAAGGGGGCGTCATGCCAAGAGAATTACCATTATCATTATTTATCATGCGGATAACGATTGCGCTGTTTCTACTGCCGTGGATCGTGGATAAATTTACTGCTGAAGGCGTTGAGCACACGCGCAAAATTTTTGCGCATTTTTACAAAATTCCCGGCCTGTCATCCACCGCTTCCTATGCTATTGGTGCCCTATGGTTGGTGCTTCTCATCGCGTTTGTTTTGGGCTTTAAAAAACGTATTAGCTACGGTCTGATTATGCTCTTTCACGGGGTTGGTACGGCCTTTACATGGAACGTGCTGTGGCCGTTCTCGCCAAATCATAATATGTTATTTCTCGCAGCGATACCTGTTCTTGGCGCAATGATCGCGCTTTACCGACTACGCAATTACGATACGATGTTGACCGTCGATAAGAGCATTTCTTAAAATAATAAATATAAAGAGCGTCGGATTAATTTTGCCGCTCTTTTATCATACGCCAAATGTTTGCGGCTAAGATACGCCATACCGGATCGAAGATCAGTAGCGCGATGACAACCGTGAGGCCGTACACCCAATGTTTTTCTGTGATCCATATCCATAAAAATACCCCGATCATGATAGGGTAAAAGAATATGGCATGAAATAGACGCCACATTGAAACCAAAACCGCTTTCATGCTTGCTCTGAACCGCTGCTCAAGTCACGCGGCAATATAAGATCCTTTAAACGCCACGTTTTAGGGGATAGCCAATGCCCGTCACTTTTACGGATCATAACGCTACAGGCGCCCGTGGGGTAGTCCTGCCATTGATCGGTGAAATAGGTGTGGAGCTCGCTCCAGCCGGGATTGTGACCCAGAAGCATAAGCGGAGCGTCCGGTTCGCCCTTTTGCTCGCAAATCTGAATGACCTGCTCTGCGCTGGCGTGGTAAAACCCTGAGATATATTCAACGCCTTGCGCGCCGGGGATTGCACGGATTAACCGCATGGCCGTCTCGCGGGTGCGCGTCGCGTCTGATGACCAAATCAAGTCGGGGGCAAAGCCCCTTGCATGCAGCGCTGCGCCCACATCACTTGCCGCTCGTTGTCCGCGCTCATTGAGCGGCCTTTGATGATCTGTAAGTGATCCGTCGCTCCAAGAGGACTTTGCGTGGCGCATAAGCAAGAGGCGGTCAATCATCACCAGATTATAGGCTGAACATTTCCAGCTTGCCACAGGTTAGTCCAAAAATCCTCATATTTTCATGATCAATTTAAAGGCGTTTCAAGGTGGTTGGCGTCAAGTTTTAATTAATCATGTTTCTTGACTGGATTTTAAACACGCCCTGTTAGGTAAGAGGAAATAATGGGTGGGACTTAACATGCGTATTTATGTATTAGCAGCAGCGGCAACCGTCTTATCGGGGTGCTCTTTCTTTGATAGCCAAGGTGATTTCATGTCGCCTTACGCGCCGTCAGCGACAATCGGCGGAACCTATACAGGATGCGCTGCGCCAGCGCCAACAGGTTACTACGGGGCCGGCACAGGCTGCGCGAGCTCTCCGCAACATTCTGGACAGTACCAATATGCGTCTGTGCAACCAACTACGTCAGTGCAGCAGCTTCGCGGTAGTCACGCTGTGCAATCTTACGGCGGATGTCAGTCTTATGCGCCTGAGCAACACTATGTAGCCCCGTCTCCGTGCGGACAAGCGACTTATGCGCAAACACAAAATTATCAACAGCCAGAGCCAGCTTCGTCTTATCAATATAGCGATTGTCCGGTATCTTGTGGCGGTGGATATACGGCTGCCAACACTTCACATGACTATTACAATGCAGGTTATGCGTCGCCAGAAACCAGTCATTATTATGCGGCTGGGCCGGGTGGATATTCATATCCCGTAACATACGATGCAGCGTACAATACAGGCCTTCGAGCTAAGACGGATTATTTCTACGGAGAAGTTGGCGCGAACGCACAATACAATATTGACGATGTTAGCCCTCTATTTGGCGGGATTGCCCGCGTCGGTTATCAATCCCCAAACTATCTCGGTTTCGAAGTTGAAGGTTCTAAAGGGCTGACCAGCGACGAGCAGGAAAACTATTTTGGGACAATACCGGCAGATTTCGAAAATGCGGATTACAAATCAAAATATTCCGTTGGTGCCTTCGCCGTAGCCCGCGTGCCTTTAGGTCCGGTCAAGGGGTTGCTGCGCGCCGGTTATCACCAATCTGTTTTTGATGTGGACTCCACCACAACGGCGCTGACCGAAGAAATCAAAGGCGACGGTGTTGCTTTCGGTGCGGGCCTTGAAATTCCATTGAACGCTAAAAGTTCCCTTCGCGCAGACACAACGGCATATGACATGAACGGTGACCGTTACGTTGTCGGTTCGTCCATTACTTATCAACATAAGTTCTAAAAGAGCGGGGTTTACGCACTACAAACGCGCGATTTAAGTATAAAAAAAGCCGGGCTCTCAAGCCCGGCTTTTTCTTGTTTAATATTGCTGAAGTTATTCTTCTTCAGCCGCCGGGGCCGGAGCCGCCTCTTTACCTGAAATTTCGGACGGCGCGTTATTGTCTTCGAACATTTCTGCTGCGATTTCAGCTCGCTCAATGGCGGCCTCTTCGGCGTCTGCACGGTCAGCATCCATTTGAGCCGCAATAACGTCTTCGCCTTTAGCTTGACGTTCTGCTTCGTCCACTGAACGGGCCACATTGACGTTCACAGAGACTGTCACTTCAGGGTGAAGCTTGATTTTAACATCGTGCAAACCCAAGGCTTTGATCGGCTGTTCAAGAATCACCATGTTACGTTTGACGCTGTCACCAACGGTTTCAGCCACGTCACGCGCGCTCACAGAGCCGTAAAGCTGACCTGTTTCGCCGGCATTACGGATGATGACGTAGCTTTGGCCATCAAGAGATGAGCCATCATCAGCCGCACGTTCACGTGTTTCAGCGTTACGGGCCTCAAGATATTCACGTTCCGCTTCGAAACGGGCCATGTTGGCTTTTGTCGCACGAAGAGCTTTGGCTTGCGGCAGTAGAAAGTTCCGGGCGTAACCGGGCTTGACGTTTACAATGTCGCCCATTGCGCCGAGACTGTCTACGCGCTCAAGAAGTATGATTTCCATGGCTCGCTCCTATTTCACTTCGTATGACAGCAGAGCCAAGAAACGGGCGCGCTTGATGGCCCGCGCAAGTTCGCGCTGTTTTTTGCCGGAAACGGCAGTGATACGCGACGGTACAATTTTGCCTTTTTCTGACATGTAGCGTTGCAGCATCTTTGGATCTTTATAGTCGATCGTTAGGCCGTTTTCGCCGGAGAAAGGGCAAACTTTACGGCGGCGTTTGAAAGATGTCCGTGAGGGCAAATTTTCAATTTTAATAGCGTCTTTTCTGGACATGATTAATCCCTTCTTTCGCGGCGCTTGCGCTCTTCGCGCTTGGCAAGGATCGGCGAAGGCTTCTCTTCGAATTCTTCAACGCGGATACTCATATAGCGCAGAATATCTTCGTTAATGCGGTGTTGGCGCTCAATCTCATGGATTGTAGAAGATTCAGCATTGATTTGCAGAAGATTGTAATGGGCTTTCCGGTTTTTATTAACGCGGTAAGCAAGGTTGCGCAGACCCCAATATTCTGTTTTTTCAACAGAACCACCGAGGTTTTGGATTTTTTTGGTCAAGTTTTCGACCATTTCTTCGACGGCTGTCGGAGAAATATCGGGACGTGAGATGATCACGTGCTCGTATAGAGACATGGTTAGTCCTTCATGTTGGGCTGCGGCGTAGGCCCGGGGGTGAAGGTTTCCCGGCGCTTACGATGGCTCCGCCGCGTGTGACAACCCCATGTTGTCAGGGACTTCGGTGGACCGCATCCGTTGAAGCGCGCTTACTACACGAGCGCGCGCTTAATTCAAGTGATAAATAGCTGAAAGCGTAACGGCCTAAGCGGAAACCTTCAAAGGCGTTGGATCTTCATCATCATCGTCAATGATGGGCGTAGTGCGGGCTTTGGCTGTTGATTTACGTTTGCGTTCAAACTGTGTTGTGGCAGGACGTTTCGATAACGCTTTGGCGAGGTCCTTGTACTGTTGATCCAGCTCGGCAATGTCATGTTTTGAGCTAAGGAGTTCTTCCTCGGCTTTGCTGAGCTGATAATTCTGATCCTCAATGATTTTTTCAAGTTTTTCACGCTCTATCTCGTGGCGCGAGACGGCTTTTTTAAGGCCGGACACATTATCCGTCTTGGTTTGAACAATCTCGTCCTTGTGCTTGATGATCTTCTCGAGTTCTTTGATACGAGATTCAAGCACGATAATCCGGTCATCACGACGATGCAGGTGCGTTTCATGTTGCGTTTTATAGATGACGATTTTGTCTTGCACTTCCATCAACTCATTATGCATTTCGGAGTTATGGCGGTTGGAGGTGCGAAGAGAAATTCGAAGCTCTGAATTTTCAGCCTCAAGAGAGTTGTTGCGGTCAAGTTCGTCACTGAGGTCCGCTTTTGCGGATTCCAGCGCCTTCTCGGTATTAATTTTTTCCTCTGACAGCCGCTTGATGTGCTCGGAGAGGTCATTCATGCGCTCATTCAGTGTCGTATTTTCCCGGTTCGCGATCTCGAGGTTGGTTTTGACCCGCTCGAGCTGCATTTGGCTGGCATCGGCCTCGGTCAGGAGGGCCTCGTTCTCGCGGTTGCGCTCGTCGAGTATGGCTTTGAGCTCGGTAAACTGTCCCCGCAGTGTTTCTTCGCGGTGTGTGGATTGTTCAAGGCCATCGCGTAGTTTAGTGCGGTCATTTTCCAGACTGGCAATAATGTATTTCTGTGCTTCAACATCCGTTTCAAGACTGCGGTTTTTCGAGATTAACCGGCGGTTTTCAGGTTGCAACCTGTTAAGAACAGAGACTGCTACTTCGGCTTTCTCAATGAAACCCATTAGGCTCGTCACACGCTGTTGGGCGCGGCGATATAAAGCTTCGCCATTGTCAATGTCCGAGGAGATACGCGCTATATCAAGGCGTAGCTCACCCAAATTGAGGCCTTGCGCCGTCAGGTGAGGGGCATTTTCCGCTTCATCATCCATCTCGACATCGTCAACCTGCAAAGCTTCGGCCCCAAGGTCTTCATCCAGTGGAACAGATACGGCTTCCGTTTCCAGCGCCCTTGTTTCATAATTCAGAGTTTCCGGCTCGTCCTCACTGTCAATATCTTCAAGCGTCTCGTAAGCCTCAAGTCTATCAACCGGAGCTTCGTCAATTATCGCGCTATTCTTGACAAAGAACTCTTGCTTGAAGGGATCCGGGTCTTCGGTCTGGGGCATGACCAGTTTTACGGGGGCTTCGTCAACATCTTCATCAATGTCTGTTTCGACAGCCGCCGCCGACAAACGCCAATCTTCGGTAATACGAAGAATGTTTTTGCGGATATCGTCTATGCTGAGCTCTTCGTTGGGCTCGTCAAGCTTAGACTTCCGGGCCGGAGTTTCAGCCTTCTTCGATAGCGACAGAATATTGTCGTCCTGTTCTTCGCCTGTCTCTTCAATCGTGTCGAGCTCAAGGGGATCATCTTCAACTGTGTTTTGAGCTTCAAATGGATTTTCCCAGACATCATCGGCGATACTGTCCTGCTCTGCTGTTTGCGTGTCCAATTGTTCTTTAATCATCTTGGCCACATCCAGCGCGCGATTATTATCAGCAGGCGGCGCTTTGGTGTTCCTCGGAGCGGAGGTTTCGGGCTTTGAAGTTGCTTTGGGCGGCGTGCGTTTAAAAAGTGACATTCTGAGCCTACAAAATTGTTGTTGTGCGTTACACTTGGAAAGTTTGGTTAATGAAATATTAATTACGTCCCTTTGTGTTAATTATGACCTATATTAGGGCGCTTCACTAGCCATCAAAGTGCCGCTTTACGCAAATATTGACACCAATTAGCGCTATATGCGGGGAAAATCAGATAGATAGCGCTTATGTGCCGGAATTTTCTCGAATCAATTTGTGCGTATTATTTGCTCGAAATCACCCGGTCTTTGATGTTATATTGCGCGGTAGATTGGTCTATAGCACCGTAAAAAATTAACACATTCCATAGGATATTTCATGACATTAGCATTCACTTTCCCCGGCCAAGGCAGTCAATCCGTTGGCATGGGCAAAGAACTCGCGGACGCTTTTCCGTCTGCGCGCGCTGTCTTTGACGAAGTTGATGATGCGCTCTCGCAAAAGCTCTCCGCGCTGATGTGGAACGGCCCTATGGAAGATTTGACCCTGACGGCAAATACGCAGCCAGCGCTCATGGCGACGTCTATGGCGGCGATGCGGGCGCTTAAGCAAGAGTTTGGTGTTGATGTGACAGCCGCACAATTTGTAGCAGGACATTCTTTAGGTGAATATTCGGCGCTATGTGCGGCGGGAGCTTTAAGCCTTCGCGATACAGCTTTGTTGCTCCGCCTGAGGGGGGAAGCCATGCAAAATGCCGTTGCTGTTGGCGAGGGCGCGATGGCGGCTTTACTGGGCGCGTCACTCGAAACCGCCGAAGCCGCGGTCAGCGCCGGAGCCAAAGTTGGTATCTGTCAGATCGCCAATGATAATGCGACGGGGCAAATTGTACTCTCTGGCGAGACTGCCGCTATCGAAGCTGCCGCTGAGGCCGCCCGCGAGCTTGGCGTGAAAAAGGCGGTCATGTTACCCGTCTCTGCGCCGTTTCATTGTGATATGATGGCGCCAGCAGCCAGCGCCATGGCAGACGCGCTTAAAGACGCTGCGATTAAGTCGCCGCTTGTACCTGTGGTCAATAATGTCACGGCGCGGCCTACAACCGACCCTGACCAAATCAGAGCTGATCTGGTCACGCAGGTGACGGGCCGTGTGCGCTGGCGCGAGTCGGTGGAGTGGATGGCAAACGAGGGCGGTATTGTCCGTATGGCAGAGCCCGGCTGCGGCAAAGTACTCACCGTCATGCTGCGCCGGATTGTCAAAGGGATTGATGGTACAGCGCTCAATAGTCCCGAAACCCTAGAAGCGTTTGTGCAAAGCTTGTCTTAGTTGCTTAATGCAGGGCGCAAAACCAGAGCTCCCTTTTTGTGGAGTTTAATCTGAAATGGCCGCTCGAATGTTACAGGTTCTCCGTCCAGCAAGGCCTTCAGCGTACCTTCGCCGTGAATATTGATTTTATCATTTTGCCAGACACAAGATGTATCATGATGTCGCCATTGATCGAACATTGCCGTTAAGCCGAGCGACGATACCTCCCCCAGCGTATCAATACTGATAGCCGCAGCTTCAAAACGGCTGGGATCATTGGCGAAATTATTCATTAACGGGCAGGTGACTTGTAGCAATGAAGCCTGCCGCTTTTTGCCGCCTTGGCTTTGGACATATTCAATTTTATCACTTTCAAGCGCCGTAGCCAGTGTTTGCGCGGTTGTTTTGACGGCGTCGATGATATCGCCGTCTCTGAGCATTTCACGGGCTTCGCCGATTTCAACCACCGCGCCAAAGATCGCAGCGACAACAAAACACTGATCTCCAATTTTCCCGCAGGGAATCCATGTAGGTTTCCCTTTTGATAATGCTAAGCTTAGAACGTCCTGCCATTCATCTAAACGGTAAAGGGACTTTGGCAGTACATTCATCGTGCCTCCCGGCAGCGGCAACACGGGGATATTTTTTGCGTTGGCGGCGTTCAAGGCGGCCATAGATGTTCCGTCGCCGCCATATGTGACCAGTAGGTCACATCCTGAAGAGATGCAGGCGTCTATGGTCTCGTCCAGTGCAGTGGGTTGAATGTAGTGACAAGCTGTTTCGCAGTTTAAAAACGTCTTAATCAGGCTCGAGGCTTCATTGGAAATGTCGCGGGTAGATCCCGACGCGGCATTTATAATCAGACGAGGGTTTTTGAAATTGGCAGATGTCATCATGCGTCCGTTTGTGTTCCGAGAGGACGTTGTGCTGATAAATCTCTACGTGGTTTTTCGATCAGGCATTGTTTGACATAGGCACCGCCAATCCAGTCATAGGCAGTCACGCGGCAAATGTCAGAATCAATGTGTAGATGATTGAAACTAGCCGGTTGCCCGCGCCTTCGTGTTGATAATGTACCGGAACCAATGGACAACAGCTCGGTTTTACCGGGGTCACGGTGGGCGACAAACGGCGTATGGACATGCCCGCTGAGTACAGCGTCAATGTTGGCATCACTAAGGTGGTTTAACGCTTCTGCGCCGTTTTTCGTCGTTTTCTGGAGGGGCGACACAGACGGATAAATAAGCGGATGGTGGACGGCGAGCATTTTTAAGCTTCCGGGGCGCGCCGCGTCTAGGTTTCTAATATCCGCCTTTAAGGTTTGAAGATTTATAACTCCCAACGACCAGTCAAGTTTCCACTGCAGGCCCCGGGCGGTATTGTGCGGCACGATCATCACATTATCATCAGCGTAGTAGGGCTCACTCATGGGGCGGATGTATTTATTATAACCTCGAAACGGCCAAAAGGCGCGGGCAAGGACGTTAAACATGGGTGTATCGTGGTTGCCCGGGGTTATAAGCTTTGGCCCCGGGAACGTCTTTATCCAGTCCTGCGCAGCGATAAACTCTTTGGAACTCCCATTTTGGGTGATGTCGCCGCAAATCAAAAACACATCCGGTTTCAATGCCATCGCGAAATCTCTCACGGCGGCCATGGCGGATTTATCTTCCGAGCCGAAATGTATGTCTGAAAATTGAAGTATGGATGTCATCTGAGCCTAACTATGAATCGGTTTTGATTTTCAGGCTAGAATTAAAAGAGGAATTTTAGTCTTATTTTTTGAGGGCTATTCGTTTATAAACACGTCTCATCAGGATTAAGTTGCAACAAGAAAGACCTTTATGTTTGATCTTACTGGAAAAAGAGCCCTCGTCACCGGCGCGACAGGCGGCCTTGGCGGCGCAATTGCGAAAGTGCTGCACGCGCAGGGCGCGCACGTGGCGCTGTCGGGTACGCGTGCAGAAAAACTTGAATCACTCGCTGGTGAGCTGGGTGAGCGTTGCGCCGTAACGCCTTGCAATCTCTCTGACGCTGACGCTGTTGACGCATTACCCGGCCAGGCCGCAGACGCGCTGGGCGGGCCTGTTGAAATTCTCGTCTCGAATGCTGGACTAACGCGAGATAGCCTGTTGATGCGTATGAAAGCAGAAGATTGGGATATTGTGCAGCGGGTTAATCTTGAGGCTTATTTTCGCCTCTCCAAAGCTTGCTTGCGGGGGATGATGAAGGGCCGTTTTGGGCGAATCATCGGTATTACGTCTGTTGTTGGCGTCACCGGAAATCCGGGCCAAACCAATTACGCTGCGTCCAAAGCCGGTATGATTGGTTTTTCAAAATCACTTGCTCAAGAAGTGGCTAGCCGGGGCGTGACAGTGAACTGTATCGCGCCAGGTTTTATCGCCTCGCCTATGACAGATGCGCTTAATGAGGCTCAAAAAGAGGCTATTTTGACGAAAATACCCGCCGGAGCGTTGGGTTCCGGTGAAGATATTGCCGCGGCTGCGCTCTATCTTGCTAGCCAAGAAGCCGCCTATGTGACAGGGCAAACCCTGCATGTGAACGGCGGGATGGCGATGATTTAGGCCGTATTTTTGGCTGGCAACCCTTTTTCATGTGTGATAGGCACCGCGCCAATGTTGGTTAAGGGGTTGTTTTTATGCATAATAGCCCTATTTTCGACAGTGTAACCGCCGCGCTGCGGCACAAAGTAAGGAAGACATTATGTCAGACATTTTAGACCGCGTAAAAAAGATGGTCATAGAGCATCTTGATGCGGACGAAGCCAAAGTCACTGACAAGGCACATTTTATCGATGATTTGGGCGCAGACAGCCTCGATACTGTTGAGCTCGTTATGGCATTTGAAGAAGAATTCGATATTGAAATTCCTGATGACGCAGCTGAGCACATTCAGACAGTTGGCGACGCGGTGAAGTTTATCTCCGAAAAAACCGCTTAGGTTATACCCAGCCGTGCGGCGCGTCGTTGTCACAGGCTTAGGGATTGTATCACCCGTTGGTTGCGGTGTTGAAACTGCATGGACCAACCTTTTAGCCGGAAAATCCGGTGCTAAAAAAATTGAACACTTTGATGCCAGCGATTTGGGATGCCAAGTCGCTGCTATCGTTCCGCGTGTTGACGGGCGCGGGGGCGGAAGCCCTGATATCGCCGGATCATTTGATCCCGATGCCATTATGTCTCCGCGTGAGCAAAAACGCATAGACGACTTTATTCTTTATTCTATCGCTGCCGCCGAGCAAGCCCTCAAAGACGCCAATTGGGCCCCGATTGCCGGTGATGATGAGATGCAAGAGCGCACAGGCGTTTTGTTTGGCTCCGGCATTGGCGGCCTTGAGACGATCCACGATGCGTCAATAACGCTAGCTGAAAAAGGCCCGCGCCGACTGAGCCCGTTTGTGATACCGGGCATGCTCATTAATTTAGCCTCTGGGCATATTTCCATCCGTAATGGGCTCAAAGGCCCCAATCATAGTGTTGTCACGGCTTGCGCAACTGGTGCGCACGCTATCGGCGATGCCGCTCGCCTTATTAGTTACGGCGACGCTGATGTTATGGTTGCGGGCGGCGGCGAATCCGCGATTTGCCGTTTGGGTATCGCTAGTTTTGTGGCCTGCCGGGCAATGACAACAGGATATAACGACACGCCCCAGAAGGCGTCTCGTCCTTATGATTCTGGCCGTGATGGATTTTTAATGGGCGAGGGGGCTGGCGCGCTTGTACTTGAAGAATATGAGCACGCCAAAGCGCGCGGCGCTCACATCTACGCCGAAGTTGCGGGTTATGGTCTTTCCGGCGATGCGTTTCATATTACCAGCCCCGCGCCGGACGGGAACGGCGGCTACCGCGCGATGAAAGCGGCACTTAAAAATTCCGGTCTGGATGCTTCTGATATTGGCTATGTCAACGCGCATGGCACCTCTACGCCTATGGGCGATGAAATTGAAGTCCGCGCGGTTGAGCGCCTGTTCGGTGAGCATTCGGACAATATGTGCATGTCGGCGACAAAATCCATGACCGGGCATTTGCTCGGCGCGGCGGGCGCAATAGAGGCCGTGTTCACTATTCTGGCGCTGCGTGATCAAATGGCGCCTCCAACGATTAACCTTGAAGATCCGAATGTCGAAACGACGATTGATCTTGTCGCGCACACCGCCAAACCGATCAAAGCACGCGCCGCTATGTCAAACTCCTTTGGATTTGGCGGAACTAACGCCACTGTTATTTTTTCCAAGGTAGATGATTAAAGCCGATGGCCCGATCATCGCGCGCGCAGTCTTTTATGTCCGGTCAACCAAAAAATTCGCCCAAACGTAGCAAGATTAAAATATTTATTGTCGTTTGTTTGTGTTTTCTCTTGCTCGGTGCGGGTTTGTTATTTGGCGCGAAATACTATCTCGAAACACAGTTTACGGCACCGGGGCCGTTCCCGGATGATGCGGTGTTTTCAGTGCCCAAAGGGGCAGGCGTGTCTAGCATTGCCGCTAAGCTTGAACGTGAAGGACTTATTGAGCGCGCGGATATGTTCAAACTTATGACCCGCTTGGAAGGCGACGAAACTGGCTTGAAGGCCGGTGAATTCGCAATCCCGCCGTCTGCAAGTTTGCGCGATATTTATAAAACTCTGAAAGACGGCAAGGCGATCCTTTACCCGTTTACAGCGCCGGAAGGCCTCACGAGCGCTCAGATATTGCGGGCGATGAGTACGGTTGAAACGCTTGTCGATGATATGCCTGAGGTGCCCGCTGAAGGAACACTTTTACCGGAAACTTATTTGACGCCGCGGGGTATGACGCGCTCGGCTTTGATCCGTAACATGCAAACGGCGCAGACGGAGTTTCTGGACGCTGCCTGGGAAAACCGCGCTGATAATTTGCCGATTTCGACAAAGCAAGAAGCCCTTATTTTGGCGTCTGTTGTGGAAAAAGAAACGGGTGTCATGGGCGAGCGTGACCTTGTTGCCGGGGTGTTTACGAACCGGCTTAACCGGGGCATGCGTCTCGAATCAGATCCAACGATTATCTACGGTATTAATCAAGGCGAGAAGCTGGGCCGCGGGATTCGCCGTTCTGAGATCAACCGCAAAACAGACTGGAATACCTACCAAATGAACGGACTTCCTAAGACGCCTATTTGTAACCCTGGAAAAGAATCAATTTTGGCTGTGCTCAACCCCGGCCAAACCGACGCTCTCTTTTTTGTCGCTGATGGAACTGGTGGGCATGTATTCTCCTCCACATACGCACAGCATAATGCACATGTAAAGAAATGGCGCAAAATCGAGCGGCAGCGTAAAGCCTCAAACCCATGAGTACTCTCCTGTGAGCGCTCTTTCCGGTATGACAGGATTTTCCCGTGTCAGCGACGAAGTTTTGGACGTTTTTTGGACATGGGAAGCCCGCAGCGTCAACGGTAAATCTCTTGATGTACGGCTTCGTCTGCCGCCGGAATTTACCGGGCTGGACGCGCCGATTCGCAAGGTTTTTAGCGCGCTTTTCAAACGTGGTAACATACAGCTCTCTCTGATGTTGCAATCAGCCAAGGCAGGTTCTGATTATCAGATAAATTCTACCCTGCTTGATGAACTTATGGCGCTCGCGGACACGCGCAGGGAGCCCGTCCGCCTTGATCAGATGCTTTTGGTTCCGGGGGTGGTGATGCCGCAATCGCGCGCGCGCGCGAAAGACGATCAAGCCGTCGTCGAAGAGGCTGTTTTGGCCTCAGCCCAAGCTTTGGCTGATAAGCTGCAAATGGCTCGCCGAAGCGAAGGCACCGCGCTGGAGCCGCTATTATCCAAGGCGCTGGATCGTATCGAATCGCTCGTTATAAATGCGGAAGGCTTGGCTGCGACGCAAACGAAAGTCTTACAAGAGAGCTTATCAGCAAAATTTACGGAGCTTTTAGGGCAAAACCTGCCGCAGGAAAGGCTAGCCCAAGAGGCGGCGCTGTGGGCGCTTAAGGCAGACGTCAGAGAAGAGCTTGATCGTCTCAAGGCGCATTGCGAGCAGGGACGGGAGCATCTATCCAAAGGCTCGCCAATTGGCCGAAAGCTTGATTTTCTCTGTCAGGAGTTTAACCGCGAAACGAACACGCTTTGCGCTAAATCGCCTGATATTGGCTTGACGCGAATAGGCCTCGAGCTGAAAAGCACAGTGGAGCAATTCCGGGAGCAGGCCGCAAATGTCGAGTAATTTTGACCAGATGAAATCGCGCCGCAGAGGATTGATGATTGTGCTGTCCTCTCCGTCCGGTGCCGGGAAGTCGACGCTAACGCGGGCGCTGCTTAAAGAAAATTCCGGTATGACCATGTCGGTCTCGGCCACAACGCGGCGCGAGCGACCGGGGGAAGTTGATGGGCAAGATTATTTCTTTGTCGAGAAACAAACATTTTCTGACATGATCGAGGAAGAGCAGTTTTTAGAACATGCCAAAGTGTTCGATAATTATTACGGCACGCCGCGCGGCCCTGTCGAAGCCGCGCTTGAAGACGGGCGTGATGTAATTTTTGATATTGATTGGCAAGGCGCGCAGCAACTCACGCAAGCGGCGGCGGACGATCTGGTGAAAATATTCATTTTACCGCCAGATATGCGGGAGCTTGAAAAACGGTTACGCACACGCGCGCAGGATAGCGATGAAGTCATCGCTAAACGTATGTCAAAATCCGAAGCGGAAATCAGCCACTGGGCGGAATATGATTATGTCGTGGTCAATGAGAATATTGAAAACGCGATGAGCGAGCTGCGCGCGATCATCGCGGCAGAGCGCATGCGCCGTAAGCGGCAATTATGGCTCGGCCCGTTCGTCAAATCTTTGATTGATGGCGCGTAACAGGTTTCCATTAGCCTGAATTTGCGGATCGCCTAATACTCAAAAGTATAGCTGTAATAAGTATGATGAAATTAGCGGTCATCATTACGCTGTTTCCATCTATGCCAAACATTAAATGCTCATGTCTCGGATCATGTAAATCTGAACCCAGCCGGCCAGCCATTGTCGCCGCCGCGAAAAAGCTACCTACATGAGCCAGACTCAAATATGCGACCAGACGCACGGACCGTCCGGAACCATGTAGTTTTGACCACACCACAAAGAGTAAAACGGGCAGCGTCATAAGGTGATAAATCAATATCCATGACATGTGGAATTTGCCATGCGGAGTCCAGTGCTCAGACGCGATGTGCGAAGGGCCAAAATCTACAAATAAAGGCACAATCGTATAATTAAGGACGCAAATCGTTATGAGAATTTTGGCTAATAAAAGGCGGCGCGCATATGTCATGTTTTGACGTGCGTTTAATTATACTGCTTTGTCAAGATAGTAGGGTGTTAAGTTGCAAGGTTTTCAAAAAACTTTTGCGTGCCTGTATCAGCGGCAAAGAAAAGTTCCACCCGCAACTCACTCATGGCGACATCCTGAACGGTGCTAAACTCTGCGAGCATCGTGAACAACGTCAATATATTATTTTCTGCTCTGACACGTGTGGTCAAAACCGGGCCATAATTCGAGAATGATTTTGCTTGCGGTGTATCAAGCCTCGGGTCTGCGGTTAGCCGCTCATAAGTCTGCCTGAGCGGCGCGCCGGGCCCTTTTTTAGCGGCTTCGGTTTGCAAACGCAGCGCAGTCCATGTCGCCACATCTGTCCAATTTAAAAATTGAGGGTTTTTAGGGTCATCATTTATGAGCGCATCAACAATGTTGAATGAGCCGTGAAACGGTAAAAGCGTGACCATGTGCAGCGCCGCCGGATTTCCGCCCATAATGTTCCATTCGCCATCAAGCGCAATCGCGGGCATTGGCATATGGTTTTCCAGCAATATTTTGACCGCGCTGTGAACCGGGGCCATGTCTTGGCTTTGGGCTTGTAAAACCGGGAATTCCGGTGAAAACCCGGAGCTGAGCAACGCGTCGTTAACGGCAGACTTGGGCATATCAAGCGCGCGTGCCAAGGTGAGTATGGCTCCGCGGCTGGGTTTTGAGCGCCCGGTTTCCAGAAAGCTGATATGGCGGCTTGAGAACCCGGATTCGAGGCTTAGGCTCAATTGGCTAAAGCGGCGGAGGTTGCGCCAGTGTTTTAAAAGCGGGCCAAATGCAGGTGTCATAGGGTCTTATAGCGTTTTTAACACCGTAATACATTACCTCAGACGTAATTGTTTTACCTCTTTATATTCTTAGTCTCTTTGCAACATAGGAGATGATGATGACGCCAAAAACTTGCGCAGCGCTGCTGACACTTACGGGATATGGGTTTGTAGTCTTTGGACTAATTTGGGTTTTGACAGGATTTGCGGCTATTGACGCCCCAGCACGTGTGTTGATTGATGTGCTGGATTGGCCGCTAGACGGATTGCCATCCGCGCCTTCCCAAGAGGCTCGCTGGATGGGTGCAATCGGCGCGGGATTGACCGTTGGTCTGGGTCTTATATTTGCTTTCGTATTTTCGCCGCTAATAAAAATCAATAACCCTGTGGTTGGACCGATTGTACGCAGAGGTGGTTTACTTGCGATGACGTCATGGCTGGTCATTGACAATAGCGGGTCGATATCCTCAGGCGTTACGTCCAATGCCGTGTTCAACACAGTCTTTTATTTGCTCGTGGCTGTGCCATTAGTCTTGGTCAAATTCAGCAAGCCGTAACAGCCAACAAATTAAAATGCATCGGGACGGAGTAGGGCATCCGTGCCTCCGTCTACATAGATAATGCTGCCTTGCATATAATCCGCCGCGTCCGAGAGCATAAATTCAATGATACCGGCCATTTCGTCAGCAGTTGCCACGCGCTTTTTGGGAAGCGGAAGCGCCTCAACGCTTTTGCCGATTACGGGATGATCCGCCGCGCCGCGAAAAAGCGGCGTTTCTGTTTGACCGGGCGCAATAGCGTTCAAGGTGGCTCCGGCCTCTGCCCAGTCTGCTGATCTGCGGCGGACCGCCCGCGCTACGGCGTGTTTGGAGGGCCCGTAAACCATAGCCCCGTGGGCATCCCCAATATGCGCCATAGCGCCGGCTTCGTCGCCATCGAGCAAGCTTTTGACGATATCGCTTTCAGGGTCTGTGCGCATCTGAGCAGAATTAGAGCTAATGACTACGCAGCGCCCGCTCGCTTCAACAACCGCGTCTTTCAGTCCGTCGAGTAGCTCTATCGCGCCGAAATAATTCACCCGTACAACCAATTGGCCGTCATCAACGTGCCCGCCAAGCCCCGCCGCAAGGACAAGTCTGTCGATTTTTCCGCCAGATATCTCAAGCGCGGAGCGCACGGCTTGGGCGCGTCCTTGAGGCTTTGAAAGGTCAGCGGTGATGTCTGCGTTTTTTAAATCTATTCCGATAACCCGAAAGCCTTGAGCTTCAAGACGTGCTTTAACGCAAGCTCCGATACCGGATGCGGAACCTGAAATAACAGCGTGTTTCATATAAAGCCCTTATGTTGTGCGTAGTCGATAGCTTTAAAATCTACGCAAATCGAGAAAAAATTGCTTTTATTTATAAAAATTCGTAGACATGCTTATGTAAAATAACGAATTGGGGAAATGATGAGTGATATGGAGTTCCCTGACGGGGCCACTATTATGTTTGGGGCGACAGGAGGTATTGGTCAATTTGTCTGCCTTGAGTTGGCACGCGCCGGAAGTGATATTGCGATTGTCTGGCGTTCTAAAAAAGATGCGGCTCAGGCACTCGCGGATCAAATTAGGGTGATGGGGCGAAAAGCCAGCCTGCATCAATGCGACGTGACCGATGAAGGCGCAGCGCAAAATGCAATCACCGCTGCTGCAAAAGAGCATGGCCGCGTGCATACGCTAGTTTGGGGCGCGGGGCCGCTTGCAGAGCAGGTTCATTTCGCCGAGACCTCACCAGAGCAGTGGCGCAAGGCTGTGGATGTTGAAGTTCACGGGTTTTTTGCGGCCTCGCAAGCGGCGGTTTTGCACATGCAGCAAAACGGTGGCGGCTCGGTTGTGCATTTGGGGTCGGCGGGCGATTTGAGCTGGCCGGACAAAGACATATTATCCGTTGCGCCCAAAGCGGCCAATGAAAGCTTGATTAAAGCTATCGCCCGCGAGGAAGGTAAGAATAATATCCGTGCTAACAGCGTCCTGATTGGCGTTATTGAGGCCGGGATGTTCTTAGAGCTATCCCGCCAAGGCGTTTTTGACGCGCAATGGACAGCGGATGTTCAGAAAAACTTAGCGCTCAAGCGTTGGGGACAGCCTGAGGAAATTGGTCATGCTGTGGTCTTTTTAGCCTCAAACAAAGCGGCATACATTACCGGACAGCAAATTGCTGTGGCTGGCGGGTATGGACTATAATGAAGCGCGCTTTTAGAATTTTTGGCTGGATCATCTTTGCTTTATTTGCGGTTATTGTCCTGCGCCGATGTGATTTCGGCTCGGCGACAAACAGACCTGATCTGGACTTGGCCCTCGCTCCGCAAATGGTAAACCCGGCAGAAGTGCCGCGTGATGTTAACATGCCGCCTATGAACCAGATGAGCGGAGGCGGGGTTAATGCCATGCCGCATGGTGAGCCCGCGCAGCAGGACTCGACGTTGTTACCCGGACCGATAGATCAAACACGGCGTCTTAAGGAGAGTGAGCTTGTCTACCGCTTTATGGGGCCGGGTTATTTTGGGGCGTTTAACTCCGCGCTTTATCCGGACGGCGGACGCGCGCTGTGGGCGAACGGTGTAAACGGTCTTTATAAGCTCGATTACGAAACCTATGAAATTTATGATCATGTGCCAACGCCTGAGGCCGCGAAATATACGCGGGACTGGGCCGATGGCATTACCGCGTCACTGGATAAGAATAATAGCGGGCTAGCGATGCGCACGGCGATGAAAGCTGTTATGCCGCTACGCACGCTTTCAGGTGTCTACGCCGTCGTGGGCACCAATAATTGGTTTTATAAGGCCAACAAGGATGGCTCAATACAGGCTTATGGCGACGTTGTCGAAGGCGACCGCACGTCAAAGATTGTTCTCAAAGCGGAATTTCAGATGCCCGACGGCGAAGCGGGGCCTAGCGTGGGTATGAATATGACCTTTGACGGCTGGATCGTGTTCCCAACCGAGAATGGGTATATGATTGCCGTCTCGCCAGACCTAAAAGAGTATCGGTCTGTGCGCATGACGCATGCCGATAGGGAAGACTTATCTTCTACCGGGCCCGGATATGGCTGGGTGCGCAATTCAATCGCAGTCGATAAAGATGGCGGCATTTATGTCGCTTCGCGTAATCATATGTACAAAATTGTTTGGACAGGCGACGACCTGTCTGTTGATCCTGCGGACGGCGCGTGGGCAGCAGAGTATAGAAATGGCACGGGGCAGGGCACAGGCGCGACACCAAGTTTGATGGGCTTCGGCGAAGAGGATAAGTTCGTTGTCATTACGGACGGCGATATCCGCATGAATGTGACCCTGTTTTGGCGTGATGACATTCCTGATGATTGGGAAGCTTTGCCGGGAGCGCCGTCTCGCCGGATTGCTGGGTTAGCTCCGGCAAACATGGGCGCGATGGACGCGCAAGACATTCAATCTGAACAGACCGTTATCGTTGCCGGATATGGCGCTTTGGTGGTCAATAATACGGGCCGGAACATTCCATTTTATATGCCCAAAAAAGGCCCGGGCCGTGCGCTCGCGATCGGGCCTCTTGTGAGTAATCCTGATTTTCAACCCTATGGTGTTCAAAAGTTTCAGTGGGACCCAACTGCCCGTCAGTTTAAACAGGCTTGGGTGAACGAGCGCATCAGTTCGCCAAACGGTGTGCCGTGGGTCAGTTTGGGGTCAGAGCAAGTTTATTTCATGGGCGCGCGCAATAATGAATGGACACTCGAAGCAGTGAATTGGTTTACTGGAGAGCCAACATTCCATTACATTCTTGGCGGGCAAAAAATATAATAATGAGTTCTCCGGCCCGACCATAGATGAAAAAGGGCGAGTCTTTGTGGGGACTATTTTTGGCCGCTTGCGCATCCAACCTGAAATCCCATAATGCGTAACAAAAATGCAACTATGCTACGCAAAATGATATTTTAGGTTCATATTATACCTATTTCGCGCAAAAATAAGACGTCTGTCTGCGAGTATAGCATTGCGAATAGGCTTTAAATGCATTAGCCATTATATTAACATTGGCCAAAAAATTGGTAAACAGGGGAGAAATACTATGACATCCAACACATTTAAACGGCTAGGCGCGCTGGCTTTATCGACATCTCTAATCGCGATAGCATCGCCGGCTTATGCGCAGCTTGACGAAATTGTGGTGACGGCCACTAAAGTTGAAAAGTCTTTGCAGGATGTCTCGGCAAGTATTGCCGCATTTGACCTAGAGGCACTTGAATCTAAGCGTATTGAAGGCCTTGAAGATATCGCCCAGTTCACTCCGGGCCTCTACTCATACCCTTCGGCTGCAAACTCTAATGGTTTGCGCATAAGCCTTCGCGGCGTTGGCACGTTTGATCCCCAGCTTGGACTAGATAGTAAAGTGGCGATTTACACAGACGGTGTCTACATGGGTAAAACGGTCGGACTTGCGTTCGACTCGCCAGATTTGGCCCGTGTTGAGGTTCTTAAGGGGCCGCAAGGTACGCTGTATGGCCGGAATGCGGTGGCTGGCGCGATTAACTTGATTTCTCAAGCGCCCGATCCGACACGTACATTCGGCTCGTTTGAAGCTGAGTACGGCAATTATAACGCGCAAGGCGTCAAAGGCGCTGTTAACTTTGCTATGGGCGGCGAGGCGGCTCTGCGCATCTCTGCGCAATATGACCAACGTGACGGCTGGGTTGAAAATAATGGTGCCGGAAATGATTTCGCTGGTTATGACCGTTTTGGCACGCGCATCGCTTTTGGTATTGATCTGTCGCCACGGCTTAATCTTGAACTGGCGGGTGATTATAATAAATCTACGAATGAGCCTTATTTCTATCAGTCTTTTGATATCGCAAATCCCGGGTCATTGTTCGGCGCGGCTGTTCTTGGCGCTACATCCGAGCGGATTGAGGAGTTTACAACATATGGCGAAAACGGGGACGGTTTTTCAGAAAACAAAGGTGTCAGCGCAACGATTAATTACGACTTTCATGAAAATCATTCGATTAAGACAATCGCGGCGTGGCGGGGCTTAGACAGTGAACGGTATGTTTCATTACTACCTATGGCGAACCCTCAAATTCTAGAAGGTATTCTCAACAGCGACCTAGATCAAAACCCGCTTAACGGTGTGTTCTCTATTAATTCAGCTTTGCAATTCGTGCCAACGTTGATTGCAAGAACGCCCGGCCCGCAAATAAGGTCTGACTATTTTCAGTTTATTCCGCGCTCGCCCATTACGGGTTTATTCCAGTCACCAGACGGTGAACGCTCGTCTACTGTTGATGGTCACTCACAATTTAGTTTTGAGACTACATCTACAGGGTCGTTCAATGACGGTAAAATCGAATATACGGCGGGTGTCTATTATTACGACGAGCAAACGGCGACAGGTGACTCTGGTTTTAATGGCGGAGACGCACAGGACTATCTAGATGTTCTTGCGCCAGTATTTGCATTTGGCGCTGCTGGACAAGGTTGTCATTTTGCGGCATTGGGTTTTGCGCCTCCAAGTGCATGTAATCTTTTTGGTACTGTTGCTACATCGGCGCCGCAAGCGGGAGCATTTGCTGATATACTCTCAAATCAGTTGCGGGGCGCGCTGATCGAAGGACGTTTCTCTACGGGCAATGAACTGTCTATCGATACAACGGCTTATGCCGCTTACGGGCAGGTCACATACAACGTTACTGAGGATCTACGGTTGATTGGCGGTCTGCGTTATTCAAAAGAAGACAAATCAGCTACTCAATTAAATGCGTCGCCTTTTTTCCGAGATCAGTTGACCTTTGTTGGAACGCCGATCTTACCGCAGACAGGCGAAACAAGTTTTGATAGTCTCGACCCGCAGGCGATTATTGAATATGATGTCAATGATGATGTGTTGCTATACGCAAGCTATTCGCAGGCCTTCCGCTCTGGTGGTTTTAATGCCAGCGCGTCTTTGGTACCTGTCGCCCCCGCGACGGTTGGTGCGGATTTCATTTTTGAACCGGAAGAAATTGCGGCCTATGAAGTTGGCTTTAAGGGAGAATTTGGCGGACGTCTGCGTCTGAATGCGGCAGGCTTTTATTATGATCTGACGAATGAGCAAACAACGATTGGTATTGACCCAATCATTTCAACCAAACGCGCGATTGTGAACACAGAGACCAAAGTTTGGGGTGCTGAAGCGGACGCAACATTTGCGATATCCGAAGAACTGACGGCAACGGGTAGCTTCTCTTGGGTAGACGGTGATCCTGGCGATCTCGTAAATCCTGTCAGTAATGCTGTTCTTGAACGGCAGTTTTTACAAGCAACACCGGAGATTAGCTACTCTGTGGCTTTGAATTATGCACGCGACCTAGAGGGTGGTAAAAACGTCTTTGGTAACATCGCCTTTAGTCACAAGGGTGAAGTAGAAACTACGCCTGACTTATTCCTCAGTGATCAAAACCTAGTCAGTGGCCGTATCGGTATTGGCAAAGAACTTGCTAACGGTAATAATGTTTACATCGCACTGTGGGGGCAGAACCTCACAGACGACAAATACACAATCGATACGCTTCCATTTGAAACATTCGCCAAGCAAGTGTTTGTTTTCGGTACGCCGAGAACATACGGCGTAACAGCAGGTTATAAATTCTAAGAAAGTTCTCGGGGGAGGATTAAGGAAGCGGTCGTTGTTTAGCAGCGGCCGCTTTTTTGTTTTGGGTAAAGGTATGACTAAACATTTATGGATAATGGCCGTTGTTTCGGCTTTTCTTTTAACGGGCTGTCAACAAAAATCGAGCAGTTCCGCGGATATGGTTGATGCCCCTCGGATTTACGATGCACGGTTGCTCCCCATTGAAGGCACACGTAATTTTCGGGATTTAGGCGGCTACGTTATGGCTGATGGGCGGGCGGTCAAGCACGGCCTCATATACAGATCAGATAATTTGGCGCATCTCAGCGCGGCGGGCACTGCGCAGATTACACAACTCGGCCTCGCGAAAATCACAGATTTACGAAGTGATAAGGAGCGCAATCAAGAGCCAAACAAGCTTACCGCTATCTCGCCAGCGGCGGACTATTCGGTCCTGCCCATAAATGACAAGCCGGTAGATATTCGCGCGCTGAGCCGTAAAATTATTATGGGCCGGGTTGACGAAGCCGAAGTGATGGAATTGCTCGACCACCGGCGCTTTATAACCTCTGCTGTACACCGCAAAAGTTGGGGTGATTGGCTTGCGTCGCTTGAGAGTGATGAAAAAACGCCGCATCTCTTTCATTGCACATCCGGTAAAGACCGAACAGGATTCGGGGCTGCTATATTCCTTCTAACTCTGGGTGCCGACAAAGACACGGTAATGGAGGATTTCCTTTTCAGTAATGACGTCTTGGCGGGATATAATGATGCCACGATTGCCAGTATTGAAAAACGTATCGGGAAACGCGAAAGCCTTGATATTATTCGGAAAATTATGGGGGTAAGCCGCGAAACCATGCTGGCGACATTTGCCGAGATGGAGGCCCAATACGGATCTATTGACGGGTTCATCCAAGAGGGATTGGGCGTTGATGATCAAACCCGATTGCGCCTTCAAGAGAAGTTTTTGGAGGAGATATAAGATATATTGGCTCAACTCCCGAATACGTGACACCGAGGCAAAATTAGCGGTGATAGAATAGGTTAGAGCCGTAAAAGCCAATCGTCCAAGGCCTTGCATAATACGGCGATAGAGCTGAACGCAAAAGAGTTATGACCTGTATTGTCCAGCACGATCAACTCTGTTGACGCCGCGTTGATGAAATCTTTGGGCGCATCTTGCGGCGGGATACCGATGTCATGATCACCAAAGGCGAAAAACATCGGAATTTTGATCGCCTCAACCTCAGGCATAAAACTCCCGCGCGTCATGCTCATCATGCCCCCCGCTGCATATAATTCGCACGTTGTTTCTCTGAGCCGCTGGGTGACAGCCTCGGTTTCGCCGCCAAAAGTGATGGATTTCCCGCTGGGTCCACCCGTGCCGGGCGGGAAAGGTGTTTTGAATTTTCGTAATGTCAGTGGCTCAAGGTCTGTCTCAAACGCTTCAGGTCTATTTTTGTAAGCTTTTTCCGTATCATCTAACCCCCAATCCAGCCCGCCTGCGCTAGAGCCTAGCAAAACCATGGCTGAAAAAGGTGTATGCCTAGCTTGGGTTAGGATAGTCATCATTCCCCCCATAGAATGCCCAGTGCCAATAAGGCGCTGACCTTCTAAATTCGCCATGTCAATGAACTGCGAAAGAGAGCCGCCGATATAATCTGCGCTCAGGCGGGGCGTCAAGAAAGGGTGCGAATCCGGCAATGGGTTTGTGCCTGTGCCCGGATGATCCATCGTGATTACGCTATAGCCGCTCAAGGTCATGCAGGCTGCAAAGCTGTAGTCCGGAGCTAAATCAAAGTAGTCCCGGGATGCTCCGCCGCCGGGCAAGCAAAATAAAACCGTATTTTTAGAGTTATTTTCCGGTTTAAAATATTGGGCGCAAAAGCTGTGCTGCTCAATAGTTGCGGTTAACGTCTTTGGCATTAAGCTTCCGGGGCAATCGTAAGTTTTGCGCCGTCATGGGCCGCGCTCACTGTGACCTGACAGGCGAGGCGGGAGGTGGGTTTGATTTCCACATAATCCTCGAGTCCTTCCAGCATATAGCCTTCGTCTTCTGTGCGCTCTCCGACTATGGCCGCATCAGCAAAATAGATGTGACATGTCCCGCAGCTTGCTGCGCCGCCGCATGTCGCATCAATAAGACCTTTGTCGCGCAGGGCTTCCATCATAACGCTACCATCATTAGCAGCGACGTCTGTCTGTTCACCGCTTTGCGTGGTGACGTGTAGTGTGGGCATGTTTTATCCTTATATTCGTGTCTTTTGGGTTGACTGTGAGTGCGTAACGCCTATTTTCTGAACAACGTTCGGAAAGTCCTAGCGCCTTCGTTTTATGTTGGCAAGATGGCCCGTCTAAAACAAGTGTGATTAGGGGATTTTATGGCAGGTGTGCTCAGCGGTTTAAAAGTTCTGGACCTCTCATGGGGAATCGCAGGGCCGATGACAGGTATGCTTTTGGCCGATCACGGCGCGTCGGTCACGCGCATTGAGCGTCCTCAAGGTGATCCGTTTGCGGGATTGTTGGGGTATAAAGTTTGGCACCGGGGCAAGAAAAACGCCGTGCTGGATTTAAAGGATGAAAATGATCTGGCCACCTTCAAGAAACTGGCTGCTGATGCGGATATCCTGATTGAGAGCATGTCGCCGGGAAAAATGACCGCACTTGGAATTGATTACCCGCAAATGGCCAAGCTTAACCCGCGTCTTATTTATTGCTCGATCACAGGTTACGGCGAGGATGATGACCGCCCGGGTTATGATGCGCTGGTCGCGGCGAGTTCCGGTTTGCAATATGAGCAGCGCGGGTGGCCGGAGGGCGCGCTTAATCATATGGCTGGACGCGATGATCCGTTTGCTGATGCGGCGGACATTGACCCGGATTGGGTGCAGGGCACCAACCGCGAAGGCCCGCTGCATGTCGCGTCAAAATGGCCAAGTCTAGGGGCGTTTTTCTCAGCAAGCACGGGTATTTCTGCGGCGTTATTTGCGCGTACCAAAACGGGGCGTGGCCAAAAAGTCAGCACCTCTTTGATGCAAGGCGCGCTTGCGTGTGGCTCTGGCGTTTGGCAACGCGCGGAAGAGATCGACGGGCAGGGCTTTAATACATGGATTATGGGCTCGCGCTCTCCTAAAGGTCATTTCCAATGTAAAGACGGCAAATGGATTCATAATTGGGTGCCAAACCCCCGTTTTATCTTGGAGGCCTCTAAGGGAGATACGATCAATGCGACGCCTGATTTGACCGTCCAAAATGATCCTGATAGATTTGGAATCGGCCCGGAAGAGCTACTGGTGATGGCGCATTACCAACCAATTTTAGCCGACGCGATTAAGAGGTTTAATGCGGCGGATTGGGTGGATGCCGCCGAAGTTGGTAATATGACTATGCAAGAGTGCCGCACGCTCGAAGACAGCTTGATCGACCCGCTTTTGATGGATGACCGGTGCGTGGCGACAGTCGATGACCCCGAGCTTGGACCGATCAATCAAGTTGGTATTACTTACCGTTTGGAAACAAGCCCCGGCGCGATACAAGGCCCAACGCGAGCAAGCGGCGCGGACACAGAGTCCGTCAAAGCCTATGCGGCTGGGCTGCCTGAGCCCGAAATTCATAGCGTCCCCGCGCAGCCTACGGGCAAAGGCCCGCTGGATGGTATTCGCGTGTTGGATTTAGGCCTCGCGATTGCAGGGCCGTTTGGCTGTCAGCTTTTGTCGGATATGGGCGCGGACGTGATCAAGATGAACACGCTTTGGGACAGTTACTGGCACCGCACACACATCGCCTATATGGCTAATCGCGGCAAGCGCTCTTTCGCTGTGATGCTCAAACATCCCAAAGGGATGGAAGCCATCAAAAAAGTTATCTCGACGTGCGATGTGGTGCAGCATAATATGCGTTATCCAGCTACAGAGCGACTCGGTCTGGACTACGCCAGCCTCAAAGACGAGTTTCCGCGCCTTGTTTATTGTCATTCTCGTGGATTTGAAAAAGGTCCGCGTATGAACCTGCCGGGGAACGACCAAACGGGCGCGTGTTTATCGGGTATTCAGCACGAAGACGGCGCGCTTCATGCGGGCGGACATCCTTTTTGGGCGCTCACATCCTTAGGCGATACAGGCAATGGGTTCTTAACGGCAGTTGGTATTTGTAATGCGCTCATGGAACGCGAGCGCACAGGGAAAGGTCAATTTGTTGATACGTCCATTGTTAATGCTGGCTTGCTCAATACAAGCTATGCGGTAGCCAAGCCGGATGGCAGCCCCGTGGATAGGCCGCGCCTGAACGCAGATCAAACGGGTTATGGCGATTATTACCGGCTTTATGAGTGCGCTGATAAACGCTGGATCCAAGTGGCCGCCATCACAAACGCCCATAAAACGGCGTTTGATAGGTTGGCAGGGGATAATAAAATGGCCGCGTTTGCAGGTCGTCCGGCTACAGATTTGATGCTGGATTTACACCGCGCAGGTATTCCAGCCGCAATATCTGACGAAGAGGCGTCCCGCCGCCTGTTTGATAATGAGGATTACAAAGCAAGAAACTGGACAACGGAATATCATCATCCATATGTGGGCAAACTTGAGCAAATCGGGGCGACCTATGATTTGTCTGATACGCCGCCCGTCATGCAATTTGCTCCGCTGATCGTTGGTGATCACACAAAGTCAATTTTAGAAGAGCTGGGCTACCCTGAAAAAGATATTCTCGCCATGGCCAACGAGACCGCTATTTTATGTGATCCGCCACTGCCGGGGCAAAAAGAAATGAAAAACCCTTGGGGCTTATAGGAAAATCGATTGAGCATCGATTTTCCTATAAGCCGATAAGTCGCTTGCGCCGCATTGGAAGAGAAAGAAAAATATGAGACCTGACCCTATCGAGCGCATTGATACGAACTTCTTTTGGGAGGCGTGCGAGCGCGGAGAGTTACTCGTGCAAAAGTGCGAGCCGTGTAACAAACTTTGGCATCCGCCGCGCCCAATGTGTCCCGGGTGTCATAGCCTTGAAAAAACGTATCAACAATTGTCCGGCAAAGGCACTGTGCTCTCGTGGGCGCGCCAGGTGCGTCCCGCGAGTTATGGCTTTAAAGAAAGCCCGTTTGTCATCTTGGTGCAGCTTGAAGAAGGCCTTAGAATGCTGTCCAATCTAGAGAGCGATGCGGCACCCGAATTTGGTATGGCGGTCACGGTAGATTTTGCCAAAACGTCCGGCGGCAAAGCCGTGCCTGTTTTCAAGCCGGCGGAGGCATAAATGGCGCATGCATCGAGCGCAGCCTGCATTGTCGGTATCGGCCAGACCGAATTTTCCAAAGCGTCTGGACGGTCTGAACAGCAACTTGCTGCTGAGGCCATATTAGCGGCTTGCCAAGATGCGGGTGTTGATCCTCGAAAAATTGACGGGATGACCACGTTTAATCTCGATCACTCTGATGAGGTTGATGTCATGCGCTCTCTGGGCTGCGAGCGATTGAAATACACAACACGGCTCCCGCAAGGCGGCGCGGCCTCTGTCACCACGCTGGTCCATGCTAAAAACGCCGTCGAGAGCGGTCTGTGTGATTATTTTATTATTTGGCGTGCGATGAACGAGCGCAGTCAATACAGGTTTGGTCAGCCTGCAATTAACCTGACGCCGGATGCGCATAGCTCGACCTTCATGGAGTGGTGCTTTCCGTTTGGCGCGCAAACGCCAGCCGCGTGGGAGGCGCTCTCGTGCGGGCCTTACTTGCATAAATACGGCGTTACATCCGAAGACCTAGGCCGTATCGCCGTCACGTTCCGCAAAGCAGCCGCGACAAATCCTGCGGCATGGTTTTACGGCAAACCCATCACGCTAGAGGATCACCAAACGTCTCGCTGGATCGTCGAGCCGTGGCTTAGGTTGCTGGATTGCTGCCAAGAGTCAGATGGCGGCGTGGCACTTTTGGTCACCACTCAAGACCGCGCGCAAGATTTGAAACAAATGCCTGTTAAAATTATGGGCGCGGAATACGCGATGCATTTTAATCATGAAATTATCTCTGATTATTATGAGGGTGATTTGATTCAGCAGCATAACAGCGAAGAGATTGCTGATAAATTGCAATCAATCACAGGTCTTGCACCAAAAGATACGGATGTTGCAATGATCTATGATAATTTTACGCCGCAAATCTTGCGCCAGCTCGAAGGCTTTAAATATTGCGGCATTGGCGAGGCGAAAGATTATGTGGCCGATGGCCATCTTGAACTGGATGGTCGCACGCCTTTATCGCCTAATGGCGGGTTGATGGGGGAGGGCTACATACACGGTATGAACAACATCACCGAAGGTGTAAGACAGGTGCGCGGCACAGCGGCCAACCAAATTAAAAATGCACAAACCGCATTCCTCGGTTCCGGGGTAGCGGGCGCAATTATAGGACGATAGATATGGGCGAGATGTATAAACCCGGCGTGAAGCTTTCCAGTACGGTTTGCAAAACACAGATTATGGCACTGCGCGTTCCCGCTGAGGCGCTGGACATTACGTGCGGCGGCGCGCCGATGCAGGTCGGCGATCCAGAGCAAATGGGTGATATGGACGCGGCGTTATCAAACGGAACACTCGTTGGAAAACGCTATGTCGATGGGGATGAAGCCATGGAGTTTCTATGCACACGCGGCGGCGAGGGAACGGTCGTGGTCAATGGCACGCCGCTGGATATTAAACAGGCGAAACAATTACCGAGTTCTGATTAGCGGCGCGCGCAAACATGAACATACATCTTATTTTACAAATGGCCGCCGACGCGATGGGTGAGCGCACCGCAGTCGTGTCTGGCAGTCAACGCATGACGTTTTCACAGCTTGCTGTGGCCGCACAGTGCGTGGCTGCTAAACTTAGCGGTGGTCAGAGATTGGCTTATTTGGCGGAGAATAGCCCTGCCAAACCCGCAGGCCTGTTTGGGGCCGCGTTGGCGGGCGTGCCCTTTGTGCCAATGAATTACCGTTTATCTGAGGCGCAAATCAACGCGCAGCTCGCGCGGGTCACGCCCGCCTTGCTGGTTACTGATAGAGCGGCGGCGAGTGAAGGCATTGATGTCATATCTCGCGGCGATGTTGTCACAGGGAATGTGCATGACGGTGAGGCTCCTGACGTAGACGGCGCTGTTGCGGTCGAGTTGTTTACCAGCGGTACAACGGGCGAGCCAAAAACAGCCATTCTCAAGCATGCCAATCTGATGGCTTATATTTTTGGGACGGTTGAATTCATGAGCGCGGGCGAGGACGAAGCCGCGCTGCTCTGCGTGCCGCCCTATCATATTGCGGGGATCGCTGCGGTTCTCAGTTCGACCTATGCTGGGCGCAAAATGGTGCAGCTTCCGAATTTTTCGGCGCCGGAATGGATTAGGCTGGCCTGCGAAGAAAATGTGACCAACGCCTTTCTTGTGCCAACGATGTTGCAGCGTATCATTGAACATGCTGATGGCGCTCTGGATTTACCGCATCTACGCAATATTGCTTATGGGGGTGGAAAGATGCCGGCCAGCGTCATTCTCAAGGCGATGGAGCTTCTGCCGCATGTGAATTTCACAAATGCGTATGGCTTAACGGAGACAAGTGCAACGATCTGTATGCTTGGCCCGGACGATCACCGTGCTGCTTATCAAAGTGATGATCCCGTCATTAAGCGGCGTATTAGTTCTGCGGGTAAACCTATTCCCTCAATTGAGCTGGAAATTCGCCGCGAAGACGGCGCGGGATGCGCGACCGAAGAAACGGGCCTGGTATGGGTGCGAGGCGATCAAGTCAGCGGGGAATATAAAGGCCTAGGGTCTCAACTTGATGCCAATGGCTGGTTCCCAACCAAAGACCGGGGATATGTCGATAATGAAGGTTATCTTTTCATTGATGGCCGCGCGGATGATGTGATCGTGCGCGGTGGAGAAAATATGTCGCCGGGCGAAATCGAAGACGTGCTGCGAACACATACGGCGATCAAAGATGTTGCGGCGGTTGCTGTACCCGACGAAGAATGGGGCGAAGCTGTTGGTGTGGCGATTGTTTGTTCTCGGGACGTGCCTGATACTGAATTATGTGATCTCGTGCGAACTAAACTGCGTTCCTCTCGCGTGCCCTCCGTGATAAAGCGGATGGATGAACTTCCCTATAACGAAACCGGAAAACTCCTGCGCCGCGTTATCCGAGACAGCTTTGCAAACTGATCACGCGGCGGTCTATGCGGGCCAGCTTTTACGTGACCTGAATTTAGACACACTGATTGATCAGATGTCTGATCATCCGGCTATAAGCTGGCGGCGGTCCGGTTTGCTAGAGACGACAGGGCTCATGCTGCCGTTGCCACTGGCTAGTCATGTGGACGGGGTGTTGTTAGCGCTTAAAAGCCTCGCGCCAAACGTTAATTTACCTGCAAGTGGAGCCGTTCTGATGGGTGAGCGCGCAAGGTTGAGAAAAACGGTTCGCCAAGGACGGTTCTGCGCGGGCGGATATGGACGGCTACTGGACGCTAAAGATGGGCGTATTGCGCTCAATCTTGTGCGCGAGGATGATTGGGACTTAATCCCGGCGTGGCTTGAAGATTACGTAACCGATTGGGACGGGATCATTGAGGCCGTAAAGGGTAAAGAGGTCAATGTGTTGACTAGCCGCGCCGCCGAGCTGGGATTGGCAATTGCCGAAGACGTGTTACCGGAGCGGCCTACGTCATGGCTTGACGTGAAGCGGTTTGAGCGCGGTGATCTGGCGTCGTCCCCTCTGGTTGTTGACTTGTCTGGTCTTTGGGCCGGGCCGCTGGCGTCAAGTCTGTTGCAAACCTGCGGCGCGCGGGTCATTAAAGTCGAAGGGCCGCAGCGGCCCGATGGTATGCGCAATGGGCATAAAGGCTTTTATGATCTGCTTAATGCAGGCAAAGACTGCGCGGCTTTTGATTTTAAAAATGCAGATGACCTCGCTTGTTTGAAACAACTTTTGCACAAAGCCGACATTGTGATCGAAGCCTCACGCCCTCGCGCGCTTCGCCAGCTTGGTGTTTTTGCTAAAGACTTTCTGACGGCGAGGCCCGGGAAAATTTGGGCGCGATTGACCGCTTATGGGCAGGGGCAAAACAGGATTGGGTTCGGCGATGATATCGGTATTTCTGCCGGACTAGCGACCATAATGGCGCGCGCGCACGGACAGCCGTGTTTTGTCGGTGATGCCATTGCTGATCCTGTCAACGGGGTTCATTTGGCGCTTGCCATTTGGGCGATGCGCCTGCAGGGCGGCGGCGCGCTTATTGATTTATCTATGGTCGATGTTTTGCGCTACGCTATGGGTGGTATTCTAGAGGTTGATATGCCTGATGATTTACCGAGCACCGCAAAAGCTTGGCAAGCTTTGGCAGATCAAGACGGTCAGCCGCTTTATGATTTGCGCTCTTTTGAGGGACGTATTGCGTCTTTAGGCGAGCATACAGCTAAAATAACGGCGAACTTATGATTATCCGAAACGCAGATGTTCAAGGCCGTTTGTGTGATGTCCGACTTGTGCACGGCGCTATCGTAGAGCTAGGCACCGATCTGAAAGGCGCTGACGGTATTGATGCTGGCGGCTGCGCGCTTCTGCCGGGGCTGCATGATCATCATATTCACTTAAATGCGTCTGCCGCAGCCTTGAATTCTGTTAGGTGCGGCCCGCCTTTTGTGACAAATGAGGCAGAGCTGATCAAAGCTTTGCACCAACCCGGTGAAGGCGATCTGCGCGGCATTGGCTACCATCACAGCGTCGCCGGAGATATTGACAGGGCGTGGCTTGACCAGTACGGGCCGCATCGTCCCGTGCGCATCCAGCACCGAGGCGGGCGTATGTGGGTGCTCAACAGTTTGGCGATGCAAGCCTTTGGCTTGTCATCATCTGACAATGGACGGTTGGTTGATGGAGATCATTTGCTGCCCACACCGAGCGCGTTTCCGGATTTGACTGCGCTTATCCGGCTTTTGCTGTCATACGGGATAACTGGCGTGACCGAAGTGACGCCGCGTAATGGCGTCTCGGAGTTATCTCATTATATGCAGCAAGCAAAACCGCTACGTTTATGTGTTATGGGTCGGGAAGAGCTAAGCGGTATAGATGATCCCATCATTGGGCCGCTTAAACTTCATTATCATGAGTATAATCTGCCGGGTCTGGAGGATTTAGCAGCGCAGGTGAAACGCGCGCATGACAACGGCCGGGCTGTCGCCGCGCATTGCGTCACGCGCGCGGAACTCATGCTTACGCTAGCGGCCATAGAGATGGCAGGCGTGCATCCCGGTGACCGAATTGAACATGCCGCCATAGCAGATGATGCGGCGATTGAGTGGATGTCAAAGCTAGGCGTTATTGTTGTTAGTCAGCCAAATTTTATTGCTGAACGCGCACAGGCTTATCTAGAAGACGTTGAGTCTCATGATCACAAGAACCTTTGGCGATTGGCGGCCTTTAAGCGAGCAGGGCTGCGATTGGCGGCGGGAAGCGATGCGCCTTTTGGCGATTCAAATCCGTGGGCGGCCATGGCGTCATCTTGCAAGCGTCCAGATGGGTTTGGGTCTGACGAAGTCTTAACCCCCGAAGAGGCGCTGGCGCTTTACACAAAACCTGCGCAAGATGCTGGCGCTGCGCCGCGCTGCATAGAGGTTGGACAAGCCGCTGATCTTTGCTTGATTGACCGATCATGGCGGCAGGCGCGAGAGGATTTGCGGGCAGTGAATGTATGCGCCGTGTGGATTGACGGGCATATTGTTTATGATGAAACGGCGTCAATCAAGCCCCACTCCAGTGCGGTCTGAGCGCGAATTTTTTCCATACTGAGTGCCATATAAGCTGTGCGGTGACGGCCAATGCGGCGGGGCAAGCTGGCCGTTCCTCCCGCACCTGGGATCAGCCCGTATTTAAGTTCTGGGAGTTGAAACCAAGCATGCGGCGATGCGGTGACGTGTGTTCCAAAGGCTGCGATTTCTGCGCCGGCGCCAATGGCTGCGCCGTTAACGTGGACGTGAACTCGGTTTGAGAGCCGCGCGAGCCGCCATGCCGGGAGGCGAAGGCTTCGTATCCAATGTGCCGCGGCGGGGTCAGAAACGAGTCCAAACTCTGCAACGTCTCCGCCTATTGAAAATGCGCTCCCGTTTCCGGTTAGCGTGATTGTGTTTATGGCTGTGTCCATAAGCGCTAAGTCGAGCGTTTCACAGAGCGCGTCCCGCAAGCTGACGTCAATCGCATTATGGACCTCTGGCCGGTTGAGCGTCAGCGATAGTGTATGGCCGTTTCTATGAGAGATTAAGTGCGTATCAGAGAGGGACGAAATCTCAGGCCGTTTATAGGTTGCCAGCCATTCATGAAATTCTGAGCCATTTTGCAACGCGGCATAGGCAAAACTCTCTGTGGTCAGAGCGTCCTCAATTGGTAAGTTTTCCGATAGGCGTAAAAGTTGAACCAAGGCCATGGCCGCAAAAGGTGTTCTTTTAATGTTTTTTGAAATCGTACGAAGCTTGAGGCTATTATCCAATATGACATCAACACAGGCCGTGTCTTCAATATGACCAATAGCAATGACTGGGCAGGGCAAATTTTTGAGCCACGCGGCGACAGGCGGGGCGATGGATTTTGTGCCTTCAAAGGCTAGAAAATTATGTTCCGTATTCGGGCCGAACATAGCGCGGTCCATATCGCTCATAGCCATGGAGCGAACATCATCATATGAAAAGAGCGTCGACATGGTGTGAATCCTTACTGATTTTAATCACTATGAGCCCTTTTACGATTGACTTAAAGGGCTGCTTAAGTGAATATCCGAACAACGTTCGGAAATGTATTTTATGAAGCCCAGTAACGCTCAAGTACCGAGTAAATCCACGACGTACGGTCGCCCGCGTCTGTTGACGCATGATGAAATATTAGAAGGTGCTGTTGAGCTGGGTCTTGAAAAACTGACGATGAAGAAACTCGCGATGCACCTGAATGTGGGCACAGCGACGCTGTATCAATATTTTGATAGCCGCAAGTCTTTGATGCGGGCTGCGGCTGTTTACTCGTTGTCCGATGTGCCTTTGCCCGTTGATACGGGTCAGCATTGGTCAGTGCTTGCCCGTGAATATGTTGAAATGCTGCAAAACCTGCTCGCGGAAAACCCGTCTTACATTCACAGCAATCAACATACGGAATATGGTTTTGAGGTTCATTTTAAGCTCATTGAGCGGTTCTTGAAAGCGATGGAACCGCGCGGCTTTGATGCCAAAGCCGGCACCGAGTTATTTAATATTATTGGTATGGCCGCATTTGGCGGCGCGATTGAAATTGTGCGGCAACGCGAATTTGAATTTCAAGATGAGACGATGGACATCGTCGCCCGCCGCCAGTTTGGGCGTTTGGATAAATCAGAATTTCCACTCATGTCGCAAAGCCTGTCGGTCTTTACACAATCACCAAAAGAGAAAGTCGATGCGCTGCTTGCGCTCGTTTTCCGCTCGATTGCTGCGTCTCGCGGCGAGCCAGAAACCGTTTTAAATTAGGGGTAAATATTATGGCCGCTGAACTCGATACACAACCCAAACTTGGAAAAATTCCAAATGTTAAAGGCATTCCATTTGTCGGCAATACGCTTGAAATGGCGAAAGACCCGGCAGCGTTTTTTGTAAGGGCTTACCGCGATTACGGCCCCGTATATCAGGTGAACGTGTTTGGCCGTAAGCAGTATGTTATTGCTGGCGTTGAAGCGGCAAAGTTAATGTCGACAAAAAAGGGGAGAGATAGTCTTCGCTCTAAAGAATTTTGGCAAGATTTCGTTGATCATTACGGCGCGTCAAAATCTTTGACTCAGATTGATGGGGAGGATCACCGAAAACTGCGGGGGATTATGCGTGCTGGTTTCTCACGCGAGGCCGTAGAGGGCCGCTACCACGAACTTGCCGCTATTTCAGATGATGCAATAGCGCGCGATTGGAAAGTAGGCACGTCTGTGCCTGTGGTTGAAAGCTTTCAATATATGATTGTTCAGATCATTGGCGAGATTATGAGCGGTCATGCTCCGCTCGAATATGTGAAAGATATCCGAACCAACATCTTGTTTTTGCTCAATGTTCTTGTCGCACGTGTTCGACCAAAGGTCATGATGAAATCGCCCAAGTTTAAAAAAGCCAGCGCCCGGGTGGACGAGCTGGGCCGCGATATGATCAAAGAATTTAAAGCTCATGCTGAAAATGGAACGCTGCCAAAAAATCTCTTGGGCGATGTGATGCAAGCACATTTGGATCATCCTGACCTAGTCCAAGAACGTGACTTGGCGATGCTACTAACCGGGCCCTATGTGGCGGGACTTGATACGGTGGCTAACACGGTTGCCGCATGCACCTATGGTATTTTGAAAACCCCTGGTGTTCTAGAAAAAGTCCAAACCGAGGCTGATGAGCTTTATGCTAAAGGTACGGTGACTTCTGAAGACGTGCGCGGATTAACTTATATTCAAGGCTGTATCAAAGAAGCCATGCGTCTCTGGCCGATTGCTGTAGCGCAAATGCGCACGACGACATGCGATATGGAGTTTGAAGGGCATATTATTCCCGAAGGTGAAATGATTTTTATCGGCACATCCGTACCGCACTTCATGGAAGAATATTTCCCGGATCCGTTCAAATATGACCCGGAGCGTTATTCCGAGGAGCGCCGCGAGCATATGCAGCCCGGCGCCTACGCGCCGTTTGGGCGCGGGCCGCATACATGCTTGGGGCAAAACCTAGCCGAAGTCTTGATGGGTGTGATTATGTCCCGCCTGTTCCACCGCTTGGATTTATCTCTCGATCCACCCGGATACACCCTAAAGACAAAATCGGCACCAACACCCGGTCCGGCTATGTCGTTCAAAGTTAAAATTGTGGGCGAAAGACGCCCCGCCGAAACTCTCACCCCAGAAGTTACAGAAGCATAGGAGACCATTATGAATGCCCCGTTTAACAAAGATCATATCCAAACCGGAGACGAGTTGGAACGCTGTCCGTTTCCCATTCCTCTCGGATGGTACAACGTCTCGTTTTCACATGAGCTCAAGACAGGCGAGATCAAAACTGAACGCGTGTTTGGCAAAGACTGGGTTCTGTTTCGCGGTGAGGACGGTTCTGTCGGTATGACCGACCCATTTTGTCCGCATCTTGGTGCACATTTAGGCAAAGGCGGAGTCGTTGTTGGCAATAATATCCGGTGTCCGTTTCACCATTGGGAATATGACAGCAAAGGCTGGTGCAAAAAAATACCCTACGGCAAAGTTATGCCCGGCGTGGCCCGTAAAAAACCAATTTTAAAAGCGCTGCCTGTCGAAGAGAAATACGGCATGATTTGGGCGTGGTATCACCCCAAAGATGAACCGCCCATGTGGGACCTTCCGACTGTTCCTGAAATGGAAGATCCGGACGGTCATGTCGATGTTAGGTATCACATGTGGGATATCGGAACATGTATTCAGGAAATGGGCGAAAACTCTGTAGATACGCCGCATTTGAAGTTTTTGCACGGCGCGCCGATTATCCCAAGCGTAGATGCGCGCTCCGATGGGCACATTTGGCATTTTGATATCATGGAAGGCTACATTGTTGGAGAAAGTCATGGCCCTGGCTTGCCGATCACGCGCCATAACAAAGATGGCGTCTCGATGTTGATGTTTGCTACGCCAGCTCCGACAGACGCGGAAATGTCGCGTGTACGAATGGCCTTCACGTGGAAGAAATATCCAGAAGGCTCCAAAGAAGCTGTTTTGGCGGAGCATCTCTATAAACACTCCATCGGTGAGGCTGAGGGCGAAGAGTCCGCTGGGTTTGAATCCGTTGATTTGATTGTCTGGGATAATAAGAAATATCGACCGAACCCGCTGCTTTGTGATGGTGACGGACCTATTCTCAAATGGCGGCAATATTTCAAACAGTTCTACGTTGATCTTGACGAGTCTAACCCTGCGATTGCCAGTTAATGTCGGGGCGTTTAGACGGTAAAGTCGCAATCATCACCGGCGCGGCTCAAGGCATGGGTGCAGCAACCGCGCGGCTATTTGCGGCAGAGGGCGCAAATGTTGTTTTGGGTGATGTAAATGCAGAGAAGGGCGAAGCGGTTGCCGCGGAAATTGGCGGTGCAGCCATGTTTCACAAAATCGATGTGTCTGCTGATGCGGATTGGGCGGCTCTGATTAAGGCGTCGGTCAGCAAATTTGGTACTATAGATATTCTAGTTAACAATGCCGGGCTCGTACACTTTACGCCGATTGAGCATTTCAACCCTGCGGACGCGGATAGAATTTTAGGCGTTAATACAGTTGGGCCAATGCTTGGCGCAAAACATGTCGCGCCCATAATGAAAGCGGCGGGCAAAGGGTCAATTGTTAACATTAGCTCGGTTGATGGCCTTCGAGGCTGTAATGGTTTGACACTTTACACGGCCAGTAAATGGGCGCTTCGCGGCCTGACTAAATCATTGGCTTATGAGCTAGGAACTTCAGGCATTCGCGTTAACTCCATCCATCCGGGCGGTGTAAACACGCCGATGGGGAACTCTCGCGATCTTCCGCCAGATCAACTCGCCGCCGCTTTTCGCCGTGTACCGATGCAGCGCATTGGTGAGCCTGAAGAAATTGCTCAAGCGTCTCTCTTTATTGCAAGCGACGAAGCTAGCTACATTACGGGCGCGGAACTGGCGGTTGATGGCGGATGGGGCGCTGGTTATTATCAGCCCGTTTTACCCGGATCGCCAGAAGGTTTGCCGCCTTAAGTCACTTTGCATTTTAATGAACTGACTGTGCCAGAAGCAAATTAAAACATCATGCTGCGCGCTTTTTTATAGGGGATGCGGAAATGAAAAAAGCCCTCAAGATAGTACTGATTATCATCGTGCTTTTGATTGTTGCAGTCCTGTTTTTAAAGTGGCGAATTGATTATGAGAAAACGTCGGTCGCGCCCATTCCTATGACAACAAGCGGCATTGATTTGACCGCTACTATTGACCCAAATTTTACGCCGCAAATTCTGCAGCCGACGGACGAGCCTCAACATCCCTTTATGGCGCTCAATGATGCCAGCGTCATGCATGCGGGGGGGTGGGAGACCGATACGCATCCTGCAAATGCTGTTTTTTCAGATACGCCAGAGGTGCGCTCCCGCCGGGCGGGCGGAGCGGCGGCGCGCCAGTGCGCCACATTTACATTCACGTCCCAAGGTTTGCCGCTCATTCTTTGCGGCGGGCTCACCAGTTTTCGGTTGCAGCTCTTGGACCCTGACAATCTTGATCTTTTAGCGTTTTATGATCTGCCAATGCGGCCCTCTACGTTTGAGTCTATGGTCAAACGCGACATCGGTATTATTTTTTCCGATACGTCGGGAGGTGCCTACTTTTATCTCGACAACCAAGACCGGGCTGTTTTAGCGGACAGTCAGCAAAAAATCCGGCGCATCGGTCCTGTGCAAGTTGATAAAGAAGCGTGGTCTTTTACCGAGTTTGATAGCTGGGATATGAAGCCTTACGTTCCCAACGATTGCTACCATTACAATAACTTGCGCCCCACGGGAGAGTGTGACGCGATCACGACTGTGATGCCTGATTATAACGGTATGATCTGGTGGGTGACCCGTAACGGACGTTTTGGCACGCTTGATCCGGAAACAGGGGCTGTGATCGCGAGCGATTTTGGCGGCGAGGAAATACAGAACTCCTTCGCCGTCGATCAAAACGGTGCCTATATTGTGACGGATCATGCCATGTATCATCACCGGTTAGATGGTGGAACGCCCGTCGAGCAATGGCGGTTGCCATATGATCGTGGTACGGGACGAAAAGTCGGCAGCATTAATCAAGGTAGTGGCACCTCGCCGACAATTTTGGGCGGTGGTAAATACGTGACCTTTACCGATAATGCGGATGATCGTATCGCCATTATTGTGGCCTACGCGGGAAATATTCCCGACGGACAAAATCGTCAAATTTGCCGCGTGCCTGTTTTTAAGCCGGGTGCGAGCGCAACGGATAACTCCATGATCGGATATGACCGCTCAATTCTGCTTGAGAATAATCACGGCTATACTAACGCGCAGATTCATAAAGATTACGGCTCCGTCACAGGGGGAGTTGTTCGTGTGGATGTGCGGGAGGATGAGAGCGGCTGTGACATTATCTGGGAATCAGATTTGAAAGTTCCGTCAGTTGTTCCCAAACTCTCGCTTGGAAACGGCATTGCTTATTTTTACAGTTTTGATCTACTCGAAAACCAAGACCGTCTCTGGTCGTTGGTTGGGCTGGATTTTGAAACGGGACAAGAGGTTGTCCGTATTCCGACGGGGACGGGCATCGGCTATAACAATAACTGGGCGTCAATTGCTATAGCGCCCAATGGTGACACCTATGTTGGAACCCGGCAAGGCATCGTTCAACTTCGGGAGTAGGGCTCAGTAAACGGTGACGTCTAAGTTCATTTTTGGGTGAATAGCGCATTTGACTTGATAGAAGCCCGCCTTTGTAAATATGATATTTGCTGAATTGCATTCTTCCATAGAGCCGGAATCAAACTCCAAATCGTCAGAGTCGAAGTATGCATGATGTAGAAAAATATCATCATTGATAATTTTAATTGTTTCTCCGGCTTTAATGGAAATTTCACCCGGCGCATATTTGCGCTTTTTTTTGTGAACGGCCATCCTTAAACTTAAGCTCATAGCTATCGGAAATAGGTTCACAACCTTCGTATTTGGGCGTGCCGTCAATCATGAAATACTCTTGAAACTCGATGCCCAAAAGGGCTTTGTTTTCAAAGATTGGGAACATGTGTTGAACCTGTCCGTTTGCCACGATGATTTTGTTATCGCTGTCTATAAGAACAATCGCATCTTTGGAGTTTTCCAACGATTCTGAAAGTCTTTGCTGTGCAAGCGCCCGTGAGCTTCGCTCTTTTTCATACGGTGTTTAATGTTGTCTTGCATAGCTGTCATGGTTTTTAGAATTACGCAGGTTTCATTGTCGCCGGCCTTGATCCGGTAGACTAAGCGGCCCGAAGCTGCAAGCAGACAGACAAACACTGGTTATCACCATATAAATAGCGTATCTTCACATGACATATCACGTTAACATCCGTAGTTCATGCCGCAGAATTTTTGATATGTTTAGCTCAGAGGTCTTAAAGTTCCGTTTTGGCCAAAACTAAAGACCTTGTGAACGACAAAACAGTTTTTATTATTGCGCGAGAGCTACGTCATATCCCTTTTGGCGTAGCATTTTAATGACGCTATCGGGCCCAGCCAGATGCGCAGCGCCCACGGCGACAAACTTTACACCCGGGTCATCGAGGATAGCTTCGATTTGTGGAATCCACTTTTGATTGCGGTTGACGATCAAGTCATCATAGGCTTTTTGCGAGCCAAACATATCCGGTTCCCCCATCATAGCGCTCATGCCCCTGACGTCGCCATCCGCCCATTCATCGACAATGACATCTAGAATTTCTTTGCCGCTATCGATAGTTTTAGCCGTAAAAACGAGATTATTGACTTGCTCATCGAGGCTAGCCCCGGACAATATCAATACTTGATCGAGCGCGCTTTCAAAATAACCAAAGGTCTTACCGCTCGCAGCGGCTTCGCCCATCAAGACCTGCTCAACACCGGATTCTGGATTATATCCGCTTTTCATGATTTGTACGAGACCGAGTTGGAGCCCAGCAAACCACGGTTTGACTGGCTCAAGCGCTGCCATAGGTACACCAACGGTGTTGGCCGCCTTAGAGATAGCGGCTTTTTGGTCTTCGGTAAGAAGAGAGGAAAGCGTCGTTCCGTCAGTAAATGTTGCGTGCTGCAGGATGAGGTTTTGCATCTCTTCTTGTGCTTCCGGGCTCTCAAGATCAAGTTCGAGATAGAGTTTATCGGCGGCGTCAAATGCGGTTTGAAAGCTCTGTGACTTCCAGACTAAATCATCGGGTAGTAAATGTACGGTACCAAACAAATAAACTGTCGTGTCGTCGTCCGCGAGTGTCCACATTGCAGGCTGCCCCGGGCCTTGCGTACTTTTTGCAGTTTCAACGGCGGCTTCGATGCGCTTAAGTGCATCTTTCGTGTTATCTACGCCGGTTTTATTGGCGTTACTGCAGGCTGTTAGTGCGACCAAACTAACGCATAGACTTAGTCCGGATTTTACAAAATGTCTCATGGGGCTACCCTTTGGTTTTATACGAAGTTGTAGGAATGGCAGGTTTGCAACCTAAGAGGTAAAAATAGTCATAACTTTATGCATGATCTCGCCGCAATCGGTTTGGAAGCCGCAACATAGGGTGACGCGTTTATATGTGTCTATTCGGCGGCGTCCGCATGCCATGGGTCGCGGTTCGTGCCTTTGGTCACGTATAATCCATTGACCGCTTTTTGGTATTTCGCAGATTCTGCTACGGGGTTGTAGAATTGCTTGTACCACGTCCGCACTTTGGCAAACGGGCCGTCGCCGACAACTTGCATGATTTGAAAACAAGGTTCTTTGTTGGCCCAGACGTCAAAATCTTGGAGTAGGGCAAGCTTGGACCCTTCTTGATAGGCTGCAACGGCGCCCATATCTTCCTCACTTGGTGGGAAGTTAGGTGGCTCAACCATAAGGCCATGCCAAGCTTGAACCCGGCCATCTTCAATGGGCGTGTGGGTGATTACCATGAGACTGTTGTAATAACCGTTCATACGCGAGAGCAAAATGCCCGGCCCTGTGTACCACGTATCATTGGTCATGACATCGTCCGACAACGTTCTGTGACCTGCGGCAAGTTTTTGGCGGATCACGTGATCTTTGAATTCATTCTCGAACATGTCCATATTCGTGGAGCCGTGAATAGGGCCGAGGTGTGCTTTGTCGCACATATTGTCGATAATTTCCTGCGGGTGACAGCCTAGCTGTCCAAGGTGATCAATCTTCCAATTGATCCACTTTTCATCATCCCATTCGGGGAGGGCATGAGGCTGAAAATTAGGCGCGTTCTTTTCTTCATCATGCCACATCAGAACAAGTCCGCCCCATTCCTGAACCGGATAAGACTGAATACAAGCTGTCTTGGGTATAGGTGCAGGTGAATAAGGGATTTCATTGCACATGCCGTCCGGCCCGAATTTCCAGCCGTGATAGGGACATCGAATATCGTCGCCTTCGACCTGTTTGCCGTCCGTCACAACATAGGATGTTTCGTTTTTAGCCAAGTGGGTTTTCATGTGAGGGCAATAGGCGTTCATGACAACGACTTTGCCGCTCTCACCGCGGTACATCACCAAATCGCGTCCAAAATAGCGCAGCGCTTTAGGCTTGAGTGTGGCTTCCGCGCTTTCCGCAACCATGAACCATCCGCGCGGGAAGGTGAACTCGCCAATACCGTATTCTGCTGTGGTGGCCATAATAATCTCCTATGCTATCTTTCTTATACCAGTTTTAGTGTTTTGTGTCAGGCCGCCGAGGCGCGAACAATATTCAGCTCTGCGTCGTGTCCGCGCGTCCCGTTCGGGTCAATGCAGGACGTTCCGCCGGGCGTGTACATCATTGTCACGCATTGATTGCATGCCGTGCAGCCGGAGCGCTCAATTGAGCCGTCTTTCAAACCATTGATCAGCCCGGGATTGAAAATTAAAGCGCGCCCCAAGGCAATCGCGTCAAGGCCGCCCTCCATGACGGTTTGCATGTTGTCCGCCGATTGCGCGCCGCCCAAATAACAGAGCGGCATGTTGACGGCGGAGCGGATTTTCTTGGCGTGCTCAAGCAAATAAAGCTCGCGGAACTGAACGTTGCTAGGCTCGGTCATTTTTTGCATTGCCATACCCATGCGAATGATCGGGTTTTTGGGGGGCGTGCGAACCTCAGTTGGGAGAGATGACCCAAACATTGCAGTGATGGCTTCGACGTTCATACCGTTGGATAAAACGGCCATGTGTGCGCCTGTAGCTTCGAGAATTTTCGCGGCTTCCATGCCGTCTTCAATTGTATTGCCGCCGTCACGCCCATCTGTCTGGCTGTACTTGACAATGACGGCAAGGTCTTTGCCCACGGCGTCTAAGACCTTAGCCAGAACTTCTGCCGGGTAGGCCATACGTTTTTGGATCGTGCCGCCATAGGCATCGCGGCGCTTATTGTAAAACGGCGAGACAAATTGGCTAAGAAGATATCCATGGCCCATATGAATTTCGACGGCGTCAAATCCGCTTTCACGGGCGGCTTTTGCGGCCATAACAAATTCTGCGGCAATGTCGTCCATGTCACTGCGCGTCATTTTTTTCTTCAAGAACCGTTTTGACATGACGCCGACTTTATTAAAGCCGCCCGATGCCGATAAGGGCCGAGTGGCTGACATTTCTGACTTCGGCAGGAATGTAAAACACCCCGCATGTGTGATTTGGGCGCTGGCGGCGGCGCCTTCTTTGTGAACACCATCCGTTAGGGCTTTAAAGTCTGCTATGGTATCTGGCCCAAGGTGCGCTTGATCTACAAATGTCTGCCCATCTTTGCTGGTTGCGCAGTAGGCCACAGTCGTGAGCGCGGTGCCGCCTTTGGCAATGTTGGCGTGAAAATTGGCGAGGCCTTTGGAAATCAGGCCGCCTTTGCACATGCCTTCATTGGTGGCAGCTTTAATGAAACGATTGCGCAGCGTGAGCGGACCGATTGTAAGGGGGGTAAATGCTTTGGACGCCAACAGTGTCATAAGTGTGCCTTAGATGGATGTGCGAAATTATTAGCACAAAAAATGACGAATACACGTGAAATTGTCAATATAATGCTCTAAATGCGTAGAATAATGCATAAATAGCTACGCAGAGGTATAGTGTGAACGCTTGATTTCATATTGCGAGTTTTCTGCGAACTCTGCTAAGTTCAAAATATGCCTTAGCGCAGCTTATTTGAAACGAAAGTTAATCATCATGAGTCAAACCCGCACCCCAAGCCGGAAATATGCATGGTTCGTCCTGTTTATGATGGTACTTCTTTACATGGTGAACGTTGCTGACCGTTATGTGGCTTCGGGTCTTTTGGAGGAGATCAAAAAGACATTTGATGTGTCAGACACTTTTATGGGTTTTCTTGTTGGACCGGCTTTTGCCGTTGTCTATACATTATTGGCAATACCTATTGCGCGGCTCGCAGACCGCAAAAACCGTGTTCGTATCATCGCGGCGGGAGCTGTAACTTGGAGTTTGTTTACGGTTCTCTCTGGCCTTGCTCAAACGCCCTGGACATTTGCCATGGCGCGGCTGGGTGTTGGTATTGGAGAGGCGGCATTTTTGGCTCCTGCATTCTCGCTTTTGTCGGATTATTTTGCGCCAAAGAAGCGCGCGCTGGCCTTTGCAATCTTAAACTTCGGCGTTTATTTCGGACAGATTTTTGGCCTTGTTGGCGGCGCTGCCATTGCCGAAGCCTCGCACTGGCGAACAGCTTTTTTGGTACTTGGCGCGCCAGGTGTATTGCTGGCTGTGCTGGCCTTATTGTTTGTTCGCGAACCGGAGAGGGGGCGGCTTGATGGTTTTCAAAAATCCAAGGATGAGCCGCAAATGGCTTTTCTGCCGACCGTTCGATTGTTGTGGGCAAGGCGAAGTTTCCGCCTCATGACAATGGGTACCGCGCTTGGCGGGTTTGCAAGTTATGGATTTGGTATCTGGGCGCCGACATTGTTTGCAAGAGCTTTTGATTTATCTTTGACCGAAGCGAACGCTCGTTACGGCGGGCCGTCATTCGTCGCGGGAATTATTGGCGCGTTGATCTTGGGTGTTTTGTGTGATCGCCTGTCTTCAAAAGATGCACGCTGGCCGTTTCGTTTGTCTGCCATTGGGTTGCTTGGGTTTTTTGTAACGATGTTTATTCTTTGCTTTGTTCAGAGCATAACAGTCGCAACGCTACTCACATTCCCAGCGGGCTTAATGGCTGGAGGTTGGGTTATTGCTATGCAGGCGGCACTGCAGGATTTACTACCCGCGCGAGCAAGGGCGACAGGTACCTCTTTGTGGGCATTTGCACTTACGTTTACAGGTTTGGCACTCGGTGTTCAGTTTGCTGGTTTGGCAAACGACGCGTTTACGGTGCAGTTTGGAGACCAAGCTATTCGCTACGCTTTGGCGATCACCTTGCTCGCCGCTTTGCCGAGTATGATGTTCATTTTGATGGCAGGCAAAACTGTCGAGGAAGACCGCAAAGCGTTAGCTAAAACTTTGGGCTGAGGACTAAGGGTTAGAAATTCACGCCTAGTGTTACGCCGTAAGTCGCAGGCGGGCCAAAATAGCCATTCGTCAATCCGCCAAAGCCGGGGCCAAAATCGATAAAGTTCGCAATATACTCTTTATCGAAAACATTCTTGCCCCAAACAGCAAGCTCAACCTCTTGTCCCGCGATTGGAATATTTGACCAAGCGATACGCCCATCCACCAAAGTGCGCGATGGCGACTCACTGTTAAAAGCTTGCTGGGGCGCTGTGGGTGTTAGCGAATAAGGGTAGGTAAAATATTTTGCTGTGTGATTGGCGTCCGCAGAGACATTGATGGTGCCCCAATCGCCTGAAAGGGCTTCCCAATCAAACCCTACTGACCACGTACTCTTGGGTGCGTGCGGGAAGGCGCGATCATCTTTGACGTCCATTCCAAATTCGATAAATTCTTTATATTCAGCGTCGAGTAAGCCAAGGCTGGCGCGCAACAAGACTGTTTCGCTGGCTTGAAAAAGCCCTTCAATTTCAAGGCCTTTGATGTCGGCGCGTCCTGCATTGCGGATATCAGACGCGGCTGCCCCTGTGGCTGTGAACACAGAAAGCTGCATGTCTTTGTGCTTGTTCAGGAAAGCGGCGGCGTTAATTTGAGCGCGGTTTTCCAAAAACCTGGATTTAAACCCGACCTCAAAGCTATCGACAATTTCGGCCTTGTAAGGCCGTGCAGTTTCAGCGGCGGATCCGGCTTCGCCGTTAAAACCGCCGGACTTAAACCCTTTTGAATATTTGGCATAGGCGCTGATGTCGTCAGTAAATTTATAATCTGCTGTTACAGAAGGTGATAGATTATCAAATGTGGTCTCAGCCGTTGTTCCTGCCGGAACAAGGAAGAATGCTGGCGGCCCTAAGAGCGCATTCGCGCGGTCAATCGTTTTGTCTTCTTCGGTATAACGCAAGCCGCCTGTAACGGTCAGCGCGTCAGTAAGCGCGTAGTCAAGCTGTCCGTAAAGCGCAATTGCGTCTGTTTCAAAGGCGTAACGACTATCAAACCGGTTTGCGCCGCCAAAAAAGAATTGAGGGTTCTTTGTGTCGCCGTCATCTTTGAAATAATATGCGCCGACAACATAATTGAGTTTGTCCGCGCTGCCAGTCAGCTGAAGCTCCTGACTGAAGCTCTCATAGCTTGAAAGACGTTGTGTATGCGCAAGTGGGAGCGGCGACCCGTCAAGATCTAGTGCGTCATCCCAGCTCATAAACCGTTTTGATGTTATTGACTTTAGCACGCCAAAAGATGTGTCCAGAGTTGCAGTCAGATTGTGACCTTCTATGCGGCTTTTTTCATAAACCGGACCGTCAACGCTGGCCGTAAATTGGCGATCTGCGTTCACATAAAGGTCAAGCGGGAAGCCAAAATATTGCCCCCCAAAAGGCCCGCCTCCCGCATAGGCGGGTGAGGACGGATCAAAAATATTTTGCGGACTAACCGAGACGATTTGTGAGAATGTCGGTTTCTGATCAGCATCACTAATATCGAATGTGTAATCGAGGACTAAATTCTCTGTCACATCTGTGCTCAATGCTATCATCAGGCTTTTCTTATCAAGGTTTTCAAGCTCGTCAGTAGAATTTGGCCCAGCGAGTGTAACGCCAGCAAAGGGGTTGTCGACAATATCCACAAAACCGTCGCGCTGCTCAAGCATGGCCGAGACTTTAGCGCGAACCGGACCAATTTGACCAAAATTAACGGTGCCTTTGGCGAGCCGTGAATTATAGTTACCAAAACCAACTTTTAACTTACCGCCAAATTCTTCAGTGGGTTTCGCAGTGATGACATTCACAGCTCCGGCAAGCGTGTTGCGCCCATAGAGCGTACCTTGAGGCCCGCGCAAGACTTCAAGCCGTTCAATATCCGCGACATCAAATATGGCGCCTTGTGTTTTGCCGATATATGCGCCGTTTAAATAAATCCCGACCGTAGGCTCCCATGTGAGCGCCGGGTTGATGGTGACGCCGCCGCGAATGGAAATTTGCGCTGCTGTGGTGTTGCCGGGCGTGTTTTCAATCTTCAAGTTTGGCGCAAGGGTAGACAGCGATTGAATATTGGTGATGTTGCGGCTCTCAATGTATGCGCTGTCCACAGCGGTTACGGCAATGGGCACATCTTGAATGCTTTGTTCGCGTTTTTGTGCCGTGACAACAATTTCGTCGAGTTGAGCAAAGGCGGGTGCAGCGTAGCAGGTCGCCAATACAGAGGTTGATAAAACAAGGATGGTTTTTAGTGGTGACTTCGACATAGCATATTTCCCTCTTCTTTATTGCGTATTATTATACTTAAAATATACGCATAATAACGTTGTGAGGTCAATATTTGATATTAATGCGTAGAAATTAAAGGTTATAAATACGAATTAATTTAAAAGCTATATGAGCCGCCATTCGCGACCAAAACAGAGCCTGTAACAAAAGAGGCGTCGTCTGACAGTAAGTAAGACACAGCAGAGGCCACTTCGCTGGGGTCGGCCATGCGTCCCAGCGGCACGGATTGCTCCATACTTGTAATCCATTCTTGGGGAAGGCCCGTCATAATTGGTGTATTGGTAGGCCCGGGCGCGACAGCATTCACGCGAATACCGCGCGGTGCCAGCTCGCGGGCAAGCTGCCGGGATAATCCAATGAGTGCAGATTTAGACGTGACATAATGCGGGGAGCCCTCGCCAGACTGCGCCGATGTCGAAGAAATATTGACAATGGAACCAGTATTGCCGTCCTCGGCCATGATGCGCACTGCCTCGCGGCAGACATAAAAGGCTCCATTTAAATTAACCGCCATGACCCCCGCCCAACCGTCATCTTCCATATGTATGAGGTGATCGACAAAGGTTGTCGGTGTTTTCCCCGCGGCGAGCTCTGCATTGCGTGCGTTCATGCTTGCATAAAACTTGTCCGAACCATCGCCTCTGGCTTGTCCGATACCAGCATTATTAACGGCGCAATCAAGTCGTCCAAAGGTTTTTCGCGCTTGTCGGATGGCCGCAATAACAGATTGGCTATCACTGACGTCAGTTTTTATTGCGATGTGATCTTTGGGTAGATCAAGGCTGTCTATAACATCCTGTGCGTGTGCAGCATTCAAATCAAGCGCTGCAACCCGCGCGCCTTCGCTTGCGAGGCGGCGGACAATCGCTGCACCAATCCCTTGTCCCGCGCCTGTGACGATCGCGGCTTTTCCTTGTAAATTCATGGCGCTCTCCTAACTTGGAACGTGGAGTTCATTGGTTTTGCCGCCGTCAACTGGAATGCTGGCTCCGGTCACATATGTTGATTGATCGCCCGCCAAAAATGCGACTACGTTGGCAACTTCCTCAGGGCTGCCGATGCGGCCCATGGGGTTCGCCTTCGCTATGGCTTGGCCTGCTGCGGGGTCGGACTTGAAATAGGCTTCGGTACCGGGCGTCATAATCGGGCCGGGGACAACGGCATTCACGCGCACGTTTGAAGGTGCGCCTTCCATCGCGGCGAGGCGTGTAAAATGCAAAAGTGCAGCTTTTGAAGCTGAATAGCCTGACATGCCGAGCATAGCGCGCTCGCCGTTAATAGACGATATATTGATGATAGATCCGCCGCCGTTTTTGCTCATATGGGTCATCGCTGCCCTCGTGCCCATATAGGGCGCATCAACATTGACCCGGAAGTTGTGGCGAAAATCATCCAGTTCAGTGTCCGAGATCATGCCGTAACCCACATGTGGCGCATTATTGACGAGGATATCCAGGCCATTTCTCCCTGCAACCTGCTCAATCATTGCGGCATATTCTTCGGCGTTAGCAATATCAAGAGTATGGCCTTCTGCTGACCCTCCATTTGTGTTGATGGCATTGCAGGTGATATCAAGTTTGTCAGCGTTTCTCGCGCAGATAACAACATGAGCACCATCAGCCGCAAGTCTTTCGGCAATTGCGCGGCCTATGCCGTCACTCCCGCCGCTGATAAACGCTGTTTTTCCAAGTAGTGACGTCATTCTCTTCCCCCTTTTTCTTGCAGGGTTAATACAGGGTGCGTAAAAAATAAACCATAAAAATACGCAATAGCGGGTGTTCATGGAGTTGATTATGCGAAATGCGTAATATAGTCTGTAAAAAATTGAGGTAATCGGGTGCTTTATATACATGTCAAAGTCTGATCCCATAACTACAGGGCTAATGTCGCCGGGTGCGCCATTCGAAGTTATATCACAAGATGTTGCGGGTCGCGCTTTGCGGGTTTTTCGGCATGCACCGCCAAACATGTCCTCAGTTTTTGACCGTGCACGCGCTTTTGGCCCCGCAGACTTCATTGTATCGGGCGAGCGCCGCATCAGCTTTGATAGTTTTTTTGAACGCTCAGATGCGTTGTCAGCATGGTTGTTAAGTCAAACCGGCGTGAAGCCCGGTCAATCCATTGGCATTTGTATGAAAAATTGCCCGGAATGGATGATGGCTTTTGTTGCTGTTATTAATGTTGGCGGCGTTGCCGTTCTTGTGAATAGCCGGGGGACAGGCGATGAGATGCGCGCTGCGCTAAGTGATTCAGATTGTGCTCTGGTCATCGGTGATGAGGCCCGCCTTACAAAACTCAGCGAAGCGGGCTGTTCGGCCTCGCAGGTTCCGGCCTCATATATCTGGGACTTACCCGCTGCGAGCGCCTATGCGCCTGTTGCGCGAGCGGCCGAGGACATTGCAGTCATGTTCTTTACATCTGGAACAACGGGCCGGGCCAAAGCTGCGATGATTAGCCACCGTAACCTCGTGACCGGAACTATGAATACGCAAATGGCGATGGCAGCAGTCTTTCAAAAAATGGCAATGGCCTATAATGTCGACATGGACACATTGCGCGCACAAATGCCGCAAGCCTGTTCATTGTTGGTGTTTCCGCTGTTTCACACCAGCGGGTGTAGCGCGGTCTTTTTGACTGCACTGACGACAGGCGGAAAATTGGTTTTAATGGATAAATGGAACGCGGACCAAGCTTTGGCGCTCGTGGCGCAGGAAAAAATAACGACTTTTGGCGGTGTTCCAACTATGCTCTGGGATATTCTGCACGCTAAGGCGCTTGGGGATTATGATCTGTCTTCGTTGATGTCAGTGTCGTGCGGCGGACAAGCGCTGCCACTCAACTTACTGGCTGAAATTAGAAAAACATTTCCTCGGGCGTTTATTGGCGCGGGCTACGGAATGACGGAAACCAGCGGGGCAATTTCTCAAGCAAACGGCGAGGCTTTTCTAGCTAATCCGCAGGCGTCTGGACATGTTCTGCCGATGCTGGATGTTCAGATAACAGGCGATGGCGGACAGCCGCTGGGAATCGACGATATCGGGGAAATATGGGTCAAAGGCGCAACCCTCATGCAGGGCTATTATAAACGCCCAGAAGAGACTGCAGCGTCCATGTCCGGGGAGTGGTTCAAGACGGGTGATATTGGTAAAATTGATGCGGCCGGTTACATTTACATCGTTGACCGTAAAACGGACATGGTCATTTCCGGCGGCGAGAATATTTATTGCGCTGAGGTCGAGCAGGTTCTGAGCTCTCATCCTGATGTTTTGCAGGTCACAACATTTGGCGTACCTGATGAACGCCTTGGAGAGCGCTTGGTCGCGTGTCTTGCGCTTAAAAACCTGAATGCTGATATCGGCGCTTTTGCGGCCAAAAACCTTGCGGCTTATAAAGTGCCATCTGACATCAAAATATCATCCGAGGCATTTGCTCTCAACGCGATGGGTAAAATTGATAAGCAAGCGGCGCGCTCGGCCTATCTGGCTGGCGTATAAGGACAGAACATGGCATTTCCAAAAGACATTAAAGTTATTGATACGATGCTGGGGATTCCCACCCATGCTGACCGCTCTGACTGGTATACCAGTTTTCGCCCATTGCTTAATGATCAACAAAGCCGGGACATGTTTAAAATGCCTGCGCAATACATGTTCAAGGATATACCCGAGCCGGGTGATGATGTAGGCGATTTCGTCAAATGGACAACCGAGCAAATGGACCGCTTCAATATCGAGCGTGCTATGGTTGGCTACAACGAGGACGCGACGTCGATTAAAGCCAAAGAGGGTTATCCGAACCGGTTCTTCTTTGATCTGCCCTGCAATCCAAACAATGGGATGGACGAGGTCAGGCGGGTAAAACGGCTCCACGCGGAGCACGGTATTAGAGCCGTTAGTGTGTTCCCGGCAGGCACGTGTCCGCAGGTCGCAATTAATGACAAGCGTATGTATCCACTCTACGCCGCGTGTGTAGAATTGGACATTCCGATTTGTTTGAATGTAGGTGTGCCGGGCCCGCGTATTCCGATGGAGACGCAAAAGGTCGAGCATTTGGACGAGGTCTGTTGGTTTTTCCCGGAGCTGAAAGTGGTTATGCGCCACGGGGCTGAGCCTTGGGAAGAGTTGGCAATCAAACTTATGATTAAATACCCCAACCTTTATTATTCCACGTCTGCCTTTGCCCCTAAGCATTACCCGAAATCTATCATCGAATATGCCAACACGCGCGGGGCCGACAAGATCATCTACGCTGGATATTTTCCGATGGGGTTAAGCCTAGACCGCATATTTGGGGATCTTGAACATGTGCCGTTCAAAGACAGCGTGTGGCCAAAATTCCTTCGTGAAAACGCCGTAAAGGTTTTTAATTTGGGAGAAAGTTCATGACCTCATCTTCACCCCGTCCTGTTGCCGTTTGGCAGCAGCTCGAAGGCCTTCGCGGTCAAGATCTTATTGATTGGCGTGTCTCGGATGTGAAAAACACAGCCAGCCTCGAAGAGCGTAATCTTGATAAATTGCCGCTGCCATTTGGCTGGTTTATGGTTGCATATTCAGACGAGCTTGAAGCCGGGCAGGTCATGCCGCTTTATTATTTTGGCCAAGACCTTGCGCTATGGCGAGGTGAGGATGGAAAGCCCCGCATGATTGATGCGTTTTGTAAGCATTTGGGCGCGCATATGGGATATGGCGGACGGGTCAGCGGAAATGCGCTAGAGTGTCCATTCCACGCTTGGGAGTATAATGAGCAAGGGGCCGTCACTCATGTGCCTTACGCCGAAAAAATACCGCCTTCTGCGGCGCGGCCCTGCAAGGTGCAATGGCCCGTTGTCGAAAAAAACAAGCAGATTTTAGTCTGGTATCACCCTCACGGCGCTGCGCCTCTTTGGGAGGTTGAGGAGTTTGATCAAGTCCACCACGCGGACTGGACCAGCTTTGATAAATATGAGTGGATTGTTCACGGCCCTGTTCAAAACATGGCCGAAAACGGTGTGGACGCCGCGCATTTTAAATATATTCACGGCACGCAATCTTTCCCGGATTACGATATCTCCTTTGACGGGCACCGCAGAACCGCCAGCGTTGAAGCCAAAATGATGACGCCCAAAGGCGAAGTTGATGGAACCATTGCTTATGGAACCGTTGGCCCGGGGCAAAGCTGGACAAAATTTACAGGTATCTCAGAGACCTTAATGGTGGCGGGTATCACGCCAATTGATCAAGGTCGCACGCATATCCGTTTTGCGTTCACGCAGCCTCGTAGCGAAGCTGAAGGCCCGATGGCAGGTCTAGCTAAAGCTATGCGTAAGGAAATTTGCAAACAGCTCGATCAAGATAAAGTTGTTTGGGATCGCCAGCAATATAAGCCTAAACCGTCCATTTGTGATGGCGATGGTCCTATATTGCCGTTCCGCAAATTCTTCGCACAGTTTTACGCAGAGTGGGGCGACGATAATAAAACCATCACACAGCTCAAAATGGATAAAAAAGCGGGCTAAGTGTTGCGGTTTTTAACTCGGACTGCTAACAAAAAATCTCATTAGGAAAAAGACTGTGAACATTTAATCAGGCTCGGCCGATTTTAATCACTCCATCGCGCATTGCCGCGAAACTCTTTTTCTTGGAAATTTTATGAAACGTTTAAATAATAAACTTTGCGTCGTGACCGGCGCAGCGCGCGGTATTGGCTTGGCTATAGCAGAAGCCTTTGTCAAAGAAGGCGCAATTGTTATCCTGTCTGACATTGACCACGAAGCGGTCCAAAGCGAGGCCGCACGCTTAGGCAGTAAGGCTTTCAAACTGGATGTTGCCTCCGAGGAGGATTGGTCGGCTTTGTTTGCGGCGCATCCTCAGATCGATATATTGGTCAACAATGCGGGTATTACAGGCTTTGAAGACAGCACGGAACCGCAAGATCCTGAAAATGCCTCGCTGGAGGATTGGCGGCGTGTTCACCGCACCAACCTTGATGGGGCTTTCATGGGGTGCCGCTACGCGATAAAAGCCATGCGCGCCAAAAAAACGGGCTCGATCATCAATATTTCCTCGCGCTCTGGCATGGTCGGGATTCCCGGAGCGGCCGCTTACGCATCGTCCAAAGCCGGGATTAGGAACCACAGCAAAACCGTCGCGCTCTACTGCGCGGAGCAAGGCTTGAATATCCGGTGTAATTCTATTCACCCGGCGGCGATTTTAACTCCAATGTGGGAGCCAATGTTGGGCGATGGTCCGGACCGCGAAGCCCGCATGGCAAGCTTTGTCGCTGATACGCCCGCGCGGCGTTTTGGCGAGGTCAGCGAGGTCGCTGCCGTTGCCGTCTTGCTCGCAAGCGATGAGGCCGCCTACATGACGGGGACAGAAATCACAATTGATGGGGGATTGCTGGCAGGTTCAGCCGCGTCCCCAAGCAGGGATTAACTACTTTATTTTCGCTCTGCATAAAGCTTTTCCGCGTGTGCCTTAAGGGCATGCGCGGTGTCATCAAAGGCTTCTTTGACCCACGGGCCCGCGAACCGTATGACATGGATTCCGTTGGGGCCGAGGAAAGCATCGGTTGAGTGGTAGCGGCAGCTCTCGGGACCAGTAGATTCTAAGATTTGATCGCGGCGCGCGGGGTAGGGCCATGCCTCATAGTGCGGGAGTTGCCATGAGATCATTTTCTCAGGCTCGAACGCACAGATATATTCTGTGTTCTCGAAAAATTCGCCCTCTTTGATATAGTTTTTGAGTTTCATTTTCACGGCGGCGCCCATTTCAAGCGTCGATTCGCATTCAACGCAGAACGGATTCCACTCACCATAGGCGGGCATGTCGAGCAATATGTCCCAAACCAGCGAAGCCGGAGCGTTGATGTTTACGGTTTCTGAAACCACGATTGCGCTGGGGTCAACGGCCATGTTAGGGTCTGTTTCGGTCTTCGTCGTGTTCATAGTCTCTCCAATTCTTACCTTAAATTGCCCAGTCGGCTGTTAGAGTTTCGGGATTGAGTTTTCCGTCCACGATAGCGCGCGGGGTGGACCGGGTGAAGCTGATCAACCAACCACCTTTCGTTTTGCGGTATTCATCATCATAAAAACTGGCCAGCATGCGGAAGCTTTTTTCGCGAGGATCATAAGTGGCAAAGCCGAGGTTCCAGCGCGCTTTGGCACTGTCGCCGTCAATGTCAATCTCGCCGTTATGGCCGTGATGCACGTCAACAATTGGAGTCGTCGCCGCCATTTGGGTGAAAATATCAATCAGCCCGTCCAGCCCGAATGCGCCGAGCGGTGGAAACTCAATGACAGCGTCCTGGGTAAAGCATGCGCGAATGGCGTCCACGTCTTTGGCATCACACGCATTTAAATAACGCGCTTTAAGACGACGGATATCACTTTCGGCTTCAAGGCGGACCAAGCGGGCTTCAAGATCAGACATTGATAATCTCCACGTGAGGAATGGGATGGTCGGCGGCGGCGGTCCAGCGCCAGAGCATTGTCCCGCGTGTGTGGCCCGCCGTATCAATCCAATTTCCTGAAGCGGGTTTCTTAGGCGACACAATCACAGTGACCGTGCCATCTGCATTGAGGTCTGCTGTTCCGTTATTTACGTGAATGTTATGATGGCGATAGTCGAGGCTTTCCATCCAAATATTGTTGAGCTGAAAATTCCAGCCTTCGCAATTAGGTATGCGGCTTGTGATTTTAACTGCTTCATTTTGGCCAAGCTCCCACCACCCATGAAGGTAATAGATGGAGGGGTCACCGCCCGCTTTGAAAAACATGGATTGGTCTGTCGTGCTGAGCGCATTTTTATGGCGCTGCCGGAACATGTCCGCCCATTGCAGAAAAATTCCAGACGTGCCTTGAATAAAAGCGGGTGTGTTTTTAAGGCCCACCGCAAGGGCTTCGAGCGATAAAGGCGCGGGAGATTTGGGCCGATTTATTGTTTCAATGTTCACAGCAGCTTGAGTTTCTTTGGCCTTGTCAAAGAATGTTTGGCGAACGATTAAAATACTCGAATCGTCTTCGAGCGGGAGCCAGTTTTCGCCATGCTCGTCTTTGGAGACAATAATTTCAAACGTTCCTCCATCGCCAAGTTTAACATCGCGTATGTCGAGTTCACCAGTAGAAGCCATACTGCCGTCAACGGCGTACCTATTGGCTTTGGTTCCGAAGCTCAGGATCGGGACAGTTCCGCGCGTGCCTGTGATCCGGTAGGTGTGAGCCGCTGAAATTGTTGCATTCTGATAGAAATTGTCCGGATTATCTGCGCCGATTTTCGCGGTCACATGTGAGGCTTGATAAAATGTGGGGAATGCCGGATCTGCATTTTCAAGATGCATATCCAGTCCAATCCTTAAGAGCCGGGTCAGGTAACGTACACCTTCGGCCTCGTCAACTGTGCTGCAGCTAAGGCTTGATGATAGAACGGCGTTTCCTGCCGTTTCAAGGTCACGGCAAAATGTTGCCCAGATGTTTTTGGAACTGTCCGTATTCATGGGGCCATATATTGACCGCCGTTCACGTCGAGCGTCGCGCCGGACACAACATTGGCGTAATCAGAGACAAAATAAAGCACGGCTTTGGCGCAATCATCTTCGGGCGGAATAATCCCAAGCGGGATGCGGCCCGTGATTTCGCCGACAACCTCATCTCGCTCTCGGCCCAGGGAGACTTGATGATCAATATAGCCGTAAACTGGTGCGCCGCCAATCCAGCCCATACGGCAGGCGTTGACCCGCACTCCAAATGCGCCAAAATCTTTGGCCATGTGTTTGGTCAGGACGCCCAGACCGCCTTTGCTGGCTGCATAAGCCGCTTCGCCCGGGAAGGGGTTGACTGTTGCCATGGTCGAGACATTGACAATCGCGCCGCTTTTCTGCGCTTGCATGGCGGGTAGAACAGCCTGCGCCATCCTAAGTGCGCCTTGGCAGTTTACGTCATAAACAGCGCCCCATTCGGCGGGGTCGGCGACATCGCACGTGGCCCATGCGCCGTGATTATAGGCGCTGTTAACAAGCCCGTCGATCCGGCCAAACCGTTTATGAACAGCCTCGGCTAGCGCTTGGCATTGACCTGCATCGGTGACATCCGTCGATACCGCGATAGCTTGCCCGCCCATGCTGTCAATTTCAGCGGCAACGTCCTCGATAAAGTCCTGACGCCGTGCGCCGAGTCCGACTTTTGCACCTTGTTCGGCGGCAATTCTAGCCATAGCGCGGCCCATACCCGGACCCACGCCGCTGATGATAATCACCTTGTTTTTGAGTAGCATGCGTACTTATTAGCGTAAAATTCTACGAATTTAAATGGTAAATATCAGAGTTATTATTAATATGCGTAGAAAGCTGTATCAATAACAACGCATGGAGAGCTTGTGTCGGTTTCTGAATTTGATGTGCTTAAAGCGCAAGCCACTACTCAAACCGGGTTGTCAGATTTTGGCGAAACATGGTTTTTCGATAATATAAAAGCGCTCATTCCGGCTCTGAATAACGAAGCACGCCTCAGCGAAGCGGGTGTTTACGGGGCGCAGCACATGATCGTCTCAGGTCTTGTGAACCGGTTGCGTCACATCGATTTGATTAAGTCGTACCCGGAAATTCTTGAGGAAACGGTTAATGTGACGGCTGTGCTGACGGGGCTTCCGCGCACAGGCAGCACAATGCTTCACCGAATGATTGCTGCCGCGCCTGATCTAACGGCTGTTCGCTGGTATGAGGCGCAAAATTACGTTCCGCTGGTCGGTGAAGCGCGCGGTGAGCCAGCGCCCCGGCAAGAGGCGGCCAAAGGCATATTAGATTATATGCTGGGTGTTATTCCTGAACTTATGTCCATCCATCCCATGAGTATTGATCAGCCTGATGAAGAAGTCATTATTCTTGGACAGCTTTTTTCAAGCTCAATGATAGAGGCGACTTACTTTGTGCCCAGTTACGCCGCATGGCTGGACACGCAAGATCCGCGCCCCGCTTATGACGATCTGATCCAAATACTACAGTCGTTGCAATGGCAAGACCCAAGCAGGTCTGGCAAAAATTGGGTACTTAAAACGCCGGGGCACTTAATGGCTTTGGGGACCGTCTTGGATGTCTTTCCTGATGCAAAAGTTGTTATGACCCACCGCGATCCTGTCTCAACCGTGCCGTCCTATTGCAGTATGGAAGCCAGCCTCTACCGGATGGGCTCTGACGATATCACAAACGACATGATTGGCGAATTTTGGAGTTCGCGGCTCGCGGGGTGGTTGGCCCGCTTCATGGCGGTTCGAGACGCTGCCGGGCCGGAGAGGTTTATCGATGTGGCGTATACTGACCTGCTGGAGCGCCCTGTCGATCAAGGCCTGAGTGTTTTAGCGCAAACGGGCATTCCGATGACGGAAGATATGCGGGCCGGAATGGCCGACTGGATTGAGGCGAATAAGCGTGAGCACCGGGCCGCGCATAAATATTCACTCTCGGATTTTGGCCTTGAGGCCGCGCAGATCGAAACTTTGTTTAGTGATTACAGCCAAACGTTTCTGATTTAACGCGTTTACGTGGACATAAAAAAGGACGCCCAGGTAAGGACGCCCTCATAATCTAAGCAGGCTTTGGACCGAAGTTCAAAGTCTTAGAAGCGGTAACGGGCTCTAAGCTGTACGGGTACTGACCAGCGGGAGCTACCATTATTGCCTTCGGACAAAAATGTACCTGTTGTAAAAGTATCATCCGGGTTGTTTTCGCCGATGTAACGTAGTCCTGTTTCAAGACCAAGAGACATGCGTCGGGTAATGGGCTTTTCAAGACCAACCAGCGCTGAGGCTGTTGGAACTAAACGTCCTTCATAAATTTGAATGGCTGGATTGCCTGTAGCCGTGCCATTCACAGCCGTGTTTTGAAGGTCGATGCTTGATGTTTTACTGATGCCGACGCGGCCCTCCATGTAAGGAAGAACTGTGCGTAGCAACGGTACTTTCGTGTTGCCAAGGTCATGACGGAAGCCAGCCTCGACGCCGTAGGCTTTGTATTTTGAAAATTCGCCGGTAAAAATGTCTGTGGGGTCATTCGCGATTACAACATCAGCTTTTCCGTCAGCCTCTTGGTAGAAACCGTTCAGTGTGATGTGTTGTTTTCTGTTGACCATATAAGTCCCGCCGCCCTCTGCCCGGTAGCCCATTTTATAGGCATCTTGCATAGGAACTTGGTGCACGTTAACCAATCCGGGAGTATCGTTCCCTGTGATGGCAGTACCGCCGACAACATAATCAGTACCGATAGCGCCTGTTAAGGAATAACGGCTCAGAGGCTTCTGTTGTGACGGGGCGCTAGCTCCGTAACCTTGATTGTACTGATACCCACCACTTAACCAAGAACAACCTGACAGGGCTACTGCTGCTACGCCGACTAGAAGAATTCGCATTTTACTCTCTCTCTTAATATGTTGGATGTCCTAATCCATTTTTATTTTTCATTGAGAGAAAAGAGCAAGTTTCGTGCCACTTTCATAAAACTTTGCAATTCTTGGTAGATTCTGGTTATTTTCCGTAAAACGGCCAGATATTAATAAAACGTCCACCATGATTTGTCCCAAAGCAGAACACATATATAAGGTTTTAATACCTATAGGTGGGCCATTACGACGCTCTCTTCCAGCGTGACACACAGAGTCTATGAAAGAGACAGCAAAGCCTACATTGCAAGTCTCATGTCAGTGACTCTAACGCTGATAACGGGTACAATCGTTGGGCGACCGCGGGATGGCGCCGCCTGGGTGTCTTTAGGGGTATGTCTTTTTAGGCTACCATGATAGCCAACCTTGTTAGAAAGTTGGAAGAACTCGTATCTGATTTGAATTTACGCATCTTGGCGATTATATGATGATAAATCAGCCCAATGCGTAAAAATGGATAGGCAAAATTACGCATTCTTGTATGCTCGCTCAAATTACGATAGGTCTTGGATACGCTCATAATGGCTGTAAGCCTCAGTTTTACGGAAAGACATATGCCTGATACTCACTTCCAGTTCAGTGAACTGGACAATTCCATCATTGACATTCTCAAAAAAGACGGACGAACCAGTAATCAAAAAATTGCGGATATGCTCGGCGTGACTACATCCATGGTCGCGACCTGTATCCGCCGCATGGAAAGTGCCAAGGCGATGAAAGTCGTCGCTGTGTCAGATTTTAGTGCTTTTGATTATAATGTTCTGTTGCCGATTGGGGTTGATGTAAAGGGACGCCGCGCCAATGATGTGGCCGATGATCTGGCCGCGCTCGACGAAGTGGCCAGCGTTCAACTCGTGACGGGCAAGCATGACATTGAAATATTAGTGACGCTCGCTAGTCTTGATAAAATGTCTGACTTTCTTCTAAGTAAGCTCTCTCAGGTAAAGGGGGTCCGCAGCCTCGACCCGTCGTTCGCCGTTGATATCATTAAATATGATTTCGACGTCGCTCCGATATAAGGCTGCCATCATGAGAGATTATAAAATAGACGATCTTGATCAGCAGATCATACAGCTTTTGTCCGAGGATGCGCGCCTGTCCAACCGTAAAATTGCGGCGCAGCTTGGATTTACCGAAGGCACAATCCGTTCGAGGGTAAAGCGCTTGGAAGATGAAAACTTCATACGTTTTACAGCCGTAACGAACATGGCGCATTTAGATACACCGCAACTTGCTTATATCGGGATACACGCCGAGCAAAACCTGATCAAGCAGGTCGCGCAGGAAGTCGCAGAGTTTTCCGAGGTCAATGCGGTCATTATACTACTCGGGCGGTTCGATATATTGGCGATTGGGTTATTCGAGGGCTTGGATGCCGTACATCAAATGGCGAGTAATAAAATTCTTGATCTTGTGGGCGTTAGGCTTGTGGAAACTGCCGTGGTGGTTGACGTCATTAAATATGATAACCGGGTTGCGAAAATAATGACGCCGCTCAATAGTTACAGCCTTGAGTTTTCGAATAAAGGCTCAGCCTAATGTTGCCGCTTCAAGAGGTGTCAGATCGTCTTGAAATTCAAGACCTCTTGGCGCGTTATTGTGAAGCGATTGATAGCCGAACATGGGACGCACTCGATGATATTTTCACAGTCGATGCAGTGATTGATTATACCGAGGCAGGCGGCGCTAAAGGCTCCGTGCCAGAAATTAAAGCCTATCTTGAAAAAGCTTTGGAGCTGTTTTCAGGTATGCAGCACATGATCGGGTTGCCGCTTATTCAACTCTGCGGTGATACAGCGAAAGTCCGCACAGCGCTCTACAATCCGATGATTTTCGACAACAAAGGTGCGCCCGAAACGTTCTTTGTCGGGATGTGGTACCGCGATGTTTTTACTCGGACAGATGCCGGGTGGCGCATTTCGGAGCGCTATGAGGAGGCCTGTTATTTCCAAAACCTGCCCAAAGCGTTAGGCGGTTGATATGGACATAAAGACCATAGGCCAAATGATCACGGATTCTATTCCGGCAGTCAAACGTACTGATATCAAAACCCTTGATATAAAACCAGGCTATGTGAAGCTTATGCTACCGCTTAAGGGTAATGAAAATCATGTAAATATGATATATGCAGGGTCTTTGTTTTCGCTGGCTGAGCTTCCGGGCGGCGCTGTGTTTCTTAGCCAATTTGATTTTAAAAAATATTATCCCATCGTTGCTGAAGTGACGATAAAATACCTTAAACCCGCCATAACAGATGTGACCTTGGAAGCCTCGCTCAGCAAAGCCGAAACTGCGCGTATTTTAGCCGAGCTTAGGATAGACGGAAAATCTTATTACAATATGGAGCTTGAGATCAAAGATACGAGCGGAGCTATCGTTGCAGTAGCTTCGGGGCGATATCAAGCCAGATCTTTCTAGGCACCCTTCGCCATCGCTTTCGCGGCGCGGCGGCCCGCGTAAATACCGTCCGCAATCGAGAGCCCGCTGACATAATTCCAAGACGCGACACCAATCGCATTTCGCCCGGCGGCATAGAGCCCTTGAATTGCGCCGTTTTCACCTTTCACATGACCTGTTTTCTCATCAACTACAAGGCCGCCCAGCGTGAGCGTCGGGCAGGGGAAGAGCTTGGCATTCAGGCCGATATTGATGGCATAATAAGGTCCAGAGTTAATCTGGCCGATATCCTCAATTGTTTTACCAAACGGATCATGAGTTTCGCCTTGACCGGCCTTGTTGTAGATGCTGACTTGCTGCTTCAGCGCCGCTGCGTCCACGCCTATCTTTCGGGCTAACGCCTCAATGGTCTTAGCTTTCTTCGCGCCAAAGCGGACATTAAGCTGTGCGAGCGCTTTTTGGAAATTAAGCGCTTTTTTGCCGCTTACGTCTTTGAGCGATTGTTTGATCAGGGGCTTATCCAAAATGAGCCACGCTTCGCCGCCGTGATTTTCGGTCATTTCGACGCCGAGCGTTGCCCCGTAAACCATCTCGTTGATGAAACGCTGCCCGTTCATATTAACAATCATCCCGCGGGCAAAAGACAGCGGCGGATTGATAAAACGCCAAGCTGTCACCCGGTCCATATTTCCAGCTTTGCCGCCCGCCGTCTGCCCGAGCCTTATACCTGCGCCGTTATCCCCATCGGTTCCGAGCGGATATGCGCTCTTATATTTTGGTGCGTAGTACGCGACCATTTTGCGGTTAAAAATAAAACCACCAGCCGCGAGCAGAACACCTTTGTGCGCGCGAATGAAAGTGGCGCTCCGTCCATCTTCCAGTTTTTTGGCTTCGCATAACATGGCGATAGCTTTGCGCATGAAAAACTTTGAACCCGGCATGATAGGAGGAAAAATCATCATAAGGCGTTTAGCTTTGGCGCGTAGAGCCAGATATTTTTCACGAACATTAGCGTCCGTAAATTGCATGATTTTGACGCCGATCACGCGGCCGTCTTTATCTGTTATGAGCTGCCGTGCTTCGGAATAGGTCTTAACTTTAAGACCTTTCGCAATGGCGCTATCGCGTAAAGGTTCAAACAAAGACCCGCCAAGATTGGTGGCTTTGCGGCCTTGCTCAATCGGTACATATCCTCTGTGTCCGCGCGCGGCGGGCTCGGCCTTAGCCTTATAGCTGGGAACAAGTGAGTTATCAGAGTGATAAAGGAAATATTCCGGCGCAGGATAAGATGTTTTACCGGGCCAAACGGTGGCGCGTAAATCAACATTATGGCTTTGCATCCACTCAATAGTAGGCGCGCTTTGCTCGCAAAAATCTTTCAGGGTGGCGTCTGAAACAATGCCGCCAACTTCAATCTTAAGATAGTTGAACATATTTTCGGGTGTATCGTCTATTCCAGCCTCGATCTGAAGCGGCGTTCCTCCCCCTGCATATATAACGCCGCCACTGGCCGCAGTTGCGCCTCCGCCCTCAAAACGGTCAACGGCTATGACCGACATGTTATTCTCTCTCGCTTCGAGCGCGCAGGCCGCTCCTGCGCCGCCCAGACCGATCACGACAACATCTGCGCTATCTGTCCAGGTTACATCGCTCGCATGAATGACCTGACGAGCTGCTTCGATATCCGTGTGCCAGTCTTTGTGATCAGGGGTCATGTAAAATCTCCGATTGCGCGGCAAGTTTGGCTTAAAACTACGCAAATTCAATATAATTCTCATAAAAATAATCAAATAGCGTAGAAATCAAAGAAAATATTGCGCAGTCTTACCTTTCTGCTAAGCACATTGTAGAGGGAGGACACGATTATGTCAGAGAAAAAAATGCCGCCAAAAGTAGCGATAGTGACAGGAGCCAGCCGGGGAGCTGGCAAAGGCATCGCTCTGGGCCTCGCTGAAAAAGGTATGACCGTCTATGTTACAGGCCGCACTAAAAAGATGGGCGCGGCCAAGGGATGGGACGGTACGCCGCTACCCGGAACCGTTGCCGAGACGGCGCAAGCCTGCACAGACGTAGGCGGAACAGGTATTGGTGTGATTTGTGATAGCGCCGATGATTCCCAGGTCGGGAAGTTGTTTGAGCAAGTCATGGACGAGCAGGGACAAGTCGATATTCTCGTTAACAATGCCGCCTATATTCATCATCAATTGATTGAACAAAAGCCATTTTGGGAGAAAGAGCTGGACGCGCAATATATCCTCGATGTGGGACTACGCTCGGCTTATGTGGCGAGTTGGCATGCGGCTAAAATTATGGCGGCGCAAAAAAGCGGGCTCATCGCTATGGGCTCGTCTTTTGGGGCGAGCTGCTATATGCACGGCCCGGCTTACGGCGCTCAAAAAGCGGGTTTGGATAAGTTGGCGCATGATATGGCGGTCGACCTTGAACCGTTCAATGTTCAAGCCGTGTCTATATGGATGGGACCACTGCTAACGGAGCGCGCATTGATTGCTGCGGAGGTTCACCCGGAGCAGTATAAAGAGTTTATGGCGATGGCTGAAACGCCGCAATTTACCGGCCATATTCTCCACGCCATTGCGCGCGACCCGAACGCACAAGAGATAAGCGGCCATACTCTGGTGGGGGCAGAAGTCGCGAAAGACCGCTATCAAATGACAGATAAAAATGGCAAGCAGCCGCCCTCACACCGCTCGATGCTCGGCTCGCCGAATGCTCCAAACCCTGCGCGCGTTTACTAACGTTTCTGGTATTAAGTCGTCTTTCCCTGCCGCGCTGGAGCGCTGAATGAAACTGTCACGTCACCTATTTTTTTCAACAGTTGCTATATCTATGGTCTCGGCAATAGGCGGGCTGGTCTTTAATACGATGCCGCTTTTGCTTGGCACGGCGGGTGAGGCCTTTTCGCTGATGCCCGCTCAGCTTGGTACTTTATCGCTTACGGCTGGCATTGGATATCTGGCAGGGACTTTGACGGGCCCTCTTTGGGTTGAACGCGTGAATTGGCGGGCTGCCGCATTTGCGATTATTGCTGCCGTAATCGCGGCATTCTTGCTGGCGGCGCGCATAAGCGGCGCAGGCTTATTTGCAAGCTTTGCGGTATTCGGGTTTTTCTGCGCGCTCGCGATTGCACTCGCCATGCGGGTTTTGGCAGATTTGCCTAATCCCGAGAGATCCTACGGTATCCGGCTCTCGGTCGAGCTTGTGTCTATTGGTCTATTCCTCATATTGCTACCGATTGTGTTTATATCTAAAGCCGGATTTTCTGGGGCGATGTTTGGCCTAGCGTGTTTTGCTGCGCTTCTAGGGGTGGGTGCTTTTGCATTTCCTAAGCGCACGTCTTCGCTGACGGCAGCTAAGCTCAAAGGATTTCCTCATTGGTCTCAAGCGGGCCGAAGCTGGGCTATGTTAGGTATTTTCACTATATATCTATTGGCGAATGTTGGCTTGTTCTTCTTCCTCTATGTGATCGCGCAGGACTTTGGCCCCACGCCCGCTCAAAACGGATTAATGTTCGGTGTACTTAAATGGCTCGGCGGGGCGGCGGGCGCTATTGGCGCGATAATTGGCGCGCGTGCAGGTCTGCGAATACCGCACCTTGCGGCTTTTATTATTCTGATCGTTGGAACTGCTGGAATGTTCACGGCCCAAAGTTTTACGACCTATATGATTTCGAGCTGGATTTGGGAGTTTGGCTTTACGCTTGGTTGTCTGTACCAAACGGCAGCAATCGTTCGGTTTGATGTGTCAAAAAAACTTGTGGTTCTTGTGCCCATGGCATTTGGGATTTCGATGATTTTTGGCGGCAAGATCGCGGGCCAAATTCTTGAAAGCGGTAGCGCGAACGGTATTTATATTATGGTGGCGATCTGTTCAGCGCTCCCTGCGCTCTATATGCTCCTCGTTCGCCTATCCCCTCCTGCTGATTCAGAGGTTACCCATGTCACTGCTTAAATCTCGCCATTCAGTTCGCGCCTTCTTGGATAAACCCGTCTCAAGAGGCACGCTCGAAACTATATTAATATCCGCGCAGCAAAGCCCTTCCGGAGGCAATCTACAACCTTGGCATGTCTATGTAACGGCGGGCGAAGATAGGGCAGCGTTCCTGAAAAAAGTCAAAGCCTCAATTGAAGTAAGCCCAATGGGAGAGCCGGGAAGTCCCGATATTTATCCCAAGGGACTCAAAGAGCCTTACAAAGAGCGCCGCGCGCAATGCGGTTATGATATGTATTCCGCGCTCGGCATCGCAAAAGACGATAAGATGTCCGGCATTCTTCAGGTTATGAAAAACTTTGAATTTTTCGGCGCGCCTGTGGGCCTGTTTTTCGCAATTGATAAACAAATGGGCCGACCGCAATGGTCGCATTTGGGCATGTATATTCAATCTCTCATGCTCGCTACTGTGGACGCTGGGCTCGGCACTTGTCCACAGGAAGCTTGGATGCTTCGCCATCAAACAGTGCGCGAGCATTTCGGCATTCCCGAAGAGCTCGAATTTTATTGCGGCCTAGCGCTAGGTTACCCTGACCCGGATCATCCGATTAATCACTACCGCACAGAGCGGGCGGCACTGGATGAGGTCGTCACATTTCGCGGGATTTAAACCGTTTAGTCTTATTAAAATGTGTTGAATGACGCACAATATAATCCAAAAATATTGGACACCAAACCTAATCATTATTGATTAACAATAAATAATAATTGACTTACAATAAATTGCATGCCATTTGTCGATGGCAATTTTACTTGAAATCATATCGTGAGAAAGGGCGGCTAATCATGCGATTGGCATACAAAAAACCTCTAATTTTGATAGTGGCTATTCTGGCATTGAACTGCCCTGAATTAATTTATGCCAGCTCTGAAAATGAAACCTTTGAGCGATCTTCGACATATCTTGAAGCGAAATCTTTAATGAAAGCAGATGATTTTAAGACAGCCATAGACTTTTTAATTGATGCACAGGCTAACAGCGAGGACACGTTTGAGGTAAATGAGCTTTTAATTGAATCTTATCAGGCAAGAATTGCTCAGGTTGGCCTTTTGAAGAAACGCGGACTCGCCATCAATATGCGAAAAGCGATGGAACATTCTTTGGTGCTCCAGCCGAAGAATGTTCAGGCGCGAAAGAATTTGATCAATTTTCATTTGAAAGCGCCAAGCGCTGTTGGTGGAAGCAAAGACAAAGCGCGCGAACTTATTAAAGATATCCCGGGCCTAACTGTTGCAGAGCGCTATGTTTATGAGGCCCTGATCAATCAGGCTGAAAACGATCACAAGGCTGCCATTGTTAATTTAGATAAAGCGCTAAATTTTGAACGAGAAAATGCCGAGGCATTGATTATGAAAGGAAATATCCAAATTGAGGAAAAAGCTTATGCTGACGCTATTCTTACCTTTGAAACATGCACCAGCTTTCATCCTGAGAATATGGGATGTCATTACCTCATTGGAAAAGTTTCTCATGTTGGGAATATTCAAGTTGCGAGTGGAATTTCGGCATTGGAAACGTTTATTTCAAGCGACTATGAAGACAAGCCTCTTATGGCCCATGCCCATTACAGGTTAGGAGAAATTTACGCGAGATCCGGAGACAAGGATGCGGCAAAAAAACATTTAGAAAATGCAGTCTCTATTGGTGACTTGGAAAAAGCCAAATCAGCTTTGAATAACTTGAATTAGTCGAGATGACGTGGCGCCATATATCCATTTTTTTCTGGTTTACCGTTGCGACCTATCTCTTACATGAAGCTGGGCATTGGGCCATGGGCGAAGTGCTGGGCTATGATATGTGGGTAAATATCAACAGTGCCGGTCTCGCGCGCGGCGAGTATAGCCCCGTATGGCATAAATACCTCGTTGCCGCAGGCGGCCCCCTTGTCACAGTTATTCAGGCGGTGATTGCCTTTGTGTGTGTCCGCAGATATCAAGCAATAGCGGCTTTTGCGTTTCTGTTCGCAGCCTTCATGATGAGATTCGTGGCTATGTTGGTCAGTATAAGCAAGCCGAATGACGAAGCGGCGATCAGTATATGGCTTGGACTTGGGCCATGGACACTGCATTTCATTGTCGTCGCAGTCCTACTTGCCTTGTGTATCAAAGCGGGGGCATATGTGAAATTCACAAGGCGGTCTTACTTACTGGCTTATCTTACTGTGAGTTTGGCAATTACCATTATTGTTATGGGAGAGCCATATTTAACCAAATTCAATCCGTATATTTAGAAATATTAGCCTGATTATGCCATCATCACGGAAAGCAGAATTTTTTCTTTGGTGTTGTATTCTGTCAAGAATTGAGGCACCTCAAATACAGCGACCCCGTGTCTGCTAAGCCAAATCATTCTAAAATGTCTTCAGCCTACATTCAGATCGCGTCGCCTATGTTTTTCATCAATAGGAACAATTTGGGAGGCTATTATCATGATTTTACGGTCAATTTTAATACTATTAGCGTCGATCATGCTGTCGGACAGTGCTATGGCGCTCAGCTGCATGCGGCCTGATATTGCTAAAACCATGGAGAAGGCCAAAGCCAGCGAAACGGTCTATCATATCTTGGTAGGAAATTTCACGTCACATGCGCCTGTGCCTAGGTCTCAAGGATCTGATCCTCGTGATCAGTTTGAGCAAAAACCGCCAATTATCACGCGGGCATTGTTTACTGGGCACTCTTTGGCCAAAACCCCTCATTTGGACGAACGCTTGACGCGTTTCCCGATTGCAATTGAAACAAGCTGTATGGGCCCTTGGTGCGGCTCGCTACCGCCGCAGCAAACACCGTATATTGCGTTTGTTGAGGCGCGGCCCGGGCAGGTGCCAATTCTGCGCCTCTCGCCCTGTCAAGACGTGATGTACCCTGCCGATGAAGGCGGGCAGACAGTTTCAAAACTCAGGACATGTTTTGACGGGCTGTGCCGGTCTGATCAAGAGCCTTATGACCGCTAGATTCTAAATGAAAAGCCTGTCGGCTAATTAACTATTTTGGGGTTTCTTTGATCTCGGCGCAAGCGATGCGCGGGCCCGCACCGCCAATGGGCTGCGTAATTTGATCGTCGGGGAACATGTGTATCATTAGCGCTGACCCATCTTCATCCAGCAGAGGTGGCAATCCGCCTTCGCCCCTCATAGAAACCCGGGGGTTGACAAACGCATAGCTGACCGCACCTTCATCATCGGCCACAGCATTGGGCATGTCTGCATTATCAGGGCCTTCGGGGTGTTCCAACCCATGCGGTTTCCCGTGGGGGTTTATGTGTCCGCCTGCGCTTGTGAAATCATCGCTGGAGCAATCGGCTTTGATGTGGAAGTGGATGCCGTGCTCGCCGGGCGTAATATTCGTTGCGTCGACGACCAAGGTCACGCCGCCTTCAAGGTTTTCCGCGATGCGGGCCTTGCCAATGACGACCCGGTCACGGTCAATAAGGTCAAATGTGAGGATTGCCGAGTCTGCTATTTTCTTTTCAATACAGCCGGAAAATAGGACTGGGGCGATTAGGCAAACAACTGCAATGTGTATAGCTTTATTCATGTCAAACACTCCTCGTATACTCCCTGATTGATAGATCAAACGAGGTCGCACCGCAAGCATGAGAGCACGGTAAACAAGCGCGTTCATAATTTGTCTTACGCGGGGCAAACTGCTACGTATTTATAAGAAATTTCCGCGATTCGGCGGAGCTTACCTGTATTGAAAGCGGCGCATGAGCGAAGATAACGAAACGCCCAATGATGACGAAAACGGCAATGGCAGCGGCTTTGGGGAGGATGGCATCTCCACGATAACCATCGAAGAGGAAATGAAGCGGTCTTATTTGGACTATGCGATGAGTGTGATCGTCTCCCGCGCAATCCCCGACGTGCGCGATGGCCTCAAGCCCGTTCACCGCCGTATTCTGTTTTCGATGCATGAAAACGGCTTTACGCGCGAAAAACCTTACAAAAAATCAGCCCGTGTTGTCGGCGATGTGATTGGTAAATATCACCCGCACGGTGATAGCGCGGTCTATGACGCGCTTGTGCGAATGGCGCAGGATTTCTCTATGAGCCTGCCGTTGCTTGACGGGCAGGGCAACTTTGGTTCTGTAGACGGAGATCCGCCTGCTGCGATGCGGTACACTGAGGTGCGCATGGACCGCCCGGCGGCGTCTTTGCTGGCCGATATTGAAAAAAACACGGTCAATTACCAAGAAAATTATGATGCCTCCGAGCGTGAGCCCGTGGTTCTGCCTTCAAGATTCCCCAATATTTTGGTTAACGGCGCAGGCGGTATTGCTGTGGGCATGGCCACCAACATACCGCCCCATAACCTCGGCGAAGTTATCGACGGAGCTGTCGCTCTACTAGAGGATGGTGACCTGACGGATGAAGATATCTTAGAGATTGTTCCGGGTCCGGATTTCCCAACCGGGGCTTTGATTATGGGTCGTTCAGGGTCGAAATCGGCTGTTATGACGGGCAAAGGCTCCATCATTCAGCGCGCGCGTCACCACATCGAAGAAATTCGTAAAGACCGTGAAGCGATCATTATCACCGAAATTCCCTATCAGGTGAACAAAGCCAATATGATCAAAAAAATATCCGAACATGTGCGCGAAAAACGCATTGAGGGTATTTCCTATATGCAGGATGAATCAGATCGAAACGGTATGCGGATCGTCATCGAGATTAAACGCGACGCTGTGGCGGACGTGGTTTTGAACCAGCTCTTCCGCTATTCCCAACTCCAGCAAAACTTTGCCGCGAATATGCTCGCGCTGAATGGCGGTCGTCCAGAGCAAATGAATGTCCGACAAATGCTCGAAGCCTTTCTGGGATTCCGCGAGGAAGTCATCGCGCGGCGAACAAAGTTTGATTTATCCAAAGCCCGAGATCGCGCGCATATTTTGGTGGGTCTTGCGACCGCTGTTGCTAATATTGATGAAATTATTAAAATCATTCGAAGTTCTGCCAACCCCAAGGATGCGCGTGAAAACCTGCTAAACCGAACGTGGCCGGCAAAAGATATGGGCGCTCTGATTAAGCTGATTGCTGATCCTCGCTCAAAGCTTTTGGATGACGGCACGATACAGCTTACCGAAGAGCAGGCGAAAGCCATCCTTGATTTACGCCTTCTGAAACTCACGGCGCTGGGCATGGACGAAATTACTGACGAGGCTGAAAAGCTTGCAGCCACAATCACAGATTTGCTGGATATTCTGCGCTCGCGCGACCGCGTTAAAACGATCATCAAAGCTGAGCTTTTAGAGGTCAAAGAAAAGTTCGCCGTTCCGCGCCGCTCTGAATTTGTCGAAGGTGGTATGGACTTTGATGATGAAGACTTGATCGCGGTTGAAGATATGGTCGTAACCGTGACGAGCGCGGGATATGTCAAGCGTACGCCGCTTGATACTTACCGGGCGCAGCGCCGCGGCGGCAAAGGCCGTTCCGGTATGTCGACCAAAGACGCCGACTATGTGACGACGATTTTTATCGCATCCACCCACACGCCCGTCTTGTTTTTCTCTTCTACGGGTATGTCTTACAAGCTTAAAGTCTGGAAGCTACCACTCGGCGGCCCGGCAACGCGCGGTAAGGCCCTTGTGAATCTACTGCCACTTGATGACGGCGAGCAAATCAACTCCATTATGGCGCTCCCAGAAGACGAGGAAAGCTGGAAAGAGATGGATATTATGTTTGCCGCGCGCTCCGGCGGTGTTCGTCGAAACTCGCTGGCTGATTTTACCCGCGTGAACCGCAACGGTAAGATCGCGATGAAACCGGACGAGGGCGACGGTATTGTTGATGTGCGCTTATGTACTGAGGACGATGATATTTTGCTGACAACAGCGCTTGGAAAATCGCTGCGGTGCCGCGTAACAGATATTCGCCGCTTTGTTGGCCGTACATCCTCTGGGGTTCGCGGTATTAAGCTGGCGGACGGCGACGATGTTATCAGTATGACGATTTTGCGCCATATGGACATCGAAACGGATGAAGCCCGGGCCTATATGAAGCATGCCAATGCGATGCGCCGTGCGCTCGGGGATGACGCTCAAGATGATGAGGACGAGTCTGAAAACATGACGTCTTTGTCTGATGAGCGTATTGGCGAACTCGGCGCCGCGGAGCAATTCGTTCTCACGCTCGCCGATGATGGTTACGGCAAGCGCTCCTCGAGCTATGATTACCGCTGTATGAATCGGGGCGGGCAGGGCGTGACGGCTCAAGAGCTTTCTCGCAAAGACAGCAATAACGCGCGGCTTGTACGTTCATTTGCAATCTCTGATGAGGATCAGATCATGATGGTGACGGATGGCGGCTTGCTTGTCCGTTGCCCCGTGAAAAATATCTCCATAGTCTCTCGCGCTGCGCGCGGCGTGACTGTTATCCGAACCAAAGAAGGTGAGCGCGTTGTCTCAGTTGAGCGGATCGAAGACAATGACGAAGATGAGAATGCTGTTGAAACAGAGGCCGAAGAGTAAATATTTAGGCGCGGCCGCGATGCACTGTAAAGTCTTCGCGTCCGCCGAGCTCCCTGATCATGGTCAGATTGACCATCTCGCAGCTATGTGAGTCCGTAAAGCGGATATAGCCTTTTTCTTTCATGGCAGAAAATGCGCGGCTCACTGTTTCAATCGTCAGGCCCAGAAAATCGGCAATATCAAGGCGTGTCATAGGCAAATCAATATGCGTGCTTTTATCACGTGGCCCGTCGGGCGCGAACATGGCTTGATTAGCGCGCAAGTACAGCAAAAAAGACGCGAGCCGCTCAATCGCTGAGCGCTGTCCAATGGTGTAAACGTGATCATGCGCTGACTCCAATATACGGGTCAGTATCAGCCTGAACTTGGACGAAAATTCTGGCGACGTCATCAATGCCTTTTCCAGTGCCGAGCGTGGATAGCAAATGGCCTCGACACTGGTGAGAGCTGTCGCGAGGTTAGGGTAGCTCGGCGTTGAGGCTACACCGATGAATTGACGCGCGCCCATAAAGGCTAGAATTTGCCGACGACCGTCATTGCCATTGCGGGCAAGAGCGACAAAACCTGACAAAATATCATAAAAATAAACCGTCGGTTCCCCTTCGGTAATGAGATTTTGCCCGGGTTTAAAAAAACAGGGACGGCCTTCTGCAAATAAAAACTCCAGTTCTGCACTGGCATCTCCGTTCGCCATATCGGCTAAATGACCGCGTCTTTCATGTATTTGCACCATGGCTTTCCTATAGGTTCAAATGCAGTGTGGTGCAATTCTGAAAATTAAATACTAAAAATTATATACCGAGTAAATTCAAGGCGGCGTGTTCGCCGGACTCCATCGCGCCTTCCATCCCGGTATAGATATGTGAGAGATGCTCCCCGGCAAAAAATAAACGCCCGGCGGGAGCGCCCATAGTTTGCGCCCAGTTTTTGGCCTGCCCCGGTGCCCAGTGCATATAAGCGCCTCCGGCCATAGCGTTAGACTCTGTCCAGCGGATGATTTTAAGAGGTTCGATTTTACCTTGGCTGGCAGGGCGCACGCGAACCATCTCGTCTTTGCAAAGTTGCATGAGATCAGCATCATTCAGGGTATTAAGTTTTAAGGCGCCACTGCCGTTAATCCAGGATCTAAACAGACCGTTCGGTCTCCCGTCATGATCCGTGCCCGCGAAGATGCGTTCAAGCGGCCCGTCAGTCCACATGGACGCAGGCATGCTGTCTGCCTCCCAAAAGTGAGTGCTCGATTTAAAGTGGATTTGCAATATTTGTGTATAGGGTAACCCGTTCATCGCGTGTTTCTGCACCTCGGAGAGTGGAGCTTTTATGTTCATTTTGCTCAAAACCGGAAAAGGTACAGCGGCGATGACGTGTTTTGCCCGCCATACTTTACCAGTGTTATCGGTCAGGTTTACGCCGCTGCTTTGGGCGTCTATCTCTTTTATCTGAGTATGTTTGACTGGGATCACTGGTAGCGCTGCAGCCATGGCTTCTGGTAGTCTTTGCGCGCCGCCTTTTATGCTGCCGGGACGCCCCATATGGCGATCTTGCGCGTACAGCGTAAGTGAGCGGTAGAGGTTTAGCATCGAATATGTCGACAGATCATTGCCGTTTAGCGTGTGATTAATACTGGCGATGGCATCTTCAGATAGGTTTTTAGATAATAACCACTGCCGGGCGGACATATCCGCAAGATCAGGGTTGACCTCCAACCAACTATACACATCAGGTAGCGGGTTGTCTGCAGCAGCAAGGCGGAACAATGCAGATGACGGCGTAAGTGTTTTTTGCGCGCCCATGAAAGGGTTTTCCGGATGGGCAGGCCAAGATTTTTGATCAATAAACTGATCTTTATAGTGCAGGATTGTTGACGTCGGAGGCGCTTGGCTTGTTTCAACTGTAAGTCCAAGTTTTTCAGCTTCATCGCGGATGCGCGCATATCCTGCACCAACCTGCTCGCCGCCCGCTTCAGATAAGCCGTCATCGCCAAAGTCCAGCGTATTCAAGCGCCCGCCGATCCGGCCGCTGCCCTCAATTACCAAGACGTCTTTGCCCGCCTCAGCCAAAAGGCGCGCTGCATAAAGTCCGGACAGTCCCGCGCCGATGATAATTATCTCGGCGTTATAGGGCTGGGTTTGAGGGGCGCAAGCGGCAAGGACGCCCGCCGATATCCCGCCCGATAAAACTGCTCTGCGATTGATGTGTATCATTTTATGCCTTCCACAGAGGCTTAAATTACCCTTAATAATAAACGGATCGATGATTTATCGCAAAGGGGACTGTATGAGCGTATCTTCAACGGCAGCGCAGGAATGGCAAAGAGGCTGGCCGATTGTTCTATCATCTCTTATCGGGATCGCGCTTTGTTTATCGCCTCTTCCTTACTGGGCTTTGATCATCATTGGGTCTGAACTTGGTAAAGAGTTCGGATGGAGCCGGGAAGTTATTACGGCGGGTTTTCTCTACATGACAGCGGGTGTTTTAGTCGGTGCGCCTGTTTCCGGTCAACTGGTTGACCGTTTTGGCGCGCGCAAGGTATTACTGCCATCGATTGTCGCTCTGGCGATCGGGACATCAGCCTTCTCGTTAATGACGCCTAATCCGGTCGTGTTTTATACAATCTTTTTCTTCACGGCGTTTTTTGGTTCAGGCACGCTGCCTATCACGTGGTCCAAAGCGATTGTGAATAACTTCAATCACCATAGAGGCCTAGCGCTTGGCATCGCTCTTACGGGTACTGGTCTATATGGGTTTTTAGCCCCGACATACATCCAAACTTTTATCAATAGCTTTGGGTGGAGATGGGCTTATGTAGCGGTGGGGGTATTGCCTATAATTTTCTCCTTTCCATTGGCTTTGTTTTTGTTCCGAGATCACAAGGAAGAAAGTGCGCTTGCAGCATCAGGCGACCAAGGTGGGCCATTTAAAATCTATGTCATAGGGTTTTGCATGGCCGTTGTACTGTTTGTGGCCATGACATGGGCTATTACCTCTCTAGGTCCTGTCTGGGTCATCGCGCTTATGATGGCATTTTTGTTGGTCTATGTAGCTTTCGTTTATCGGAGCTCAAAAAACCTACAATCAACTTATGACTTACCAGGGCTTACTCTTCGAGAAACCTTTCACAATTATCGGTTTTGGATGATGTTTTTATCATTCCTCATCCTTGGGGCTGTTGTTTCCGGTATTATTGCTAATTCTAAATATATCCTGCTCGACAAAGGCTATACGGATATCACGGCAACAGGGTTCTTCACGGGCGCGGGCTTAATTGGTCTTTCAACATTGGCTGGGCGTTTAATCGGTGGATGGTTAGTCGATCATTTTTGGGCACCCATGATTGCATTTATTTTCATGAGCGTACCTGCCATTGGTTGCTATATATTAATGCAGGATTACGGCATTGCTGTGAATGCAATGGCGTTAATTTTGGTTGGGCTCGCGGCAGGCGTCGAATTTGATATGATGGCGTATTTCACCTCCCGCTATTTTGGCATGAAGTCTTATGGACGCATATATGGCATTATATACGCAGCGTTTGGCTTGGGGTCAGGAACCTCTCCCGTTGTCTTTAATATTTTACGGGGTGATGCGACAGATTATGCGAGTGTTCTTTCCGTTGCAGCCATAGGGTTTTTAGTCGGTGCGACACTCCTTTTATTCCTTGGGAAATATCAAGATTTTGAGGATGAAACACATGCCTAAACGTTTTCTGTCGGTGTCAATGGCTGCCGCAATTATGGCGGGATGCGGCGCAGCACACCATAACACTGACATGCCAGCACTTTACCCTGTTGAGGGCCTGAGCGCAGAGCAAATTATGCAAAGCGCTCATGACGCCGCAGGCGGGGAGAGTTGGCGCAGACCTAAAAGCCTATCAATGATGGGGTACGGTGTGTTTTATAAAGGCGGCGAGGCTGTCAAACACGAAACCCACAACATGTGGCGCGTTTATGATGCGGGTAAAACTGACGCGCACAGGGTCGATGGCAAGGTACGGCTTGAGTCTCTTCTGGGCGGGCAGCGTATTATTGATTTGAGCTATGACGGGGAGATAACTTATACGGCGGCGGGGCCGCAAGCGCCGTCTGAAGCGGATAAACAGTGGTCTTCGAGCTTTGGCTTTGGTGTGGTTCGGCATGCACTTGACGACGGCTATGCCGTTGCTCGCCAGCCCGATGACCTGACTGATGGACGCCCGTCATTCATCATTAAGGTTACCGACCCAATGGGCGGCACCACACAATTTGGTATCGCGCAGGATGATTACGCCATACTCAAAGTGGGGTTTAACACGCCGCGCGGCTGGCATGAGAGGATTTATTCCAATTTCTATTCAAATCCGGGCGTTGCTTGGGTTCAGCCGGGACGTGTTAGGCTCTATTATAATGGCGTGAAGACGAACGAGGTTATTTGGACGTCATTCAGTATCAACGAGGATTTACCCGATTGCCTTTTCGTTTTGCCAGAGGCGCAGGATTGCCGCCCGTCATATTAGGCTAGCTCCAAAGATATAGGCCGGACGCTCTATGTTCGCATAAATGTAATTATGCCACGTCCATTTGTTGTGCTATCGTAATTTATGGGCAAACTTCTTAGGCACATAACCTTTGGTCTTTTGTCGGCATGTACTCTGGCCGGATGTGCGGCGACATCAAATCCAAAGCCAACTCTACAGCAATTATCTCTGTCTCAAACGCTTGAGGATCATAAAATTATTTCTCTTCCTTATAGACTATACGGGAAGGGCATTTTTATGATTCCGATATCCGTCGGGGGAAGTCATGACCTTGATTTTTTAGTAGACACGGGCGCTACAAAATCTGCACTTTATAAATCTTCTGTGCGCAAGTTGGGTTATTCCGAAGACACGAATAGTTTCATGAAAATACACGGCATGAACCAGATGGAAGACCGTCCATCTCTTCTTGTGCCGTACATTCAGCTTGGGCATGAGCAATTTGCGAATATAAACATGGCAATTTTAGAGGACCGTAAAAGCCCTATTGATCTTGTGCGCGTACCGGATGGTTTGATTGGTATGGATGTTTTGCAGGAATTTCGCATCTTTGTTGATGCTAGGAGTAAGACTTTCAATCTTATTCCAAAATCAATGCCAGCTCCACTTATTCCTACAAAGTGGCAAACAGTTGTTCTTCGTGAAAACCCTTTCTTAGAGGATAAATATAATCTGCATTTCTTGGAAATCAGACTTGGCAATCACTTGATTCCAGCTTTGTTGGATACAGGCTCCGAAGAAAATTTAATGAATTGGAATGTTTCGATGTTCCCACAGTTGCGTCGTGCGCGCAAAAAAATGCGTGAAAAATGGATGATTGAAGGCGCGGTTGGCGTATTTAAGCCGCAACATCTTGTTAAAGCGGAGAATATTCGCAGCGGACAAAAATATTGGAGGCGTAGTGAGTTCGTTGTGATGGAATTTGATGGACTTGATATTTTAGGTATTAAGGATCAGCCCTTTTTGATTGCGGGTTCGGCATTGTTTGTTGATCAAACATTCTACTTGGATTTTGCTGAAAATATTATTCGTTTTAAACCTCCTAGCATGGATCTCCGCTCCAGAGAACTTTTGATGTCTCGAACCATTTACCGCGATCCAGATTCTACTCAGTAGGGCGCGTTATATGTAAATACGGCGGCATCTTTGCCCAAGCCGTACAAGCATTTCGTAATTTATAGTGCCCATCCGCTCTGCATCGCTCTCTAAGTGTTCACCGCGCATTTCGGCCCAATCGCCAATCCTGGGCTGTTTTCGCATGCGGCTGATGTCTAGAATTGTCAGATCCATACTGACGCGGCCTATAATTGGAACGCGCTGTCCCGCCAGCGAGGCAAAATGTTGCGGCTGTCCGTCAAGGCCGCTGGCATGCAAGGGAATGCCGTCCGCATAGCCCGCGCCCACAGTGGCCAATGTCATATCCCGGCTGGCCGTAAAGGCGGCGTTATATCCAACGGTCTCGCCGGCTTTCACATCCCTGATTTGTAGCACCGCCGCCAGTAGAGAGATTACCGGGCTGGAGGTCTCTGCGTTACTATCGGTTGTGGCTTTGCCGCCGTATAGGCCAATACCCGGGCGCACCATTTGGAAGTGATATTTTCGGCCGAGATAAATACCAGCTGTGTTGGCTATGCTGAGCGGGCCAACGGGCAGACGGGCGGCGCTGCGCTTAAACCGGGCAAGCTGATCTGCGTTCATGGGGTGCTCGGCATTTGATGCGCACGCAAGGTGGCTCATGACAAATTCATAATTAATTCCGTCGCGCAAAGTTTTGTTTTTGCTGAGAATTTCAAACTCACTTTCAGAAAAACCAAGCCTGTTCATCCCCGTATCGACATGAATGGCCGAGTAGGGAGCGGATTTCATATTCGCAATAGTGTCCGCCCACATGCGGGCCTGAACGAGAGAGTTGATCACGGGTTTGAGACGTGATCCGAAAAATAACGTTAAATCCCGTGGAGACGGGCCGTTGAGGACATAAATGCTTGAGTTTTCACCGATAGCGCTACGCAAGATTTTACCTTCGCCAGCTGTTGCTACGAAAAAGTTGCGGCATCCGGCCCCGTAAAGCGTTTTGCCGACGCGCTCTGCGCCAAGCCCATATGCATCGGCTTTGACGCTTGCGGCGACTTTGACGTTCCCGCCAACTTTATCCTGTAAGGCTTTATAATTGCTCTTAATCGCGTCCAAATTGATTTGAACGGCGGGGCGGGTAGAAAAATTCGGGCCGAGATCGGAAGCCATGCGGATGTCCTTTGTCAAACAACGTCTTTTGCCGCTGAATTATGGCACCCCTAAGGCCGCATTATAGTTTTGGCAATGATAGAGATAATTATACTCTTGGGCCTAGCTTTGTGTGATGTTCTTTTAGTGCCCAATATCTCCAAAACGATCCTCTTGAGCCAAATTGCCGAACTTGGTGATGTTGGCGTTAAAGGAGAGTTTGATCGTGCCGATAGGCCCGTGGCGCTGCTTGCCGACAATAACTTCGGCCTTACCGTGAAGGCGTTCCATGTCTTCTTGCCATTTAAGATGATCTTCCGTGCCTTCGGACGGTTCTGTCCGGGCCTTGTAATATTCTTCCCGAAACACGAACATGACAACATCCGCATCCTGCTCAATCGAGCCGGATTCGCGAAGGTCAGAGAGTTGCGGTCGTTTATCATCCCGGCTTTCAACTTGCCGCGAGAGCTGCGCAAGGGCGAGAACAGGTACGTCAAGTTCCTTGGCGAGCGATTTTAGTCCCATCGTAATAGCGCTGACTTCCTGTACGCGCCCGTCGCTGGATTTGAGCGCCTTACCTCCTGTTAGGAGCTGGAGATAGTCAACGATTATCAGATCAAGACCGCCCATGCGTTTGAGACGCCGAGAGCGCGCAGCAAGCTGCCCAATGGAGATGCCGCCCGTATCGTCAATATGCAGCGGGATATTGCTAATTTCCTCGGCGCTATCACGCACGAGTTCATATTCTTGGGCCGTAATATCGCCGCGCCGAATTTTATGAGACGGGACGCCGGATTGCTCAGCTAAGATACGGGTGGCAAGCTGCTCAGAGGACATTTCAAGACTGAAAAAGGCGACGCGGGCCCCGTCAGCGGCTTTGGAAACACCCGTCTCAGTTTTTTCTTCGCGGAATTTTTTGGCGGCGTGAAACGCGATATTGGTCGCAAGCGCGGTTTTGCCCATAGAGGGCCGCCCCGCCAGAATGATGAGGTCGGATTTATGAAACCCGCCTAGCTGGCGGTCCATATCTATCAAGCCTGTCGCGGTACCAGAGAGGCTACCATCTCTGGAGTAAGCGGCGGAGGCCATCTCAATGGATTTTATCATCGCTTGCTTAAAGGTCACAAACCCGCCTTGAACCGCGCCAAGTTCGGCGAGATTATAGAGTTGGCTTTCGGCCTCGGTGATTTGCTCGCGGGCATCAATCTCGCTGTCGGGGTCAGACGCAGCCTGCGAAATGTCGCCGCCTAGCCGGATAAGTTCCCGCCGCATGGCAAGATCAAAAATCATTTTCGCATATTCAGGCGCGGCGGCCCCGGACGGTGCATGCAAAAGCAACTCGGCGAGATATTGCTCGCCGCCAATATCGACAAGGGTTTCGTCCTGCGAGAACCTATTTTTAAGTACAATAGCGTCGGCAAGTTTACCTGTTTCAATTAAGCGCGCGGCGGTTTCAAAAATGCGGCGGTGTACTGGATTATAGAAATGTTTAGCATCAATAATGCCGCTGACACGGTGGTAAAGTTCATTATCGTAGAGCAGCGCGCCGAGTAGGGCTTGTTCAGCGGCGTTGCTGTGCGGGGTCGTGTCGAGGTCTTGCGCCGACTCGGGCGGAGTATCTGAAATGAAGGCCATGACAACTTTATAGCACAGTTTATGCTTATGTCATGAGCCGTGGCAGCGATGTTATGCTTTGGCGGGGGTTATTAACAGTTTGTTAGTAATTTCATCGAATCGTTTTGACGAAACATTAACCATCACGAGTCACAATGAGAGGGAATTTTGCTGTTACACCATAGGAGGCAGATATGACCCGCTTTAAAATTATGATGACCACTACAGGGGCGCTTAGCCTGATTGCTGGAGCCGCTTTTGCTCAGACGGGTACATATAGCATTGTGCAGCCTACTCAAACCACGAGCACGGCAACAAGCCAAACCCAATTTGTGCGTCCCGGCGATGTCAGCCCCGAAGAATATTCGCGCTTGCTCGCCGAAGCTGACCGCATTCGCGCTTATCAGGCCTCGCAAGGTAGCACAGCCGCAGCGCCTATATATAATACGGCTCATAACCTAACGTCTGGTACTCAGCCGCAAACTTACGAGCAATATATTGCCGGACGTCAGCAAGCCCAGGCACAATTGCAGGCTCAAGTCCAAACTCAGCCTCAATATCAGCAGCAGCAAAGACCTGTCTATCAACAGCGCCCAATTTACCAAACGCCGCAGCCACAACCGCGCCCCGTTTACCAGAGTCAGCCGCAAACCTATCAGCCGCCGATGCAGCCCGTTTATGTCCAGGTGCCCACGCCGGTCAACCGCGCATACCAACCGCCTGCGAATAATCCCGTGATTTATGCCACAATGCCAACGGTTGTAGGCGCCGCCGCAGGAGTACACAGTGTTGTCAAAGGCGATACGCTATACAGCTTGTCAAAACGCTATGGTGTGCCGTTGAAAAACCTCAAATCAGCCAATGGTTTGAGCGGAAATATCATCAGTATCGGTCAGCGTTTAACGGTTCCGGGCGCTGCCGCAGCGACGCCTGCTGGTTATTCCGTGCCAGTCCAAAATACATACCCCCAGCAATATACAAGGCCAACGCAATATAACCGGACAACGGGCCAAGCTTATTATGTGCCGTCATCAACCCAAATTACGATGCCAACGCAAGGTAGCCGCACGATTAAAGCCGTGCAGCCCGTTCCGCCGAGCGGCGTTTATGCCGTTCTGCCAAAAGATACGCTCTACAGCATCTCGCGCTTTGCTTGCGTGAACCCGTATGATGTGGCGCGTTTGAACGGGATATCAGATTCAACTGCCCTTACGCCGGGTCAAAAACTCAGCATGCCATCAGGGCATTGCTTGAATTAGTGCAATTCCTGTTAAATCAGAATCAGAAATTAGGGCTTATTTGCCTATTTTCTGACGCTTTCTTGAGTATGATTAAACAGGAAATGCACTTGGGCATTTCACCAACGACTCTCACAAGCTCCGCTTTTAGCGGAGCATGTGGTCTTCGCAGCTCGCCATCAGGCGTAAGCGCATAGCACGTCTCACGGTGAGCAAAAGTCACCTATTCGGCATCGATCAAAGCTTTGAAATGATCAAATATGGCGCGGTAAAGACTGTCGCCTAATAATTGGTCTTCTATGTCCGCGTCTATGTTTGGGTTATCATTGATTTCAATGACATAAATCTGTCCTTCGACTTCTTTGAGGTCTACGCCGTATAATCCTTTACCGACAATCGCGCACGCCGAGAGGGCGGTCGTCATGACGGCTTCGGGGACCTCTTCGAGTGGAATACAGGCGAAATCACCATCAATATTGTCGCTATCAGTGCTGGTATGGTTGTAAATTTGCCAGTGCGACTTCGCCATAAAATACTTACAAGCGAAAAGTGCCTTGCCGTTCAGCACGACAATCCGCCAATCAAAATCGGACTTTACGAAATCCTGTACCAGAACCATTTCAGATTTTGCGAACATTTCCCGCAGCCTGTCTTCAAACTCTGATTGCGTTTGAACCTTAAAAATGCCGCGCGAGAACGACCCGTCCGGAATTTTCAAAATCTTTGGAAAATCAGTGTCCGCCAGCTTTGGTGTCTGGCGTTGGTGTTTATACACGAAGAATCCGTTTGGCGCGGGAATTTTATGCTTTTTAAACATCTCCTGCAGATAGACCTTATTACAACATCTGAGGATGGACATCGGATCGTCAATGACGGCCAAACCTTCTCGCGCCGCTTTTTCGGCAAATCGATAAGTATGAGAGTTGACCGCCGTCGTTTCGCGAATGAACAACGCATCAAATTCAAGCAAAGAATTTAAATCAAATTTCGTGATAAACTCGACGTAAAATCCCATAGACTTACCAATACGGGCGAAATTCTTGAGTGCTTTGGGATTGGACGGTGTGAGGGCTTCCTCAGGGTCATGCAATATGGCGAGCCAGTATTTCTCTGCGGTCTGATTCGCGCGTGTTTTGTCCCATTTCGTCCCCGTAAATTCGTTTAATGTCTGATTAAAGAATTCGGCGTAGGGCTTTATAACGTTCAGCAGGAACGGGCTTATAGATTTGATTGTCCAGAGACTGCGGGGTTTTGCGAGCGTGAGCCTGACGGCGGGCAGTCTGAAGGCATCGAAAACCTGCCGTCCAAAGTCCTCCAGACTTCGGTCTTCGGTTCGGCCAAAGAATATGTCGAGTTCTGTTCGCCCGCTCAGCGCCTTGATCGTCTCCGGGTCATTGAGAATCGCTTCGAGCTCGTCAAAGCGCCCCGTATGAATGCGTTTCCAGTGGGCGTGCACGACATCCGTTATCGCAGGAACACAGAATTGATCACGCGCGTCGGCCAACAGAGAACAATAGTATCCCGTCTTTAAATAGCTGTAATTATTACATAGATTGATGACAAAAGTTCGTCGAGTCAGCCTGTAATTGTCGCGGTATGTGCCTGAAATATACTCATCAGGCGTGACGATGAGGCGGCCTTTGGCGGGTTTTACAATGTGTAAAATCTGATCGACAATCACAATATGTGTGATCCAGGCGCGCGTCTGATTGGGTGTTGTCGGGGTTGACATATTTTAAAACCCTTTGCGCATCAGCATGGCCGCCATACCGTCGCTGTAAAATGCCTCTCGGCACCCAATAGTCTCATACCCTCTGCGGTAATAAAACGCCTGCGCGCGGGTATTGTCTTGCCGCACTTCAAGTTTTACCCCGGGTTTGGAGCAATGATGTTCCAGATGATCCATCAAGACGTCAGCGAAACCTTTGCCCTGACAGGATAGGGCAAGCGCGAGCGAATAAAGCCGCGCAAACTTGGATAAACGGTGCTGTAGTAAAATCGCGTATGCCATCACCCCGCACTCTTGCTCCATGACCCAGACTGCGGCTTGCGGGTTTTTTAGCATGTACAAGACTGACCTTCTTGAAAGACGGTCTGTGGTAAACGCCTCGGTTTCCAGCGCCATAACCGCGTCAATATCTGAAATCTTACCTAATCTTATCACGTTTTAAAGTCCAAATTTGAAATTTAGATGTGTGTTGCTTCAAGCGTATTTTAGTGCCCACAGGCGGCGCCCACGTAGCGAAAAATGTAGTCGTGCAAAAGTCTTATGTATTTGAGAGATCAACCAGATGGCTTAGCGCGGCTCTGGCTTTGCCGGAACTGATAGATGTTGCGGCCATATCAATCCCTGTCGGAATATCGTTGGCAAGGCCTGCGATCATCAAGGCCGCGCCGCTATTGATCAGAACAATATCCCGGTAGGCTGAATGCTCGCCGTTCAACAGCGCGGTGAGCGCCATGGCATTTTGCGCGGGCTTGCCGCCTCTAAGTGCGCTTATTGTGGTGAGATCAATGCCATAGCTCTCGGGTGAGATATCAAATTCAGTGACCTTGCCGTCTTTCACTTCGCTGACCCGCGTTGGGCCCGTCGTGCTGATTTCGTCAAGTCCGTCTGCCCCGTGAACGACCCACACATGGGTGCTACCGAGATCCCGCAGTGCTTCGGCCATAGGTTTGCGCCAGCTATCCTCACACACGCCCAAAAGCTGCCTTTTCGCGCCCGCTGGATTACACAAAGGGCCAAGCATATTAAAAAGCGTGCGGATGCCGAGTGATTTACGCGCGGGGCCGACATGGCGCATTGCCGGGTGGTGATTGGGCGCGAACAGAAAGCCGACGCCAGCTTCTGTGACGCATTGCGCCGCGAGTTCTGGCGAGACGGCGAGGTTTACGCCCAGTTCTGATAATGTATCCGCTGTGCCTGTCAGGCTGCTGGCCGCGCGATTGCCATGTTTGGCGACCTTTGCACCCGCACCCGCACAGACAATTGCACTTGCCGTTGAGATACTCAGAGTATGCAATCCGGTGCCGCCTGTACCGACAATATCAATAATATCTGCATCAATATTAACGGGCGTCATGTGAGCGCGCATGACTTTAGTGCCTGTGCGGATTTCTTGCGACGTTAATCCGATCATCTCTAGGCCTAGCAAAAGTGCGCTGACCTGTGCGTCATTCGCCTCGCCGCGCAGGATAGATGTGAGCGCAGCTTCAAAGACGTCTTCGCTCGGACGGTCATTGCGCGACAAGGTTTTAAAGATGGACGGATTGAAACTCATAGTTTGATCCCGGCCAAGCCTAAAAAGGCCGCAATCAAGGCATGACCGTTTTCTGATGCGATGGATTCGGGGTGAAATTGCAGGCCATGAATAGGCCGGGTTTTGTGATAAAGGCTCATGATCTCACCATCATCTGTCCAGGCATTGACAGCCAAACAATCCGGGAGGCTATCGCGCTCGACCGATAAGCTATGATAGCGCGTGGCGGTAAAGGGGCTATCGAGCCCCGCAAATAATCCTGTCTTATCATGAATGATAGGGGATGTTTTGCCGTGCATAATATTTTTAGCGCGAATGACTTTGCCACCAAAGGCCTGTCCAATGGATTGCTGCCCGAGGCAAATCCCTAAAATAGGTAGCTCATCCGGTGCTTTCGTGAGCAGTTCCAAGCACATGCCGGCTTCGTTGGGCGTACACGGGCCGGGCGAGAGCAAAACAGCCTGCGCGCCGAGCGACAGGGCTTCACTCGCGCTCATATCATCATTGCGAATGACATGGGTCTTCGCGCCCATTTCCTGCGCGTAATGCACGAGGTTATAGGTAAAACTGTCATAATTATCGACGACCAAGAGCATGTTTAGTTTCCGTCAAACATAGGGCTTTGCTCAGCGGCGCGAAATAGGGCCGCCGCCTTGTGCAAGGTTTCTTCAAACTCTGAAATAGGGTCACTGTCCATGACTATTCCTGCGCCCGCGCGAACATGTAGCATACCGTCTTTGATAATGGCGGTGCGCAGCGCAATAGCGGTGTCCATTTCGCCTTCGCAGGATATGTAACCCACAGCGCCGCCGTAAATGCCGCGCTTTTCGTCCTCAAGCTCGTCGATGATTTCCATAGCGCGTACCTTTGGCGCGCCTGAAACAGTGCCCGCCGGGAAACCGGCAAACAACGCTGAAAGCGCATCATAATCCTCGCGCAGCTCGCCCTCAACATTTGAGACGATGTGCATAACGTGGCTGTAGCGCTCGATAATAAATTTCTCGGTCACCGTGACTGTGCCGGGTTTAGAGACGCGGCCGACATCATTTCGGCCCAAATCCAGCAGCATGAGATGCTCGGCGCATTCTTTAGGATCTGCGAGGAGGCTTTGCTCGTTGGCGATATCTTCGGCTTGGGTTGCCCCGCGTGGACGCGTCCCGGCGATAGGCCGTATGGTCACGATGCCGTCTCTGAGGCGCACTAATATTTCCGGACTGGAACCAACAACAGCGTGATCATCAAAGTTTAAAAAATAAAGAAACGGAGACGGGTTCATCCGGCGGAGTGACCGGTAAAGCGCAAACGGGCTGGCGGGCAGGGGAGCTTCGAGGCGCTGCCCAATGACGACCTGAAAGACATCTCCAGCCTCAATATAGGCTTTGGCTTTTTTCACTCGGGCGCTAAAATCTTTTGGGTTCGTGCCAAGTTTCGGCGAAATTTTGACAGCGTTATGCGTTGATATCGCGCCGCCTTGCGCGGGAAGGGTGAGATCATGCCGGACTTGATCGATGCGGGCTTGAGCCTCTGCATAAGCTTTCTCAGCCGTCTGGCCGCTAGGATAAACCGGCGTTGCGATAATGATTTCCTGTGCGATTTGATCAAAAATTGCCACAATAGTGGGGCGGGTCATCACGGCGTCTGGCGTTTGTATGGGATCGGGGTTTTCGCCCCTCAGCGCTTCAACATGGCGCACCATGTCATAGCCAAGATAACCGAACAGACCCGCCGCCATTGGTGGTATGCTGGGCGGCAGCTCAAACGCGCTTTCGGCTTGAACGGCGCGCAAGGTTTCAAGTGGCTTTCCAGCGAGAGGAGTATAGACGCGTTTGGAGATGGCTTCTGCGCCGCGCGCGCATTCTGAATTCTCGCCAAAGGAGCGCCAGATTAAATCAGGCGCAAAACCGATAAATGAGAAACGCCCGCGCTGCTCGCCGCCCTGAACCGATTCAAACAAAAACGCGTAGGGCCGTCCGAGCGCAATTTTTTGGTAGGCTGAAACCGGTGTATCAAGGTCATTAACCAGCCGGGCAAAGACAAGCTGCGCCGCGCCGTTTTTGAAGGGACGTGCGAAATCGTCAAAGCTGGGCGTTATGGCGTCATCCATCCGGCGAAGGCCTATTCAACTGCGTCGAGACCTAGAATGCTTCTGACTTTTTCAGGGTATTCTACGATAGGATTTTCTGAAAGCACGGCTTGCTGATAGGCATTGTTTAGATCTGATCGTATCGCTGCTGTGGCCTGGTCTTGTAAAATATCCGCATACTGTCCGGCTAGACCGTCTTTGTTTTCAACAATGTCCGTTAACTTTGCGATTTGGCGGGTCAAGCGCTGCGGCCCAGGTCCGCGCTCAATGTCGCCCACGTTGGCATCGAGCAGACCTGCTGTGAGTTGTTGACCTGTGCGCTGGCCCGGGTTCGACCTGAGCAGTATAACGTCTTCAAGGGTTGCGGAATCACCCAGAGAGGCTTGCAACGCTTCCAAAGTTTCCCCGTCTCTGGCTTTATCAGCAAGGTCACGCATCAGCGTATCAAGGGCTTCGTTTGTTTTTTGATCTGCCCAGAAAGCGGCGGCTTGATCTCGGACGTCGTCAAATTCGCGCACTTTTGATTCGATCATATCGTCAACACGCAGGACAACCCAGCCTTCGGTTGTGGACTGAAAGATGTCCGTTGGATAACCGACATCATTTGTGAAAATTTCTGTCAGGATCGTTTCATCGCCCGCGATACCTTCAAGACCTTCGAAACCTGAGAGTTTGCGTCCGTCCTGCGTTGTGCCAGAACGGTCAATATAATCAACGGACGCATAAGGAACGCCGCCGGCTTCTGCTGCTTCTTCGATGGTTCCGCCTTCATCAAGCACACCTTCAATCAGGGGGGTGATTTCGAAAAGTTTTTCAAGGGCTTTGCTCTCGAGCAATTCTTTTTCAAGTTCCGGCCGGATCGCGTCAAAATCAGGATTAACCGCCGGGTTTACATTTGTGACCGCCACGGCATACCAATTGCCAAGACTGCCGAGAATGGCTTGGCTCTCGCCATTGCCCAAATTGAAAGCAGCTTTGCTAGTTTCAGGATCAAGAATAGCATCTTCAACAACGTTCTCATAGGTCACAGGTTCGATCAGGTTGAGCAATGCGGCCACATCAGACGCGTCCTCTCCGGTGGCTAGGCGTTCTGATGCTTTTTTAGCGGTGTCTTCGTCCGGGGCGGTCAACTGCACGGCTGAGCGTGTTTCGGGCGAGCCGATTTCGCCAAGGTCAACTTTGAGCTGGAAATATTCTCGAAGTTCCTGATCCGTGGCTTCAAGATCGGGCGTGATATCGCTCGTCTCTAGGCGGATGAATGTGACTTTGCGGTACTCCGGCGCGGTGAAGCGAATCGGATTTTCATTAATATAATTTTTTAAATCTTCGTCTGTCGGCGCTGGCGCTGCGTCTACAGCGCTTTGATCAAAGGTCAACACCTGGGCTTTGCGTTGTTCTGTCAGATATTGATAACGCTGCTGCGCAAATTCAAGCGGGGCAACAACGCCGCCATTTATAGCCGGAATGGTTTGTTGCTGGCGTAAATCGTTAATCAGAGTTTTCTCAAACTGGGCGCGCGAGATCGGCGGGCGCTGACGGGCCAAAAGCTCCATCATTTTCGATTCGCTAAATTTACCCGTTAACTCGTCCTGAAACGGTTCAATATCTGAGACATAATCCCTTGCCGAGCGGCTGTTCACGCCAATGCCCAGATCATCGGCATCAATCTCAATGACCTTGGCGGTCATTAGGCGCTGTAAAACCTGCCGATGAATACCGCGGTCAAAAGCTTCTTGGTGCGGAAGTTGCCGTCCTTCGGTTTGCGCGAGGACTGCAAGCTCACGGCGAAACTCTGTGTCAAACTCAGTTGTCGATACATCATTGCCGCCAAGGCTGATGACGGCGTCTTTGCTATTCGGACTAAACACATCGTTGATGCCCCAAACCGCGAAGGCGAGGACTAGCAAAGCAATGAGGACGCCGACAAGAACGCCTCGAATTTTGGAGCCTAATGATTGCGCCATGATTCAGACCTTTAATAATTTCGGGTTTACATAGCGAGGCCATGTGCTCGCCGCAAGCAATAGAGTGTGGAAATATGCTTTGATGGCTAAGTCATTGGATGTCTTGCGGCGCGCGTTTCTGATACTAGGCCGCCAAAATGAATAAAGTCGTCCTAAATTTCAAAGCAAAACCTCTGCAAAATGGCCGATAATCATTGAGGCATCTGTTTAGTATTGAAATTCAGGCTGGAGTGTTGCCCCTATAATGCGGTAAGAACAAAGCTTTATAAGCCGCTTTTGATGACCACGGAGACTTTATGCGCCCTCTTATTGCAGGTAACTGGAAAATGCATGGGGATATAAGTTGGGTCTCTAAAGTCGCCGCGTTTGACGCGCTTCTGCCTACCTCTGAGCGTACAAATATCGATATTCTAATGTGTCCATCATGTCCATTTATTGCGCCAATGGCCGCTCAAACGTCTGGTTTATCCATATTCATCGGCGCGCAAAATTGCCATGCGGAAAATTCGGGCGCTCATACGGGTGAGGTCAGCGCGCCAATGCTCGCATCTGCCGGCGCTAGCTTTGTGATTATCGGTCATTCTGAGCGCCGCGCGCAAGGCGAGAGCGATGCGGACGTCAAAGCAAAAGCCGAGGCTGTCTTAGACGCTGACCTCACGCCGATTATTTGCGTTGGAGAGCCGCTAAGCGTGCGCGAGGCCGGAGACGCGAAAGACTACGTTGAAGCTCAGATTGAGGGTTCTTTGCCGGGCAGCCAAGATCGCAGTGGCGGTATTGTTATCGCTTATGAGCCAATCTGGGCTATCGGAACCGGGCTAACCGCCAGCCCCGCAGATATTGCAGATATGCATGCCCACATTCGCGATTTGGTTGGGCCAAATGTGCGTCTTTTATACGGTGGATCTGTCAAGCCCGCAAACGCACAGGACATTCTGAGAACCAAGAATGTAAACGGCGCTCTGATCGGCGGGGCGAGTCTTGAGATGGAGAGTCTCGCCGCGATCGCCCGTAGTGCATTATAGTTTAGGCAGCGTTATCAATCTCATGTCTTGTAAACAGGGTCAGGCTGCTTATTTTAAGCCTAGCCTTTGACGCCGTGTTGCGCTAATGGCTCCGGCAAACTCGGGACTGTTGATTTTAACACGCCCCCAAGAAATTTGAGACGATTATGTCAAATGTCATTTTGTTAGTTCTGCTCATCGTGAGCATTGTTATGACCGGCCTTATCCTGATCCAGCGATCTGAAGGCGGCGCGCTAGGCATTGGTGGAGGCGGTGGCGGCGGAGGCGGCTTTATGAGCGGGCGCTCTGCAGCGAATTCTGTGACAACCATGACAGGTGTTCTTGGCGCTGTTTTTCTCGTTTTCTGTTTGGTGCTATCCATTGTTATGAACAAAGAAAACCAACAAACCTCTATTCTTGACGAAGCAAACGTAGAAGCCCCCTTGACGCCTACGGGCGAGTCGGGCGAGTACACAGACCCGTTAGCTGACGCAAATAATGCCGCAGCGGAGACGGCCACAACCGCCACCGATACAGCAGAAGATGCGCCTCAAACTCCGGAGAAACCCGAGCGAGAATAATCACGCTTGTGCTGCCGGGGGCATAATGGGACCGGTCTATGCCGCGTTATATTTTTATTACTGGCGGCGTCGTATCGTCCTTAGGTAAAGGCCTTGCATCTGCTGCGCTAGGGGCGTTGCTACAAGCGCGGGGATTTAAAGTCAGGCTGCGCAAGCTCGATCCTTATCTAAATGTCGATCCCGGAACGATGTCGCCTTATCAGCACGGTGAGGTTTACGTCACAGATGACGGCGCGGAAACTGATCTGGATTTAGGCCACTATGAGCGTTTTACCGGTGTGTCTGCTGCGCAAAGCGACAATGTTACGACGGGCCGTATCTACTCAAATATCATAGAAAAAGAACGCCGGGGTGATTACCTGGGCGCAACCGTTCAAGTTATTCCGCATGTGACGAACGAGATTAAAAACTTCGTCCTATCAGACGCGGGGGACGATGTGGATTTTGTCCTCTGCGAGGTCGGCGGCACGGTCGGGGATATAGAAGGCTTGCCGTTTTTTGAGGCGCTGCGCCAGCTTAAGCAAGAACTGCCGCTAGGACAGGCTTTATTTATCCACGTCACGTTGCTGCCCTTTATCAAAGCGGCGGGTGAAATGAAGACCAAGCCGACGCAGCACAGCGTCAAAGAATTGCGTTCAATCGGCATCCAGCCCGATATTTTACTTTGCCGTGCGGACCGTCCTATTTCTGATTCGGATCGCCGAAAAATTGGACGGTTTTGTAATGTGCGCGAAGAATCCGTTATTCAAGGCCTCGATGCCAAGTCTATTTATGATGTCCCGCTGGCTTACCACGCCGAAGGGCTGGACCGCCAAGTGCTAATGCATTTTGGTGTTGAGAACCCGCCGCAGGCTGATCTGACCAAGTGGATGCAAGTAACAGACACGCTGCATAATCCGGACGGTGTCGTGAGTATCGCCGTGATTGGGAAATATACGGTTTTGCCTGATGCGTACAAATCCATTAGCGAAGCCTTGGTGCACGGCGGAATTGCCAATCAGTGCAAAGTCAAAATGAAATGGTTTGAAGCCGAAGAGTTTGAAAGCGCTGAGGATGTAGCGTCCTTGCTTGACGGCATAAATGGTATTTTAGTGCCCGGTGGTTTTGGGGAGCGCGGCGCTGAGGGTAAAATACGCGCGGCAAATTTCGCGCGCGAGCGGGAAATTCCCTATTTTGGGATTTGTTTCGGCATGCAATTGGCTGTGATCGAAGCGGCGCGAAATATGGCTGGTTTGAGCGCCGCGACGTCTTCTGAGTTTGGTGAAACTCCGGAACCTCTGGTTGGTTTAATGACAGAATGGGTGCGCGGCAATCAGCGGTTTGAGCGCACTAAAACTACGGACCTTGGCGGCACAATGCGCCTCGGCGCATATAAAGCTATTCTAAAACCCGGTAGTTTGGCGGCAAAAGAATATGGCGCGCTCGAAATCGAAGAGCGCCATCGTCACCGCTTCGAAGTTAATATTGAATATAAAGACCGCCTTGAACAAGCAGGTCTTATTTTCTCGGGCCTCTCGCCGGACGGTATTTTACCGGAAATTATCGAAATACCGAACCATCCTTGGTTTATAGGTGTGCAATATCACCCGGAGCTTAAATCGAGGCCATTTGAGCCCCATCCTTTATTTGCGGGTTTTGTTCGCGCTGCGGTAACGCAAAGCCGTTTGGTTTAGGGCAGCCGCGCTGTGCGCCCCGTCGATTTTTGCATCTTGATGCTTTGTTGCCTCGCGTGGGCGGGTAATTTTGTTGTTAGTGCATGGGTTCTTGGCAGTAATCCTGTGCCGCCATTTTTGCTAGCCGCTGTGCGGGCAAGCATTGTTTTGTTGATCATGGGTGTTTTCCTGTTTCGCCCAAGACCGGAAAAATTTGTCCTACTATTGATTGTCTGTGCGTGCGTTGGCCCCATCCATTTGGGTTTTCTTTATACGGGCCTTCAGACGGCGAGCGCGTCCGGCAGTTCTATCATCTCGCAAATTCTCATTCCGCTTGCGACCATATTGTCGATGATATTTCTGAAAGAACGCGTTGGATGGGTTCGGGGCCTCGGAATATTAGGCGCGTTTGCGGGTACGATTATTATGATTTATGAACCGGGGGCTTTGAGCTTCGATATTGGGCTTTTATATATCATTGCCGCTTATTTTTCATTGGCTGTGGGGTCTATCGTGATGAAAAAAGTCGGGGATGTTGACTGGCAGGAATATGTTGCATGGATGGCCATGACTGTTGCCATTGTCATGATTGCTGCGACTTTGATATTTGAGACAGGCCATGCGGACATTATCAAAACGTCGTGGAAACCGCTTTTGATTGCGGCTACTTATGCGGCCATTGCTGTATCCGTTGTGGCCCACGGACAATATTTCAATTTTATCAAACGCTATGAGGTCTCACAGGTTGTGCCGCTAACATTGATGGTTCCGATATTTGCGACTATACTGGGTATACGGTTTTTAGGCGAAGAGTTGACATGGCCTATGATTATCGGCGGGGCGCTGATATTACCGTGTGTCTATATCATTGCGCGGCGTCAAAATATTGCGCCCGTTCAAGAAGATTAAAGGGGGAGCGTACATATGGCTCAGGCAAAAAATAAAACGGCGCCGACGTCGGTATCTCCCGATGATTATATTGCCGCAATAGACTCCGCGCCGCGCCGTGCTGATTGCCAAAAAATTCTTGATATGATGGCTGACTTGACGGGATGGGAGCCTAAAATGTGGGGCCCGTCTATCATCGGTTTTGGCGAGTATCACTACAAGTATGAGAGCGGACGGGAAGGTAATTTTCTGCGCGTGGGGTTTTCTTCGCGAGCGCAAAATATCTCAATTTACATCATGCCTGGCTATCAGGATTTTAGCGGTGAACTTGCGCGCCTCGGTAAACATAAAATTGGAAAATCATGCTTATATATTAAGCGTCTGTCTGATGTGGATGAGGATGTTTTGTCCGAGATGCTTCAAAAAGGGCTCGACCTCATGGCCGAGACATATCCCCTTGAAAATTGAGTCTGCGCCGAGTCCCAATTTTGATGCGCGGACGCTACCGATCACGCTGTTAATTCTGCACTATACAGGCATGGAGTCCGGCGCGGCGGCTTTGGAGCGTATGCGAGATCGTGAGGCCAAAGTTAGCACGCATTATATGGTCGAAGAGGATGGCCATATCTTTCAGCTAGTCGATGAAGATCAGCGCGCATGGCATGCGGGCGTCTCCGAGTGGCAAGGGCAGACCAATATCAACTCAGCGTCTATCGGCATAGAAATTGTCAATGGCGGTCATGATTTCGGTTTACCGGATTTTCCCGATGTTCAAATTAATGCCGTGATCGCGTTGTCCAAAAGCATTATGGAGCGGCATAATATTTCTCCAACAAACGTCTTAGCGCACAGTGATATCGCGCCTGGGCGTAAGCAAGACCCGGGCGAGAAATTCCCTTGGGCTGGAATTGCGGCTGCAGGTATCGGCCTTTGGCCTGATATGCCTTCGCCTGACCGGCGGCTTTTATTTGGTGAAGGTAGCCGTGACCGGGGTGTGGCGATTGTGCAGCGGGGCCTTGCTCAAGTTGGCTACGGCGCGCAGGTCACAGGCGTGATGGATGAGAACACGCGCCTTATAATTGCGGCGTTGCAGCGTCGATTTCGGCCCTCGCAAATTGACGGCCTGATCGATATGGAAACTATGGATATCGTGAAATGGTGGGCGGAAACTTCGGCGGCATAACGGCTTTACGGCCAAAAAAATAAACCAAAGCGATTCAGATATCAATATCATCCACGAACTGCGCATGATCCTGAATATATTGATAGCGTAAGTCCGCGCGTTTCCCCATCAAAGTCTCAACGAGCGCTTCGGTTGTGGGTAAGTTCTCACCATCAATCGTAATGCGGGCCAGGGTGCGCGTTTCCGGGTTCATTGTCGTGACTTTGAGCTGGGCTGGCATCATTTCTCCCAGACCTTTAAAGCGTCCAATGTCAATTTTGCCGCGTCCGTTAAATTCAGTCGCGATGAGTTCGTCCTTGTGGGCATCATCCGTGGCATAAATTGTTTTCGCGCCTTGAGTGATCTTATAAAGCGGCGGCATGGCCATATATAAACGTCCCTGATGGATCAGCGCAGGCATGTAGCGATAGAAAAATGTAATCAGCAGCGCCGCTATATGTGCGCCGTCCACATCCGCATCGGTCATAATGATCACCCGTTCATAGCGCAGATCATCAATATCGAATTTGCGGCCGATACCAACGCCGAGCGCGGTGGACAAATCATTGATCTCGGCGTTACGGGAGATTTTGTCCGTGCCCGCGCTTTCCACGTTCAGGATTTTACCGCGCAATGGCAAAATTGCCTGTGTTTTACGGTTGCGGGCCTGTTTTGCGGAACCGCCGGCGCTGTCGCCCTCAACAATAAAAAGCTCTGTATCTTCGGCATCTTTTTTGGAGCAGTCCGCAAGCTTTCCGGGCAGCCGGAGGCGTTTTGTGGCGGATTTGCGGTTGATGTCACGTTGCTTGCGGCGCTTGACGCGCTCATTCGCTTTTTCAATCACCCATTCCAGCAGTTTCGTGGCGTCTTTGGGGGATGAGGCTAGCCAGTGATCAAAGGGATCGCGCACGGCGTTTTCAACTATGCGCGCGGCTTCGGCGCTGGACAGGCGGTCTTTAGTTTGGCCGACGAAATCAGGATCGCTAATGAACACCGACACAAGCGCGCCGATCCCGTTCATCACATCGTCAGGCGTCACATGAGAGATTTTTTTGCCCATGCCTGAAATGTCCGCATAGGCGCGCAAGCCTTTGGTGATTGCGGCGCGAAGGCCTTGCTCGTGGGTGCCGCCGCCGAGCGTTGGAACCGTGTTACAATAAGAGCGTATAAAACTGTCGGCCTCGCCAAACCCTTCGGGCGACCAGCTTACGGCCCATTCAACGCGGCCGTGACCGCTGTCTTTTTTAGAACGCCCGGCAAATACATCCGGTGTGACCGTGACTTTCTTGCCCATGGTGACTTTGAGAAAATCGGACAGGCCGCCCGGAAAATGGAAAACCGCCTCGTGCGGCACAGAGTCCAATTCTTCGACAAGTTTGGGGTCACATTTCCAGCGAATCTCCACGCCGGGCTGTAGGTAGGCTTTGGCCCGCGCCATACGGAAAAGTTTCCCGGGTTTAAAATGCGCTTTGGGGCCGAAAATTTCAGGGTCTGGATGAAACCGAACTTTGGTGCCCCGGCGGTTATTGATCGGGCCGAGATTTTCAATCTTCCCAAGTGGCTTTCCTTGGGAAAACTTCATTCGGTAGAGGGTTTTGTTTCTCGCAATTTCAACTTCGAGCGCGTCAGACAATGCATTAACAACGGAGACGCCCACGCCGTGAAGGCCGCCGGAGGTCTCATAGGCCTTGCCTTTGAATTTACCGCCTGAGTGCAATTCGGTCAGGATAACTTCGAGGGCGGATTTTTTAGGAAATTTGGGGTGCGGATCAACCGGAATGCCGCGCCCATTGTCTGTGACAGTTAAAAACCCATCGAGGCCAAACTCGACTTCGATGCGGGTGGCATGGCCGGCAACGGCTTCGTCCATTGAGTTATCAATGACTTCGGCAAACAAATGATGCAGCGCGCGGTCATCCGTGCCGCCAATATACATGCCGGGGCGCAGGCGCACAGGTTCCAACCCCTCAAGAACTTCAATGTCCTTGGCGGAATAGTTATCTGACGCAGCAGATTGCGAGTCGGCAAAAAGGTCTTTTTTCTTTGAAGCGGCCATAAATTTGCGCGGAAGTCTCTTTCTGAAATCTCAAGAATCAAACCTCACTATGGCGCTTATTGATTGCCGTGCAAGGGATTTGAAATGGTTTTACGATACGGGTTGATGTCTGATGGTCTGCTACATCACATGAGGATATACAGGGCAGGTTTAACGTATTATTAAACAATAGCTGACGAACTTATTTTTCCCAAAAAGTTGGGCTTTTTGCTAGTTTAGAAGGCGAATCGGGTGCAAACGGACGGTTCGTAATGGAAGTAGAGATGACACAAGGACAAGACGATAATTTTCGTGCGGATCGCCATGCGGATGAAGATCTCGTGCCCTTCGATGTGAGGGACTATTCGGGTCGCCGCGCTATGTTGTTACTCATCACGGCCGTTGTACTGCTGTTGGCGGCTGCGTTTTTCATTTTCAGGCTTTATCAAACGGGTGTGCGTGACCGCAGCGCGCCGCCGCGCATTGCGGCGGATAACACACCCTACAAGGTTGCGCCCGAAAATCCGGGTGGTGTTGTCACCCCAAATCAGGACAAAACTGTTTATGATGTCATGAACGGTACCGTGAAAAATGAGCAAGTCACAACAGCACCTGCGCCTGAAAATCCAATTGATCTGCCCCGGCAGGCGACAATCATTGTGGACTCGACAGATACGGATATACCTAAGGCCAAGCCTGCCGCTCCCGCCCCGTCGCAACGATCAACTCCGGCCCAGACACAATCCGGCGGTAGTGACTATGTGGTACAGGTAGCCTCGGTTCGCATACGAGCCGATACAGATCGGTTATGGTCGGGAATCCAAAGAAGGTTTCAATCTATCTTGCCGGCAGGAACCTATGCAGACGTTACGCGTGTGGATCTAAACGAGAAGGGTATTTACTACCGCCTGCGCGTTGCGGGTCTGGCTGATAAAACCGCGGCGTCTCAGCTTTGTAAACGCTTTGAAGCTAGTGGACAGGCCTGTTTTGTGACGCGGCGCTAGATTTATATGAGTGAACGTGCGGTTATATTCGGCCTTGAAGGCTCCAGGCTAACCGCAGCGGAGAAGAGCTTTTTTCGGAGTACGGATCCTTGGGCGTTCATCTTGTTCGCCCGTAATATTGAGACGCCTGGACAAGTCTTGGCATTGACGCAAGCGCTGCGCGATTGTGTGGGCCGTGATTGCTTGATTTTTATTGACCAAGAGGGCGGGCGGGTTCAGCGTCTGCGCCCGCCTCATTGGCCGAGCTACCCTTCCGCAGCGCAGCTTGCGCAGGGTTACGATGCGAACAAGGCTGCCCGTCGCCGCGCTGTTTTCTTACATCACCGCCTGATCGCTGATGATCTGCGGTCTGTTGGCGTGATGGCTGACTGTGCGCCTGTCTTAGATATACCCCAGCCGGGCGCGGACGCTATTATTTCAGACCGGGCATTTGGCGCGCATGCGGCGCAGGTGATTGACCTGGCACACGCGGCAATGGCGGGGCTAATGGCGGGCGGGGTCGCGCCTGTTATAAAACACATTCCCGGTCATGGCCGCGCCATGGTAGACAGCCATTTGGAGCTGCCCAAAATCGAGACGGATTTAGATGTCTTGAGCGCCACAGACTTTAAGCCTTTCAAAGCGCTCCGCGATGCGCCTATGGCGATGACCGCGCATATTGTTTATGAGGCCGTAGATCAAAAAGCCGCGCTGACCTTGTCCAAGGGGGCTATCCACACCATTATCCGGGACGATATCGGGTTTGACGGTTTGCTCATGAGTGATGATCTGGAGATGAAAGCCTTGTCGGGAGATTTAACGCGCAAAACCGAGCAGGCGCTCGCGGCGGGGTGTGATATTGCCCTGCAATGCTCCGGCAATATGGCTGCGATGAAAAAGGTGGCTGCGGGCGCAGGTATTTTGATGGGCCGCGCGAAGATGCGCGCGGATATTGCTGCGTCTTGCGCGCATGGCAGTGATGATTTTGACCGTGGTGCCGCTTGGGCGGAATTTGCCTCGCTCGTGCCAAGCTTGGGCGCAAACGCATGAGCGACGATTTTCAAGAAGACTTGAAATTTGACGCAGCCGATGATGCGGCGAGCGACGGGATAGGCCTTATTGTTGATATTGACGGATATGAAGGCCCGCTGCATTTGCTGCTTGAGCTTGCGCGGCAACAGAAGGTTGATTTGGCGCGGCTGTCTATTTTGGAACTGGCCGAGCAATATTTAGCGTTTATCAAATCGGCGCAGGATTTACGCATTGAGCTTGCGGCGGATTATTTGGTCATGGCCTCTTGGCTGGCCTATCTGAAATCCCGCCTTATCTTGCCTCGCGCAGAGGATGACAACCTGCCGCCAGAAGAAGACGAAATTGCGGCGCATTTGGCGTTTCGTTTGCAGCGCCTCGAAGCGATGCGCCGTGCGGCGGACGGCCTATTCAAGTTGCCTCAAGCCGGGCAAAACGTTCATGAGCGCGGCGCGCCAGAGGGTTTGCGCTCGCGCACCAGTCCACTGTGGGAAGCGACTTTGTTTGATATTCTTCAGGCTTATGGCCAGTCCCGTTCCCGAGCTGAAATTCGCCATCACAAAGTCCCTAAGCCGCTTGTTATGTCACTCGAAGAGGCGCGTGATAGGCTGCGCCGGGCGATCCTTAGCGCCGGAGGGGCGCAAGGGGATTGGACCGCGCTTGATTCACTTCTGCCAGCGCAAACAGACTTAACACTGGATATTCCGCGCGATTCTGTGCGGGCAAGTTCTCTGGTGGCTGGGCTTGAACTGGCGAAAGACGGGGATATGGAATTACGGCAATCGGGCTCTTTTACACCTATTTTTGTGCGCCGCCGACAGAAAGACAGTCAACATGAGTAATGACCGGGTAGAAAAAGCCGCAGCAGGTATAGAGACAGATGTTGTTCATCTGGCCGAGCGGTTGCGCACAACTGGCGAGACAGAAACCGAGCACGAGTTGCGATTGCTTGAGGCTTTATTGTTTGCTGCGTCCGAACCTATCGACATTGAAACGTTGCGGGAGCGCATGCCGGACGGGTGTGATGTGAACGCGCTCATCGCGCGGCTAACACGTGATTATGCTGGCAGGGGGGTTAATCTTGTAAGGGTCGCGTCGCGCTGGCGTTTCCAAACTGCGCCAGACCTAGAGTATCACCTGACCGATATTAAAGAAGCGCCGCGAAAACTCTCCCGCGCTGCGCTCGAAACATTGGCGATTATTGCCTATCACCAACCTGTGACACGCGCTGAAATCGAAGATGTCCGCGGCGTTGCGGTCTCTAAAGGGACACTGGATGTGCTCATGGAATTGAGCTGGATCAGGATGCGTGGACGCCGCCGTACGCCGGGGCGGCCCGTCACATTTGGCACATCAGACGGATTTTTGGCGCATTTCAACCTCGAGACCATAACAGACTTGCCGGGGCGTGATGACCTCAAAGCGGCAGGGCTGCTGGATCCACGTCTTCCCAAAGACTTTGAAATGCCAGTCCCGATGATGCCGGATGATTTAACTGAGGGTGAAGATCCGCTGGATGATGAGGACAATCCTGATTTTTTCGAAGACTTTATGTCAGGCGATGAAGAGAATACACCATGATCACGCGCTTAACCCTTTGTGTTATAAGCTTTTTCTTTTCCGGTGTTCTCGTAGCCTGCCAAACGGTTCCGGCGCAGGCTGAGAGCTTTTCTTTTATCGTTATGGGCGATATGCCTTACCGAGAAAAAGACGAGGCGATGCTCGCAAAAGCGATCCCGGCCATTACTGCTGGGGACTATCCGTTTATTGTCCATGTCGGCGATTATAAAGGCGGCGGCGCGCCTTGCATTTCTGACCATGATGTTCGCCAGCAAGACATTATACAGAGCCTTGCGCCGACGCCTGTGTTCTATACCCCCGGCGATAATGAGTGGACAGATTGTGACCGTTTCAAAGACCCGGACACAGGCAAGGATATGTCAGACTTAAAACGGCTGGAGATAGTTCGCAGCCTTTTCTTTTCGGGGCAAGCTCCCAAAGACTTCGGCGCAGTCTATCAAGACAGTCACCCTGAAAATGCACATTGGTCATACGGCGCGGCGCGTTTCGTCACGCTTCATGTGGTGGGAACCAATAATGGCCGCAATTATGTCACCGTTGACGATCACGCGGTGGCACAAGCTGCTGTCGACGCGCGTGACGCGGCTAATCTATCTTGGTTATCGCAGGTTTTTGATGCGGCAAAGATGGCTGATCAAAAAGCAGTTATTATCGCTATGCAGTCGGATATGACCGACGTTAAAAAGAAACATGATGACGTTATTTGCGAAGGTGTGAGTAAAAAGAATGCCGAATGCGACGGCTTTACCGCTCTGCGCGCGGCCATTCGGGATCAGGCGCGAGGGTTTGATGGGCACGTTTTGTTGATACACGGCGATACCTCGCCGTTCACACTCGGGCAGACATTCGCGGGCGAAGAGGCTCCTAACCTCTGGCGCTTAAACGCAGCGGGCGATTCCGGTGAGCGCGTCACAGGCGAGCGCTGGGGCACCCGGGATGTGACCCATGTCACAGTTGATTTTGACAGCGAGACGGTATTCACGGCGCGCGGGCTGCTGACTGATAAAAAAACCAAAACGAAATAGGCGGCTTTGAAGCTCTTGTTAGGATAGATGAAGCGGACCAATCAGCCGACCGCATTCAAATTAAAATACAGGCTAATAAATGTGTTTGCTGCCTGAAATTCGGCGATGGGCTAGACTAGACGTGTTATGCGGCAGGTATGAAAACTCAGATTAATCAACAAATGAGCTTCGGCGATATCGCCGCTCTCATAGTGCTGTCTGTCCTGTGGGGCGGGTCGTTCTTTTTCATCGAAGTTCTTGTCGATCACCTGCCGCCTCTGACGATTGTGACGATGCGCGTGGGGCTTGCCGGAGCGCTGCTTTGGATCATTGTTATTGCCAGTAAACTGCCTGTGCCAACAACATGGCAGGCATGGCGTTCCTTGTTTTTGGTGGGGCTTTTAAATAATGCGCTGCCCTTTTGTTTGATTGTCTGGGGGCAAACCCAAATTACATCCGGCCTTGCCTCTATCCTGAATGCGACGACGCCGTTTTTTACGGTCATTATTGCAGGGGCGTTTCTCGCCGACGAAAAATTTAGCCGTAACAAGCTTTTGGGTGTGTTCATCGGGATTATTGGAACGGCTGTCTTAATCGGGCCCAAAGTCTTTGACGGCATGACCGGGTCTATATTAGGGCAAGTAGCCGTCATGGGCGCGGCCTTATCTTATGCTGTGGCTGGTGCATTTTCACGCCGGTTTAAACGCCAGAGCGTCTCTCCGTTGATGATTGCAACTGGACAGACAACAACGGCGGCGCTTATGTTATTGCCGTTGATGCTGATCATAGATCAACCTTGGACACTCGCGCCGCCGCCGGTTCACGCGCTCGGCGCCATGATCGGGCTGGCGGTACTCAGCACAGTCGTGGCTTACATTTTGTATTTCCGTCTCATCGCTTCTGCGGGCGCGACAAATGCCGCGCTCGTGACCTTTTTGATACCAGTTTCTGCGGTCTTGCTGGGCGTTATTATTCTGGGTGAGATTTTTTCACCGGGGCAGGCGGCAGGTATGGCTTTAATCTGCGCCGGATTGCTGATCATGGACGGAAGAATTCTACGCCGCCGCATGTAACTGTTGCTCCGCACGTTTGAGCGCGCTAAAGAGAGGCAATTATAAGGAACGCATCATGAGCCCTGGCCCTTGGCAAATTTTAATCGTACTTGTTCTTGTTGTTTTGCTGTTTGGCGGACGCGGAAAAATTTCTTCTATAATGGGGGATGTCGCAAAAGGCATTACGAGCTTTCGTAAAGGCCTGAAAGACGGCGCGGACGAAAGCAAAGACCCGTCCGAAGAGGCAATCAATGTTACGCCCAAAAAAAAAGACAAAGCGCCTTAAAAACGCTTAGGAAACCCGCATGATCCCCCAAATCGGATTTGCTGAAATGATGGTTTTGGCCCTTTTGGCTATTATCGTTGTTGGCCCTAAAGATCTGCCTAAATTGATGCGTACAATCGGCGGCTTAATGGCGCGTATTCGCGCTATGGGTCAAGAGTTTAAAGACGCGTTTGATGATATGGGCGCAGACGCTGAAATGGCCGAGCTTCGTAAGGAAATCGAAGACCTCAAAAAAATGGGCAAGCTATCGAACCTCTCCGATGAAGCTTTTGCCGAGGATATGCGCGCACTGGACGACGATCTACGAGAGGGCACGGATTTAAGCAGTCCCAAAGCTCCAGCACCTGAAAGTATTTCGCCTATACCTGACACGGCAAAGGCCGATAAACCCAACGGCGAAAAGACATGACGTCCGATGCGCCGAAACTGGACGCGCAAGAGGTGGATGTTGAACTGGAGAGCAGCCGCGCGCCGCTGCTTGACCATCTTAATGAGCTACGCGCGCGCCTAATAAAATCGCTGCTGGCCTTGGTCGCCGGGTGTATCCTTGTTATTCCGGTGCTGCCTCAGATACTCGCATTTTTGCGCAGCCCGTTTGATAATGTTGTGGCGGCATATAGTGCGCGGTTGATGGAGCTAGGCAAAGAAGCGCCGCAAGTTGACCTTATCGCGACAACGATTTTAGAAACATTTTTTGTTAATGTGCGGTTGGCGATATTTGGCGGGTTGATTTTGGCGTTCCCAGTGATTGCTTATCAAATTTACCGCTTTATCGCGCCGGGACTGTATAAGAAAGAACGCGCCGCTTTTCTGCCATATCTGTTCATCTCGCCGCTATTGTTCTCGCTGGGCGCGGCTTTGGTGTTTTACTTTATCTTCCCATATGTACTCAAGTTTGGCCTCGGCATCTCAACGACCAGCAGTATTGTTCTGCTGCCGAAAATCAGTGACTATGTGAAACTCGCGACAACATTGTTCCTCGCGTTTGGTATTTCGTTTCAGTTGCCCGTTATCCTGAGCCTTCTGGGCCGGGCGGGGATTGTCAGCGCCGCTGCTCTGCGCAAAGGCCGACGTTATGCCATTATCGGTATCGCGGCTTTTGCCGCCTTTGTCACGCCGCCGGATCCGATTACGCAGATCGTTCTTGGCTCTGCAATTTATTTACTCTACGAGATTTCGATTCTGTCGGTTTCAATTTTGGAGCGCAAAGTCAGCAAAAATCATGAATCATCAGACGCCTGATGTCTCGCCTCCCGCCGCGTTAGCAGCCACCAAATTACGACCGCTCCGAGCATTTTGCCGCCGATTGACATCGTGATGTTGGGCAGCGTGAACTGCGCGTCACGAATAAAGCTCGCCCCATACAAAAACGCCGTCGTATCAATTGGCGCGGCAATGGCTGATGATAATAAAACACGGGTCGAGAGCTTGTATTTAGTGAAGGTGAACATCAGCCAGTCAATTAGCTCTGAGATCGCAAAGGCGGCACCGCTGGCAAGCGCGAGTTCGCCGCCGGATGTTACAAATGTCAAACCAATCGCGAGCGCCATGGCAATCAAAACTTCATGTCCAATTTCGCGCTGGGCGAAGTCTCGGACCACCAACACAAGGCCCGTCACAATGGTCACCGGATTAAAAGCCCATCCGGGCAGCAATTCCCACATGGGTGCCCACGTGAACGACCAATTGATAAAGGGAATCAACAGAATATAGAGCAGCGTATATTTAACAAAACGGAGGCTGCTGGGTTCGGGTGGTTTTTCAGAATATGTGCTCATTAGTCACTGTACCGAAACCCGCGCCTCATGTAACCCGTGTTTATGTCGATATATCCAAAACTCTCTCTTATTGTCGCTAGGTCTCGAAATGGCGTCATCGGCGTAGACGGCGGCTTGCCGTGGCGCCTATCATCGGACTTGAAGTTTTTTAAACGCACGACGTTGGGAAAACCTGTCTTGATGGGCCGCGTGACGTGGGAGGGGCTCCCGTTTCCTCTGCCGGGGCGGCCCAATTTAGTGCTCACAAGAAACTCGCAATTCCAAGACACGCGCGCGGAGGTTTTCACAGACGCGCGGGAAATGATTGGACGGGGCTATGAACTGGCGGGGCAGTTAGGCTCGGATGAGGTTATGTTGATTGGCGGAGCGAAACTATATGCCTCCCTGCTCAAATATTGTGACCGGATGTATATAACTGATGTGGATGTTGAAATGGCGGGCGACGCATATTTTCCCCACTTTGACAGAGCAGATTGGAGATGCGTGTCCGAGACACCTTATCCTCAGGTGCCAAAAGATGATTATGCGTTTACCGTTCGCGTTTATGAGCGTGATCTCTAAGTGTTTTTGAGCGGTTCACTTTATAAACAGGGTTAAGTTGAGCCCTATCGTCTCGTCCAGTTTCGAATTTGGGAGATTTAGTGCAATTACTGCACAAAAATAACTATGAGTCCCTTGATATCGCGCAGGGCTACATCCACATATAGGCAAACGAAATCGACGGAGACGATATGTCCAATAATAAGAGCCCGTGGGGAAATAGCCCCGGCGGTAACGGTTCAGGCGGTGGTAAGAAGCCTTGGGGACAGGGCGCAGGGCGTCCAGATAGAAATAAACCTCGCGCCGGAGAAACATCTCCGGATCTTGATAACGTTATACAGGGATTTAAGTCCCAATTCGGACGCGGCGGCAACGGCCCGCGCGGCGGCGGTTCAGGCGGCGGGAGCGGGCCACTCTCTAAATTTGGCCCGTTTGGTATTTTTCTATTATTAGGCGTCGTCTTTATGGTCGGAACAAGTGTCTACACCGTCGACCAACAAGAAGAAGCGCTTGTTCTCAGGTTTGGCGAATATAGCCGTACGGCGCCTCCGGGTTTGAACTTTAAATTGCCTTACCCGGTTGAGACGACAATTAAAGAAAAAACTCGCGAAGTTAAAAAGATCGATATTGGCGGCTCGCCGGGGGCCAGCTTGATGCTGACGGGTGATGAAAATATCGTGGATATCGATTTTACGGTTCTTTGGCGTATCAGCGAGCTTAATGACTTTATCTTCAATGTTGATGAAACTCGAGTTGCCGTTCAAGCTGTGGCTGAAAGCGCGATGCGCGAAATCGTCGGTAAAAACGAGCTTGAGAAAATTATCACAACAGATCGTCTTAGCATCACCATCGCGGTGCGCGATCTTATGCAGGAAACGCTCGATGAATATGAAGCGGGCGTTGAGGTTGTTGAAGTGCAATTGCAAAAAGCTGACCCACCAGAAGCGGGTAACGTAATTGATGCATTCCGCGACGTGGTCAACGCGGCGCAAGACGCCGAGACGATTGTAAATGAGGCAACAGCCTATCAAAACAATATTGTTCCACAAGCCCGCGGTGAGGCTGCGCAAATTATTCAAAATGCTGAAGGTTATACAGGACGCGTTGTGGCTGAAGCCAGCGGTGAGGCCCAGCGCTTCAAGCTGGTTCTCGAGGAATACCAAGCCGCGCCGCGCGTTACGCGTCAACGGATGTACCTTGAAACCATTGAAGAAGTTTACGCCCCTGCGGAAAAAATTATCTTGGATGAAGGCGCGGGATCAGGCGTCGTACCTTATTTGCCGCTCGATAAATTGAGCGCTAAGCCGCGTGGAGGCCAATAATGTCTAATAAAACACCTCTTATTATTTTTCTTGCGGGTATAGCGGCCATCGCTGCGATCTCCTGTACGTTTACCGTAAAACAGTGGGAGCAAGCCCTTGTTCTACAATTTGGTGAAGCTCAGCGCGTCGAGAACGCGTGGGGCGAGCCTGCAAATGCGGGGCTGAAATTCAAGCTTCCGGCTCCGTTTGAGCGGGTTGTTATACTCGATCGCCGTAACCAGGAAGTGGACCTCAAGCCCGTCGAATTGCTAGCGGCTGACCAGGAACGTTTGGTCGTGGATGCCTTTGTGCGTTACCGGATCAAAAATGCGGTTAACTTCTACGAGGCACTGCAAAATGACTTCGGTGCGCAGCAAAAATTGCAATCCATCATGGACTCAACACTGCGTGATGTTTTGGGCAGGGTCGAAACCCCCGAAATCATTGCTGGCCGACGCGCCGAATTGATGGCCGAAATTCAGCAGGTATCAAACGCTGTGGCCAATAATCAACGCCTTGGTGTCGAAATTATTGATGTGCGTATCAAACGTGCAGACCTTCCACAAGAAAACTCACAGCGTGTATTTAAACGTATGGTCACGCAACGGGCACAGGAAGCCTCGCGTATTCGCGCCGAGGGTGAAGAGCGCGCCCGTGAAATCCGCGCGACGGCTGAAAAAACAGCGACCGTCATTCGCGCCGAAGCGCAAGAAAAGGCCGAGATCATACGCGGTGAGGGCGACAAGAAGCGAAACAATATTTACGCTGAAGCCTATGAACGTGATCCTGAGTTTTTTGCCTTTTATCGTTCTATGGAAGCCTACCGGAAAGGTCTGGGCACGGGGACAACATATGTCTTGTCGCCTGACAGTGACTTTCTGCGCTACTTGGACAACCAACGCGGACAGTAAACCGTCATGACGCTCATGACCATTTTGATGATCGCAGCCGGCGGCGCTCTCGCTATTGAGGGGGCCGCTTGGGCTATTTTCCCGTCTCAAATGCGTGAGATATACCAACAAGCCTTTGCGGCGGGCGACAGGATGTTGCATCTTTCGGGACTGTTTTCTGTTGCGATTGGCGTAGTAATGATCATGTGGGCCGTTAAATCCGTGTCTGCGTAGCTAAACTATTTGAACATTCTTGAGGTTGGTTATCAGGTGTATTTCACATTAAGCGGTTTTCAGGAATTTACGTGAATTACACAAATTCATTCCATAGCTGCCATTTATATATTAGAGTGAAATCTATGAGACTTTCTATTAAAGCATTGGCTGTATTAGCTGGATTAATTTTTATATCTGCGCTGCCCGCTGCGGCGCGCGGCGTTCCTGAAGGATTTGCAGAGCTCAACACACGTCTTAGCCCCGCTGTGGTCAATATTTCGACCTCTCAAAATGTTGAAATCGAAGACGAAGTCCCGGCGTTCCCGGAAGGGTCTCCGCTCGAGCGGTTCAATGATTTTTTTAACCGACGCAATAATAATAGCGGGCGTGTGTCTAAATCTCTGGGCTCAGGCTTTGTCATTGACGCTGCCGGTCATATTGTCACCAACAATCACGTGATCGAAGAAGCCGACGTGATCGAAGTGACCTTTCCAAATGGCGACACTTATACAGCCGAACTTTTGGGCCGTGATCCGTCAACGGATTTGGCGCTCTTAAAAATTGACGCGGGCAAAGATATTCCGTTTGTTTCGTTTGGTAATTCTGACACCGCCGAGGTCGGAGAGTGGGTGATCGCGATTGGTAACCCGTTTGGCTATGGCGGGTCTGTCGCCGCCGGGATTATTTCCGCGCGTAACCGCCAGATCAATCACGGTAATTATGATGATTTCTTGCAAACAGATGTGGCGATCAACCGGGGAAACTCCGGCGGGCCTTTGTTTAATATGCAGGGCGAAGTCATTGGTGTGAATACGGCGATTTTATCACCTACGGGCTATAGCGTCGGTATCAGCTTTTCAATTCCGTCTGATTTAGCGCAATCCGTGATCCGTCAACTTCGTGAGTACGGCGAAACCCGGCGCGGAAGCCTTGGCGTGTCTGTGCAAGAAGTCGACAAAGACCTCGCCAAAAGCGTTCGTCTCGACGCGCCCACGGGCGCAATTGTCACGCGTGTTGTTAAGGACTCTCCCGCCGCTAAAGCGGGCATAAAAGTGAGCGATATCATTCTGCAAATTGACGGAGAGACTGTACCGGATCAACGCTCGCTTTACCGCATGGTGGCCGAGTCCAAGATTGGTGTACCGCTTGATGTAACCGTGCTTCGCAAACGTAAACGTAAAACCGTCTCTGTGACTATGGAGCGCCTGAAAGAGAAAGTGACCAAAGATGATTTGGCGCGCTTAGAGAAAGACGAGCAAGAGGCTGACCGTGTGGCCATGGGCATTTCCATCGAAGCCCTGACAGATGGAGTTCGCCGCAAGCACAAAATTCTACCAAGTGTCAAAGGCGTACGCGTCGTCAAAGTAAGCACACGTAGTGAAGCCGCAGGTAAAATCCTCTCCGGCGATATCATTGAAGAAGTCAGTTTCGAGCCTGTGGAGATGCCCGAAGCGTTTGAAGAAGCCGTCACCGCCGCAAAAGACTCGGGCCGACCGATTACTATTTTGGTCAACCGGGGCGGAAATTACGTCTTTTACTCTATGAATGTGAGCTAAAGCTGCCTTTATTTGCTGTTGATTTAGCGCTGGGGTGATCCCCAAGGAGACGTTATGCGCCGGATTATTCTTGGTTTTATTCTATGTTTTGGTTTAATCGGTTCGCCAGCTTTGGCAGGTTCCGATGCGGATGCTGAGACGATCAAACAAAACATTGTAGCTATGTGGGCGGCAGTCGAGGTCGGGGATGTTGATACCTATATGACCTATATCCATGACGATTATACCGTTTTTGGTGAAGGTGATATTTATCTGCAATCCGGTAAGTATAAAGAGCGGGCCAGTTACGCGGATTATCTGGGCCGTGTTCAGAATGTTCGAACCTTTATGCATCAACCCGACGTACAGGTGCGCGGCGAGACAGCTTGGATAACCTATTACTGGACGGATAGCGGTTACAGCACAAAAACTCTGGAAAACGGGCAGCGCGTCAAAGGTGAGCGCTTTACAACCAAAGGCAAATCCACACGTATCTTCGTCAAAGAAAACGGCCAATGGCTCTGCATCCACAGTCACTTTACTGACGTTCCATAAGGATGCTTATAGGAGGTGAGGTTAAACCGGGAGCCTTAACACCGCTTTAAGGCCGCCCATATCGCTGTCATCTAGGCTTAACGATCCGCCGTGGGTTTGCGCAATATCGCGGGCAATTGAAAGCCCTAAACCCACCCCGTCTATGTTTTGATTGCGGGCAGCATCAAGGCGCTGGAACGGCAGAAACGCGTCTTCTCTCTTCTCAGGCGGGATACCAGGGCCGTCATCTTCAACACATATCTCGGTGGCGTCCTCGCGGCAGTCCAGTGTTACCCGGCTCTTTTTTCCATATTTTCCGGCATTGCTAATAAGGTTTTGTACAGCTCTTTTGAGCGCGACTGGCTTGATGCTGGATTGTCCGTTTGCTCTTATGATAAAATCAGGCTTTGGGTCGGGCGCAAGATCGATGATGGCTTTCAGGAAAGCACGCATATCGGTTGACTCGGACGCTTCGCCAATTTGGCCACGGGCAAAGTTCAGATAACCGTCCAGCATATTCTCCATATCTTTGAGGTCTTGGCGCGCGGCGCGGTTCTCGGCGGTATTCTCTTGCATCGCCATGTGCAGGTTAAGGCGTGTCAGAGGGGTGCGTAGGTCGTGGCTAACCCCCGCGAGTAATGTTGTGCGCTGCTCAATATGCCGCCTGATACGGCTTCGCATCTTAAGGAAAGACTGCCCGGCAAGGCGCACTTCGGACGCGCCGGAGGGTTTATAGTCGCTAATATCCTGGCCTTTTCCAAACGCGTCAGCGGCGGCGGCGAGGCGAGAGATCGGGCGGGCTTGATTGCGAATAAACAAAACGCTGACCAGCGTGAGCAAAACTGTGGCGGTCACAAGCCAGAAGATAAACACATATCCCGTCGGCGCAAACACCCGCTCGCGGGCCGTGATAAAGCGCAATACGCCTTCATCGACCTGAACCCGGATATCGATATAATTCGGGTAGCGTGTGGTATCGAACCAGAACGGATCGGTGAGTTTTTGCGACAAGGCCCGCTGCACGGTTTGATCGAGCACTGAGAAAAAGGACTTACGAGTTGCTTTCGGCAGCGCGTCATTGGGTTTGAGCAAGACCGCAATTTCCATGGTGGAGCGGGTCATACGGTCTAGTCTCTCGGCACGTTCTGCGTCCGGCGCTTGTTTATAAAGGTCAACTATGACCGAAATATCGGCGGCCACGCTGTCAGAGAGATTACCTGTGACCGCCGTCCAGTGCGCGTTAAAGAAAATATACGCGACGACTATCTGCATCAACGCCACCGGGAGGATGATGATCAAAAGTGACCGCCCAAACAGACTTTTGGGTAAATATTTTTTAACCGATAGCAATTCCGGCGACCTTAGGAGGCAGCTTCGGACAGCAGGCGGTAGCCATGCCCGCGTACCGTGAGAATAAAGGCAGGCTCGGCTGGATTATCCTCAATTTTGCGGCGCAGACGCGTCATCTGTACATCCACAGCGCGTTCGGACTTGGCCCGTATTTTCTCGGATAGGGCATAACGGCTGACGGGCGCGCCGCCGCAGCGCGCCAGCAGGGTGAGCAGCGCTTCCTCGCCTGTCGTCAGGCGGATACGCTCGCCGTTCTTGGTCAGCGTCAGCCGCTCAAGATCGTACTCCCATGGGCCGAACGTGACGTGCGACGCCGGAGCGCTGGACCCCAGCCGCCGGAATATGGCCTCGATACGTAGGACAAGCTCTTCGGGCTCAAAGGGTTTAGGCAGGTAATCATCCGCGCCCGCTTTGAGGCCCGCAATACGGTCTTCGGGCGCGCCTTTTGCGGTGAGCAAAATAATCGGCACATCGTCTTTGAGGCGTAAAGACTGCGTCAGCGAAATACCGTCTTCGCCGGGCATCATCACGTCTAGTATAAGCAAATCATAAGCCAAACCCGACATCAACTTACGGGCTTCTTGTCCACTCCCTGCCGTCGAGACACGAAAGCCGTGCCGTTTGAGATAGGTCCGCAGTAAATCGCGAATGCGGTCATCATCATCCACGACGAGGATATGTATGTCGCGCCTTTCTAATATATCGGATTCTGTGCCCAATTTTTCGCCTTATTTTTGCGTCAAAGTATATTGACTTACGTGTTTACGGTATGACAATGCCCCTTAAATAAGCGGCCTGCAAGTGGTCGCAGATTAACAAGAGTTTCAAATGATTGAAAAAGCTTATCATGACCGTGACGGACACATTTGGATGGACGGTGATTTCATTGACTGGCGTGAAACAAAGGTTCATGTACTCACGCACTCTCTTCATTACGGCTCGGCCGTTTTCGAAGGTAACCGGGCCTATAATGGTAAAATTTTCCGGCTGCGCGATCACACTAACAGGCTGTTAAATTCCGCCAAGTTCATGGGCTATGACATTCCCTATACGGCAGAGCAAATTGATGAGGCCTGTGTGGCTACGCTGGCAAAAACGGGTCTGGACGACGCTTACCTGCGGCCTGTGGCGTGGCGCGGATCAGAGATGATGGGCGTCGCCTCTAAAAACAATCATATCCATTTGGCCGTCGCGGCGTGGCATTGGGGAAGTTATTTCGCTGACAAGATGAAAGGCATTCGCTTGTGCTGGTCGGATTGGAAACGCCCCGCGCCCGATACAATCCCGTGCAAATCCAAAGGCGCGGGTCTCTATATGATTTGCACCCTGTCCAAAGACGCTGCAAACGCCAAAGGCTATGACGACGCGCTTATGCTTGATTACCGGGGGCAAGTCGCCGAATGTACCGGCGCGCATATTTTCTTTATCAGAGGTAATGAACTTCATACACCGACCAATGATATTCTGCTTGAGGGGATCACCCACGACACGGTGGTCAAGCTGGCCAAGAAACGCGGCTATAAAGTGTTTAAGCGCGACATCTTCCCAAGTGAGTTACCGCATTTTGACGAATGCTTTGTTGTCGGCACCGCCGCCGAAGTGACCCCTGTGCGCGAGATAGACGGGATTACCTACACGCCCGGTAAGGTTTGCCACGCCTTGGTTGAGGATTATGACAAAGCCGTGCGGGGACAGATTGAGTTTTAAGTTATAAGCGCGGCGCTGTTTTCGCCCTTCGGCAAAACCATACGCCGCGTTTGAATTCTATTTCATGTAAGTTTTAGCAAGGCTGTGCTAAACTGGCTTAATAGCTTTGATGCACGGCTTCGGCGCTTGCGACTGCTGCCCGGAAACACCCATCAATCTGCCGGATATATATTCATGACCCGTTTTTTACGGTTATTGTTTTTATCTCTCTTTATCATTTTCGTGGGAACCGCGCCGGCGCAAGTCACGCCGGAGCCCGAGATTGATCCTGAACCCGTTATCGAAGTAACCTCGGCGGCGGTTGATGATAGTAAAGTCAAAACGCGGATCGAGAATATATACAAAGAGATTGACGGCCTTGGCGATGTCACGGTCATGGTCAGCGAAGGCGTTGTGACGCTGGGCGGGCAGACGGCTAATGAGGCTCAAGCCGAAGCCGCGCAGCGCATTGCCATACGGCTTGAGGGCATAGTGACAGTTCAAGACGAAATTGAACGCACGCTGAGTGTGCGCGACAATGTCTTGCCGATGGTTCAAAGCGCGCAAGATAATTTCTCCAAGCTATTAAATGCCCTGCCGTTGATAGGCTTTGCTCTTCTGGCCTTTGTGCTCACCGGTCTGTTGGGCGGGGCTCTCTCGCGGCGGCAAAAACTGTGGCAAAAAATTACGCCTAATCCCTTTTTAGCAGAAATTCTCGCGCAAGCCGTTCGGATACTTTTCTGGCTGATTGGTCTTGCGGCCGCTATGAATATTCTTGGCGCAACCGCTCTACTGGCCGGACTTTTAGGCGGGGCCGGGGTCATGGGTATCGCCATAAGTTTCGCCGTTCGAGACAGCCTCGAGAACTATATTTCTTCGATTATGCTAAGTTTACGCCAGCCTTTCCGGGCCAAAGATCACGTGTTAATCAATGATCTTGAAGGTATTGTTGTCCGCTTAACATCCCGCGCGACGGTTTTGATGACACTGGACGGAAACCATCTGCGGATACCCAATTCGACCGTGTTTAAAGGCGTGATTTTAAATTATACGACCAACCCGGAACGCCGTTTTACATTTGAACTGGGTATGGACTCGGAAGATGATCCTATAGCGGCCATGAAAACGGGCCTTGAGGCGATTAAATCTCACGACTTTATCTTAGCGGATCCGGAACCGGGCGCGCTGATTAAAACGGTCGGCGATTCAAATATTGTCATTATGTTCTCGGCTTGGATTAACCAATCACAGACAAATTTTGGTAAGGCCCGCAGCCTGACGATAAGATCAGCTATGCAAGTCCTGGACGCGCAAGGGTTTACGATGCCCGAGCCGATATACCGCCTCAGGTTTGATCCGCGTCTCAGCGAAGCCTTGGAGGGTCGCATGGGCGATAAGGCCGCCAAGGCAGCCAAGGCCAAACCCGCCGCCGCCAAAGACGACAAACCGCTGCCGTGGAACTATATTGAGGAAAGTTAAACGCTTGCGTTTAAAGGGAGCAGGTCATTGACTAATGTGGAACCATACCCATTTGCCATGTAGACCACTTGAAAGTATTTGCATTATCAGAAGTTGTTGCGAAAATTGTGGGGCCTGTCATAATTTTCGAACTATCGAACTCGTCGACGCTGAAACTCATACTAACAAACGCATATTTTCCTTGTGGACCAGACGTGCAATCAATAGTGCTGATGAAAAGAGCTTGTTGGTTTTTTTCGTGACGTTTTCGATAAATGTCAAAAGCTTTTTTCGTTTTTTCTGCAAGTTTGAAACAGGTATAATTTACCAAGAAGATCGTATCCTCTGTTTCAACATATTCAAGCGGTTCTGGCATATGCACCTGGTTTTCTCCATCTGGCGTTTTTGCCGTGGAAGAACATCCCACAATTGACCATGCGATTGCCGGGAATGCTAGAGTTTTGAGCAAGCTGTTTGCTATTATTTTGCGCATGAAGAAATGTCCTGAGATCTTTTTAGTGAATTAAACATGCGAGGATCTTTGCTCGGAGCCAGCATACGTATATCATTATTCATGGCATGCGCAATGACAAATCCTTTCCAAGCTGATGCCGCCCACTTTCTCTCATTACCTACTATATGAGCGCCATTTGCGATTTGAACATCTTCACGAGAGAAGTAATAGTGCAGAGTGAATAAGGGATTTGATGTGCCCCTAGCTTTATAGACACCTTGTTACTTCATTTTGTTGCCATCTC
>CAYGTI010000003.1:0-175792 GCA_964352785.1 uncultured Caulobacterales bacterium
ACACCGGCCGAGCGGTTCGGCCAATGTGTTGCGGCGACCCGTTGAACTCACACCCGAATGCGGACATTAGAATTCTGGTTCTAGAAACGTCCTGAGAATATCTGGACATAAAAATGGGGATGACAATAGATAGTTAATCCAAGGCAATTTTCGGAATTTCGAATAAATCATAGTACCCTCCGCAAAGTATGCGGCTTTTTTTATCAGTTCCCTTGCTTGAGAATATGGCATGTCATTTAATTCAGGAATGCCTGAAATCAATTCCTTCAGTTTGCGAATTTCTTCATCTGTCTTTGCATAGTCTATTGCAAATGCTTCAGCTTCTGCATGCCAATTTAAGTCATACAATTTTGCATCAGTTATTTTTCCAGCCAGCCATTTTTCTGCACCTCGTAAGCCGTTTCTCAAATGATGTTGAGGAATGAGGTGCTTGTTCTTCCAACAGCAATCGATCAGAAATTTATGCAATTGCGGAATTTGAGTAATTAAGAAATTTGGCTGCTCACGATGCAGCGACTTAAGCATGTGTTGGGCATTGTCTGAAATTGCCCATTCTTCTTTTGTCATGATTTTTACGGCATTTACTGCCGGATTCTATAAATTAGTTATGTTTATCATCATCAAGACTAAAACAGGATATACTAAAAGTAAAGTTATGTCTCCTTTTGCCGCCCTAGAAGACCTCACTGTTCAGGTGGAGACTTTTCATTTTAGCGGGTATTTTAACGTAAACGGCAAGCCTTCACTCTCTCTTTAGCGATTATTCCAACTTTAAAACCACTATTTCTCCCGCCATTCCGCGTCCTGTAACAAACTAATCCTCGTTTTCAAGTTCGGGGTTAGATTGCTAACATGAAAACCCCGCCCAGCATACTGGACTTACGAGAGTCCCTGCGGCCCCAGATGGAGGAGGTGGATTGGATCATCAAACATCCAGACAGCCACATTACGGCGCTGCGGGTGCGTGAGGGGTTGGGCACGCTGCCAAGACGCCTGAATAAAACCTATGTGCAGTTCGATTTTGAGGAAGAACGCACTTACGGCGGTCTGCCGGGCAGTAAGCTCGCGGGACTGGCCGCGAAGATCGTGTTGACCGCGCGGGATGAGACCCGGTTGCTACGCACCATAAGGGGCATGGTCTTTGGGCTCTTGGGGCCGCTGGTCGCCTATTTACGGGTGAACCTTGCGCTGACATGGTTGGAGGAGGTCATGGCTCAATCCTATCATTCCGGGCTTGCCCCAGAAGGTCAAGAGGTTGGAGGCAGATTACCGATGAACGCTCGACCTTCCGGCTCTACAGCTTCGCTTGCGGCCGGAATGACAGACATTGCATTTACCCCAACACTTCATCCTATGCCTGTGGCGGAACCTGGAGAAATTGACATGCCTCTCACATGTTACCCCGGACCTGATCCGAGGGATCGAGAGATTGTCGACAATAGCATTTCATCTCTCGAGGTCCCGGATAAACCTTTGGTTTTCCGGGATGACACAGCCGCTAAGCCTCGCCCGACCTTTCGGTGGCGCGAGAGCCCGGCGTCTGTCTACAAATTCAAAGAACAAACGGAAAAGCTCGGCTATGATCCGCGCGAAACATCGGCCTATTGGATTGAGACACGCGCGAACGCCCTGCGAAGGCAGTGGAGGGCGCAGACGAAAAGCGAAGCGTTGAAACCTTGTCCACCGCATCTCCCCAAACCAGACATGCAGATAGAGATTACGCCGCCGCGCGCTGCAGATATTCCCCTACGGGAGTTCGTTCCCGCCGACGCGGATTACGGCACCATATGGCCGCCGCTCGCGCTCCCGGACGGGCCGCCAAAACCCGCGCGCCAATCAATGGGCGCAAAGCAGGTAAGTGTAAAGGCCCGCGCCTTAGAGCCGGGCTTGATACACGACGTTGCCCCCGCAAAGGGTGGTTATGGCACGTCCAGTCAGGCGGCGGCCATCGAAGGGCGTGTTCTTGGATTGGGAGAGCAGCCGCTCACTGTCGCAGACCCACGGGGCATGCGGATCAATCAGGACGATATCTGCGGGCGCGCCGACGGCAATGCGGCCGGATGGAAGTCCGAGCAAATTGGCGGGATTACAGGTCAGAGTTTTGAGAAACATCATCAAATCCAGGCTCTCATCCGCGACTTGGGACAATCCGGCAGCGAGCAGGATTTCCAAACCCACCGCGCCGGGCGAGGCCTCGGAGAAGGGCAGGCGTTTGTTTCCGGCGGGCCGCGGGTCGTGGGCAGAGACAATCACATCGATCGTCCCGTCATTGATCCCGCCCAGCAAAGCACGCCGGTCACTCTCAGCCCGCAAGGGCGGGTCGAGCTTGGCGAAGGTGCGGTAATCGCCGATGTCAATCTCGTTCAAAGCCAGATGATTAATCGAGACCGAGCAGGCAATGTCGAGGTCGCGGGATTTCGCGGCGCGGATCACATCGACGGCCCCCTCGCAGGAAATCAAATCGATCAGCAAGCGCCCGCCGGTCAGCTCCGCGAGCGTAATATCGCGCTGAGCCATGATAATCTCGGCGGCGGCGGGAACGCCGGTCAATCCAAGGCGGGAGGAAAAGTCGCTCTCATGCGCGCAGGCTCCGGCGGACAGGGAGGGGTCTTTGGCGCGGTTGGCGATCAGAGCATTAAATGTGGCCGCATAAGACAGAAGACGGCGCATGATCAGGCTGTCGGCGATAGGTTCTGGCCCGCCTGAAAACATCACGGCTCCGGCGCTGCTCATGAGGCCAATCTCGGTGAGCGTTTGACCGTCAAGGCCTTTGGTCAGGGCTCCGGCGGCATAGACATTGACCGGGCTGTCTTGGCCGCGGCGCTGAATAAAATCGACAAGAGACATGTCGTCAATCACTGGATTGGTGTCGGGCATGACGACCATGGATGTCACGCCGCCCGCGGCGGCGGCGCGCGCGGCGGTCTCAATGGTTTCGCGGTGCTCGGCGCCCGGCTCTCCGGTCGTGACCCGCATATCGATCAAGCCCGGCGCGGCGATCAGGCCATGCGCGTCGATTTGCTCGTCCATGAGCCGGGCTTTGGGGCCGATATCGGCAATTTGGCCATCGATGATAGTAATAATTCCGGTCTCGTCATATCCGGTTTCCGGGTCGATGATGCGGGCATTGACAATAGAGAGGGCTTTCATCTTAGGCTCTCATGTCTTGGGCATCGGACAGAGCATGCAAAATGCCCATGCGCATGGCAACGCCGGTTTCGACTTGCCGGGTGATCAAGCTGATATCCGGATCGTCCGCTACGTCGGAGCTGATCTCGACGCCCCGGTTCATGGGGCCGGGATGCATGACTTTGGCGTCGGGCTTGGCATAGGTCAGCTTGGCCCGGTCAAGGCCGTAAAAATGGAAATATTCGCGTTTGGACGGCACGAAGGCTCCGCCCATGCGCTCAAGCTGAAGGCGTAGCATCATGATCACATCACAGCCCTTAAGCCCCGTTTTCATATCGTGGAACACGTCTGCGCCCCAGCGGTCCGCATCAGGCGGGATCAGAGTTGGTGGTCCGATCAAGCGCACCTCGCAGCCCAGCATATTCAAGAGCTGTATGTTGGAGCGGGCGACGCGGGAGTGGGCAATGTCGCCGCAAATGGCCACGCGCAGACCCTCAATCTGCCCCGCGAACGCTTGGCGCAGGGTCAACGCATCGAGTAAAGCCTGTGTGGGGTGCTCGTGCATCCCGTCTCCGGCATTAATGACGGAGCAAGAAACTTTTTGCGAGAGCAGCGCGGGCGCGCCCGAGGCGCTGTGGCGCACCACCAACAAGTCCGGGTTCATGGCGTTCAGGGTTGCCGCCGTATCCAGCAGCGTTTCGCCCTTTGTCACGGACGACTGCGAGAGGGCCATGTTGATCACATCTGCGCCGAGACGGCGGCCCGCAAGTTCAAATGATTTTTCCGTGCGCGTGGAGTTCTCAAAAAACAGATTGATCAGAGTTTTGCCCGACAGCACAGATCGCGCCGGAGATTTTTGTACGGACAGGTCAAGATAATGCTCACCCAGCGAGAGCAGCGTTTCAATATCGAGTCTGTGAAAGTCGGAAATAGACAGGCAATGTTGCTTATCGAACGGGTATCCCTCTGTGGATGCCATAAAGCCCTCTATGTGATTTCAGATGCTTTAGGTGTACGCTGGGCCAGAGTCAATCACGGGGTTGACTGTTGTACGGCGCGAAAAAAATGCGGGCCAAGCCCGCATTTTTAAGATCACCGCCGAGAGAGTAGATTTACGAAGCGACCCTGATCACATCTTGGACGATATCTTTGCCAATTTTATCAAAGGCCTCATTCAAGGCGTCCGTATTTTCGGCTTTGACGAAGTGATCAGTAGAACTGGCGCAAGAGCGCAAGAAATTATACGCCTTATTGCTAGAGGCTTGGGACAGTCTGGCATATTGGGTATTATAGTAGCCAATATAATCGCCCGGTTCGAGGGCAAACCCGATTGTGTAAACCGTCACGCCTTTGTTTTTCAGCCGTGTGCAAGAGGATAAAGTGCGGGACTCGGTTGTCGAGGAGCTGTTAACACCATCCGTCATGAAGATCACATATTTAAGCGGATCTTCAGATCCGTTGACCGTTTTGTGTATATTATCCTCAAGGTTGATCCAAGACTCTGTCTGAGACATTGCGGAATCTGGATATGTTCCGCCTGAAGCCGCCAGACGATTGATGGTGTTGTTAGGCAGGGCTCCCCATCTTGGGGTGACGGTGCGTGAGTTTATCAGTCCACTGGCATAGACAGACATGCCCATACGCAGGAATTGATCACTCTCGCCGTTGGTTTTTTCTTCCACAGTTTCCTGCAGGTAATCATTGAACTTTTTGACTTCGGTTTTAAGGCCGTCAATGCGAGGTTTGGAACCCGCAGCTACATATTGCCATTGCCAGAAATACCGGCGACCTGAGCGTACTCTGACTCGCTTGCGTTCAGTAATTTGTTTGTCTGACCAAGCCATGGAGCCGGAATTATCCAAAACGAGGAAGATACTTGCCGGATCGCCATTATCGGATTGGGCATATTTGACGGTCGATTCTGTATTAAAGGCGATGCTTTCTTGGCCGAAAGCGCCCATGAAACTTGTCTGAATAGAGCCGTTCATTTTAACAACGGCTTCACCTCTGTCCTTATCATAAAGAACTTTAAACGTAATATCGTTACTGCCTTTTGTCGCCGCGCCAACATTGAAGCCTTCTTCTTTAGCGGAATAGGTTTTGCCGTGCATGTAACCTTCCTCATCTGTAGCGGGGGGCTCGCCGAAATTTTTCACGTGAACGGTCGCGGACAAGCCGACAATATCTGCGACTTGCTGCGCGCGGACGGATGATGACTGCACTTGGTTGATGTCGTAAGTTGTACCAACGGCGATCATAATTGTTAGCGCCGAGGCCCCAAAGACGACGCCAAGAGAACCGCTTTGATCACGTTTGAAGTTCGTAATTAACTGGTTGAGCTTATTATCTTTTATTTCTATCATTTTGTCCTACATATCCCACATACCCCAAAGCCGTTCTTGTACGCACAAAAAGACATATTTCGGCTATTATAGATAAATTCATTAGCGCAGATTTGTTTAAATCAGCTTAGGATTCGGCGTAAACACTTTGTTAATGAGGCAAAACGTTTGTATGGGTAAAGAAAGTGTAAACGCGGATCTAGGAGTGAGTTAAGCTCTGAGGCGATCAAGCACGCCTTGCAGGATGTAGGCGGCGGCGAGTTTATCAACATTTTCGGCGCGTTTTTTACGGCTCATATCAGCGCTGATCATTGTGCGCGTAACCGCCATTGTTGAGAGGCGCTCATCCCAGAGGAAAATGGAAACGTCTCTGATTCGGATCAAATTTGCGCAAAAATCACGCACTGACTGTGTCCGCGGCCCTTGGGAGCCGTCCATATTGACGGGTAAACCGACAATGAGCGCTGTGACCTCATTGTCGTCGTAATGACTTAACAGCCGCGCGGCATCAACTGTGAACTTTTGCCGCCGGAGGGTCTCTAGCGGGCTGGCGATCAGCCGGGTGCGATCACTGATGGCCAGTCCGAATGTCTTCGTGCCCGGATCTATCCCCATGAGAGAGCCAGAGGTTTGTTGAAGCTCGGGGAGCGTAATTATAGCCATAACGGAGGCTTAACCTTGGCTAAGCAGCGGCGCAAGATGCAAGACTGCCATTTGCGCCGTGTAAATGAGGGCGAAAACCCCCAAGACGACTTTGACCCACCGGGCTGCAAATCTGCGCCATAAAACAAAGATGCATGTTCCGGCTAAAATGGCTTCGAATGTTGCGACACAGACGCCGTGATACGAGCGCTCATAATATGAGAGTGGAGAGTAAAACCGCCAATCTGTAAACGGCTCGAAATACGCATAGGCATCATGATTGTGAACGGGAAAATCGAAGGCAATATGAATAAGGGCAGCCAGCGCAAAGTAATAGAGCATCGTAGCGGCTTTGAGTAGCGAAACAGATCGCCGCATCAATACCCATCCCGAAAGAGCTAGGATTATAAATAGAGGCACAGAATTAAAAGCCGAAGCTAAAGCCTGCAAGGGAGCATCAAAATATATCTCGTTCCAGATACGGGACTGACTTTCGCCTTTGACAAATGTGAGCCAAATCCACGCGCCGTAGATAAACGCGTCTGGAATGACGGCCCCCCAAAAAACAGCCAAGTTTCGTTTGCGTGTACCTTTGCGGCTGAGGATAGCCAGGGCTATTAATGTGTGTGTAGGGCTCTGCATTATAAAGAAACTTTAGTTAGAAATGAGGATTAACTGTGTTAACTATGAAAGGCAATTGCTGTGAATTAAATGATGAACTGGCACGATAACTGCTCGGGTTCACCCCGTAAGCGAAAATAATTCGTAGACACTCATCCAAGGATAAGTGGAAGGGCCCAGAGATGACACGAAAGCAATATGACACATACGAACATCAAGATATCGCATTTCAACTGTTTTGCAGCCAGATTGAAAGCGATTATACAACAATTCTTAGGCGGGATATTTTGCCTCAATTAGATGTCTCTGATAGCATCAGACTTCGCGAAATGCGAACTTTAATGACGCTGGATTATTTAGCGAAGCCAGCCTCTTGTACGCAGATTGCAGACTTTTTACGCTTTGATCGCGGCACCGTGAGCCGCGCAGTAAAAAACCTGAAACTTTCTGGTTATGTAAAACGACAACCCGGCCGCGAAGATCGGCGTAGTCCGCCGCTGATTATAACCAAAAGCGGAAAACTTTTGGCGAAAAACTATCAAAGCCTGACGTCAGATCATTTTTCTACGCTCTCAAAGGCAGCCGAAGTAACGTTCAGTAAAAAAGAAAGCAAAGTTGCGCTGGAAACACTGTTCAAACTTCGAAACCGCGCGCGGGAGCTCGCAAACGTAGATGTTGGTCTTGAGCTGCAAACGTCGGCTAAAGAAAGGGCTTAACCGTTCTTCGGGTTCACGCCGATAAAAGTTTGATCATAATATTTTTTAATAGCCGCATTTTCGGCGTCATTATCATCGCTGGTGAATTGCCAAACTTTATCTAGAACGACTTCTTTTCTCTCACTATGAATGCCAACAATAAATATGGGGATATTTGCCGCTCTTGCGATCCGCATGTAGCCTTTCTTAAAACGGTTTACTTTCGAACGTGTGCCTTCTGGCGTGATGCCTAGCCAGACATTGTCATTTGATTTGAACCAGTCTGACATTTGCGTTGTAATATCATTTTTAGCAGACCTATCTATGGGGACGCCGCCCATGGATTTCCAAAGCGGGCCGAGAGGCCAGATAAAAGCTTCTTTTTTCATCATCCATGAGAATTTAAGTCCAACGGACAGCATGCAGGCCATCGCCAAAACTAAATCCCAATTGGATGTATGAGGCGCACCAATAATTATAGCTTTTTTTTCGTCTGGAAGTCGGCCCACCATTCTCCATCCCATGGCATTCAAAATGCTTTGACCGATCCAGCGCGTGACAGCATTGCCCATACGGGGCGCAGAAGAGGAGACAACATCATTATAAAATTTAGCCATTAGCCGAATTAGCGAGAACGATGTGAAAGAGCAATGAACTTTCAAACATGACTTTTCGCTATAGGCTTTTGGAAAAGACCGTCGACAAAAAGGTGACAGGATTAAAGACTCGACGTAATAGAAACTATGTCTTATTCAAAATATCTTTTTCTCCCTTTTCTTTTATCAGCGTGCCAAGGCGTTACTGCGCAGCAAAACGCCCCAGAAGCTCAAGCTTTGCTCGCCTCTGAGGCAAGAGGCGCTGTCCATTATGAGGCCTTGTGCGCGTCGTGCCACGGTTCGGATTTAAAAGGCGGGCAAGCGGGCAGTCTTGTTGATGATATTTGGATGTATGGGAGTACAGATGCCAATATTATCACAGTAATTAATAAAGGTATTGAACAGGCCGGGATGCCAGGCTTTGGTGATGTTTTACTTTCATCTGACCAAAAGGACATTTTGGCATTTGTGCGCGCAGGATCATCATTGGCGACGCGCCCGCCGATTGTTGATGTCCCTTCAGTGCAAGACCAGGTTAAAGTTGATCTGTGGGTGGATGGTTTGGATGAACCATGGGGATTTGTTTTCACGGGAGCTCAAGACGCGATTGTTACTGAAAAAAAAGGCAACCTTCGCCAAATCAAAGACGGGCAGTTACTGCCAGACGCTGTGGACGGCATACCTGAGGTCGTATCCGCTGGGCAGGGCGGTTTACTGGACGTAGCGCTCGGCCCTGATTATGCGGATGAAGGTTGGGTTTATCTCGCTTATTCTGATCCGGGCGAAGACGGCAGCGCTATGACGAAAATCATTCGCGGTAAAATCAAAGACGGAGTTTGGACACAACAACAAACACTTTTTCAAGCCAAACCTGAGCATTACATAAAAACTCGGTTTCACTATGGCAGCCGCATAACTTTTGACGCGTTCGGGCATCTTTATTTTTCCATTGGGGATAGGGGCAAGATGGATGATGCGCAGAATATTACGCGTCCAAATGGTAAAATCCACCGTATTAAACGCGGCGGCGAGATCCCGGATGATAATCCTTTCGTGTCAAACCCTGACGCGTATGGGTCTATATATTCTTACGGCAACAGGAATGCGCAGGGGCTGATCATACATCCTGATACGGGTGTTCTGTGGGAAACAGAGCACGGCCCCAAAGGCGGAGATGAGCTTAATGCCATTAAGGCTGGTGTGAACTATGGCTGGCCCGTCATTTCGTATGGCCGTAATTACAACGGAACAGAGCTGACGCCGTATCAGGCCAAACTAGGAATGGCGCAGCCCGCAAGCCAGTGGACACCGTCGATCGCTGTGTGCGGCCTGGATGTTTATACAGGCGACCTGTTTGAAGCGTGGCGAGGGCGGTTATTGGTCGGCTCACTTCGCGATGAGTCCATCCGTTTGGTTGATGTGCGCGGTGACCAATATGTATCGGAGGTCATTCTGATCAAGGGTGAAGGCCGTGTCCGCGACGTCACAACTGGGCCTGACGGGGCCATATATGCGGCGTTACCTGACCGTATCGTGCGTATATCGCCCACGTCAAACTAGCCATGATCGAACGTTCTAAAAAACGTCTTCTTGACGGTTATAAAACCTTTCGTGCGGGTGACTACCGCTCTCAAAAAGCGCTGTATGAAGAGCTAGGTAAAGAAGGACAGCACCCTACGGTTATGCTCATTGCTTGCGCCGATAGCCGGGTCGATCCATCGGATATTTTTCATGCCTATCCCGGCGAGATGTTCGTGGTTCGAAACGTCGCCAATATTGTGCCGCCCGTGGATAAAAACGAGTCCTATCACGGCACCGCGTCTGCGATCGAATATGCGGTCAAAATCCTCAAAGTTAAAGTCATTGTCGTCATGGGTCATGAAAGCTGCGGCGGTATTCAAGGCTGTCTAGATGGTTTGGGTCATGACCCGAATGCAGGATATGTGGGGCGCTGGGTCTCTATAATGAACGGGGCGCGTGACCGTGTTTTATCGCGCAAAATTGAGCCTGAAGATGTAAGTTTTGAACTTGAGCTTGAAAGCGTTCGCCAGTCGATTGAAAACTTAAAGAGCTACCCTTTTGTTCGTGAACGCCTTGAGGACGGTTTGCTGCATTTGCAAGGTGCCTATTTTTCAATCATCCGCGCCCGACTTATGTTATCGGATGAAAACGGGGCCTTTCATTTGGTCGATGAAGCGTAAAATACGCGATACTGGTCGCTTGGTTCGCTAGCCGAGCATATCGCTATTTACAGATTAACTCCACATTAACCGTCCCTTTTATCTAGGCGTTAAGCGTTCTGCCTTACTAGTTTTCCCTATAAGCGTCATAACGGCGCGGCAGAATGGTAGAGCATTAGGCAATTTTAGTGTTGTCGGTTTCACCTCATTTGCTGCGCATTATTATTTGGTGGGGACCGCAATGCGATTAAATTATTTTTCAAATACTAAAGGCAGTATGGCGGTCTATTTCGCAGGGGTCTTAATGCTCATCATTATGGCGTCTGGCGTTGCTATCGATGCGACCGGCATGCAGCGGCTGCAAACGAAATATCAGAATATTGCTGATGCTGCGGTTCTCTCTGCGGCCAAATCCCGGCCCAAAGAACAAAGCGCTATGCACACGGTTGCTGAACGTGTTGTTCAAAAAAATAACAATACAGGCACCGCACTAAGTACAACGACAGTTCTTTCAACGGATCGAAAGATGCTCAGCGTGACGCTGGACGGGGCTTACAAGCCTGCAATCATGGGGATGTTTGGTAAATCCAGTGTTGACGTCTCTGTGACGGCGGAAACGCTCATTGAGGTGGCCGATCATACAGACATCGTCTTGGTACTCGATACAACCGCCTCTATGAAATACGATAATCGCCTGCCGTCCTTGAAGACATCGGCCAAAAATTTCTTGGATATTATTGAGGATATTGATTCTGATAAAATCCGCATCTCGGTCGTACCTTATGCGCAATATGTGAATGTGGGAATGGGCGTTCGCAACGAGCCTTGGATTGATGTACCTGCTGATTGGGTGGAATATTTTCCACAGCAATGTTCGACTCATACCCCTCAAACAGGTACGCAGCCGCCTTGCTCAATGCAATCTTATCCTGCAACACCTGCAAGGCCAGCAACGCCGCCCACACCGCCGAGTACATGCTCGGATGATGGTGTGTCGTACTCTTGTGGTGGCAGTTCCGGCAGTCCGGGTCGGCCAGGATCGCCGGGCGGAACGCGTGAAGTCTGTACGCCCGTTTACGGTAGCCCGGTTACCACCTGTCATACACCGCCGCCTGTTTATCATGTTTGGAGCGGCTGCGTAGGATCACGTGCAGGCGGAGATAATTTGGTTCCAAACTATACATCCGGCAGTTCAAAAGTCCCCGGATTTTTGGATACAACCTGCAGCGTACCCTTGTTGCCTATGACAACAAATCTGAACTCGGCGAGAACCAAGATTGACTCTATGACGGCGAAAGATTTTACCTATTCTGCGGCGGGTCTTATGTGGGGCTGGCGCATGCTGGATACAAATCAACCTTTTGCCAATAATCCGTCTATTCCAGCCGGAGCGCGGCACAAAAAAGTTGTGGTGTTCATGACGGATGGTCTGAATACGCTGTCCCGGACAGGCCAAACGCATACCGGATCAAACCGTGCTGATAGTGACAACACGACGGAGGCCGCCTGCAATGGCCTTAAGACCGTTGATGATATCGAGATTTATACCATTACCTTTAAGGTGTTTGACAATCAGGCGAAAAACCTTGTGCGTGACTGCGCAACGAATCCTGAATTTTATTATAACGCGACCAGCGCAAGCACATTGCACGTCGCGTTCGAGCAGATTGCGCTGAACCTCTTATCTCCGCGTATCACCCATTAGGATCGGCTGACAATTCAGGCATCTGCGTAAGGTTTTATTAGCCATGTTCTTTGAAAGAACCTTACCACATTTTGGGTAAGGTAAAGGTCGCAACTCAGGCTGTGGGGAGACTTATGACAAGTATCTTGAGATACTTAAAAGACAATAAAGGCGCAACCGCGCTTGAGTTTGCTATTTTGGCGGTTCCGCTATTGATGGGTCTTTTTGCGATTATTGAGCTCAGCTATAAAGGCATTATCCAAAACGAATTGGATAATAAACTTTATGTCGTCTCAAGCGAAATTGGCATTAATAATTTTACATCGGATAATGCCTCTGAGTTTATGCGCGATGAGTTTTGCCCTGATATCGGCACAACATTTATGAAATGTGATGAGATTGAAATCGGCGTTCGCGTTTTGCCGGGCCGGCCATATCTTTACAGAAACGATACGGTGATCGGTCAGTGGGACCTGGGGTGCACCAGTGATGTGATTATGATCGAATTGAATTATCCTGTGACTAACCTAGTACACCCTATCGCCATAGCGGACATTACAACACGAAGTAATGAGAAGTACTACCGCAGCCGCAGTGTTATCCGGCGCGAACCTTTGCTGTCCGGGGGGTCATCATGTTAGGTCGATTTACGAATGTCGTTGGTATAAAATTTGGTCGAAAAGCCAAAAAATACTCGGACTCAGAGAGCGGTATTGCGACCCTTGAGTTTGCACTGATCTTCCCCGTTTTCCTTGTTTTGTTTTACGGGATCGCCGAGATCATAAATTACAGTATGATCAAACGCCGCGCCAAAATGGCCGTGGATTTCGGCGTCGAATTTATCAGCCGGGATGACAATAATAGCCTGACAGGTGTCGAGCGCATGAACGCGCTTGATATTTGGGCTATCATGAATCCGAATGCAAACCTTGCCACAGATTTACGGGCGGGCCGCCGTGCGGCGGGCTACACACGCGCGTTTGCGGGCGTACAATTTACGCCAACGCCGGCAGGATGCGTCGGCGCAGCATGCGATTTTGAGCCTGATGTTATTTGGACTTTTTACTGGGGACATGGTTCGTGGGCGGATAATCCTGTCAGAATATCTTGCACCTTGGATGTGGTACCGAACTCGGTCAAACTTGACGGCAGCAAGATACCTGAAGGCATGCTGGGCCGGGGCGCGGTTATTATGGGGGACTATACGTTTCGTTACGTGCCGCTTTTGAAAAACAAATTTTTAGAAGAGCAGGATATACACGTCAGCGCTATTCGCAAAACACGCGGCGATAAAGCCGTTCAGCATCCCGGTCATAACTGCTAGTTTGAGCCGTCAGTTTTCTAGGGCTACATATTTTATTTGATCCTGTGTTTGACTTAGCAAGTGATAGCACCGCTTGATTTCATATATTTATTTGACCAAGCCAATGTTGCGTATTCTAGGAGCTATGTTTCCTATTCTAGGGTCTGTGGACGATTAGGGTTGAGATTAAGATATGAGGCAAAATCAATCAGTTTTAGGAGAAAATCTGATAGCTTGCGTCCGCAAGGTGAGGGTTTCCGACGCGAAAATGGATGATTTTGGTCATTCCGCTGCGCGGCGGGGCGCTTTTGCCCCGCGGCTGCGTCGAGAATGCTCGAAATTGCACACAGTTCCTTGCGCGTCTCTCCTAGTCGCAAGGCAAAATCACTCCCGTCTTAACTCAACCCTAATTGTCCACAGACCCTAGGTTAAGTTCCTTGTGATAATACGCTCCCATGTTTCCCGTGCTGCAAGCCCGTGCTCGGCCTGGTTCAGCCAATCTTTTGTATTCCCTGTGATTGCCCTGCCGACCGGGAAGGGCATAGCCGTTTTTTGCGGCCTTTTTTAAAGCTGCTATAAACAAACAATTGGCTATTCTATGTGCAATTCAGACTGCGTACTTACTGATATATCAACCGAGTATGATACCCCTAACCCCCTCCACTGCGCCGTGATCTTGATCGTCTGTCCGAGCTGTTCGCAGGCTTCATTTTTATTTCTTGGCTCATAAGTAAGGGGCAAGAATGATCTGAGCGTATAAAAAAAGCGGAGCTGCGGCCCCGCCTTTTATTGTCTTTGATTTATGCGTTAATAGCGCATGAGCGAAGCTCTCAATGTGAAATACTAATAGAGCCGCAATGGTGAGCTGATATCGCCGATCACGGATGACATAGCATTGTCAAGTTCGCCCGGCGTAACCGTGCTGATAACGTTATCAGCCGAGCCTGTGCATGCCGCCAAGCGGTCCGGGATAATCGGGTTCAGGTTGGCATCGATCCAGCGGTAATAGGCTTGGTGCTGACCAATCGTCGGGGCGAGATATTCAGTTTGAATAAAGTAGATGTTGATCCCGCGGTCACGGATAGCTTTACAGCCCGTATTTCCCGGGGCCCAGACGCCGCCGCCATATCGTGGCAGGTTAACACGTGACCAAAGACGTTCAGATCCGGACGGGGTACCGTAGAAATGACGCCAGTCATCTACGGCATCGGTCACCACAACGATATATTGTTTGCGGTCATTTGGTGTGCGCCCGCTGCCGCCATCCGGTAAACGTTCGGCAACTTTTTCGAGCGCAAGCTCTGTGTTAGAGCCCATGCCCCAGAAGTCGAGATGAATTTCATCGTCAAACACGTTTCTGACATGATTAAGATCAGATGAATTTGCATCGCTCGCATTCATGACTGGGGTCAAGTTACTACTATATCGGTAAAGACCGAGCCGGATTTGATCATCAAGTTCAGTATTGTCCCGGATGATATCAAGACTTTTCATGGCGGCGTTTTTCGCAACGTCAATACGCATTGTCGCGCCAGCCGCCTTGGCCCGGCCATAAGACGAATTCGCCGATACCTGGTTGTTATGACAGCCGAACGTGCAACCAATTGTATTCATCATCAATTGCTGATCAGCCACGGTTGAGCCGATCCCCATGGAACCGGAAGAGTCGATCACAAAGGTAATATCTGAATATGACGCAGAGCTGATCGTCGCCCGTTGGCTGTTGGCTATATTGATCGATTTCATACCAGCGACGCCAATGACCTGGGTTTTATAGGTCGCGCGGTAAGATAGATTGGCCGATAGTCTGTTGCCGTCAACTTTGGACGTAACCTCAATACTGCTGACATCCACAAGGTTCATTTTTTCGACCCGGGCGTTAAAAACTTTTTTCGCCGTTTGCTCCATCAATTCCTTTAGGTCTTCGCCTTCTTCATTCGTATAGGCAATTTGCGCTTCGTTCACGGCGGCCAGCGAAGCGGCAGCGGCAGCGGATTTTAGTTCTTGATCCGACTGAACCATGATCCCGTAGTCCATCGCGCCAAAACCAATCATCAACACAACAGGCAAAGACATCGCCGCTGTAATGGCGACATTACCGTCTTGTTTATGCCTGAACTTTTTTAAGAAATTTAATGCACTCATAATTTATATCCACACCTTCGACGTTTGAAAACGGTCTGCATTTTCATATGAAAATGATTTGATCTATCAAACCTACGTCCCACTATTGTGAAAATATGTAGAGCAAACCCCTGAAGATCGCGTAAAACGAAGTGGTTAATGAGGTCTTGTTTTCAAATATGCTTTAACCACATCGTTAAGGTTATTTTGGCTAACTCTTTGAAAGATTTATTTTTCTATTGATAATGTTCCAGTTATGCTAACAGTTTGACATTAACCACATTTAGGCAAAAGGTTTAATCAGGCTTTTTATGATCACCATTCATCACCTTGAATATTCGCAGTCCTTTCGTCTTCTCTGGCTCATGGAGGAGCTCGGCGCGGAGTATGAGCTAAAGCTTTATGCCCGTGATAAAACAACACGGCTTGCGCCGGCTGACTATAAAGCGGTTTCGCCGCTGGGTACTGCGCCTGTCATCACAGACGGTAATATCACCTTGTCTGAAACCAACGCCATCATGGATTATATTCTCGATAAATATGACACGGAACACCGCTTGCGCCCTGCAGCGGGAACGCCGGAGCGCGTGCCTTATTTGTTTTGGTTTCATGCGGCCCAAGGCAGCATGATGCCGTTGCTTTTATTTCGGGCCATATTCGGGATGATCAAACGCCGCACGCCCGGTTTGCTTAGGCCTATGATTACGAAAATCCTCGGAAAAGCCGAAGCCGGATTTGTAGCGCCGCGCATGAGCGCTGTTCTGGCACAGGCCGAAAAAGACTTGGAAAACAGACCTTGGTTTGCCGGCCAGACCGTGACAGCCGCGGATATTGTGATGAGTTACGGGATGGAGGCCGCTGCCGCCAATGGTATGATTACGCAAGACTACCCCAATTGTCTGGCGTGGGTCAAACGCATGCACGAGCATCCGACTTTCATCGCGGCGATGGAAAAAGACGGCAAAGAAAGCCTTATCTTTACGTCATAGAGGGTATTTTAAGCGGCTTGCGGGGCTCCGATGACGCCGTAAGGGTCAATGCCTTGATGACGCATGGTCTCGTGTACGCGCTGGTAAGAGAGCGGCGGGGCGATGTTCAGGCGCTTGCGGGCATCCTCTAACGGTTCAGCCATCAGGGCTAAAATGTCTTGGGAAATGATATTTTTAGCCGCTGCGCCGTTGCGCCGAGCTTCGCGTACAGCTTTCCAGACGGGGGATCCTTTAGGCGCTTGTTTGCGCACCTCAAGAGCCGCCATGTGGGCGATGAAATAAATACCCAATCCGCGGTGCTGCCCATGGGTGAAGTTAAGGACGCAGGCTTCGCCAAGAGCGTCGCGGCCGTAACCTGAGAGTATATGCATCATGTCATGTACATCGCGGCGGCGATGACCGTACCAAGCGACATCTTTGGGAAACATGTCGCTTAGGTCTTTGCCAAACCGTGTGTACTCATCCACAAGACCTTGAGCGGTAAGGCCCTCGCGCTCCATAAAGTCGATGTAAGCTCGGCCCACTGTGCCTTGGGGCAAGGCCCGCCAGCGTTCGTGATTGTCCAGCAGCGGGACAAGGTCTCGCCGCTCTTCAAATCTCACTTGGCCTTCGGAGCGCGCCATAAAACGGTGATAATCCTTCGTCAGGTTATTGCCGTCTAGCGCCTCAATAATATAAAAGACCTGCGTCGTGTCTTCTTTATCCGCAATGAGATTGCGCATGTGTTTGTAAGCTTTAAGGGGTCTGATACGGGTCATACCGCTACATAGACTGAAAACATTAAAAGAGCAACAAACGTGCATGCATAGGTCGATTTCAAAAACGTATTGAAATTATATAGGCAAGGTCAGGCGCTAAGAAGACCCATTTCCATCAAGGTCGGGACAACTCCGATGTCGTGGTCGATTAAAAATGCTGTCAGCCCTGCCTCTTGCGCGGCGGTCACATTGATTTGCGTATCGTCGAAAAACCAGACGTCTTTTGCTCCGACGCCCATGTGGATGAGCGGAATAGCATAACTTTCCGGGCTTGGTTTCGCAGCATGAATGAGGTGGGAGGCAAAGGCATGATCAAAATGGGCCTCAATGTCGATATGTGTTTTTAGATGTGCCCAATGCAGCGCGTTGGTATTTGATAGGCAAGCCACAGTATAGGTTTTGCGCAAGTTATTAAGCGCGGGCTTAACACCGTAATAGGTCCGCCCGACCCAATGCTGCCATTCATGTTTGAGGGTTTTCGCGTCCATCTTCAGAGAGAAAATACGGATCATCTCGGCCGCAAATGCATCGTCATCACAGCGGCCAATTTCATAATCGCGGAGTATTTTTGATTTTGCAAAATGTCTTAGGACTTGCTCACGGGACAATGCCGTGAGCGCCATCAAGGCCTCGATACCCGTCCAGCGGACAATCACGCCGCCAAGGTCAAAAAGCAGAACTTTTGGCGCGTTCATCTCTGCGCGTATTTAAGCGGCAGCCGGCGCGGCAGCTTTAACATCTGCTGAGACGTGGCTTTCGAATTTTGCGAAATTATCAATGAACATCTGCACCAGTTTTTCGGCTTGCGCGTCATAGGCTGCGCCGTCTGACCATGTGGAGCGTGGGTCCAGAAGGCGGCTCTCTACGCCGTCAATTGAGACAGGGACATCCACGCCGAAGTTTTTGTCTTGGCGAAACTCACCTTTGGCAAGCGATCCATCAAGCGCGGCGTTGAGCATTGTGCGCGTGGCTTTGATTGGCATCCGGTGTCCGGTGCCGTAAGGCCCGGCGGTCCAGCCCGTATTCACCAGCCAGCATTCTACATTGTGCTCGGCGATCAAGTCGCGCAGCAACTCTCCGTAAACGGCGGGATGGCGCGGCATAAACGGCGCGCCGAAACAGGCTGAGAATGTGGCTGTTGGCTCTGTGACGCCTTTTTCAGTGCCGGCGACTTTGGCGGTATAGCCAGAGAGAAAATGATACATGGCCTGTTGCGGGGTTAGCTTGGAGATTGGCGGCAAAACACCAAACGCGTCCGCCGTGAGCATTACAAGTGTTTTTGGCTGTCCGCAGCGGCCTGTCGGGCTGGCGTTCGGGATGGCCGTGAGGTCATAAGCGCCGCGGCTATTTTCAGCCAGACTGGTGTCGTTAAAGTCTAGCTCACGCGTGACCGGATCCATGACAACATTTTCCAAAACAGTGCCCCACATTTTAGTGGTTGCGAAAATTTCAGGCTCGGCTTCCTCGGATAGTTTAATCATCTTGGCGTAACACCCGCCTTCAAAATTAAACAGACCATTTTCAGACCAGCCATGCTCATCGTCACCGACAAGTGTTCTATCCGGGTTCGCTGATAATGTGGTTTTGCCAGTACCAGATAGGCCAAAGAAAATAGCGCTATTGTCATCATCATCGACATTCACCGAGCAATGCATTGGCATGACGCGCTTGGCGGGGAGATAGTAGTTCAATGCAGAGAACACAGACTTTTTGGTCTCGCCCGCATAAGACGTTCCGCCGATCAAAATCAGCCGCTCGGTCATATTTACGGCAATCACCGTCTCTGAGCGGGTTCCGTGGCGCGCCGGGTCAGCACGAAAAGACGGAAGGTTGATGATGGTGAATTCAGATTTGAAATTTGCAAGCTCTTCGGCATTGGGTTGGCGCAAAAGATGGTGCACGAACAGGCCGTGCCACGCATATTCAGTCACGATTTGTACAGGAAGGCGGTGATCCAAATCCGCGCCGCCAAATGTGTCCTGTCCGTAGAGATTTTCAACGGTTGCCATATGTGCTGCGAAATCTGTGCGCAGGGCCGTAAAATGCTCGGGCGTCATGGAGGCGTTACCCTCCCACCATACTGTGTTTTCGGTTTCAGCGTCGCGAACAACAAATTTATCGGTGGCTGAGCGGCCCGTATGTTTTCCGGTTGTGACAACTAATGCGCCGCCTTTGGCAACTTTTGAATCACCGCTCTGAACGGCCGTTTCGTAGAATCTGGCAGGCGTCCAGTTCCAGTGAATAGTGTAATCGCCGTTGAAACCTTCAATGCCGAGCGTGCGCTCTGAACTATCCGACCTTGTCATACCAATTCCCTACATTTTGCGTGGGGACGTAGCACAATCCATACCAATTACCACCCATAAAACAGGGAATATCTTGAAATTAATCTATATATTTCAATAATTTAAGATGACAGCGCTGTCAAAACGTTTGATTTATCACGCTGAATAAGACGCTCTTTCTTTCATCGCGTCATGCCATTTTTGCAAAGCCGTTTGCGACTCCAAAGGATAGACTTTGACCCACCGCGCGAAATCGACGCAAATCGTAGCTGTAATATCTGCCACAGAGTAATCCGTGCCAGCCACATAGTCATTCTGCTCAAGTTGCGTGTTTAAGGTCTCAAAAAACCATCCAATGCGTTTCAAACCGCGCGCTGCAAGTTCGGGTATTTGAGCAACGTTATGCGGCCCGGGCAGAGCGCGGTCTTTCATACCGGGTGAGCTATTACGCAAAGCTTCGGCAATAGCCATCAGGCCCTCATTTTCGCAACGCCAATTCCATTTTGCAATGAGCGCTTTTTCCCGCGGGGTTGTTCCCATCACCGGTATTTGCGGATAGGCCGCTTCAAGATAGGCCGCGATTTCAGCGTTCTCCGTCATGACGTAACCCTCATCTGTTACTAGCGCAGGTACAGTGCAGTTGGGATTGATCGCTCTGTAAGTTTCGCTCATTTGCTCGCCCTTGCGCAAGTCTATCTGAATGTTTTCATGCTCAATCCCTTTCTCTGAGAGCAGCATGCGCGCGCGGCGCGGGCTGGGGGCGGTCGTGCAATCATAGAGCTTGAGCATGGTAAGGCCTTGGATTAGTGTTGAGTTAAAGGAGATGATATGCCCGAGACGTCTGCAATCAAAGTTATTTTAGAGCCGCGCGCCAAAGATATTGGCGAGTTTGAAGTCAGACGAGCGCTACCTTTTGCGGCGCAGCGCTCCATTGGGCCGTGGATATTTTTTGATCATTTCGGACCGGTTAGTTTCGCGCCCGGTGAAGGCATTAATGTGCGCCCGCATCCGCATATTAATTTGGCGACGGTCACATATTTGTTTGAAGGCGAAATTTATCACCGGGACAGCTTGGGCACGGCGATGGCTATTCATCCGGGCGCGATTAACCTCATGGTGGCAGGCAAAGGTATTGTTCATTCCGAGCGCACACGGCCCGAATTGCGAGCCGCGGGCTATGACATGCACGGACTTCAGCTCTGGATGGCGCTGCCAGAAGATAAAGAAGAAATGGCGCCGGCGTTTTATCATCACCCGGCGGAGTCTATTCCATCTGTGAATGTTGGCGGGGTGACGGTGCGTGTGATGATGGGCTCAGCGTATGGAAAAGTTTCGCCAGTGGAGACGTTTTCGCCAACGCTCTATCTTGAGGCAGATATGAAAGACGGACAAAGCCTCGCGCTGCCGGACGCCGATGAGATCGGTATTTATGTGGTGCGAGGCGAAGCGGACATCGACGGAGAGACCGCGCCTATCAATACAATGAGCGTCGTCAATACAGCGCTTGCAAAAACGATCGCCGCCAGAGGCGAAACCCGGTTTGCGCTGATCGGCGGCACGTCTTTGGGCCGTAGGCATCTGGAGTGGAATTTCGCCTCGTCGCGCAAAGACCGGATCGAAGCGGCCAAAGAAGATTGGAGGGCTGGAAATTTTCCAACGGTTCCCGGTGATGATAAAGACTTTATTCCGTTGCCTGAGTAAAACGTTCAGTCACTTGACGCGTTAGTCGTTATCCGCTTCTAACTCTCTGATTTCTTTTTGTAGTGTCAGAATGTCTTTACGTTTCTTTAGTGTTTCCAAGACCTGTTCTAACTCGGCATTTGATGTTCTATTACTCTGCGACATTTCTTGAAGTTGAGCCGCAAATAACTCTTCTTCAAACTTAATTCGGTTGCGTTCTTGCGTTAAAAATTCACTGTTCAAAGCCGTGTCGCCTTCCAATAGAGCTAAAGCGAGGTTCTTATCGCGCGTAGCGTTGAGCGTCTCAATATTAATGTCGGATTCTAAACTGGACTTTGTTAAATTATTTTGCTGCTCGATCCTAGCCTTTTCAATATCCAGAGCAGCTTGAGCAATGGCCTGCTGACCTTTCGCCGTTTCAACATTAAGTGTCACGACCTCTGAAATTATCTCAAATGGGGCTTTGAATACAGCGAGCGTTGCGCTGGCCATTTCATTGATTTCACTCGGACGTTCGACGTCAAAATCAATCAAAATGCCATTATCAAATTTCAGTCCAGCCGTGCGAGTCGTAAACATTGAGCCATTTGCGCCAATGGAATCCAGAGGTGCGCCATTAGGTATATTTTCTGTCTGGCTTTTGGTCGTAATGTCTACGATGTCTCCAGCAAAATTTTTGACACGTTTGTTGAGAGAAAACCTGACAGGTAAAAGCCGTTTATACATAAACCCGTTACAGAATTTCTCGGAGTTAGATGTGGCGTTAAAGCAGGAATGAAATTGTGATGTTTTGGAGGGGACAAATGCGGTATTTGATCCTGTATTTTCTAAAGGCATCACATCAACACTTAAATTACTCGCCATTTTGCATATGCGTTCATTGAAAGCCTCTATGTCTTTAGGGTTTGAAGGGTTTATGGTTTCTTTGTGTACGAACGCACCGACATTGTTTTGATCATCATCACTCCAGATGATGTCAGGGGCGTCGTCTTCACATAATTTCGATTTTTGAACTTTACTGTGCAGTGGCATAATCATACGCGCCATCAAATCTTCGATATTGGTGGGTAAAGATATTTCATTATCTTTATTCATCAAAAGAGCGCGATTATCAAAGGCACTTGCTGCGACGGGTACTGACTGGCCGCCCAAGGCGACTGCAGACGCGACAGACGTCATAATAAGGCCCGTTTTATCAGAGGCTTCTAAGTCCGCAGATTGGAGAAGCCCAAAATTATTGACCTTTATATTGTGGGTTTCACTTCGGGTCACAGAGTGAGGGAAGTTTGCTACGAATCTGTAACGTGTGTCTGCAACAGGCCCTAAAAGTTCAAAGTTAAGCGTATCTTCAACGGTGTTGATCCCTGAGTCAGAGACATTCCCGCCATTAGCTATGGCCGTTTGATAAGCGGTTTTAGCATCATTGAGTTTTGTGAGTATATTTGCTTCATCAACTCTTGCTGTCGCAAGTTCAGAGCTTAACTCTGCTTCAACTTTCTTAAATTGGGTGAGTGTATCGCCGTCAATATTTCTACTGATTGCAATGGCCACTAACTGAGCGGCCTGCGCTTGTTTGGCGGCTAAAGCATTCGCGACATCGGTGCTGTTTTTGTGCTTTGTCTCAAGCGTTTCAATTTTTTCAGAAAGCTCTAAGAGCGTTTTTATGGGGGTAATCTTACGCGTTAGCGAAACATCAGCATATTGAATCGGCACTGAATATGTAAAGCCATCTGCAATTTTATCCGGACTAATATTCTTTGTTGTAACAGACGCGCATCCACTAAGAAGTATAGCGGTATAAGGCAAAATACTAACTATATTACGAGTGTGTTTTAAAATCATTTTGCGCCCCTTAAGTGTATTATTCCTCGTAACACACTTTGAGGTTGACCTGAAGAATTTTCTTCAGGTTATACAACGAAAACAAATTATAGCTAAAATCAACGCGCCGGTACGTTGTCTAATGAATTAGATCGCAAAGAGCTGGCTATCATCCTTAAAGCTTTTAAACTCGAGGGCGTTGCCCGACGGATCTAAAAAGAACATCGTAGCTTGTTCGCCGGTCTCGCCTTTGAAGCGGATATAAGGCTCAATAATGAACTCTGTCTTAGCGGCTTGAAGGCGAGTTGCAAGCGCATGCCACTCATCCCAATTTAAAACGACGCCGAAATGGCGCACGGGAACATCTTTGCCGTCGACAGGGTTTGTTGGCTCATTGCCTGAAAGCCCTTCTGGTTTAACGTGAAAGGAGAGCTGATGGCCAAAAAAATCAAAGTCGATCCATTTTTCCGCTTCGCGTCCAACAGTGCAGCCTAAAATATCACTATAAAAATGCCGCGTGATCTCTTTGTCTTTGATCGGAGCGGCCAGATGAAAGGGACGTAAAGACATAAGCGGTCTCAGATTATATTATTTTGGGCCATAAGCGTAGTCGCCGCCTTTTTCGAGGGCGCGCAAATAAGCGGGGCGCTGATGGATTTTCTCAACATATTCTTGGCACGCATCATAGCCTTTGAGGCGTCCGCGCGCCTTTGCAGCTTCAAGCGGGAAGATCATTTGAATATCTGCGCCTGACACCTCATCGCCGGCAAAATACTCGTGCCCGATCAGGTGATATTCACAGTAATCGAGAACGCCTTTAATTTCACCCATAATCAACGGTGAGAGAGGCGCTGCAGCGTCGCCTAAAAAACCTGTGTAAAGCGCGAGAAGGAACGGCAACATGGCTGACCCTTCGGCAAAGTGTAAAAAATGGACATAATCAATATAATCCTGCGTACCCGTCTCGGGGCGAAGGCGTCCATTGCCATACATATCCAAAATATAAACGATAATGGCGCCGGTTTCGGCAATCACATTATCGCCGTCAACAATAACAGGGGATTTGCCCAAGGGATGGATGGATTTTAGCTCAGCCGGAGCGCGGTTTGTATCGGGATCACGTTGGTAATGCCGGATATCATAGTCAAGGCCCAGTTCCTCGAAGAGCCATAAGATACGCTGGGAGCGGGAATTGTTCAGGTGATGCAAAGTAATCATGCGTCAATATCTCTGCGCGCAACGGATTAAGCAAGCTTGATTTTGAAATAACTGACGTTGGACGCGCGGCGCTGTTTAAGAGCGGGTAGAATTTGCTGCATTTTGGGTGGGTGTTTGATCTGCAGATTTTCCAGCAAAAGATTCTGTCGCAAGGAACAGTGCGGCAGTACATAACGCGCTAACAATCAGCCCGTATTGGAAAGCTTTTAAAACAGATCGCATAAGGCCCCGGGTGGTGAAATTTACACATTGTTAAGCAAGATTAACGCCACAGTGCCGCGTAAAGCAACAGATTATCTGAATTTATGGTTAAAACAAACATTGTCCTTGCGCACAATAGACGCGCAATAGAGCGGTAAAACCTTGGTTTTGAGTCAATGTTGGTTGCTGGCGGAGCCTAAACGCCGTGCTCTAATTCATAGAGCTTAGCTTCTTTGATAAAGGCGTAATGCGCGCAATCCACAGACAGGATAAATCCGCGTGTTCCCGACAAAATATGCCGCCGCAGAATAAAATATTTGAGAAAGGTAAGAGGCAGTATCAAAGCCAGCTTGACGCGCGAGGCGCGTTTCCCTTTCTGGAATTTATCCTGCGCTTTATAACCCGCATATTTGTTATTTTTAGCGACAGCAATATCGACAGATTTTTCGCCGTAATGGATCATAAAGCCTTTAGCCTGTTTGGCTCTGCCGTTGAGCCGCCCTGGAATGTGGACGCGGGCTTGGCAATATTCAAAAAGGTCTTTCTTGAAAAATTTGATGCGGTTGGAGTGCCTCACCCAGCGGCTGGGTGGATGGCCCATGAAATACTCCATAATACGAATATTAAGCGCGTCGGCATCGTTGCTTTCCATCACATCAATCAGGCTTTGGCGAAGTTGATTGTCGATGCGCTCATCTGCATCGAGGCTGAGCACCCAGTCGTGATCACACAGGCCCAGCGCATGGGTGCGTTGATCATATTCCGTCACCCAGTCATTGTGAGACACATGGTCGGTGTATTCGTGCGCAATTTCGAGTGTTCTATCAGTGCTGCCGGAGTCGACAACGACGATTTGCGCGAAATCTTTGACGCTCTCCAGCGCGCGCCGGATATTATGCTCCTCATTTTGCGCAATAATGTAGACTGAGGCGCGGATCATGATGTGGATCTATTCCGTCATCATGGCGTCGCGAAGAGAACGAAACTCTGTACCTTCGTACCAATTAGGCCAGTCGCGGCTATTGGCGAGCGTATAGCCAAGCTCATACAGGATTTCGCTTGTCAACTCCATGCCGGACAGGTCCCAGCTATTGTCATATGCGTCATTTGGCTTGTGATAGCGCTCGAGACGGTATTCTTCTTCGAAGGCAGCACCGTAGCTTTTACCGTTGATGACATGATCAATACCGCTGTCTGAATAAAGCATAGGGACGCCAAGCTTGCCGAGGCTAATGTGATCGGACCTGTAAAAATAGCCAGCCTGAGGATTAGGATCCGGCACGATATACATATCACGGGGGTCAAGAACAGCTTTCAGCCGGTCTTCCAGCTCCGATGCGCCGTGCCCGATAACAATCATATCTCTGGTTTGTCCAACGGGTAAAATGGCATCAATATTAATACCGCCAACTGTTTTATTCAAAGGCACAATGGGATCCGCGCCGTAATAGGCCGACCCTAAAAGGCCGGATTCTTCTGCTGTGACGGCGACAAAAATTGCAGAGCGTTCTGGCGCGCCTTGCTGCACAAAGGCTTCGCCGATTTCGAGGATGACCGCAGTCCCTGTTGCATTGTCAACGGCGCCATTTGATATGGTGTCGCCTTCTGCGTCCGGGTTCATACCCAAATGGTCCCAATGCGCCATATAAAGAACATATTCATCCGGATATTTCGTCCCTGTCACGCCTCCGGCCACGTTGCGGGACTGTGTTGTCTTGATGGTCTGATTAAGCGCGGCGGATAGCGACAGACCGTCCATGGTAACGGGCGTGAAACCTTGAACGTGGGATTTGGCTTTAAGTTCCTCGAGGTCTAGGCCTGCTGAGTCCATAAGCAAATTAGCGGCGTCATAATGCAGCCATCCTTCGATCAGTGTGCGGCTTGCGCCGCCGTCCGGGCGCACAAGATCATACTGCGCGCCAGTCCAACTGCCCGACACAACGCCCCAGCCGTAACTCGCAGGCTCAGTATCATGGATAATCAGCGCAGCGGCGGCACCTTGGCGACCTGCTTCTTCGAACTTGTAAGTCCACCGACCATAATAAGTCATGGTGTTGCCTTTAAATAAGTCCGCGTCTTGCGACCCAAAGCCCGGATCATTAACCAGCATGACAACGGTTTTGCCTTTGACGTCCAAACCTGCATAATCATCCCAGCCAAACTCCGGCGCGACAACGCCATAACCAACAAAGACGAGATCGCTGTCGTCAACGGCGATGTTTTGGGCAAGGCGTTTTGTCCAAAACACTGCGTTGGTTGATTGGTCGGCTTCTATTAAGGGGCCTTGCGCGTTTGAAATCGTTAGTGCGGAGGAGGGTAGAGCCACTGTTTCGGTTAGCTCGACAGGTTGGAAATAACTCCCGTCTTTGCCCATGGGCATAAGGCCGATAGCTTTCATTTCATCAGCGATATATTGCGAGGCAGCTTGCCCGCCCGGTGTGCCGGGCGCGCGCCCTTGAAATTCATCAGAGGCCAGCCGTTCAATGCGGCGGCCAATATCGGCGGCTGAAGCGATGGGTGGTTTGACTTTTATGTCACCATCATCAGTTGTTGGCGCGCAGGCAGGTAGTGTGAGCAAGGCTGCACCCAAAATCAAACATGTGAGTTTTTTCATTAATCTACCCCAAAAATTTGGCGAAACTGCATAGCCTGCCGGATGTCGTTCAGAAGACCTTTAACGCAAATTTACGCAGAGTTAAGCCTGTTTATAGTTCCCAAGAGAATTTTTAATCAAATTCTGCTAAGCTTCTCCGTATGCAAAGTCGGCTTTAGCGGGGATGCGAGCGGCTCAATGCGTAGTGTGGGTGAACAATATGAAACATATAAAATCAGGAATATTGGTTGAGATGCGGCGCGGACTGCGCGGATGGCGTAAAGCCAGACAGGGAAGTATTTCTCTGAACTTTGCTGTGCTGATATTGCCCATTCTAGCGGGAGTCGGCGGAACCATTGATATTGCGAACCTGTCGAGCGCGAAACATAAACTTCAAATCATTTCCGATGCGGCGGCGCTGACAGCCGCAAATGGCAATCATACGATTGAAGAACGCGAGGCCATGTTTGCAGCGTATGTGACAAATGCGGTCGATCCTAAATGGGGTATTAGTGACATTGACCCCAAAGCTAATGTTTCGCATGTCGGGCATAATGTTGAAGTTACCGGGCAAGTGTCTGCCACTGTAGGAACGATTATATTGCAGCATGCCAATCACAGCGGCGCGGTTAAAGTTGTGTCTGAGGCCGTTGTTGGAAAGCAGACGGTCGAGCTTGTTTTGGCTATTGATATTTCATCGTCCATGAACGGAGCCCGGATCACAGAAGCCCGCGCCGCCGCTAAGCAGTTTATCGAGACGTTGCTGACGCGTGAGGAACTTCAAGACCGCATTAATATCTCCATTGTCCCATTTGGCGGGACGGTACGTGTCCCAAACCTGATGAGCAGTATGATTGTTTCGCAGGCCGCGCTGCGTGATCCGGATGTACAAAAACACTGGATGGACGGCGCTTGGAACGGCTGCTTCGAGCTATCCCCCGCAGATTTGGCAGCCAAAATTAAACCCTCGGATCAGTTCGCGCATATGCCAGACTTTTATACGTGGAGAAAGACTAATCCGTGGTGCCCCCGGAACGGGAGTGAGTTCCTACCGCTGACAGATAATGAAACCGTTTTGAAAAGTAAGATAGACGTTATGCAATTGTCTGATGGTACAGGCACAGACCACGGCATGGCATGGGCGCGGGCGAACCTGTCCTCTGATTGGACAAACAGGTTCCCCGGCGGGAAAGCGGGTCTTCCGGCTGAAGGCTCAAACGAGGTTAAGAAAATTATCGTTTTAATGACCGATGGCGGCGTGACGGGCCAACATATGGTCAAGACGCAGCACATGACGGGCACTTTGCCTTATTACACACGCAGCACCACACGGGTGAAGGGCGCGGATGGATGGGCTGCCTTCAGCACAGTTTGTACGCAAGCTAAGCTTGAAGGTACAGAAGTCTATACAATCGGATATTTGATGAATAATGCCACACATGTGGACCGTCTGCGGGCTTGCGCCTCATCACCTGCCCGCCATTTCGATTCTACATCGGGCGAGCTTGACAATATTTTCGAAAATATTGCGGCGACAATTACGCCTCTAAGGCTATCTAATTAGCCAGAATAATGCCGTATCTCTGTTTTGATTTTCCAAATTATCATTCTGTAGCATGGAGGCTTCCCGGCGGATGACCTCAAAAAGAACATAAATTTCTGCTTTGCCCTTGCCGCGCGCCGCTGTAAGCAAAGGCAAATTGTGGAGATGATGTATGAAAAAGTTCTTTTTAGGCGCGGCCATTGCAGCCCTGCTCGCCGGATGTCAGCCAACTGCAAACATTACGGCACCGGATAAACCGGAAGCACAAGCAGAGGAAACGGCTCAGTCAACGGTAAGTTCAGAGGTTCAAACGCTTATTGATATGGCTTTGGCCGGAACTCATGGCTATGACATTATCGAATCTGTCACGACCGAGATCGGGCCACGGCTCGCGGGGAGTGAGGGCGAAGCGCGGGCGCGAGATTGGGCGGTTGCCAAATTCAAAGCGCTTGGATTTGAAAACGTCCGCGTCGAAGATTTCACTATACCGGGATGGGAGCGCGGCGTTGAGACAGCGGAAATTATTTCGCCTAATCCGCAAAACCTCTACATAACCGCTCTGGGCGGATCGATTGCCACGCCGGCGCGCGGCATTGAAGCCGACATTGCCTACTTCCCCACATTTGAAGATTTAGAGAATGCGCCCGAGGACGGATTGGATGGTAAGATCGTCTTTATCTCCGGCCTAATGGACAAAGCTCATGACGGCGCGGGTTACGGCCCAGCGAACCGTAAGCGTCAACGGGGCGCAACCGAAGCCGGAAAGCGCGGCGCTTTGGCGGTTATTATTCGCTCGGTTGGTACAGATTCGCACCGCTTTCCGCACACAGGTCAAATGCGTTATGCGGATGATGTTGCGCCTATTCCAATTGGCGCGCTGTCTGCGCCGGATGCGGATCAACTCGAGCGCACACTGGCGCGCGGCGAAACAGTTCGCTTAAAACTAACACTCACACCATTGAAAACAGCGGATAAGCCCTCAGGCAATGTGATCGGTGAAATTATTGGCAGCGAAAAGCCCGATGAAGTCATCCTAATTGCGGGGCACTTAGATAGCTGGGACCTTGGCACCGGAGCTGTTGATGACGGCGCTGGCATTGGTATTTCGGCTGGCGCGGCCAAAGTTATCTTGGAGGCTGGACTGAAGCCCAAACGCACGATCCGCATTGTTGCGTTTGGCGCAGAAGAAGTCGGGCTTTTGGGGGCGTTTGCTTATGCAAAGGCGCACAAGGATGAACTCGATAAAATCGTCCTCGCGAGCGAATCAGATTTTGGCGCTGAAAGAGTCTATGCCTTGCGGACTTCTTTTGGCGGCGAAGGCCGGAAAGTGTTTGAAGATATTCAAAAAGCTATCGCGCCGCTGGGCATTGTCATGGAAGAGGGCACAACCCAAGGCGGGCCGGACATTATTCCGCTGGCAAATGCGGGCGTCCCAGCTTTCCGTCTTCAACAAGACGGTACAGATTATTTTGATTTGCACCACACACCGGACGATACATTTGATAAGATTAATCCCGAAGCTGTCGCGCAAAATGTTGCGGCGTGGGCGGCAACGGTTTGGATGGCGTCTGAGGCTGATGTGGACTACCGGGCAACCGAGGAAGAGCCCGCAACTCAGGAAACTGTAGACGAGACAGGTGAAGAGTAGGGATTGCAAAGAGCTTTATTTATATGCTCTGTTTGCAAACTACGAAGCCCTACGGCGGAACATGTTTTTGCGGATTGGGAGAGTGTAGAAACGGATTCTGCTGGAATATCGGCGTCTGCAACGATTTTGTTGTCGCCTGAACAAATTGACTGGGCGACAGTTGTTTTTGTGATGGAGAAAGCTCACCGCACGAAATTAACGCGTAAATATAAAAGACACCTGAATGGAAAACGCGTGATTTGTTTGGATATTCCTGACAATTACAAATACATGGATACTGAATTGATAGAACTATTAACTAATAAAGCCGGACCATTTTTAAAACAAAGGTAATCATGACATTCAAAAGATATGCATTGGCAATCTTGCTAGGCTCTAGTTTTATTCAGGTTGCAAGCGCTGCCGACCTTATGGAAGTCTACAAGCATCTTCATGCTAATCCTGAACTTTCACTGATGGAGGTTGAGACAGCCGCCTACATGGCCGCTCATCTCAAAGATCTGGGATACGAAGTCACTGAGAATGTCGGCGGTACGGGCGTTGTTGCGGTTTTAGAAAATGGCCCGGGCAAGACGATTATGATCCGCGCTGATATGGACGGGCTGCCCGTCAAAGAACAAACGGACTTACCCTTCGCGAGCACGGTTCGCCGCAAAGATGCCAAGGGCATGGAGCACCCGGTCATGCATGCATGTGGCCATGATATTCACATGACCTCACTGCTGGGAACCGCGCAAGAGATGGTAGCAAAAACGGATGACTGGTCAGGGACATTAGTCTTGATCCTACAGCCTGCCGAGGAGATCGTCAAAGGCGCTCAAGCCATGCTGGCGGATGGGCTCTTTACCAGGTTCCCGCGTCCGGATTATAATCTGGCTTTGCATGTGAACGCGGCGCTACCGTCCGGTGTCGTTGGCTTGGTTCCCGGTTATGCTTTGGCGAATGTCGACTCTGTTAATATCGATGTGCCGGGTATTGGCGGACACGGCGCATACCCGCATACGACCAAAGACCCTGTTGTCTTGTCTGCTCAAATTATCATGGGCCTCCAAACAATTGTCTCGCGTGAAACCTCTCCGCGCGAAGCCGCCGTTATTACAGTCGGTAAAATTTCCGGTGGTACTAAGCGTAATATTATCGGCGATGGTGTCAGGCTTGAGCTGACAGTACGGTCTTATACGGACGAAGTTCGGGCGCATACGCTCCGCGCGATTGAGCGCCTCGCCGAAAATATGGGCCGCGCCTCAGGACTGCCCGAAAACAATCTCCCGAAAATCACCTTGATGGACGAGTCTGCGCCCGCAACCTACAATGACCCGGCGTTGACCCAAGCCGCCGCTGTTCTCATGCGGGCGTCTATCGGCGCGGATAATGTCAGATTTGTCGACCCGGTTATGGGCGCGGAAGATTTCTCTCACTTTGGCCGCACAACACCTAAAATCGCCAGTATGATGTTTTGGCTGGGCGCGGCAAATCCGGGGGATGTGACGCGCGCTCAAAACGAGGGCTCGTCATTGCCGTCTTTGCACTCGCCTTTTTTCGCGCCGGACGCTAAGGCCGCGCTGGATACTGGCGTTGCTGCTACATCAGCCGCAGCTATTGGCCTTTTTAATCAACGCTAATTTTAACCTTACTCATCAGGAATTATTCATGTCTTTACCTCCTATCCTTCAAAACCTTGAACTACCCATCATTGGAGCGCCGCTATTTATTGTCTCTGGGCCAGAATTGGTGATCGCTCAGTGCAAAGCCGGGATTGTCGGCTCGTTCCCCGCGCTGAATGCTCGCCCGGCTGAGGAGCTTGAAAAATGGATCGTGCGTATCAAGCTGGAACTTGAAGAATACCAAAAAGAAAACCCGGACAAAAAAGTCGCGCCGTTCGCAGTCAATCAAATTTGCCACAAATCCAATAACCGCCTCGAACATGACACGGAAATTTGCCGCAAGCACGAAGTCCCTATAATTATTACCAGCCTTCAAGCCTCTGAAATGGTCTATGAGAGTACGCATTCTTATGGCGGCATTATTCTTCACGATGTAATTAATATTCGCCATACGAAAAAGGCGCTTGCGATGGGCGCTGACGGTATCATCGGTGTTTGCGCAGGAGCCGGGGGCCATGCGGGGCGTTTATCCCCGTTTGCGCTTATCCCTGAGATACGCGCTTTCCATGACGGGCCGCTTTTATGTTCCGGCTCTATGTCAACGGGCGGCTCTGTTCTTGGCGCCGAAGCTATCGGAGCGGATCTTGCTTATATGGGCACGCGTTTTATTGCCAGTAAGGAAGCCAATGCCTCCGAAGCCTATAAGCAGGCTATTGTCGATTCGTCCGGTGAAGACATTGTGTATTCGTCTTTATTCACAGGCGTAGAGGGTAATTATCTGCGCAGCTCTATAGAGGCTGCGGGTATGGACCCGGATAATCTCCCAACGGCTGATAAGCAATCCATGAACTTCGGTTCTGGCGGTAATACAGACGCCAAAGCATGGAAAGATATTTGGGGCTCCGGGCAAGGGGTTGGCAGTATTGATAGCGCGCCAACCGTTCAAGAAATCGTCGATCAGTTAAAAGTAGAGTACAAAGCCGCCAAAGTTCGGATAAACGGGTAAATTAATTCACGAAAAGGCTGTTTTCAGCCTACATTCATGTGAATTTGTGCAGCTGCTCATTGCATGACGGGGGCGCTTGGGATAAGAGCGCCTATTAATTCTCTATTCCAAGGAGGGACATTATGGGAATGAGATGGTTATTGGGGATTATTCTCATCGCCATTATTTCACTTATATTAGCATGGGTCGGCCCAATTAACGCGCCGGCACAATCAGACCGCATGGGGGCCTCAATCGAAGAGGCGCTCAGCACGGCGGGATTTGATGATGTTAAAGTTGAAATGAAAGGTAATGTTGCACATTTGACCGGCGAGGCGCTCAGCGAAGAAGGTCTAAAAGAGGCAGTTGACTTAGCGACAAAAGCACAATGTACCGCATGTAAAAATGCAAAGCCGTCTTGGCACAAAGTTAAAAGCGCGATGGCGGTAAAGGCTCCGCCGCCTGCTCCGGTGATTAATACAGTCTCGCCGTTTGTTTTTTCTGCGACGAAGCGAGCTGACGGTAGTATCTTACTTGATGGTTATGTCAGCAGCGATAACGAATTGCAACGCGTCCTTCGCGAAGCCAATACGTTGTTCCCGGATCAAGTTGTCAATGACGAGTTGGTGGTGGCCGAAGGCGCGCCTAATGCAGCGTGGGGCGACATCATCAGCAAATATCTTCCGATGCTTGTTGATCTGCAATCCGGCAGCCTTGTTCTTGATGACGCGCAAAGCTTACTCGCGGGTACGGCTGCAGACGAAGCCATGCGGAACCGCATTTTAAGCGCTAGGGGCGAGACGCTTGGTTATAATGAAATTGTCAATATCTCTGTGCCAAATGCCGCTCCTGTTTTTGCAGGAACCGTAGGGTCGCAAGGCCTGTGTCAAAAATTATTTGATGAACTTAAAGGTGATACCAAAATTACCTTTAATACCGACTCTGATGTGATCAGCGGCGCGAGCTTTGAGCTCTTAAACTCTCTGGCATCCGCAGCAAAGCAATGTCCGTCATTTCAAGTTAAGATTGATGGCCATACCGATAATGTTGGTGTGCCGATTTATAATGTTGATCTGAGCCAGCGCCGCGCGCAGCGTGTTGTTGATTATCTTGTTTTGCAGGATGTCAATGTCGAGAGCTTGTACAGCGAAGGGTTCGGCGAAGCCAAACCTATGGCAACAAATGAGACGCCGGAAGGCAGAGCGGCAAACCGCCGTATTGAATTTACCGTGACTAAGTCCGAGTAGGAGGACACAATGAATATCTGGAATTTTGTATTATCTTTTGGGTGGCTACCTTGGCTTCTAATGGGCCTGATCGGCTTTATCTTGGGTTGGCTATTAAAACCATCTCGCAAAAGCGAGGGCGATTTGACTGTTGAAGGCGAAGGCTCTCTGCGGACAGAAAATGATGGCCTGCGCGTGCGTATAGGCGATCTTGAAGCCGCTTTGTCGGCCAAAGAAACAGAAGTCGCGAGTCTCTCTGCTGCGAGTTTGACGGCTGAGCCTGACATTCAAGGCGATGAAGATGATGACACATATGCGCTTGAGTGGCGTAATCGTTATCTTGCGGCGCGGGTGAAATATCTTGAAAGCCGTTTGTCTGAAACGCCGGCTCCCGCGAAAGCAGCCGCCAAGAAGAAAGCTCCGGCGAAGAGGGCAGCTACTAAGAAAACTGCCGCTAAGAAGGCCGCTCCAGTGAAAGCAGCCGCACTCGCAGCGCCCAAGGTTCTTTACACGGACGGCCCAACGGACGGTGATCCTGATGATTTGAAATTAATCAAGGGCATCGGGCCAAAGTTTGAAAAAGACTTGCACGGCAAAGGCGTCTATTATTTCCGCCAAATTGCCGCGTGGAAAAAGAAAGACGTCGAAGTTGTCGAAAAAGTTATCGATTCGATCCCGGGACGTATCCAGCGTGATGAGTGGATTCCACAAGCAAAAGGTCTGGGAAAGGGCCTAGTTGCAGGATCGAAAACACGCAAAAAACCTGGACCAAAGCCAGGAACAAAGCGCGGCGCAACAAACCTTGACGGTACACCTCGTAAGAAGCCTGGGCCGAAATCTGCCGCAAAAAAAGAAGCGCCTAACGCTAAGTATCACACAAACGTCAAGAAGTTTGACGATGGCGCTAAGACAGCCACCATCGATAACATTGTGAAATATTTGGGTGTTGCACTACGCAGCCGTGACTCGTCTTTGGTGGCGTGTTCCGATCCAACAGAGGTTAATACTGTGATCACGAACTTCATGGTCAAGAAACTTGGTGTTGCCCAAGACAAAGGCGAGACGATTGTCAAAGAGGTTTGTACGGACATGAAGTCCGAACGCTTTAAAAATCGCGTGACGTTCTATTATCTTTGCGCCAAAAAAGCGCGCAAGCTGAATGTCTTTGCCTAAGTTAAAAAGATCCACTCTTTGAAACCTGATGAAGCCCGCAATTGCGGGCTTTTTCTTTGTCTTATCCTCGGTCATGGAATTACCCCTATTTTAGGGGCATGACATATTTACCCGTGCAAGCTGATCTCCAAAATATAAACCAAGGTACTGACGCCTATTGGAATCGTTGGCCTCATTTTTCGCGTGCTGAAATGGGGTGCCGGCATTGCGGCGCAGTCTATCACTGGCCGGAGTTCATGCACCGCTTGCAAGCCGCGCGCAGTCGTTCAGACCAGCCCTTTCATGTTTTATCCGCCCACCGCTGCGCGTTGCACAATGCGCGCATCGGCGGAGCGCCTTTCTCGCAGCATCTTAGGCTTGCGGCGGATATATCGTTGCGGGGGCATAGCCCGCGCCGCTTACTTGAAAGCTGCGAGGCTGCAGGATTTACCGGTTTCGGGTTTTACTCAACATTTTTACATATCGATCTGGGGCGCTCGCGCCACTGGTTCGGCAATCAAAAGGCGAAAGACTTATGGCAGATTTACTTGGATTAGGATTGGACGCTGCCGCTGGCGGCGTCTTTGGTCTTATCGGCACGGCGCTCGGGCGCGCGGCCGGATTCTTTGAGCGCAAACAGTCATTTGAGCAGGAGCGGGCCCGTTGGTCGCATGAATACAAACTGCACGAACTGAGCATCCAGGCGCGCGCGGCGGAAACAGAAATGGAGCTTGCGCTTGCGGCGCAGTCGGGCTCATGGCGGGGACTGGAAGCGTCTATCAAAGCCGAAGCTGCCATTGGCAAAGCAAGCCTGTGGGTGGTCAATGTCTTGCGTCTTGTGCGTCCCGCTTTGACCTTGCTGTTGTGGGTCATCACGGCGGGTATTTTTGTGATCACGCAAGAAAGCGCAATTGTCGAAGCGGCTGTGTTTGCGGCAACCGCGGCGACGCTCTGGTGGTTTGGAGACCGGGCCCCGAAGCCGCCCTTAGGTGCCTAGAGGTCGTCCAATGTCCATGGCTGTACTAGAGACTTGTACAATGAGCAGGCCCGTCATGATGATAAACATGTAAAACGTGTAGATGAAGCCCACGCCGTAGCTAGTCCAAATCGTTTTGAGCCAGCTGCGATTAAACATGCGTTTTAGACTGAGCGGTAAATATATCAGCATCAGGCAAAACAATATATTGGGGGCCGGGCTGCCGGGTACGGCGAGTTCTATCAAAATACCAAGCAGTAACAGAAAGAACGCGACGGCGTGAATATAGGCGGCATGCACAAGATGATCGTAAAGCAGCGCATTTCCCCGCCCGCGAATAAACATTGCGCCGATGAGCATCGTCAGGGGCATCATTAAAAACATGATACGTGGTAAGTATTTGAAAAAAGCCGCGTTGAGCTTTGTCGGGTCTCTGATAAAGGCAAAAACAATTTCAGACCAACTGTTGAGCGTCACGGTTTCGCCGCTAAGGCCGTTAAATGTGATCTTCGTATCATTTCTTCGCCTGCCATTATCATCTACGACTGGATCGTTGTTTTCGCCCCCAGCGTTCGTTTCTTCGTTATCTTTATCAGAGGTGTTACTGACGACAATTGGGTCACCTGTCTCATCGTCAATCTCTACGTAAAATCCGTTTGTCCGATCAAGTTTCGTGGCAATCATGTCGAAGTTTCTGGTTTTGTTGCGAGCCTCTATACGTGAGCGTAGTTCGAAAAATTTGAGGCTTGGTGCAATTTTGAGATCATCAGCGGTGAGCTCTTCAGCAGGTTTCGTGACGCCTTCGATCGGGACAACATCCAGTTCCACGCTAATTAACTGCATCTGGCTTATACTCAGAAAGCCGAATAATAAAATACTCATGGCGATGTAAACCCGCACAGGCGAAGACCAATAAGAGCGGCGCCCGTTGGCGAATTGCCGAGCGACTTTACCGGGTTTGAATAGAAGCGCGGCCCATGTCCGCCAAATGCGGGACTCTATAGCCGTTACTGAGGCAAAAAACTCTTTGACGAGGCTAAAAATGGAACGGCGATAATTGTCGTTTTTCTGGCCGCACGAGACGCAATACAGTCCATTGATAGGCGACTCACACGAGAAACAATAATGCGACTGATTAGCGTCCGGAATATTATCCGACGATAACGGAGCTAAATGCCCGTCGCCGCCTATGTCGATTTCAGTTGGATCCATACATACCCCCGCGCGCTTATGCCACAAACTTAGAATTGCGCCAATACGCAACTTTTTGCATATAAATCTTGCCCGCCCCTAAGAGCCTGTTAAAGTATAAACAACGGAGGAGCTATGTTCAAAAATCAAAGTGTTGCCATTACAGGGGCAGGAACGCCCGGCGGCATCGGGCGCGCCATTGCTGACATGTTTATCGCGGGTGGCGCCAATGTTGCTATTTGTGACCTCACAGCGCCTGAAGCTTTAGCTAAAGAAATTGGCGCCACCGCCTTTGCTTGTAATGTATCTGACGAAGCTGCAGTGCAAGCCTTCATCAAAGGCGCGGAGGCCAAAAACGGCCCGCTGGATGTATTTGTCTCAAACGCAGGTGTTGGCTTTGGAGATTTACCTGCGGGCCATGCGGCAGGCGCAGATAATAAAGCGTGGGAGACAAGCTGGCAGGTTAATGTGATGGCCAATGTCTATGCGGCAAGAGCGCTGCTTCCGACATGGAAAAAACGTGGTGCAGGACGATTCGTCATTACGGCCTCGGCTGCAGGGCTTCTTAACCAGATCGGTAGCGCCTCTTATAGCGCGACAAAACATGCCGCCGTGGGCTACGCTGAAGCCATGGCGATTGCCCACAAAAGCGATGGTATTGATGTACATTGTATCTGCCCGCAATATGTCCGTACAAATATGACAAAGGGCGCAAAGTTTGCAGAAAACAGCCCGGATGGTCTGCTTGAGCCGTCGGATGTGGCGGCGGCCTTAAAAGCGGCCATCAAGGACGGCCACTTTATGGTGCTCTCTCATCCTGTTGTGGGCGATTATTTTCGCAACAAAGCTATGGATTATGACCGCTATATTGCAGGCATGGCCAAACTTAAGACGAAAATTTCACAAGGTGATCTCCCGCTCTAAGAGGTATAATTATGGCAAGATTTGATTTATCCGGAAAAGTTGCGCTCATAGCGGGCGCGAGCCGCGGCATAGGCGAGGCGATTGCGCACGGCTTTGCCGAACACGGGGCAACTGTCGTTTGTAGCTCTCGCAGGGTTGAGGATTGCCAAAAAGTCGCTGATGCCATTATTGCCAAAGGCGGTAAAGCTACGGCGATGACTTTGCACTTGGGAGAGATTGACAAACACGAGGCGGCGCTGGACAAGCTGATGGCTGAGCATGGCCGCCTTGATATTCTCATCAATAACGGCGCGACCAATCCCTATTATGGACCGGCCCACGAAGCACCGGAAAGTGCTTATGACAAGACTATGGAGGTGAATGTCAAAGGGCCTTATTTCCTGACGGCCAAATCTATACCTTTAATGATGAAATCAGGCGGCGGCGCGATTGTAAACGTGGCTTCGGTCGACGGTATTCAGCCTGGTCTTGGCCGCGTTATTTACGGTATGACCAAGGCGGCTGTCATTAATATGACCAAAGGCTTTGCCAAAGAATACGGAGATCATAATATCCGCGTCAACGCGCTACTGCCCGGCTTTACGGATACTAAAATTGCCGCAGCGCTGAAAGATAATCCAAAACTTCAGGCTCATATGAACGCTAACTTCGCCATCAAGCGCATGGCCCAACCCGAGGAGATGGTAGGCGCGGTGCTCTATATGGTCTCTGATGAGGGCCGTTACTTTACAGGCCAAGGCATGGTTGTTGACGGCGGAGCGATCATCTAATGCATTTCACTTTTAAATGTATCCACGAAGGTATCGGAAAGTGGGTGAGAAAGGCCCAATTTCCGATACTGAATTCATGTGAGTTGCACTAAATGTCGAGTGAAAACCCCACAGTTCAGGTGCGGAGCGGCGAGGAGCTGGACATATCGGCTGTGGATGCCGTCTTAAAAGCCGCCCACCCGGATTTGCGCGGGCAACCTACCGTCAAACAATATGCGAGCGGTGCATCAAACCTGACATATGCCTTGGATTATGAAAATCGGCGACTGGTTTTGCGGCGCCCGCCGTTCGGGACGCTTCCAAAATCCGGGCATGATATGCACCGCGAATACCGTATTATGTCAGCGCTCAAACCTGTCTTTCCAAGCGTGCCTAAAACGCTTTATTATTCGGATGATAAAGATATCATTGGTGCTGAGTTTTATGTCATGGAACGGGCCGAAGGTCATTTAATTCACACGAAAATTCCCAAGGATTGGAACTGGACGGTCAAAGAAGGCCGCGCGCTCTGCGAAGAGTTTTTCAGCAAGCTCGTGGATTTGCATCAAGTGGATTACAAATCAGCAGGCCTTGAGGACTTTGGCCGTCCTGAGGGGTATGTTGCGCGCCAAATTGGCGGCTGGAACCGCCGTTTTGAAAAGGCGTGGACAGAGGATGTCGATAAATTTGAGGATGTACGCGAGTGGCTCGATGCCAAAAAGCCAGCGAGTGAAATGGGCGTTGGTATTTTGCACGGGGATTACAGGATTGATAATTGTATCTTAAAGCAAGGTGATCCGACAAAGATCAATGCGGTTTTGGATTGGGAAATTTCGGCCTTGGGCGACCCGCTAATGGATCTGGGTAACACGCTATCCTATTGGATTGAGGCGAACGATCCACCAGAAATGCACGGGATGGTCCGTCAGCCCAGTACGGCTCCGGGTATGATGACACGGCAAGAGGTTTTGGATTTTTATGCCAAGCGCACCGGGGCAGATGTGTCCAATTTTCAGTTCTATTATGTTTACGGTCTCTGGAGATTAGCCGTGATTATCCAGCAAATTTATTACCGCTATTATCACGGTCAAACGGATAATCCGAAATTCAAAACATACGGGCAGATGACAAATGGCTTGGGCCAGCTCGCTCGCTTTAAAATTAAGACAGGAGAATTGTAATGAGTGATCTTGAGAATTTCCGCGCGCAGACACGGGCATGGCTCGAAGAAAATTGCCCCCAAGATATGCGTACGCCTATGAAAGGTTTTGATGATGCCTGCTGGGGCGGGCGTAATTATACCTTCGCCAGCGAAGGGCAAAAGCTCTGGATGGAGCGCATGGGCGCACGCGGCTGGACGGTACCAACATGGCCCAAAGAATATGGAGGCGGCGGCCTATCCAAAGCAGAAGGTAAGGTTCTGGCGCAGGAAATGAAGCGTATTGGCGCGCGAAGTCCGCTTTCAAGCTTTGGTATTTGGATGCTTGGGCCAGCGCTGCTTAAATTTGGAAACGAAGCGCAAAAAACCAAATATCTTCCGGAAATTGCGCGCGGCGAAATCCGGTGGTGCCAAGGCTATAGTGAGCCGGGGGCGGGTTCTGATCTGGCTGCTCTGGCGACGAAATGCGAAGACAAGGGTGATCATTTTTTGGTCAACGGCCAAAAAGTGTGGACGTCTTATGCTGACAAAGCTGACTGGATTTTCTGCCTTGTGCGCACAGACCCCAAAGCTAAAAAGCATGAAGGTATCAGTTTCGTTCTGTTTGATATGGAAACCAAAGGCGTTGAAGCCAAGCCGATTAAACTGATTTCCGGGCGCTCACCGTTTTGTGAAACCTTCTTTGAGGACGTTCGCGTCGAAAAAGAAAACCTTGTGGGTGAGATCAATAAAGGCTGGACGATAGCGAAATACTTGCTGACCCATGAGCGCGAAATGATTGGTGATTCTGAACCGGCGCGTCCGCTTCATGAAGTGGCCGCCGGTATGATGGGGCTTGAGGACGGCAAATTACCCGACCCTATGCTGCGCGCGAAAATCGCCGAAGCCGAGATTGATAATTGGGCGTTTTCGCAAACTTATGTACGCAAGATCGCCGAGTCCAAAGCTGGCGCAAGTATGGGCGCAGACAGCTCTATGCTCAAATATTACGGGACGGAGCTGAATAAGCGCCGCTACGAGCTTTTGATGGACGCAGCGGGCCATGACGGCCTTGAGTGGGAAAGCGAGCGCAGCAATGATGGTGATCTGGCCCGTATGTGGCTGCGCACCAAAGGGAACTCGATTGAGGGCGGCACGTCCGAAGTGCAACTCAACATCATTTCTAAACATATATTACAGCTTCCGGGGGCTTAAAAAATGGCACTTGTACTGAACGAAGACGAGCAAATGCTTGCGGAAACGGCTGAAGGATTTTTTGCGGACAAATCGCCCGTAAAAGCCATGCGCATTCTGCGCGATGAGCGCGACGAGACAGGTTATGATAAAGCTTTGTGGCAGGAAATGGCGGATATGGGCTTTGCGGGTGTGTTGATCGACGAGGACCATGGTGGCGTGGATATGGGTTTTATGGCGGCGGGTGTGATTGCTGAAAATATGGGTAAAAACCTGACCGCGTCGCCTTTTCTTTCCACGGCAGTTCTGGCTGTGACGGCGCTTAAAAACGCCTCGAAAGATCAAAAAACCGAATGGCTGCCCAAAATCGCGTCGGGCGAAACGGTCATGGCCATCGCTCTGGAGGAAGGCCGTAAGCACAACCCGGTTGCGACAGCTATGAAGGCTGAGCGTTCGGGTAACGGGTTTAAACTTAACGGACAAAAAGGCATGGTGCTTGACGGTCATGTTGCGGATCAACTCATTGTTGCAGCGCGCACATCCGGTGAGCCCGGGGACGCCACGGGGCTTACGCTATTCCTTGTGGATCCAAAAACATCCGGCGTTGAAATTGAACGTACAATAATGGTCGATAGCCGCAATGCAGCGCGTATTGAATTTAATGACGTTGACGTGACTGCGGATGCGGTCATTGGCGACGTGGACGGCGGCATGGATATTGTCGCTGCAATATGCCGGGCAGGGCGCGCAGTTCTTGCCGCTGAGCTTCTGGGCTCGGGCGGAGAGGCATTTCGCCAAACGACAGATTACATACGCGAGCGCAAGCAGTTCGGCGTTGAAATTGGCCGTTTCCAAGCGCTCCAGCATCGCTCTTCGCATCTTTATTCCGAGCTTGAAATCGCGCGCTCTGCTGTGTTGGCAGCGCTCACAGCACTGGACGCCGGGGATGATGATGCAGAGTTAATTACGGCGATGACGAAGGCCAAAGTCGGCAGCGTGGCAAAGCTCGCGGGTGTCGAAGGCGTACAAATGCACGGCGGTGTCGGCATGACAGACGAATATGATATCGGCTTGTACTTAAAGCGCATCCGCGCCGCGCAGGAATTATTTGGTGACGCTCATTATCACATGGACGCCATTGCAAAAATGAAGGGATTTTAGAATGAGTCATATGGATCTTGGTATGAGCGAGAAAGTCGCTCCGCTTGTTGAAAAAATTAGAGATTTCGCCCGTAATTTTGTCGCGCCGCTCAATGAAGAGTTCGACTCGCTGATCGGTACGGGCCCGGATGGCCGCTTTAGCTATTCCAAACGCCAAACTGAAATTTTAGAGATTATGAAAGCAGAGGCTCGCAAGCGTGGTCTGTGGAATTTCTGGTTGACCGACTCCAAAGAAGGCTACGGACTGTCCACTGTTGAATATGCGTATGTTGCCGAAGAGCTGGGCTGGGTGCATATGGCGTCCGAGGCCATGAACTGCTCCGCGCCTGATACCGGTAATATGGAAGTGCTGGAGCGTTACGGCACGCCGGGTCACAAAGAAAAATGGCTCAAACCATTACTCGAAGGTAAAATCCGTTCAGCCTATTTGATGACAGAGCCGGATGTGGCCTCATCAGACGCCACTAACCTAGAATTCAGCGCCGTCAAAGACGGTGATGAATGGGTGCTCAACGGTGAAAAATACTGGTCTTCCGGCGCAGGAGACCCGCGCTGTAAAGTCTTTATCCTTATGGCCCATACGCCGGATGAGACCCGTTCCAAGCATGAGCAACACTCTATGTTTGTGGTTGAGGCGGGCTTACCGGGGTATGAAATTATACGCCCGATGATGGTCTTCGGGCACGATGATGCGCCCCATGGCCACATGCATGTGAAGTTTACAAATGTGCGCATCCCGGCGGATGCGCTGCTTATTCGCGAAGGTGCGGGCTTTGAAGTCTCCCAAGGTCGTCTGGGGCCGGGACGTATTCACCACTGTATGCGCTCTATCGGCCAGGCTGAAAAAGCGCTACAGCTCTTGTGTAAGCGCTCGCTTGAGCGCGAAGCGTTCGGCAAGCAGCTTGCCTTTTTGGGCGCAAATTTCGACATTATTGCCGAATCCCGGATCAAAATTGAGCAAGCGAGGCTCCTTTGCCTCAAGGCGGCTTGGGCGATGGATACGATGAGTAAACGCGATGCCGCGCCGTGGATTTCGATGATCAAAGTCGAAGCTCCCCGCATGTCTCTCGAAGTCATTGACCAAGCGATGCAAATGTATGGCGGCACGGGGGTCTCGCAAGACAGCCCGCTCGCGGGTATGTGGCAGGGACAGCGCACGTTGCGTTTTGCCGACGGCCCGGATGCGGTTCATCGCCGCCAAGTGGCGCGCAAGGAACTGCGGACTTACACCAATAAGAAAGTTTAAAACCCATGCCGTCCTTTGATATTGTCTCCGAAGTTGATTTGTCAGAAGTCGATAATGCTATGCAAAATCTCTCGCGGGAAATTGCTGTGCGTTATGACTTTAAAGGCTCAAAATCGACAGCGGAGCATAAGGACGGCATCATTACTGTGTTTGCGGATGATGATCTCAAGCTTAAACAAATGCATGAAATTCTGCGAAGCAATCTGAATAAACGCGGCATTGAGCCGGGGCAGCTCGACTACCAAAAAGTTGAGCCAGCCGCCGGGCAGTCTGTGCGCCAAAACATTACTGTCAAAGCCGGTATTGAAACCGAGCTTGCCAAGAAAATTGTCAAAGAGATCAAAAGCGCCAAGATGAAAGTTCAGGTCGCGATCCAAGGCGATACACTGCGCGTGACCGGTAAAAAACGCGATGACCTCCAAGGGGCCATCCAATTCGTCAAAGATCTGGGGCTTGAGCTACCTCTGCAATATAAAAACTTCAGGGATTAGGCTATCATCACGCATCCCGTGCTCTTCGCGCATCTCCTATGCATTTTGAAGCCTTGTTGCGTTTCCCATAAAGGCGCATAGACACGTTATAAATGTGAGCCTTTTGAGATGACAGACACTGAACAGCCCAGAGAGGACGTCCTTGCAAATGCATCGCTCCCGATGCCCGTGTGGGAGCTCGTGACCCTCGTGGCGGGCCTAATGGCGCTCAATGCGTTTGCCATTGATATTATGCTGCCTGCGCTTGATGATATTGCGCGCACATATGAGCTCCAGCGCGCAAATGATCAACAGCTTGTCTTATTTAGCTATATTCTAGGCTTTGGTATTCCTCAATTGGTCTTCGGCCCTGTGGCGGATGCTTATGGCCGCTTGAAATTATTGAAGTTCTGCCTTGTGGGATATGCGATTGCGTCATTTGCCTGCATGGCGACAACCACATTTGAGCTGCTACTGCTGACCCGGTTTTTACAAGGCATCGTGGCCTCCGGCATCCGTGTTGTGGCTGTGTCTGTTGTCCGGGACTTGGTGGCGGGGCGAGCCATGGCGCGGGTCATGTCGCTGGTGATGACCATCTTTATGATTGTCCCCATTATTGCCCCTGCTGTCGGGCAAGGCGTCATTGCTGTATCATCTTGGCAGTGGTCATTTGGCGTCTTAGGGATCGCGGCCATAGCCGTTCTAATTTGGGTGCAACTGCGATTACCTGAAACGCTTCCTGCCGCCTCACGGCATAAACTAAACATCGCCAAAGTGACGCGCGGATTCTGGGAGGTCCTCACCACCCGCGTGACATTTGGCTATATGGCGGCCAGCGGCGTTATATTTGGTGCTTTGTTTGCCTATGTTGCGGCTGCGGAACAAATTTTTACGGATGTATTTAACCAAGGTGAAAAATTCGCACTTTGGTTTGCGGTTATCGCCGGAGTTTTAGCGATAGGTAATTTGATAAATTCTCGATTGGTGGAGCGATTCGGTATGCGCCGCATTAGTCACGGGGTGATGCTCGCTTTTATTATTTTCGCAATTATCAACGTGATCGCCATGCATATTTTTGGAGAAAAACTCTCTATTTTCATTCCTTTATTTGCTCTGACATTCGGATGTTTTGGCATGATGGGGGCAAATTTTTCAGCCATTGCCATGGAGCCGCAAGGTCAAAACGCGGGTACAGCTAGCTCCGTTTACGGTTTTGCAACAACCACAGTCGCAAGCGGGTTTGGCTGGGCCGTCGCAAATAGCTTTAACGGCTCTGTCATTCCTATACTTTTTGGATATGTCGTGCTGGGCATTTTATCATTGTTGATTATTTTGATCACCGAACGTGGTAAGTTATTTGAATTGGGACGTTAGCGTTTAAGCCGGGTTGAGAGAATAACAGAACTTTCTGTACGCTCCACCCCGTCAACCGCAATGATCGAGTCGATAATTGCGTCGAGGTCTTTGACTGAGAGGGCGGCGACCTCGGCAATGAGATCATATGGTCCGGACACAGAATAAACGGCCCGAACACCGTCAAGTTTTTCCATCGCTTTGATGATCTCATTTGTCATGCGGGGGCTTATGGTGATCGAGATGTGTGCTTTGATTTCCTGATCCATATAGGCGCTGGAGAGTTGAACTGTGTAGCCGCTAATGACGCCCTCTATTTCAAGGCGCTCCATTCGTTTTTGCACAGTTGAGCGCGAGACACCTAGAGTTTTTGCTAATTCCGTTGTGCTGGCGCGCGCATTGCTGCGCAATACGCCTAAGAGCTGCTGATCTTTGTGTGTCACGCGCATATTTTTATCCAAATTGGACTTTAAGCTTATCAAATTGATTGAAAGAATACAATAAAATGCTCTTTTTGTGCCTACAAAAAGTCTTAAACTTTTGCTCTTATATGTAAAAGGAGAGCCGTTCCGTCGACCGCTCCACTATTAACATGAGCGTTATATGAGCCAGATTTACGTGATACGCCCAATTAAGGCCTCGGACGCCGAAGATTTACTTGCGCTTGTCAAAACGGCGGCGGGAGGCTTGTCAAGTTTACAGCCCCGGTTGGATTTTTTAAAAGATTATATTGCAAGTGCTGAAAAAAGCTTTGCTGGCATTTTGCCCGTGGACGCACCGCACAAATATTTGATGGCAATGGTTGAATCCTCCACAAATGCTTTAATCGGCTGTGCGGCTGTGAAAACATGTGTGGGCGTGGACGCGCCTTTCATTAATTTTGACCTCGCTGGTGACGGGCCCGATCAATACCTTGAAGCGTCTGCAAGGTTTAGAGGCGCAACCGAGGTTGGGTCTCTGTTCCTGCATCAGGATTACCGCGCCGACGGGCTGGGGCGTTATCTGGCCAAGGCGCGTTATCATCTTATGGCGTCCGAGACGTGGCGGTTTGGCGACACAGTGATTGCCGAACTACGCGGGACTTGCGGCGTGAACGGCAGCCCGCTTTATGACTACTTGTTCAAGGATAAGCTTGAGAAAACATTTCTCGAAGCGGACACCGAATATTTTGACCGAAACCCCGAGGCGCTGGGTGGTATCGTACCGCTCGGGCGTATTCCAACGTCCGGCATGCCGCTTGGCGTTAAGGCGTCGATCGGACAGCCGCACAGCTCAGGCCGCGCCGCCATGCGGTTGTTGCAGCGCGAAGGATTCATTTTCTCGGGTACGATTGATTTGTTTGACGCGGGGCCTATTCTCTCTGTTTACCGCGATACGATCCGAACGAATATGGAGAGCCGTGTTGCGCCTCTTGCTGCAGCGTCTGATCCTTCTTCCGCGCCGCTAGATGATTTTATGCTGATAAGCGCGGGTACGGTGTCAGACTTCAGGGCTGTTGTGACTCGCGGCGCAAGTACAGCAAACGGGCCTATGATTTCGAACGCGGCCATGGCGGCTTTGCATTGCAATCATGGTGATTCTGTCAGATATTGGCAGCAAGAAAAGCGGGCTGTGAAGACACCGCACCTCTCTCTTGTCAAAGCCCACGCATAATGACCAAATCATAGGAGCCTGTTATGGCTGATAAATCCAGCGCGCTGACACATATGTGGGATGACCCCCTCTTTTTGGATCGGCAGCTAAGCGAAGATGAGCGCATGATCCGGGATATGGCGCGCAATTATTGCAGTGATAAGCTCATGCCGCGCGTCGTGTCCGCCAACCGCGAGGAACGCTTTGACCGTGAAATATTTACTGAAATGGGCGAGTTGGGCCTGCTCGGCGCGATGGTCGCCGAAGAATATGGCGGTATTGATGCGAGCCATGTTGTCTACGGACTTGTCGCCCGCGAAGTCGAGCGTATCGATAGTGGTTATCGCTCTATGATGTCGGTGCAAAGCTCTCTCGTGATGTACCCGATTGAGTCGTTTGCATCAGAGAGCATCAAGAAAAAATATCTCCCAAAATTGGCGTCCGGTGAATGGATTGGCTGCTTTGGCTTGACCGAGTCAGATGGAGGATCCGATCCGGGCGCGATGCGCACCACTGCCAAAAAAGTCGATGGCGGTTATGTTCTCAATGGCACGAAGATGTGGATTACAAACTCTCCGGTCGCTGATGTGGCAGTTGTCTGGGCCAAGCTCGAGGGTAAAATCAGAGGCTTTACAGTTGAGCGCGGTATGAAGGGCTTCACGACGCCCGAGATTAAAGGCAAGCTTTCTCTGCGGGCGTCGATTACAGGCGAAATCGCGCTGGATGAGTGTTTCGTACCAGAAGAAAATTTATTCCCTGAAGTCACAGGTCTGCGTGGGCCGTTTTCATGCCTAAACAAAGCGCGCTACGGGATTAGCTGGGGCGCGATGGGCGCGGCGGAGTTCTGCTGGCATGCCGCGCGTGAGTATGCGCTGGAACGGATTGTCTTTGGTAAGCCCATCGCCGCGACGCAGCTTGTACAAAAAAAGCTCGCCGATATTCAGACCGAGATCGCGCTGGGCCTTCAAGGTTCACTGGCGCTGGGCCGCGCGCTGGACGACGGGGCGTATGTGCCCGAAGCGATCTCGCTGATGAAGCGTAATAATTGCGGCAAGGCGCTTGATATCGCCCGTATATCCCGCGACATTCACGGCGGAAACGGTATTTCCGAGGATTATCATGTTCTGCGCCATGCCATGAACCTTGAGACCGTCAATACCTATGAAGGCACCCATGATATTCATGCGCTTATTTTGGGGCGTGCGCAGACAGGTCTCCAAGCGTTTTTTTAGCTATGGCGATTGAGATTGAGCGCAAATTTCTTGTCATCGGCGAGGGCTGGCGCTCCGGCGTTCCCCACCGGATTACTCAAGGCTACCTCAGCGAGGAGAGCGGCCCTACCGTAAGGGTTCGCACATGCGGCGCGAAAGCTTTCCTTACGATCAAAGGCGAGACTATCGGAATTTCACGTCCTGAATTCGAATATGAAATTCCTTTAGAAGACGCCCGGGCATTGCTGGCCATGTGTCAAACGCCTTTGGTGGAAAAGACAAGATGGATTGTCCCGGCGGGGACGCTCAAATGGGAGGTCGATGAATTTTCAGGCCTGAACCGAGGGCTGAATATTGCGGAATTGGAACTGACGGCGGAGGATCAAGTGTTCGAGAAACCGGACTGGATTGGGCGCGAAGTGACGTCTGAAAAACGCTATTATAACTCCAAGCTTGCGAGGCATCCATTTTGCGATTGGAGTGATGGTGAAAAACAATGATGGCCCTCTTTTATCCCTGATTAACCCGCTTTCATCAAAGCGATCCCGTAATCCTGCTCAAACAAATACAGCAGATTTCGAGCCGCTTGCCCGCGCGGGCTCTCAAGCCTCGGATCCATTTGCGCGAGGTGCCGGGCGTCCTGAGACGCGGTTTCTAAAAGGCCTTTATGGGCGTCTAGATCGGCAAGCTGGAACTTTGGCAGTCCGCTCTGACGCGCCCCTAGCAAATCTCCCGAGCCTCGTAGCTCCCAGTCTTTTTCCGCAATCATAAACCCGTCTTCCGACTCGCGCATAATCTCTAGGCGCGCTTTGCCGCTCACAGATAATGGCCCTTGATAGAGCAGCAAACAGGATGAGGCTTTATCTGAGCGCCCGACGCGCCCGCGCAGTTGATGAAGCTGCGCGAGGCCAAACCGCTCCGCATGTTCAATCACAATAACCGTGGCGTTGGGGGCATCGACGCCGACTTCAATTACTGTTGTGGCCACTAAAATATCATAGTCCCCACGTTTAAAACTCTCTGAGACGGCTTGTTTTTCCTGCGCGGGCAAGCGGCCATGAATTAATCCCACGCGCGCGCCGAACCGCGCTGTAAGCTGCCTATGCCGATCTTCCACGGATGATAGATCAATTAAATCACTTTCTTCGACCAGCGGGCAGACCCAGTAGACCTGATTTCCTGTCTCCATGGCGCGCCCAACGGCATCGATTACGCTATCGAGGCGCGCAAGCGGCAGAATACGGGTCTCAATTGGGCGGCGCCCTGCGGGCTTTTCATCTAGCTTTGAGACGTCAAGGTCGCCGTAAGCTGTTAGTGCCAGTGTACGGGGAATGGGCGTAGCGGTCATGACGAGCAAATCCGGGCGTTTTCCCTTCTGCGTGAGCTTCATGCGGTCATGCACGCCGAATCGGTGCTGCTCGTCAATGATTACAAGGCCGAGATCATGAAAATCCACCTTATCCTGAAACAAAGCATGGGTGCCGATAATGACGTCAATATAGCCCTCAGATATCCCGCTCATCAGCGCAGCGCGGGGCTTGCCTTTATCCCGCCCGGTTAATACTTCCACGGTTAGCCCTGCTGGCGCGAGCATGTTTTTAAGTGTATCTGCGTGTTGACGCGCGAGGATTTCTGTCGGGGCCATAATCGCGACTTGGGCTTTGCTCTCGCTGACATGGGCCGCGGCCATCGCTGCGACAAATGTTTTACCCGCGCCGACATCTCCTTGTAGCAGCCGGGCCATACGAAAAGGCGACTTCAGATCTGCCGAAATTTCAGAAAAGGCGCGTGTTTGCGCGCCAGTGGGTTTAAACGGCGCTGCCGCTAAAACTTCGTCCACATAGGTACCCGGCGTATCAAAGGCGCGTCCTGCTTCGCGGCGGGTGGTCTCGCGCACCAAAGCCATTGCGAGTTGCTTGGCGAGCAGTTCATCATAGGCCAAGCGCTGGCGCGCTGGCGCGCCGGGGTTGGCGTCGACCGGATGTTCCGGGCGGTGCATTCGAAGCAAGGCCTCATGAAAATCCGGCCAGTCTTGCTGGGCTATCATATGCGTATCGAGCCATTCGGGCAGGGGCTCAATTTTATCAATGGCTTGCATAACGGCTTTGCGCGCGATCTTTTGTGACAGCCCGGCGGTGAGCGGATATTGCGTCTCATAAAGCGGTAAATCAGCAGCTTGGTCGGCGGCGAGGACGTAATCCGGATGCGTCATTTGCAGCTCGGCGTTAAAGACATCTGTTTGGCCGGAAATAATCCGCGTTCCGCCCTCGGGTAATATCCGGTTTAAATAATCGGCCCTTGCCTGAAAAAAGACAAGGGTCATATCGCCCGTTTCATCAAAGACGCGGATGCGGTAAGGACGCCCTTTGTGTGCGGGCGGACGGTGTTGTCCGACCGTAACGGTAAAGGTGCAAATTTCGTCCTTTTTGGCCCCGGAAATATGCGGGCGGTAACTGCGGTCAATGACGCTTGCTGGCGGTGTGAACAGCAGGTCTTTGACACGCGTCCCCATGGCACGCTCGAGCGCCGTGCGAACTTTATCGCCTACCCCCTTTAGGGAGACTACATCCGCAAAATATGGGAACAGAACGTCAGGCCTCATGGTCTAAATGTGGCCGAGTTTTCAGGGCAGGGCAAGAGCGTAGCGGTTGATGTCTTAAAACTCTGGTCTCACAGTGCGCGGCACTCGTTTACAGCGCAGTAGTATTGGCTCTCAAAAAATCAGGTCACTTCGGTATTGTTTGGGCGTTGCAAACTGGCATACACACACATCAACACAAGGAGACAAGCAATGCCTGTACATACGCTCAAGACAGATTATTTAATTGCTGGAAGCGGCGCGGTGGGCATGGCCTTTGCGGATGTGATTCTGTCCGAGACCAACGCCAACATTATTATGGTGGACCGCTATGCCAAGCCGGGGGGTCATTGGAATGTGGCGTATCCGTTTGTGACTCTGCACCAACCCTCTGCATATTACGGCGTTAGCTCTGTGGAACTGTCCAAAGGCCGCAAAGATAATGTCGGCCTGAACAAGGGCCTGAATGACCTGGCGTCCGGCGCGGAAGTTAGCGCCTATTATGATGATGTGATGCGTCATCAGTTTTTGCCAACCGGGCGCATCGAGTATTTCCCGATGAGTGATTACAAAGGTGAGGGCCGTTTCGAACATATGTTGTCGGGTGATGCCTATCAGGTTGAGGCAAAGAAAGTCGTCGATGCAACGTGGCTGAAAACCTCGGTGCCATCGACGCACACGCCCAATTTTAAAATCGATGAGGGCGTTACTTTTATGCCGCTCAATGACATGCCAAAATTGACCCAAGCCCCGGCGGGTTTTGTTGTGATCGGCGCAGGGAAAACCGGAATTGATGCCTGTTTGTGGCTACTGGAGAACCGGGTTGATCCCGGTAAGATTACATGGATCATGCCGCGTGATGCGTGGTTGCTGGATCGCCAAAACACACAGCCCTCCGAAGAGTTTTTCAAATACACAATCGGGGCGCAGGCCGGACAGTTTGAGGCCATCGCGCAATCAACCTCGATCGACGATATGTTTGACCGCCTGGAAGATACGGGGTATTTTCTGAGGATCGATAAAAATGTGCGTCCGCAAATGTTCCACGGCGCGACTATCAGCCAAATGGAGCTAAAAGCCCTTCGGCAGATTACTAACATTGTGCGCATGGGGCGGGTCTCTCATGTCAAAGAGACTGAAATCATTCTGGACGGCGGGACGATCCCGACCAGCCCGGATCATGTGCACGTAGACTGCTCGGCCCGCGCGGTGAGCAATGAGGAGATTAAACCGATTTTCCAAGGCGATTTGATTACGCCGCAAATGGTCAGATCATACCAGCCAGTGTTTAGCGCAGCCGTGATTGGGCATATTGAGGGTAAATATGACAATGACGCGATCAAGAACAAATTGTGCGGTGTAGTGCCTCTACCTAATCATGATACGGACTTCATCCGTTTTACCGCCGCATTCATGATGAACCAATATAATTGGGGCCAAGACCCGGACATGCGAGACTGGCTGCTGAAAAACCGCTTGGATGGGTTTTCAAAAATGGTGGCCGAGGTCGACCGTGAAGACACAGAAAAAATGGCGATTTTAAAACGCGTACGCTCTAATGCTATGCCTGCTATGGGCAAGTTGCAGCAATATCTGGCGGAGCTGGGTTAAACCCGCGCCCGCGTAGCTATCATTTATTCGATGGTAGCGATCTTGAGCGTATCGGTCTTGCCGGGGCGGCCAAAGGGTATCCCTGCGCAAATCATAATCCGGTCTCCGGGATGGCAGTTTGCGCTGTCCTTGGCCATTTTGTTGATCCGCACCAGCATGTCATCAAAGCTGGCGGGGTCATCGGTCACCAGAGGTTCAACGCCCCAGCTTAGCGCGAGGCGATTGGCCGTCGCCGCGTAGGGTGTGACGCCAAAAATCCGGCAGGGCGGTCGCTCGCGTGAAATACGCTGCACGGTCGAGCCCGTAGAGGTATAACCGAATACAGCTTTGCAGCCCATAATCTCAGCAATACCGCGCACAGAATGGCTGATCGCGTCCTCGGACGTTGCATCATGACGCAGGGTACCGTTTTTGAAATAGCTCCAAAATTCAGGATCGGATTCGGCGGCCACAATGATGCGGTTCATGATTGCCACGGCTGTCGCTGGGTGACGTCCCACGGCAGTCTCGGCGGAGAGCATCACAGCATCCGCCCCCTGATAGATAGCCGTGGCCACATCAGAGGCCTCCGCGCGGGTCGGCGTGGGCGAGTCGATCATGCTCTCGAGCATGTGCGTGGCAACAATAGTGGGCTTGCCCATAGCGCGGGCCAGGCGAATGATTTGGCGCTGCACAACGGGGACGCGTTCTAGCGGCAATTCAACGCCTAGGTCGCCCCGGGCGACCATAACCGCGTCCGTCAACTTCATGATCTCGTAGAGCGAATCGACAGCGGAGGGTTTCTCGATTTTGACAATAATCCCGGCCTTGTCGCCGATGATCGCCCGCGCATCTAAAACGTCCTGCGGGGTTTGCACGAAAGACAGTGCGATGAAGTCCACATTTTGCGAGAGGGCAAACGCCATGTCGATCCGGTCTTTGTCGGTCATGGCGGACATGGGCAGCACCGCGCCGATAACATTAATGCCTTTGCGGTCCGACAGAATACCCGGGACATCGACGCGGGCCGATATTGTTGTGCCGTCATTGTCTGTTACTGTGACCTGAAGTTTGCCGTCATCAAATTTAAGCTGGTGGCCTTCGCTAAGCGCGCTCAGCAGTTCCGGGTGGGACATCCGGATCAAGCCGTCTGTGCCCAGCTCGTCGCTGAGTTCGATTTTGACGATCTCGCCATAACGCAGTTCGATCTTGCCACCCTCAAATGGCCCAACCCGTAATTTCGGCCCTTGCATGTCGGCAATGATCGCAATGGCGTTGCCGGTGTCTTTAGAAACTTGCCGAATATTCTCAACAGCGCGTCTATGGCCTTCGTGCGCGCCGTGCGAGAAATTAAGTCGGAACGCCCCGACGCCCACATCATGCAACAACCGCAAATTATCCGGCGCGGCACTGGCAGGCCCAACAGTGGCAACAATTTTAGCAAAGCTCATGGTCTGAGTTCCTGTGGTCTGGTTGAAAGCAGAGCAATACTCATAGCTCTTTGAGAGTAGTAGTGCCGATTTTATACATCGGGTGATTTTATATTTGGGATTATCTGATGCGTTTGACGCGTACAGCGCGGCCCCGGTCGTTTATTTGCATCAGATAGCTTCCAAGGCTTGCTGTTCTTATGCTCACGGTGTTGGGTATGCCGTCTCTGACTCTTGGAATTCGGATTTCATCTGAACCAACTTGCTCCCAAACTTGTCCATTCGTGAGAAAAAACCGCGTTTTCTTATATCCGAAGGTGGTCGTGTTTTTGATAGTCAGTTCGACAGAGTCGACGTCGTCAATACCAAGTTTGCCTGGTTTTTCAGCGGATGTCTCTGTGGATTTTTCTTTATCGGAACCCCTGAGAAGGCCGCTAAGACGGGGTAGGGAAGGAATGTTAAATCCAAACGCATCCCGCTTTACGTTTTCAACCTCTTCTTTGCTTACAGTCACAATTTCACCACTCTTTTCAGCAAATTCCATCCGGTTGACAGCTTCGTCATAACAGGCGAGCCGTTCCTGCGGTTGATCTATGATCTTACAGGCGTAAACAGACCTGACGGTTTCCGGTTGAACAGAGTTTTGCGCTGCGGCAGCGGGGATAAACACCATTGTGCTTAATATTCCGAGTAATATCGCGTTTTTTAAATGCATGAGTTACGGCTCCGTTCATCAGCTAAAACCAAATACGTTATAATGATGTTGTATTTTCCATTATAAGTAAAGATGTGGGTGCGGCCTTCTTGATATTATATTCATGTTACGGAACATGTGGAAGGTTTGCCTGATGTATTTATGCAACACATGGATTTTTTTTAATATTAATTATCAGTGCACTCCAAAATCACCTTGAGTTGACAGGAATGTCTAGTTAGAACTCGCGATGATGCGCAAGGGTCCGTTCTTGCGCGGCGTTATGTTTGTTGTAGGGTTTGCGCTCACGGCAATAATTTTAAAAAACCAGTTCGAAGGGGTTTGTAAATGGAAAATAGTATCAAGCGACTATTGCTAGGCACATCTATTTTGAGTGTCGTTGGCTTTGGCTTTAGTAATGTAGCCTATGCGCAAGACGCAGATGAGCCTTTGGAAGTAGTGAATGCTGCCGAAGAAGAAGCAATGAAAATAAGTGACCAAGTTGTCGTTACGGGTTCGCGTTTGCGCCGTAATGAATTTACGTCTGCATCACCGCTCCAAGTTATTGATGGTGAGTTGGCTCGCGATCTGGGTCTTGTTGACGCGGCTGACCTTCTAGGTCAGACCACCGTTGTCCAAGGGCAGCAAATTTCGACTGGTGTATCGACGTCTGCTGGTATTTTGTCAGAAAACGGACCTGGGTCTTCAACGGCTTCTTTACGGGGGCTGGATCCAGGTCGTACGCTTGTTCTTGTTAACGGTCGCCGTTTGGCACCAGCGGGTGTCCGCGGCGTGCCAAGTGCTCCTGACCTGAACTTGATCCCGGGAACTTTGATTGACCGCGTAGACGTTCTTCTAGACGGTGCGTCATCTGTATACGGTTCTGACGCCGTCGCAGGGGTTGTGAACTACGAACTACGGCGTGATTTTGATGGTATCCAGCTGGATGCATTTACAACGATGCCGGAATATAACGGCAACGAAGGCAATCAGCAGGTCTATACAGCGACTGCCGGTGTATCGGGTGAGAAAGGCTTTATCGGATTTGCGGTTGAGCACAATGTTGTTGACGGATTTACCGAAGCCACAATTGGTGAGCTTTATTCCCCATATAGTGCTGGTTGCCGGGGCACTGTACTATTGGGCGATAGCGGAACAGTTTATCACCCCGACCGTTGCGGCGGCGGCTCGTTTGGTGCGGGTGCAGTAACAGGTGGTCGTGGTTTTCTTTACTTTGATCAAGGCGCTAATGTTGCGGGGCTTCCGCAGAACTTCCGCCCGGTTTCCGTTACAAGCCAATTGCTGCAAGCTGATGATCCGATAGGGCAGGCTTTCTTGATCTACCCTGAGGAATACAACGCGGCGTTTAGCCCGGATTTCAAGCGGACATCGCTTTTCACATTGGGTGAGTATAATACTGACCTTTATGGTGATTTGACTGTTTATTTTGAGGGTTCACACGCTTTCCGTGAAACAAATACGAACACATCTGGTCAAGGAAACGTAAGAATTTCTGATACTTACGCACTCAATCCTTTTGGTGCCACGGTTACTCAGTATTTTAACTCACGTTTCATTAATGAAACTGAAGTTGCTCAAACCCGGTTCGTCGGTGGTATCAAAGGCGAGCTTCCATTCTTGGAAAAATCAGGTTTAGAAAATTGGGCGTATGACGTTTATGCAAGCTACTCTCGTTCAAGCGGTCAAGACCGGGTGCAGGGAATACCATATCTCCCTAGACTTGAGCAGACTTTGGCAAACACTGTTGTTGATCCGGTAACTGGCGAGGCGTCGTGCACAGCCAGATCAATTCCTGGCGTTGGTCAAAATATTCCATGTCGTCCTCTCGAATTTCAAGATCCAACATTCTTGTTCACGGGTCGTTTCGTGGACGAGGACGATAACGCCTACCTTTTCCCGAACCGTTTAACAGATACTGTTGTTCAGCAAACTGTATATTCCGGTTACTTGGGCGGTGATCTGTTTGAGATGCCTTTCGGGGGCGGAACAGTTCTGGCTGGCTTCGGCGGTGAATACCGTGAAGATATTATTGAAACGAACACAGCACTCTCTGGTGACTTTCAGGGTTTCTCTGCGGATCCTGGGTCCAATGGTAGCCGTTCTTTGAAAGAGGTCTTTGGCGAGATTGAACTTCCGCTCTTATCTGATCGACCTCTTGTTGATAAGCTAACATTAAACCTTTCGGCTCGCTATACAGACGAAAGTAATTTTGGAGGTGAATCAACTTACGGTATCAAGGGTGTCTATGCGCCGACCGACTTCCTGACATTCCGGGGTACATATGGCACATCTTACCGTGCGCCTGATCTCGGTCAGCAATTTGGTGGCAATGTCACAGGCTTTGAAAACCCGTCTGATCCTTGTCGTGTAAGTGCTTTGGCCACTCCGTTTGTGGATCACGATAATGATCCAACAACAGGTGATCAACGGGTTTATAACCGGGCTTTAGACAACCGCACGGATGAATTACTCGCCCGTTGCGCCAATGGCGGCGGTGCCTTTAATATACCGGGAACAGATCCAACACGTCTTGGTATTTTAGGGTATGATGGGGCTTCTCCGGTTTTTGCAGGTTCGCCAACTCTTGTCGCTAGTGGATCAAATCCAAATTTGCTGCCGGAGACATCTGAAGCGATCTCTGCCGGTATTGTATTTGATCAGCCCTTTACGGATGCATTTGATCTTAAATTTTCTGCGACATTCTTCCGTATTAAAATCCAAGATGAAATTGATCAACTTACAGCGAATACAATCGTTAACCGGTGTTACAATGATCCAAGCCTGTCTGACCCGACATGTGGTTCCTTTACACGGGATCCACGTGTGACGACGCCTACTGTAGACGAAACAACAGGTGAAGTTTCTTTTGTTTCAGCCCTAAACCGTAACCTTGGTGAACAGCTTGTTGAAGGTATCGATTATAATGTTGAGCTTGATTATGACGTTAAGCCCTCCTTCTTGGATGTCCCGGTTGAGTATAGCCTGATTGCTCGCGCAACTCAGTCTTTAACACAGACAGAGGATCAAGTTCTTGCGACAGGAACCATCATTGATGATGACCTGCTTGAATTTGGTAACCCCGAATGGCGTTTGAACTTGACGAACCGTCTCAAGTATAAAGACTTCCAGTTCCTTTTCCAATCCCGCTACATCAGCAGCATGGTAGAAGATGCGCGGACTGTTGATCCTGATACAGGTAACCGGGTACGTAATGAGTTCGACCGTAGTTTCTTCTCTCAGTGTGTCCAAGCTGGAGATTTTACAAATGATGCAGCTGGTAATCCTGTTTCAGGTTGTGAGCAGATTGATGGTCTTGACAGCTATTGGGTGCATAATGCATCTGTAGCTTTTGCCCGAGATACTTTTGTTGTCCGGGTTGGTGTGAACAATGTGTTTAATGACGCACCGCCATTGACAACAAATAATGAGCTTAGCAGTTTAGGCGGTATTGGTTATGATCTTGGTGGCCGGACATATTTTGCCAACGTGACGAAGAGATTCTAAGCTAAACTTTCAATCGCCCCCATTAGGGGATGGTTCATAAGATTGAAGGCCGCAATCATTGTGATTGCGGCTTTTTTATTGACATCGCAGGTCTCCCGCGTGGTGTTTAGTGCATTTCCTGTTTAATCGTCTTCAGGAAAGTATCAGAAAATGGGCAAAGAACACCTAGTTTCTGCATCTAATTTAACTGGAATTGCACTAAGTCTGCAGAAACTTATGTTTGTCTCCAACTAGTTGAAGGCGGTAATCTGTGTGAGCCTGTATTCATGGCGTGTAAACGCGCTTCCGGGCGGTCTTTTGGGATAAGAGGTCGTATGTTATGTTTCTTCTGTCATTTCGATCAAACCATATGGCTGAGTAGAACCTGAAATTCGAGTCTTTGTGATTAACGCTTTTCCGTAAATGATTTGCACGATTATTTATGGTCTCACTTGTTACCGTATACATGCAGCGCACATTACGAAATGATAGCGCTATCTTTCCTGTTTGCTTCCGGTCGCCAATGCGCGCCAGCTTGGCAGGCTTTTTGTGTTATCGGGACGCTTTCTAAATGTTGATAACGTATGTAGCTCTTACGAGGATAGCCAGAAAGTTACTGTATGTGTTAATCCATAACAACTATCGTTAAATATGGTACTTATATATTACAAGCACCAATTTGCGTCGCCAGCCTTTAATGTGTTTTACAAGCGGCGCGCCTGTAGTGCAATGTGAAGAGAATTGATTGATATAAGGTATCGGCGTATGCCTAATATTTCTAGGGGGTGTTATACCCGCATGAGTAATGATAGTTCAACCTCTCTCGCTCCGGATCATGTAAGGGATGACAAGGAGCTGGTATTAGCCTGTATTAATATCAACAAACCGTATTGATATTGTAATTATACAAAATACCTTCAAGCCAAAAATAATTATGGGTCATGCCTAGTTGACGAGCTTCGGAATGGAGCTAAGTCCTTCTATGGCAATGAAAAATCGTTATTCAAAACGTTCGCGCATTTCAGAACGTAAATTCCGTGAGATTGTGCGGTATTTTGCAACCGACCTCACGGCCCTCCAAACTGCTGAGCTTTCCGGCATAAACCGTAACACAATCAACCGGATTTACCGGGGCCTTCGTGAACGCATATACCATGCCTGCGAGACAGACCGACCGTTCTTCGGTGTCGTTGAAGTTGATGAAAGCTGGTTCGGGGCCAAACGTGTTAAGGGAAAGCGCGGACGTGGAGCTTACGGGAAAACAACGGTCTTTGGCATCCATGAACGGGCAGGTCGTGTTTACACGGAAATCGTTCCCGACTGCTCCAAATCGACCCTACAGGCGATTATACGGGGCAAGGTAGACGTTGCGCTCCATTATCAACTCCGATGGTTGGCGGGGTTATAACGGGCTGGTCGATATTGGGTATGGTCACTTCCGCGTAGACCACTCGAAGGACGAGTTCGTCCAAGGCCCGACACATATCAACGGGATCGAAGGCTTTTGGGGCTTAGCGAAAGTCAGGCTTACAAAGTTCAAAGGCTTGCCGAAACACACCTTCTATCTTCACCTCAAGGAATGTGAATGGCGGTATAATCACAGGCTTGATAACAAATACAAAATCCTGTTACGATACTTAAGAGAAAACCCTCTTAACTAGGCATGACCCATAATAATTTTATCAATTGTTATTAGCGCTCATGTGCACTCATGCTTGCTTCAACATATGCCAAAAAGTTTTTACTCAACCTTTGGTAAATCCGCCATCAGTTCTTGTCTTGCCTGCATTTTTGACCGTGCTTCGAGCAGCGCTTTGACTTCGGGCATTTGGCTGATATCGCGCAGGGCCGCCAGATCATGTTGAGCTTGAACGGATTGATTAAATATCTCTTCGATTTGTTGCTGCGTTGTTTTAGGGCGCGGGAAAACTTTGATGCGCACGGCGTCTTCAGTCTCCAAGCCGCCTAGCTCCTTGGCGATATTGATCGCGGCCAAGATGCCGCCCTGCTGGTCAACAAGGCCGATGTCATGAGCCTGCGCGCCTGTCCACACGCGGCCTTTGGCAATTTCCAGAACGCGTTCGATAGGTAGGTCGCGGCCTTCGGCGACGCGCGATGTGAAATCTTCATAAATCTCGGCCAGTTGACCGCGGTAAGCTGCGCGCTGGCTTTCTGAGAAGGGCTCATCACCGGAATAGGCGCTGACAAATTCGCCGCCTATATTGATGTCTTCAATATTGTAGCCGATTTTGGCAAACGTGTCCTCAAGCGCGACTTTACCACCCAAAACACCGATCGAACCTGTGATTGTGGTTGGCATGGCAACGATTTTGTCGGCATTTGCCGCAACGTAATATCCGCCGGACGCTGCATATTGGCCCATGCTGATGATAACGGGTTTCCCGGCCTCTTGAGCGCGGGCCACAGCGTCATAAATTTGATCGGACGCAGAGGGTGATCCGCCGGGCGAGCTGACCCGAAAGACAATCGCTTTGACGTTTTTGTCTTTGGCAGCGGCTGTAATCGCTGCCGAAACTGTATCGCCGCCCATGCTCAGATCGTTAGAAAAAGGATTGGATCCATCAGAGGATGATCCGTTGACAACAGCGCCTTGACCACCAACGAACGCGATGGCGGGGCCGGTATATGTTTGGTTGACGTCATAGTTTTGAAGCGGCAAAAATTTTATTTTCTTACCGCCTGCCTTGGTTTTGACGTAGGTTTCAGCGGCCTCATAATGACCAAGCTTATCAATCATACCCGCGTCCAGCGCACCTTCTGCGCTATGGGGAGCGGACATGAACACAGCCTTGACGGCGTCTTCGCTTATTGAGCGGTCCGCAGCGATATGGGCAACGCCAACATCATAGAGAGATTGCAGGAGTTCTGTCGTCGATTCGCGGTGTGCAGGCGTGAAATCGGTTTCATTGTAGGCGTTGGCTGCTGATTTATACTCGTGAAATTGCTCGATTTGAGGTTGCGCGCCGATTTTTTCAAATACGCCGCCGTAAAAACCCACTTCGGAACGTATTCCGGCGAGTGAAAACCCTGTTGTACCTTGCTGCCAAATTTCATTGGCGGCGGAAACGGCCATGTAGCCGGTAAAAGATGTGGTTTCAAAACCCTGTGCATGAACAACGACAAATTTGCCGCTCGATTTGAAGTCGCGAATCGCAAGCCGGATCTCTTCTGCGCTTGCGGGCGTCATACCAGAGGCGCGCGCGCGAATAAAGAGGCCTTTAATATCGTCATCGGTTTTGGCTTTGTTGAGAGCACGAGCTATATCGACCACATTTAGCGGTGTGCCGCCAAAGAGTGACTCTCCTGTGCTGTGGTCTTGGACAGATGAGCGCAAGTCCATCTTTAAAACATATTGATCATCAGGTTTGAACGAGGCGCTAATACCGCTAATTACGCCAAATAGCATCAGGAGTAAAAACATGCATACAAAGAAGCCGAATATGCCGAATATCGTTCCGAACACAGTGATAAAAAAGTGGCGCATAGAAAAACCTTATAAATTTGCCTTGTATAAGCATCATATTGATTAAAAATAAAGTAATTTCTCGTTTATCGATAATAAACTTTCAGTGATGTCTGTTTTGATTTCAGGTGTCTCCGAATTTTTATACATTGTTTGGCCGATAAAATTACTCTAGAAATTGGTCTGAAATAGGCATTGCAATTGGCATGGAGAGGCGATAGAACGCGCCATTGTTCACGGCAGTGGATAATCAGTTGGGGTATGGCCAAGTGGTAAGGCAGCGGTTTTTGGTATCGCCATCCCTGGTTCGAATCCAGGTACCCCAGCCATTTTTCTTATTAAATTTTGCACTCATGATGCGCCTTAAATCGTGTGTTGAGTATTGTTTTTCCCGATTTTGGAGAAAAATAAAAAAAAACTGCAATCGTTACAGGCTAATGATTGATTAACAGGAAAACGCAGTGTAAGGCTCACCCTAAGAATAATAATAGGCGTGATAAAACGCTTAAAATTTGGAGGACGTGAGTGGTAAGCACTAAGACCGTAACAACGTATATGAGTCGCTCTTTGGGTGCGCTTGTAATTACCGTTTCTGCGATGGCTGTAACAACAGCGCAAACGTCTGATGATCAAGCGGTACAGGACTATGCAACATTGTTGCAGCAAATTTCTGACCTTGAGGTGAGCATCGCCCACAAAGAAGTTTATGTTGGGACGCAACAAGCCCGTATTTCTGCTTTGGAGGGCCAAATTGAAAGTGTCCCTGGTGTTATCGAGTCCATTGCTCCGATGCTTGAGAAGATGAAAGTTGCTATCAGCAATGAAATAGACGCCGATTTACCGTTCAATGTTGCCGAGCGTTTTAATCGTATGGCGGCGTTTGAAGAGATATTAGAGGCTGAAGACGCGCGTCCAGGAGAGAAGATGCGCCGCGCTTTTGGTATCTATGATGCTGAAGTGTCTTACGGTCAGTCTATTCAGGCTTATGCGGGGGATCACCCCGTGCAGGAGAAATCCGGATCACGTCTAGCTGCGTGTGAGCAGGATGCTGCGTCTACGGCGTGTGGCCTTTCAAAAGATCAAACTGAAAAAGTTCAGGCCGGCGCAAGTATTTCTGATATCGCGGTTGAGCTTCAGGACGGCCATTATTTGCGTTATGGGCGTTTGTCGCTGGCTTATATGCAGGCGGATGGAACTGATGTTTTGCGTTATGATCCTGCCTCCACATCTTGGGTTGAAATGTCCGGCGGTAAGGCCGTGGATATCCGCCGCGCGATGAAAATGGCGCGTGGAGAGTCTGCGCCGACAGTCGTTCAGGCTCCGATTTATCTTGCGAACTAGCGTAAGTTTGCAGCTCTCGTAGCTGCTCGGGCCGATTGGGCCCACAGAGAATTTTGCAAGCCGTATGGGTTGCGAAAATAGGCGGATTGTCCGCCATCCATACGTGTCGTGGCTTTAACTGCGGTGCAAAATGACATAAACTAACTTGGAAGGAAACCATGTCGAACTTTTCAACAGCCAAGCGTGTTTTGCTGGCGGGAGCCACGGTCATCGCATTTGCGACGCCCGGCTACGCGCAGCTTGATACAGCTATGAGCGCAGCAAAGGCCTCATCAGCGGCAAGCTCTGCATCTCAGAAACGTGTCGAAGAACTGGATGATGCAGCGGATCAGATGATCCGTGAATTCCGCGCGGTTCTCCAGCAAAAAGATAACATCGCACTTTTCGTGGATCAGCAGGATATTTACCTGCAGTCTCAACAAGCCGAAGTCGCCTCATTGAACAAGCAGCTTGGGACCGTCGAGTCAATCAAGCAGGGCATGGTGCCTATGATGCTCAATATGACGGCTGCGATTGAAGACTCTATCAACGCGGATGTGCCGTTTCAGCGCGCAGAGCGGCTGGCACGTGTTCAGCGTGTCAAAGATACGCTTGCCGACCCGAATATCTCTCCGGCCGAGCAGTATCGTCAGGTTCTTAACGCGTTTAAAGTTGAGGTATCTTTCGGTCAAGGTATCGACAGTTATGAGGGCGCGCATCCGGAAAAAACTGGTAATGTTGTGAACTTTATTCGGTTTGGCCGTGTTGCCTTGGTTTATATGACTAAGGATGAGAACGAAATCGCACGTTACAATATGGACACAAAATCGTGGGACGTGCTGGATAAGAGTCAGTCTCTTGCTATGCGTCAAGCCATTCGTATCGCCAAAGGCGAGTCAGCGCCTTCTATGGTGATGGCTCCCGTATACGTCCGATAAAGGTAAGATTTAGAAAATGGGTAAAACAATGAAATTTTTCACGAAATCAGCTATTGCGGCATTTGCAGCAACAGCGATGCTCACTGCCGCTCCGGCAAGTGCGCAAATCAGCTCCATCAGCGACCTTCTCAATAAGGTTCGCTCAGACGCAGCTGCAACACGGGCGGAAAATCAACAGCGCGAAGCGGAATTCCGCGCAAAGCGTAACGAGCAGGCGGCTTTACTTGCGGCAGCTCGTGGTGAGCTAGCGTCTCTGGAGCGCCGTGCGCGCCAAGTGCAAAGCACATTTGATTCAAATCAGGTTCGTATTGATGCTTTGAGCGAGGAGCTCAAGGCCGCTCAAGGGGACTTCGGTGAGGTCTTTGGGTTGGCCCGCGCGAAAGCCGGTGAGTTTAAGGCGATGTTGGATAATTCTTTGATCACAGCTGAGTATCCTGGTCGTACAGAGGTGTTAGGCCGGGTGTCCGAGTCAAAAGCACTGCCAAGCACGGATGATTTGAACGCCATTTGGCAATCTATGCTCAACGAAATACAGGCTCAGCGTCAAGTGTCTACATTTGAAGCGCCTGTGGCGAACCAAAGTGACGGGGCCTCACAGTCAGTAACACGCGTTGGGCCTTTTGCGGTGTTTACCGCGAATGGTAGTCAGTTCTTGGAGTATAAACCCCCTTCAAGCCCCGACGATATTGCTTTGGTCAGCTTGCCAAAGCCGCCTTCCAAGCCGATTGTGTCTGCTGCCAAGGCCGTTGCAAACGCGGATGCCGGTGAATTGGTTTATGCTCCGATCGATCCTACACGCGGTGCATTGTTGAAGTCATTCGAGCGCTTCCCAACCCTGATGGAGCGTCTTAACCAAGGCGGAACCATCGGTTGGATGGTTGTTGTTCTGGCTGTAGTCGGGTCTTTGTTCGGTATTTTGAACATTATTCGGTTGTTCCTGACCTCCAGCGCTGTGAGCGCGCAGAAACGCAAGGCGCAAGCGTCTAAATCCAACCCGCTGGGCCGGATCATGATGGCTTATGAGGGTGTTAAAGACCACGATTCTGATACGATTGAGCTTAAGCTTGACGAGGCGATCCTTAAAGAGTCACCTAAACTTGAGTTTGGTCTGAACCTGCTCAAGCTCGGTGCCGGTATTGCTCCGCTGATGGGTCTACTCGGTACAGTGACCGGTATGATCAAAACCTTCCAAGCTATGATGATATACGGAACAGGTGATCCACAGCTTATGGCTGGCGGTATCTCCGAGGCTCTGGTGACGACCATGTTGGGTCTGATCGCTGCGATCCCTCTGCTTATCCTGCATAGTTTTTGTTCCTCACTGGCGCGCGGCGTTCAGGGAACATTGGAAGAGCAGTCAGCCGGCATCGTTGCCCGTCACGTAGAAGCTCGCGGTTAGGCCGCGGGGTAATTAGGAAGGGACGGAATCTATGGATTTCCTTAACCCCATGAACGCAATTAATGGTCTCCAGGAGTTTCTGGAGACCGGCGGACCCGTGCTCTTCGCCATCATGATTGCGGCTTTTGCACTCTGGAGTTTTATACTCGAACGCTTTGCTTACTACTTCCTGGCGCACAAGCCGATGAAGAAAAATCTCAAAGATGAGTGGGTGGCCCGTGAAGACAAAACGTCTTGGCGCGCGGATGCCATCCGTGACGAGCTGATTTCACAAGTTAAGGTCAAAACAGACCAAAACGTTGGGATCATTAAGACGCTCGTTGCTATCGCGCCGCTTTTGGGCTTGCTCGGTACCGTTTGGGGCATGATCGAAGTTTTCGATGTTATGGCTTTGTCTGGCTCATCAAACGCCCGTCTTATGGCTGGTGGTGTGTTCAAGGCGACCATTCCGACGATGGCGGGTATGACGGTTGCGCTCACCGGGCTTTATTTTCCGGCACATTTTGACCGGAAGAGTAAACGCGAGACCGCCTCTTTTGCCGATGAACTTATGGGAGATGTCTCATGAGACGCCGCCGCAGAAATACCGGGGATGATGACGCCGAAGTCGATATGACGCCAATGCTGGATATCGTTTTCATTATGCTGATCTTCTTTATCGTTACGGCAACATTTTTGGACGAACGCGGTGTGGATCTCACGCAACCGCCGCCGCCGCCTGATGATGATACTCCTCAAAATCCTAAGCCGGCCATTACGGTTTATGTGGATGGACGTAACAATTGCTCAGTCGATAGTGAACGTACTGATTGTGATCGGGTGTCTCTCCGTGTTGAGCGTTTGCTGGCCGACAAGCCGGGTGCGAGCATCATTCTTCGTATGCATGCGCTGGCAAAGCATGACCTGCTTGTGAACCTCAAAGACGGGTTCGATAGTAAGTCTATGCCGCTTAAAATCGAAGTTGTTGGCCGCGAAGGTTAACGCTCTTGTCGCGGCAGATTTGCCGCGACTGATAAATGTGGTTGAAACATTTTAAATTTTGTGATAAGGTAACATTATGGCAAGACGTAGTCGTATAGCAATCCAAGAAGAGGAAACCGAGCTCAACATGACGCCGATGCTCGACGTTGTATTTATTTTGCTCATTTTCTTCATCGTGACGTCCGTCTTTGTTAAGACTCCGGGTATTGACCCGGCTAAGCCTGATGCTGTGACTGATCAAAAGTGGGATCCAACAATCCTGATCGCTGTGAACTCTCTCAATGAGGTTTGGATTGATAAACGCCCATACGATGTTAGCGAAGTGCGTCCTTTATTGATGTCAATGCGTGATGAAAATCCAAAGGCGCAGGCGATCATTATTGGCGACAAAAACGCTGAAGTTGGCGTTGTCATGGATCTTCAGGAAATTATGCAAGACCTTGGCGTTTCAACGCGAGTGTCAACAAATTAAAGGACTAAACCATGAATAATCCACTTATCAGATGGCTCGTCTTTATTCCAGGAGCAGCAATTGTTACCTTTATGTTGTTTAATCTCATGATGGCATTGATTGCCGGTGATTTTAAACCTGAAGAGAAATTCGCTGCCGCAAATTTTGAAATTAACCCCACTGTTGACGATATCAAGGTGATCAAACGGGAAACCAAAATTGACCAAGTCAAAAAGGTCATAACACCGCCACCACCACCGCAGATTGAGCGTCAACAGGCCGCGAAACCAACCGAGGCCATTGCATCTCTCGAAGGGGCTATTCCGGAATTTGAAGCGCCGAAGATTGACCGTCAGAACTTTAAAATTCAAGTGAGTGACCGTGATGCTCAGCCATTAGTGCGTATTCCGCCTATCATGCCGCCGCGCGCTGAAAAGTCAGGCCATTGTAAAGTGAGTTTTGATGTGAGCCCCGAAGGCCAACCCTTTAATGTAGAGGCGACATATTGCTCTCAATCTTTGTTCTCGCGTCCGTCGATTAAATCGGTTCAAAAGTGGAAGTATAACCCTAAAATTGTGGACGGACGCGCTGTCTCCCGCTCAGGTGTTGTAAGTCAAATTACCTTCCAGCTTGCTGATGAGCGCGGCAATATCATTCCGGAATAAAGCCGGAAGACATAAATGACCCTCAAACAGTGCGTTCAAGCGCTGCTTGAAACCAAGACGTTAAGTCTTGGATATGAGATCAAGATGGTTCGCTGCTTATGATAGTGCCGGGCTAAATATATTGGAGATGATCCTGTGATACACACGAAACGCAATATTTCATTTAAACGTCTACTCATGATAGGCACGATGGTCTTTGCGACCAGCGGGATCATAAGCGCCGTCATGGTCGAGGAGGCGCATGCACAGCGCAACCGGGGTAATGACTCACAGAAAGAGGCTCCGGAAGAGGGACGCCAATTCTCCAGCAAGGCCGGTGAAAAAGTTTTGGAAGCTCAAAACTTAATGACAAATGATAATTTCAGTGGCGCTTTGGGCATACTTAATGATGTTCTGACATTACCTGAACTCAACCCGTATGAAAAATCCACTATTTATCAAATGCAGGGTGCAGTTTATTACGAATTAAACAATTACCAACAAGCGATTCAGGGGTTTGAAAACGCGATAAGCGCAGGCGGACTCTTGCCAAATGAAATTGATAATCTTCGAGTGAATATTGCGCAGCTTTTGATCGGTAATGGTCAATATGCCCGCGGCGCTCAAATGCTTGAGGATTGGAACCGCCGCGGTGGCCAACTAAAGCCTACACACATTGAAATGCTAACGCAGGCTTGGGTTCAGTCAGAAAATTACACCAGAGCGCTGCCTTGGGCGGAACGCTGGTTTAACAATGCGAGCCCAAAAGAACGCAAGCATTATGACTTGCTAAATTTCCTTTATAATAACCTGCAAATGCCGGGTAAACAGGCCGATATTGTAAAAGATATGATTGGCCGTTGGCCAGATGATAAGCAACTCTGGGACAATTGGGCGTCACTTCTCGCAAATGGCGGTCGTGAGCAAGAAGCGTTTGAGGTTAACAAGATGCTTTATCTTGGCGGCGCTTTATCGCAAGAACAAGACCTGCTCAAAGTGGTTCAATATTACAGCTTCTATGACATGCCATTTCAGGCTGCAAAAATCTTAGAGCGGGAACTCAATGTGGGCCGGATCACAGAATCTGCGGATCGTTTGGTGCAACTCTCTGATCTGTTCCGCCAAGCGCGGGAATATAAACGCGCGATCCCTATTCTTGAAAAGGCCGCACGCCAATCCGGAACCGCGAAGCTTTACGCGGATTGGGGCGAAGCCCTTTATAATGGCGGCCAGTGTGACAAAGCTGAGGACGCCTTTAAAGAAGCCATTAACCGGGGCTATGACGCCGGTAAATCTTGGATGTTGATTGCAACATGCCGTTACGAAGATACACAGAGCGAAGAACGGGCTGTGTGTGCGGATACCACATCAGAGCAACGTGCGGCGTCCGCTAAGAATCAAAAGCGGAATAATGCTATTGAGGCGTTTAACCAAGTTCCAAACTCGTCAACAGAGCGGCGCAATGCGCAAAAATGGATTACATTCATCCGCGCAGAAGCAAAAGCCGTTGAAGACCGTTGTATATTCGAAGAAACTCTGGCTCAAGAGCTCTGCTTCATCAAGATCCGTCAATCCTATGATGCGCAGGTCTTTACCCGTAAATTTGAACTTGATGAAGAATGCCAAGAGTTTAAACCAAGGTTTGACAAGCTGTATCGTCAAACAGTTAAAACTGATGGGAATTAACCCCTTAAACCGCATATAACACCTTAAGTATCAAGCCACGGTCTTTGACCGGGGCTTTTTTTTTGGTCGTAAAGCCTATCATTAATTGATGTTATAGTATTGCAATTGCATTCTAAATATGTTATGCAGTAACATATTGGGGAGGAGCAAGCATGTTAAAACGTATGACAATGAGTAGCGTAGGTGGCTTAGTAATCAGTATTGGGCTGGGACTTGGTATGATGACAATGATAGCCGTCGACTTTAAGCCTGAGGACAAGGTTGCGGTGCTCGGTTATGAGATCAATCCAATTGTAGAGGAACCTGCGGCGACTTTGATTGTCCGAAAGCCAAAAATTCTTGAAGATGTTGAAGCGCCGCCCCCGCCGCCAAGAGTGGGTATTCCAGATAAAACTCTACCAGATACGCCAATGACGGATGTAAAAGATGGCATTCCAGATTTTAAACTACGCAGACTTGATTCACTTATTGTAGATATTGCAATGACTGATAAAAATGAGCAGCCTATTGTCAGAATACCGCCGATTATGCCGAGCAGCACGCAAAAATCAGGGCATTGCATCGTAACGTTTGACGTGAGTGTGTCAGGCGAAACCCATAATATTTCCGTGCAGTCTTGCACGCAGAGACTCTTTGAGCGCCCATCCGTAAAATCTGTTGCGCGCTGGAAATACTACCCAAAAGTACAAAACCGCCAGCCCGTGGCCCGGCGTGGTCTTGTGACCAAAATTCGTTTTAACCTCGCCGATGAAAAGGGCATGATCATTCCTGATTAAAAGCTAAGGCAGCTCCTTAGTGGCCAAACGGCGTTAACTCGCAGCCGCCAAGGCTTGATCTATATCGGCTAAGATATCGTCAATATGTTCTATACCCACGCAGAGACGGATCATTTCCGGGGTGACATTGGCTGATTTCAGTTCTTCGGCATTGAGCTGTCTGTGCGTAGTTGATGCGGGGTGCGCGGCCAATGATTTGGCGTCACCAATATTGACAAGGCGTTTGAATATGTTGAGCGCATCATAAAACTTTACGCCGGCCTCAAAGCCGCCTTTGACACCAAATGAGAGGAGCGCAGAGGGCTTTCCGCCTGTATATTTTTGCGCAAGATCATAATAGGGCGATGATTTTAATCCTGCATAGTTCACCCATGCGGTGCGATCATCTTTTTCAAGATATTCGGCTACGGCTCGGGCATTTTCTGTATGCCGTTCCATTCGCAGCGCGAGAGTTTCAAGGCCTTGCAAAATAAGAAAGGCATTAAAAGGCGATAATGCCGCGCCGGTATTACGAAGAGGGACCGTGCGCGCCCGGCCAATGAATGCGGCTGGCCCAAAGGCTTCGGTATAGACCACGCCGTGGTAGGCGGGCTCGGGGTTGTTGAGCATGGGGAAGCGCTCTTTGTTAGCCACCCAATCAAATTTGCCGCTATCGACAATCATTCCGCCCAAAGAATTTCCGTGCCCGCCAATATATTTGGTTAGAGAATGGATAACGATGTCCGCGCCGTATTCGATGGGTTTGATGATACAAGGGCTAGCGACGGTATTATCGACAATGAGTGGTACGCCGTGTTTGTGGGCCACGGCGGCTAATGCTTCAAGATCGACAATATTACCCGCAGGGTTGCCGATACTTTCGCAAAACACAGCGCGGGTATTCTCATCAATTAAGGCTTCGATAGCGTCTGCGCTATCATCCTTTGCCATACGGCAATCAATACCAAGGCTGGGAAACATGTGTTTAAAAAGAGTGTAAGTTCCTCCGTAAAGCATAGGCACGGTGACAATATTGCTGCCCTGATCAGCGATCGTTAGGATCGCATATTGAATTGCCGCGCTCCCAGCAGCGACCGCAAGACCCGCTATGCCGCCTTCCATGGCCGCGACGCGTTTTTCCAAAACGTCATTAGTGGGGTTCATAATCCGCGTATAAATATTCCCGGGAACAGCGAGATCAAACAAATCAGCGCCGTGCTGAGCGTTATCAAACTCATATGCCACCGTTTGGTAGATCGGCACCGCGACAGATTTTGTTGTCGGATCTGTTTCATATGCAGCGTGAATGCCCAGCGTTGCGTCTTTCATGTGTGTCTCCAAATAAAATTCGGCCAAGCTTATATCAGCCAAAAAAATCACTAGGTTTTGGTCATAAACAAGATTACCTCAGATGAAAAAGGCTTTCTGACAAAATTCATCAGGCACTAAGTGCTTGTTGAGTTTACTTGCCGACAGCCATAACCGCGAAAGCATATTCAAGCGCCGCTTCTTTGAGGCTGTCATAACGTCCGGCCTCGCCGGCGTGTCCTGCATCCATGTTGATTTTCAGCAGGATCGGATCGTCACCTGTTTGGTAATCCCGTAGTTTAGCGGCCCATTTGGCGGGCTCCCAATAGGTCACGCGTGGGTCTGTCAGGCCTCCAGTGATTAACATTGGTGGATAATCAGCCGGGGCCACATTGTCATAAGGCGAGTAAGCGGCGATGCGGTCATAGGCGTCCTCATCATTTAGCGGATTGCCCCATTCCGGCCATTCCGGCGGGGTCAGAGGCAATGTGTCGTCGCTCATTGTGTTAAGCACATCTACAAATGGCACGGCCGCAATCAGGCCGCCAAAAAGTTTCGGATCTTGGTTGAGCGCCGCGCCGACAAGCAGGCCGCCCGCTGAGCCGCCTTGGGCCACAATACGGCCTGGCTGCGTGTAACCCAAATCACAAAGCGCACGTCCGGCATCCACAAAGTCATTGAATGTGTTGGTTTTTTTCTCAAGTTTACCATCAAGATACCACTGATAGCCTTTGGCCATGCCGCCTCTGATATGTGCAATCGCATAAACGAAGCCGCGGTCAACAAGTGAGAAAATGCTGGTGCGAAAACCTGCCGGAATTGTTATGCCGTAAGACCCGTATCCATATAGCAGAAGCGGCGCAGAGCTGTCTTTTGGTATATCTGCGCGCATCAGCAGCGTCACCGGAACTGTTTCGCCGTCGCGGGCTGTAATCATCACGCGCTCGCAGGTATAATCAGCGGGTGTATGTCCGCTCGGCACAGATTGCGTTTTGCGCAGCACACGCTCACGTGTATCCATATGATAATCAAAAATTTGAGCAGGCGTTGTCGGAGAGGAATAAGCAATCCGAAGCCAAGGCGTATCATACTCATATCCGCCCATAAGGCCGAGGCCGTAAGCTTGCTCGTCAAAGGCAATGTCGTGCTGGGCGCCGGTGCGCATGTCTCGAATGATAATCCGTGGCAGGGCATTTTCTCGTACCAACCACACCAGATGATGCTTGTAGGCCTCAAGCCCTAATATCAGCGTTCCGGACATATGGGGAATGAAATCATCCCATTCGCAGTTCGCAGCATTGTTAGCGGCGTTGACAGGACGTTGCATGATTTGAAAATCCGTGGCGCCGTTGGCGTTTGTGAGGATATAAAACTGGCCGCCTTGTTCATGAAGGCTGTAATCCCGTCCGGTTTGCCGCTTGGATACACATTCCGGTGCTTGAAATGGCGTTTTAGACGGGATTAGCCATAGCTCTGATGTTGTATGGTTGTGCGCGCTAATTTCAATAAAGTTGCCAGAATCACTGTCACTTACCGAAACAAAAAAACCGGGATCAGCCTCTTGGTAAATCAATCGCGGCTTTGTACTGTCCGCATCAATATTTTTGGCATAGACCGCATAGGGCCGTTGATTTTCATCCCGTTCCGTCCAAAAGAGCGTCGCTGAATCTGCGGCCCATTCTACGCCGCCCGTACTGGTTGTGATGCCCGTAGATACGGGGGGTTGCCCAATAGTCTGTACGAAAATTTCATAATTTTCCGCACCTTTTCGGTCAACCGTATAGGCAATGCGGCCATGATTAAGGCTGTGGGATAGAGTTCCCATATCAAAGAACCCGTCTTGCTCCGCAGCAAGAGCGTCGGCGTCGAGTAGAATGTCTTCCGGGCCAGTAGGTTCACGGTTCTTTGGGTCAATCGGGACGCGCACATAAAGGCCGTGTTGGTCGCCTTTGCGGTAACGGTGGTAGTAGGCAAAACGTCCATCGGGTGAAGGCACCTCAGTGTCTTCAGGCTCAAGCCGGCCCTTCATTTCTTCGAAAATGATCTTTGCAAGAGCATCGCCGGGCGCGAGAACGGATTTCGTATGGGCGTTTTCCGCTTCCAAATGCCTGCGAATATCCGCGTTAAGTTTTGACGGATCTTGCATAACCGCCTGCCAGTTTTCGTCCTTTAACCAATGATAATTATCTGTTCGGGTTCGTCCAATTTGCTCTATCTCTACGGGTTTTTGGTCGGGGCGGGGCGGGGAAGACTTTGTACCGAAAGTAAGCGTCATAAGAAAAATCCTGTTAAGACATTCATGTAAGAGGAGCGACCCTCTGCGCAAGGGTGCGAACGACAATTCGTAAACCATTATGATTAATGAAGCTTAGTCACTGTTGGTTAACACACGGTCTATAGGTTGATAATGTGTGCGGGTTAAAGGCGTAGAGAGTAATTATGGAAGCACAGGCTTTGAATTTAACTGAAACGGATGTCCCTGCTCCTGCCGCGCCGCCGCCTATGGATGTGCGCCGCTCACTTGTACAGCGCTTAGCCGATGTAATTTGTATTCCTGAAAGCCAACTGACTCCGCAAGAGCGTCATATGGCCGGGGATGTATTGGTGGAAATGCTGCGTGATGCGGATGTGAACCTTCGCGAGGGCGTGGCCAAACGCCTTGTTATGCTTAACGAAGCGCCGCGTACAATTTTGGTGATACTTGCCAAAGACGAAATACGCGTTGCTCGCCATGTGCTAGAAAAAACGAAAAGTTTAACTGATTCTGACCTTATCCAAATCTGCCGCAAAGTGTCGGGGGCGCACCGCAAAGTTATGGCGCAGCGCCGTAAAATTTCTGACGCCGTCGTAGATGTGATGGTAGAATTTATGGAAGAAGATGTTGTTGAGACGCTCCTGGCCAATAAAACAAGTAATTTTTCTGAAACGGCTCTACAGCGTATTTTAACAATGTCGCGTAACCACCCGCCCTATGTCGAACTTTTACTAAAGCGCGAGGAACTTCGCCCTTCGCATGGCCTGACCATGTTTTGGTGGGCTGATGCCATTCACCGCAAGCGTATTTTGAAGCGGTTCTCTATGGGGCGTAACGTCCTCCAAGATTCCTGTGTTGACCTCTACCCTAAGGCTGCTGCTGACGGGTGGTCTGACAGTGCTGTGCGCAAGGCCTTGCAGTTTATTGAGCGGCGCCAACGTAACCGTGCTGCGGTTGAGCGTAGTCCGTGGGAAAGTCTTGAGCATGCGATTGATTTTGCCGCCGAAAACGGCCTTACGCGTGAACTGACAGAAGAGATTTCTTACATGGCGGGTATTAAACCTGCGACGGGCGCGCAAATTTTGATGGATAAATCCGGCGAAGCTGTCGCTATTTTGTGTAAGGCTCCGGGCTTGAAACGCGAATATGTTACGAAACTTTGGAAGGCACTCAAGCGTCCTACAATGGACGGCGACGGCATAGATCACCCTGATTTGCAGCGCGTTATTTCTGTCTATGATGAAATCTCGACAGACAAAGCGCAAACTGTGCTGCGGTACTGGAACTGGTCGCTGACCTCTGCGCTGAACGCTGATGTTCTTAAATATATCAAGGATGGTGTGATCCCGCGCGAGGAAGAACACGGCGCGGCCGCGATAACCGCAGCTCTCGTATTTGGCCTCAAACAGAAATAAGTTTTTAAAAAAGTCTTAATTTTCCCTGTAAGAGTCCGGGATTTTCCTTGGCCCGAAGGCTCAAGCCGTTTAAGCATACTCCGTGAAGCGAGCAACACGACTCGCTGCTAGGGAGTGTGGATTTGCTGCGATTTGGATCTATTTTGGCCGTGGCCATGGCCGTCTATTGGATAATATTGTCCGGTTATTTTACGGCAATGCTTTTGGCGTTTGGCCTCATTTCTGTGGCACTCGTGATTGGCCTGTGTCTTCGCATGAATATTTTGGACGAGGAAACAGTTCCCTATTTGAAAATGCCGTCAACGCTCAGTTATTTTTTTTGGTTGTCCGGCGAAATCGTAAAAGCGAATATGGAAGTTGTCCGTACAGTCCTTAATCCCAATATGGAAATTTCGCCTAAAATGGTCAAAATTCCATCGCCGCAAACGACAGATATTGGGCGCACGATGTTTGCCAACTCCATTACGTTAACGCCCGGTACCGTCAGTGTCGCAATAGCCGAGGATCACATTTTGGTTCATGGATTGCTGGCTGAGATGTCAAAACCATCCGCATTCAAAGAAATGTCAGAGCGCTCGTCAAAGTCGGTGGGCGAGACGGGAGAGGCCTCATGATGACGAGCTTGGCTTATTTTAACCTCGCGGCGGCCTTCTTTATTCTCATAAGCATGGGGCTGATGCTGGGCCGGCTTCTTGTGGGGCCGACGCTCTATGACCGTTTGCTTGCGGTAAATTCCTTTGGTACAAAAATTGTGCTTTTTCTCTGTGTTTTTTGTTTTGTCATTGGGCGTCCGGACGGTGTTGATATTGCGCTGCTTTATGCGCTCATGAACTTTATCGCGACAGTCGCCGTACTCAAATTTTTCAGCTACCGCACATTGGATGTACCGCTTGATCAAGAGGATGCCGCATGATTGTATCCCTTTTAATGGCGGCAGGCGAAGCCGCAACGCATACGTCCTCTGCTGGGTCGGCAGTGCACTGGGACGCGGTTTTTGAATTTTTGCGTAATGGCGCCTCTGTCATTGTAATTTTGTCCGGTTTGTTTTTTGTGCTGGCAGGTGCTTTGGGTGTTTTGCGCTTGCCTGATTTTTTCTCGCGACTTCATTCTGCCGGGGTGACCGACACTCTCGGAGCCGAACTGGTGATTATGGGATTGATGATCCAAAGCGGGTTTTCTCAACTCACGCTCAAGCTCTTTCTTGTGGCGCTGCTGTTGCTGATCACCGGGCCTACGGCGACGCATGCGGTTGCAAACGCCGCCTATAATGCAGGTCTAAAACCTTTGCTGGGTAAATACCGTGCGCCGGATCCGGCCGAGGAGAGCTCGCCGTGATACCTCCCGTTATTATTCTGGATATTGGCCTGATGGTCATGCTGGTGGTTGTCGCCTTTGCGATTGTGCGTTTGCGCTCATTGTTTGCGATCGTGATGCTTCAAGGGGTTTACAGCCTTGTCTCTGCGGCGTGGTTTGTCTCTCTGGACGCTGTTGATGTCGCTTTTACCGAGGCGGCTGTCGGGGCTGGGGTCTCGACCGTGCTTATGCTCGCCGCGATGCTGCTGGCGGACCGGGAGTCGAAACCTGTGCCTATGAGACAGCAAATTGGGCCACTGATTATTGTTATATTGGCGGGCTTGGCAATGTTCTACGCCATTGGCGATATGCCCGCATTTGGTGATCCTGACTCTCCTGCCAATGCCTATGTCGGTATGGATTATATTGAACGCACAGCCGAAGAAATTCATATTCCCAATGTCGTGACGGCTGTTCTGGCAAGCTATCGGGGCTACGATACATTTGGAGAGGCCGTTGTGATTTTTGCCGCAGGTCTTGGCGTTCTGATGTTGTTGGGCCTGAACGGGAATGCTGGTAAATGGCGTGCTCAGCCCAATGGAACACGCATATCGCCTGCGGCTGCGCCTGCGGCCCGCCGCAAAGTTGAGACGGCGGTGTCAAAGCCCGTCAAACCCAAGCCCGCAGCAGCAAAGCCTAAGCCCGCGGCGGCGAAAACAAAGTCCGCTGCGCGAAAGAAACCGGCAGTCAAAAGCGGAGGCTCGTCATGAACCAACATGTCATTCTGCGTATCATTTCAAAGCTCTTGATCCCTTTGATCGCCTTGTTTGCATTCTATGTTCAATTTCATGGCGATTTTGGCCCTGGCGGCGGTTTTCAGGCGGGGGTGATATTGGCCGCTTCGATAATTTTATATGCGCTTATTTTTGGGCTGGACGCCGCAAAAAAAGCAATCCCGCCGTCTTGGGTCCGCATTGGAATGACACTGGGTGTTTTGCTTTATGGCGGCACAGGTGTTGTCACGTGGCTGCTCGGGGCTGAATTTTTAAATTACAGCGTTTTGGCGCATGATCCTGCGCACGGACAGCATTACGGAATTATTGCCGTTGAACTTGGCGTCTTGTTTGCTGTGGCCAGCGTAATGGTAGCTATTTTTTACGCGTTTGGCTCGCGTCAACCCGATCTTTCGGATGAGGATTGGTAAACATGACATTCCTGATTGAACATTTTAACTACGCGGTTGTTATTGTCTTGATGATGGCTGGGCTTTACGTGGTTTTTGCCTCGCGTAATTTGATTAAAAAGCTAGCGGGTTTGAGCGTATTTCAAACATCTGTTTTTCTGCTGTATATTACCATCAGTAAGGTCAAAGGCGGGCAACCGCCCATACTTGTCGATGATCATGGCTCTGGTCATAGTTCTGGCAGCGAATATGGCGGTGCGGATGCCACAGATCATGCACTCAGCGCAGCGCCCAACCTGCTCGCGGGTTCGGCAGATACGGGTATAGGCCATGGCGGCGCAGGGCATGTCTCTGAGGTTATTTATTCCAATCCGTTGCCGCACGTTTTAATCCTGACGGCCATTGTTGTTGGGGTGGCCACGTTGGCTATTGGTCTGGCTTTAGTTGTTCGCATCCGCGAGGTTTACGGCTCGATTGAGGAAGACGAAATCAACGAGCTCGATTATTTATATAATCTTGAAGGGACTGGCGGCTGATGGATATTCTTAGCTATTATCCACTGTGGCTGATTGTCCACGGCGCGGCGCTTTGTGTTGTCTTGCCTTTGTTGATGGGCGCTGTGGCGGCTATCATTCCGCGTGAGAAGCTGGCTTGGCTGGTAACTCTGATTGTAACTGTGGTCTTAACGGTGGCGGCTTTTGGATTACTTCTGACGACGTTGGCCGGCGAGACGCAGCTCTATAAAATGGGCGGATGGGCACCTCCCCATGGTATTTCTTACGTCATTGACGGCCTTAATTCACCTGTACTTTTATTGATTTGCGTTATGGCGCTTTTGTGTACGCTTTTTGCGCTACCAAGTACCGTGGCCGAGGTCGAGCCAAAGAAACGCGCGCCTTTTTATGCGGCTTTTTTATTGGGTATAGCAGGTTTGCTGGGTATGGTCGCAACAGGCGATGCGTTTAATGTTTTTGTCTTCCTCGAAGTCTCATCAATTTCGACATATGTTCTGGTCGCTATGGGCGCAAGCCGTGACCGCCGCGCGCTTACGGCGGCTTATAATTATCTCATACTCGGCTCCATCGGCGCGACGTTCTTTGTGATTGGCCTCGGTTTCCTTTACATGGAAACCGGTACGCTCAACATGGCTGATATGGGCCGCATATTGCGCGACCTAGACGGCGGTAGCCGCGTGGCGGGCGTCGGGTTTGGGTTCATCGTCGTCGGGCTGGGGCTTAAGCTCGCAATGTTCCCGATGCACATGTGGCTGCCCGGGGCTTACGCGCATTCTCCCACGGTTGTGACCATCTTCTTGGCCTCAACAGCAACAAAAGCGGCCCTTTATCTGTTACTGCGTTTTACCTTCACCGTCTTTGATTTGTCGTTCGATTATGTCTTATCCATTGTCACCAACGCCTTTGTTGGCCTCGGTGTTGCCGGTATGTTACTTGCGTCGTTGCAGGCAATCTTCCAGACGGATGCGCGGCGAACGCTGGCTTATTCCTCCGTTGCACAGGTCGGTTATATGCTGTTGGGTGTGGGCATCTGCACGGCAGCAGGCATATCGGCGGGTTACCTTCATTTGCTTAATCACGCGATTATCAAAGGTGCGCTATTCATAGCGCTCGGGGCTTGTTGGTATCGTTTCGGGATTACGCGGGTTGCGGATTTTCGAGGCTTGTCAAAAACTATGCCGCTGACCATGGGTGCTTTCACGATTGGCGGATTGTCGCTTATCGGAGTGCCGTTCACAGCCGGATTTGTGTCCAAATATAATCTTGTCATTGCGGCAGCCGAGAAAGACTGGTGGTGGGCGGTGTTTGTTATTGTGCTGACATCGATCTTGGCGATCATTTACATTGGGCGGCTTTTGCTGGCGGCTTATTTCCAATCTCCTCCGCAGATTAACGGCGAGACGGTGGCTAAAAATGAAGCACCTATAATGATGCTGGTGCCGATGTGGTTCCTCGCGCTGACATCTATTTATGTGGGCGCTGATGCGGATATCATGGTCGAGATCGCTCAGGGCGCAGCGAAGGTTCTGCTGGGAGGCGCGTCATGATATATACCGCTGATACCTCACTTGCGCTTCTCTTGATTATACCGCTGATTGCGGCGGTACTCATCCCCTTTTGCAAAAATATGCCAAACGTACGCGAGGGGGTGACCCTAATCGCCGGCGTCCTACTCCTTACAAATGTCATTCATCTGATCATGTTCCTGAACGGCGGTATTACGCCGGAACTGCACTTGGGTACGTTTGCAGGCAGCGTTGAAATTAAGCTGGAGCTAGAACCGCTCGGGGCGACGTTCGCCGCAATTGCCAGCTCCCTCTGGATATTAAACTCATTGTTCACAATGGGTTACATGCGCGGGAACAATGAGAAAAACCAAACCCGCTTTTATACCTTTGTCGCTATTGCGATTGCTGCGGCTATGGGCATCGCAGCAGCGGGCAACCTGATTACGCTGTTTATCTTTTACGAGGCGCTAACTTTATCGACGTTTCCATTGGTGACGCACAAAGGCGATGACAAAGCCAAACGCGGCGGGACTATATATGCGCTGATCCTCATGGGAACATCACTAGCCCTACTGCTCCCAGCCATTATCGGCACGCAAGTCATTGCCGGAACCACAGAGTTCCGTGTGGGCGGTGTATTTCCCGAAGGTACAAGCTTGCTCGCAACCTCAGTTCTTTTATTCTTGTTTGCGTTCGGTATCGGCAAAGCGGCTTTGATGCCGATCCACCCTTGGCTCCCTAATGCGATGGTCGCGCCGACGCCCGTCTCGGCTTTGTTGCATGCTGTGGCCGTTGTTAAAGCAGGCGTGTTCACCATGCTCAAAGTTGTGGTTTTTACTTTTGGGCCTTCGCTTGCGGCTGAGACGCCCATGAGTACGACGCTGTCATGGGTCGCTGCGATTTCAATTGTCCTGGCCTCTATCATCGCGCTGCGGCAGGATAACCTCAAAGCCAGGCTGGCTTATTCGACTGTCTCGCAGCTCTCTTATGTAACCCTTGGGGCTATGCTGGCTGCGCCCATGGCGATCATGGGCGGCGCTCTACAAATCATCATGCATGCTTGGGGCAAAATTACGCTGTTTATGTGCGCGGGGGCTATTTACACGGTCGCGCACCGCACAGAGATTTCAAAACTTGACGGCCTCGGACGGTCTATGCCGTGGGTTTTTGGCGCGTTCTTCATTGGATCGCTCTCTATTATCGGTATTCCGCCGCTGGGTGGTTCTTGGCCAAAGTTCTTCTTAATGGCAGGCGCGATGGATAGCGGTAAGGCCATTTTGCTCGCAGCGCTGATTGCCTCGTCCGTTCTGAATGTAATTTATCTTGTGCCGATATCAGTTCGCGGGTTTATGCGCCCGCCCGCTGATCCGGCTGTGGATGCTCAAATTCGCGAGCTGCGTAAAAAACACCGATGGGTTATTATTCCGCCGGTGATCACTGCACTTGGGGCTCTGATCTTGTTCTTCTTTACCGGGCCGATGATTGATTTTCTGACTCCCATCTTACCCGCAGGAGCCTTCTAATGGCGAAGAAAAAGACGGCGCCAGAGGATGATAACATTCATCCGGTCTCAAAGAAATTCTTGTGGCTGGCGGATGAAAAAGTTGTAAACGGCTTTATTTGGCTACCGATATTGGGTTTGGCTATTACAATTGTAGCGGGCTTTTTGTTCCCTTTTGACCCCAAGCACAAAGCGCCATGGGATTTCGCGGCCGGGTCTTGGGCGATATTCGGCTTTGCGGCTTATTGCACCGTAGTCCTCGCGGCGGATCCTTTGTTTAAGTTTCTTTCGCGGGATGAGGATTATTACGGGGAGGGGTCTTCAGATGATTGATAGTTTCCTCCAGATAAACCCCGGTTTTGTTATTATTCTTGCGGGCGTCCTCTGTGCGCTCCTGCCTATTAGCCCCGTTCGCAAAGCCCTTTTAATCCTGTCACCTATTTTAGCCGGATATATGATTTTCTTGGGCATTCAGAGCCCGGATGAGGCCCGCTGGGTTATGGATTTTGGCGTGGTGCAGTTGATCCCAAATACGATTGATAGCCTATCCGTTATTTGGGGGTATGTATTTTGTCTGGCGGCTGTGCTGAACGGTATTTACGGCTTTCATGAAAAATGCCGTATCACCGATAGTTCGGCTTTAATTTATACGGGAGCCGCTGTAGCTGGTGTTTTCGTTGGCGATCTTTTGACTCTGTTTATATTTTGGGAACTTGCGGCTATATCGTCTGTCTTTTTGATTTGGAAAGGCGGCGAGCATGCTTATGGGGCGGGCATTCGATATCTGGCGATCCATGTGCTCTCAGGCGTACTTTTGTTGGCTGGCGCGGTCATGTTTGGCCACGCCAACGGGTGGGACTTTACCTTTGGTCATATTGGCTTGGATAGTCCGGGCGGCTGGCTCATGCTCCTCTCTATGGGTATCAAATGCGGCTTTCCGCTGCTGCACAACTGGATGCAGGACGCCTATCCCAAGGCCAGCGTCACCGGAACGGTTATCCTCTCCGCATTTACGACGAAGCTTGCGATTTACGCGCTCGCGCGCGGTTTTGCCGGCGAAGATATATTGATTTATATTGGCGCGGCGATGACATTATTTCCTGTCTTCTTTGCCGTGGTTGAAAATGATTTACGCCGTGTTCTGGCGTATAGCCTGAATAACCAGCTTGGCTTTATGGTTTGCGGTATTGGCGTTGGCTCAGCCCTAGCGCTCAACGGCGTGGCCGGACAAGTCGTTGTTCATGTGATTTTTAAATCGCTTCTGTTCATGAGCATGGGCGCTGTGCTCTACCGCACAGGCACGGCCAAAGCGTCAGAACTTGGCGGGCTGTTCAAATCTATGCCGTATACAACGATATTTTGCCTGATCGGAGCGGGCTCGATTGCGGCGTTCCCGCTGCTGGCCGCGTTCGTAACCAAAGCGATGATTATCGCTTCTGTGGTTGAGCAGCATAATTGGCCGGTTTTCGCTGTCCTGTTATTCGCTTCGGCGGGTGTGATGGAACATTCCGGCATCAAAGTGCCGTACTTTACATTCTTTTCCCATGATAGCGGCAAACGCCCGGAAGAAGCGCCGTGGAATATGTTAGTCGCGATGGGACTGGCGTCTGCCTTGTGTATCTTCTTTGCCTTCCCGTGGGGTGGTTACCAGTTTCTCTACAGCTTGATGCCGTATGAACTCGACTACCACCCTTATACGGGGAACCATGTCATCACCCAGCTTCAGCTTTTATTCGCGGCTATGCTGGCGTTCGCGGTTCTTAAGAAACTGAAAGTCTATCCGGACGAGCGGCGAGCCGAAATTATCGACTTTGATTGGACTTATCGGCGGCTAGGTAGAACGGTTGTAATATGGATTGGCGCGATGTGGACACGCTTGGGCGCGCATGTCTCCCGTTTACAAGTTCGCTTGCTAAAAACATCCGGTAAGCGGCTTTATCACATGTTCAGCCCCGCCGGGGCGTTCAGCTCAGCCGCACCCAGCGGCATCGCGGCTTTGCTGACAGGCGCGACGTTAATTTTGACGCTATTTGTGATCTTCCTTACAGGCTTATGACACACCCTGATGTCTCAGATATATTAGGCCTGACAGCGGACGTTGTTGCGGCCTATGTGAGCCACAACAAGGTTGATAAGGCGGAGATACCGGCACTTATCGAAGATGTTTTCAAGACCATGCAGACCCTGTCGGATCCCGTGCGAATCCGCAATAATCGCCCGCGGCCCGTTCCCGCAATTCCTGTGAGCGAGTCGGTTAGCGATGAATTCATATATTCACTCGAAGACGGCCAGCCCTACAAATCGCTTAAACGCCACTTAAAGGCAAAATACGGCATGAGTCCTGAGGACTATAAGGAGAGGTGGGGACTACCTGCTGATTATCCCATGGTCTCTCCGGCTTATGCGCGCGAACGATCCGAGCTCGCCAAGAAGAGCGGGTTGGGACGCAGCTAAAAGCTCTTGGTTGAATCTGAAAATTCATACGTGAAACTTCAATGAAAAGTTAACCTTATTTGAAACGCCAACGGCGTTCGAATCGGAACCGTAACAAAAAACATGATTAATAAGGGGTTAATGAATCCTTTTTTCTGTTTCATGCCTTGCTGATGAAACCGAACACCCAAATATTCTTGTCTCTAAAGGGGCCGGGGTATTATGCTTTCAAATCAGGCATTACGCAATCAAATGGTGTTGCCGGAACAGCAGGCCATATATGATTACTGGCGCTCGAAATGCGCTAGAGGCTGCCTCCCGTCCCGGCATGACATCGATCCATCTCGACTGAAGGCACATCTGCCTATGATGTCAATTTTAGAGGCCAAGCAGGAGCAGGGCCGATATCGGTTTCAGTGGCGTCTGGCTGGAACCGGATTTTGGGATTTATATAATGCTGAAGTTCAAGGCCGCTACATAGATGAGCTCCCTTTGGGGGACCGTTGTGATTATTGGCAGCGCGTTTTGTCCCAAGTTATCTCTAACCGCCGCCCTTCGGCGGGCGTAACCCGCCCGGGAACGCCTCTGGGGCGCCATCTTGCGCAGTTCTGGATCAGAATGCCGCTCTCGAAAAATGGCCGCGATGTTGATTTAATCCTCGGTTATGACCACCTTATGAAGGTCTCTGACATCCCCAAAATGCGTCAGGCTCAAGAAAAAATAAGCGCATAGTTTCAAAGACCTAAGCTTAATAGCGCGTCGCTCGCGCGTAATAATCCACAGTAAATATATAAAGTAATAGGAAATTATTCCTCTTTTTTGATTTTTGTGATAGAGTGCAAAAAAGAACAAAAGAGGAACTTATGCGATATAAAGAACATGCTCCCAGCGATAAGCACCGCGCCAGCATTATTATAAATTCTGTGGCTTTGGAATTTGGCGTCGCGCCTTTTGATGCGCCGCAGACAAACAGTAAACAAAATCTCCGGGGCTCCCCCCATATGGTTATGGCGGGGCAAATTTGCCTCTATTTATTCCATACCGTCTATCAAATGAATATGGCGCGTGTGGGGCGCGTGTTTCGGCGTCATCCGACAACGGCCCGGCATGCTTGCACCGTTGTCGAGATCAGCCGGGATGATCCTGTTTTCGATGCCCGTATTCGGCGGCTAGAGGCCTTTTTACGCGCTGCGCCTGTGCCCGCTGATGCGCGTTAGGGGCGGGGTATGACACTTGAAGAAGATACACTTCTGCGATTGATGATGCGCGAGCACGCGGTCATTGATCTGTCCGAGGCTGGAGATATTTTTCCGGCTTATCCAAACGGTGATCGTCGCCGAAAACCTGTGTTTTGGATTGAGCGCTGTATGCTCGAGCATTTATCACAATTAGGCGGGCTGACAGAATTAGAGGGCCGGGCTAGGTTGTCAAACGCGATGAAAGCCCGCTTTAACGGGCACAGCCCGGTCTCAACCGCCGCCGGAGCGCATCACGATATGGGCCGGGATCAGGTGTATATGCCGGACGGCCGTGCGCAGTCCGTTCGCAAAAATCACCGTATATCTGTTCTGCGAAGTCTGGCCCGAAAATGCACAGCGTCGGGACAGCCCATTCTTAGCGCGGCTCAGCTTGAAGCGGGGGAGCAGTTTGCCAGAGATTACGTGCTTGGCGGATTGGGCTTTACCGCCTCCCAAGGTTTTGAACGCCCACATGTTGACGGCGGGTTTCGTCATGACGCCCAGGAAAACGCAATTATCAGCCGAATGGATCGCAGGCGCCGTGTGAGTGAAGCAATTTCCTGTCTTGGCCCCGGTCTTGACCGCGCGCTAATCGCGGTGTGTTGTGATGGCGTCTCGACCGAGCAACTTGAACGCACAGAAAAATGGTCGAAAAACTCCGGCCGAACGGTCTTGATTTTGGCGCTTGACCGCCTAGTTGCGTTCTACGGCACGTTGCCCGGCGAGGCGTAGTCTACGCCGCAGCGTTAGCGTTGTGTATTTTAAGCGGCCGCGGCGGCAATCGCGCGAATGCGCTTGATCATCGCATTAAGACCGTTGGAGCGTTGTGGAGAAAGGTGCTCAGACAGGCCAAGCTGTGAGAGTATTGAGGTGGGTTCCAGAGAGAGCGCTTCGGGCGGTGTGCGCCCATCATAGATTTGCAGAACAACAGCCACCAAACCTTTGACTATGTGCGCGTCGCTATCGCCGCGAAATTTCAACACTTTGTCATCGTCCTGCTCTGTCACCAGCCAAACTTGACTGACACATCCCTTAACTTTGTTGGCTTCGATTTTTTCGCTTGGTAATAAAGGGGCAAGGTTGCGGCCCATATCAATGACATGTGTATAACGATCCTCCCAATCCGTAAGAAAGGCAAAATCATCAATCATATCTTGAATATTGGCAGGGAGAGACATGCGTTTAATCCGTTTGTTTAGACTCACATAAGCAGGGTAAAGCTCCAGCGCAAGTGCGCGCCAAAGCTCCAGATAAGTCATCTGTAAACAACGCATGACAGCTCACTTGTATCCTTGATACTATTTACCCTGAGACGCGAAACGACTCGCTTTTAGTCTTGAAATAAAATTGATTGCATTCTGTCTGTGTTTTGAAGGGAATCATCATTACCGCCTCTCGTCCACATAAAGGATTGATGGTCGCAAGCCTGATTTGGTTGATTTGTATTTCAGCCGCTTTTGGGGCGGCTTTTCTGCGTAATATCGACGTTGAGGCTCTGCTACCTTACGCGCTTGGTGCCTGTGTCCCAGCTGTTTTTACGCTCCTATTATGGCCACTCATTCGCCGCGAAGGTGTGCAAATCCTGATTGTTTTGGCGTGGCTGTCGCTCGCTATTATGGCCAGCTTGGCTGTTGGACTCATTCCTATGGTTGTTATGTTTATGTGTGCGCCCGCCGCCGCCGCCATGTTCGAGAAAGAAAAAGTCATCGAGGCTATGTTTCTTGCGGTCGTTTTTGCTGCTTTGATTTACTATGCGGGCGTGCGGGGGTTTATTCCGCAAGAACCGATAGCCACGCCGCTTCAATCTGATTGGGCGAAAACGGTAGGCATCATTGGAACGTTCGCTTTCATTGTCGCAGCGCTCTACGGTGCGGCGGACTCATCGCGTTATAAATTTGTCGATAAGGGCTACGGGCCGGGCGGAGATATGCTTGACGCTGTACCGGGCGGAATTATCCGCGTCACAGCAGAGAATAATATCTCGTTTGCCACGGACGCAGCACACACCCTGTTTCGCCTGCCATCTGATATGGGCGTCTTGACGGTTTCGCGTCTTTTCTCAGACGTTGACGACCAAACGGCGCTTCTGGATCTTGTAAGCCGGGCGCGGCGCTCTCGCGGGGCCGCCAGCCGTAAATTTGCGTTCCGTGATAACGGTCATGTCGTCCACACAGAAATTACAGCGACGCCAATGCCGGACGATAATATACTGCTACATGTGATGGATACCACGGCACACGAGGCCCGCGTCGATGCTCTACATGTGGCGCATGCAATGGCTGAAAAAGAAACAGAAGGTAAGACGCTTTTCTTTGCAGGCGTCAGCCATGAGCTTCGCACACCGCTGAATGCGATCATCGGATTTTCAGATATGATGCGCTCGCGTCTTTTCGGCCCTTTGCCAGGCAAATATGCGGAATATGCCGGAATGATCCATGACAGCGGTCAGCATATGCTCGACCTCATCGGCGATGTGCTTGATATGACCAAGGTCGAGGCCGGGCAATATGAGCTTAATTACACGACGTTTGATGCGGCTGATGTCATTCGTAGCTCGATAAAAATGATCCGCCCCACGGCAGATGCCGCAGAAGTTCGTATTGACGCTGATATTATCGAAGACCCTGTAGAGCTTTTAATACAGGCGGACCGAAAAGCCGTGCGTCAAATGTTGCTGAACTTGCTGAGCAACGCGATCAAATTTACAAACAAAGGTGGCTTGATTACGGTATCTGCCAAGACGGTCGGCAATGTGCTTAACTTGACGGTCACAGATAACGGCGTTGGGATCAGCGAGCGTGAACTGGCGATGATCGGTAAACCTTTCGCGCAATCCGCCAGCGGCAAAGCCAATGAGGAACGCAGTAGCGGCCTGGGATTAGCGCTTGTCAAATCATTGTGCGACCTGCACCGGGGCCGTTTCGTCATTACTAGCCAAGAGGACGAGGGCACAACGGTTGATATTTATCTCCCGCTCACCCGCCGCGATGAAGATTAAACGCGGCAGCGTAGTTCATTCATTCATTCAGTCAAACACGGCGCGTTTAATGATGTGTCGCTTTTACAGTCGACGGCCTGACAAGCGCTGCGCCGAGCAGCAATAAGATGACGATAATGGCAATCAGTAACCATTTTGCGCCGTTCTGACTGGGTTTCACATAATATCCAAGCGGGGAGTGGTTGATCGCCGCCGTCATGTGATCAGAGGCAGACGTATAAGCCTTTGCAATGCCGCGTCCAGCTTGCGCAATCACGCCGCTATCATCGCTATTCGGGTATTGGCGTAGCTCTTTGGCTGCAAGCTCAGATGTCTCCAAATGGGGCATCTCCAAATGTGGGGTTTGGGGATGTGTTGTGTGGGATGGGGCGGCCTTTGGAGCCTCATTGCGCGCTCGTTCGGGCAGCTTAGGCAATTTAAGAGTCCAGCGTGGTTTCGTTACCGCTGTTTCCGGCTTCCGGCTGGGGACTGGCGGTATGAAGGCGGTGCTCTGCATGTCTGTCGGTCTAAGAGCAGGGTTTTGCGGGATGTCTAACGGCTGCGGTGTGACGAGACCTGTATCATCTGACAATATTTGACCCGTCCACGCGGTAAAACGATCCCAATTAAGCTGCGCGCTCAACGTGAGGGGCTCAATATCAGGCAAGCTCATATCGGGAAAATTCACGTCCGGTAATGTCATATCGGGCAGCTTGAAACCTTTCAGGCTGGGCGGTTTGAAAGACATGAGCTTTGAGGTCTGTTTTGGCGGGGCCGGCATCGCGGTTTGCGCCATCATGACAGTCTCCCGGCTCCACCGCGCCACACTGCCTTCAAGGGTATTCCAGTGATCACTACCAAGCAGATTATCCACGGCCCGCACAAAAGACTGCCCGCGGGTTTGCGTGATCACGCCAATAAGCTTTTCGGGGTTTTCTCGATCCCGATATAGCGCAGCGACGCCGCCTTCAACAGGCGTTTGCGCAGCCAATAAGCTCGGTAGAGCCGCTATGTTAGAGGCTGATTTCGTCGTTAAGGGCTCTTGTGTGACAACGCCGCCAATCGCGACCTTCAGCCCTCGGGGCGCGCCCGATAAGGTCGCCGCAGCCATGTTAATTTGCGAGCCAATCATCAATGTGTTGTGGGTATTATGCTGCGCCGAGGTGTTACCATACGTAAATACGGCCTCTGTCCACCCGGATTTTGAGGCGAGTCCAAGCTGCGCGAGCAGGCGAAAAGCGGCTTGCTGCTCTGCCGTGTTTTCCGTTGCAAAAATCACCTGTGTTCCAGCGCCGTTCTGTTTTGCAAATGGCAGGCCAGAGGCAGAAAAACGGCTAAGATCTGTCGAATCAGATTCGAAATCAGAACGTATTCTGATGTATGACTTGGGCCCGACGGAGAAGCCGGGGCCGATACGGGTGGCGGCGCAAATCGGCTGTCCGGCGGAGGGTTTTAAATCTGCTGCCAGCGTCAATTGATTGCCAAGGCCGCGCAGTACACCGCGCGGAATATCAAAATTCGCCGTCATACGGGTGCGATCAATCCAGACGGTCTCAAGGATTTGCCCGTTCAGTGCGGCGGTTATTTTGGAAGCCGGGTCAACAAGCGGGCCTGCGCGCAAAGCCAAAGATACGCGGCCAAAGCTGGCGGCGGGATCAGCGATATCAAATTTCATTGTTTGTAGCCCTGGGGCCCAGTCCGGGCCAAACTGAACCCCGCCCAGTTCCGAGAGCAGTGTTTTCCCCTCAATACGTTTGGTGCGGTGCAACAAAGGCGCTGTGTTGATAAACCGCGTAGGGCTGAGATTGCGATTATGACTGAGTGGAATTGGAAAGTTTGAGAAGGCCTTTACAGCGGACATAACTTCTGCGTCTGTATCCCCCGTGAGCACAATTTGGAGCGGGCGTGACCGCCCAATTGTAATTGTCGGTCCGGAGTTTTTAAAAATATCTATGCCGCTAACCCATGCGCCCAACTGATGGCGGGGGGCCATAATGATTTCCAAATCGGCGCTACCGGCTTTTGTGCGAAAGTTGGGGACATGACTAATATTTTGCATGATGCCTTGCGACGCGAGCGCTTGAAGTTTGAGCGCGTCGGGCCCTTTGGCGAGCAGGGCAACGCTTTTGGGCGTGGTCGCAGACGCACCGAGCCGCACTTTGACATCATGAAAATTCAAAGGCCGTGATTTGGTACGGGATTTAATCACTACGAAGCTGGCGATTGTATCAATATCCCATGCGCCGTGTCCGGGACCTATGCAGGCCTCGCCAGCGGGAACTTGATACTCAAAAGAGATTTGATTGCGTTCTTTGCGCAGGCGCAAACGATCAAGGCGAATACGTGCGTCAAATCCATTGCCGCCCGTTTGTAAAGGTACAGGTTCGGCGTCATTAAACCGCACAAGCAAAGGCGCGTCTTGGCTAACAGTGCCAATGGAGCGCGCAGAGAAGAGCAGTTCAACATCATCAACCCAGTCATTATCAGGCACATCAAACGTCAGCACAGCCGACGGGCTGCGCCAATCCAACGTGCGTGTTTGCTGCTGCGTTGTATCATTGAAATCAATCTTATGAACAGCGGCTTGCCGCGCTGTTGCCGCAGCGGCTGACATCGGCGTAAATGTAAAAAGGGCTAAAAATACGGCGAAAATTGCGGCGTAGAAGCTTATTTTCGTCCCGTTTCGGCGCAAGTTATATTTAGCGTGGGAAGAGAGTGTCATCATGCGGCTACTTCAGCAAGATGAGTGCCAGTTGCGAGGCTGTGATTTTGATATCTCTTTTGACGCCTCTTTTAATATCTCCGGGCTATCACTTACGCGCAAAATCGGGCATGAGGCTCCCATGTTTGGATCACTAAAAACGGCAATTTGGGCTCCCGCATTGATCCGGCGGGCGGAGACAGGCGGGGCGTATGCCTCCGTTCTGTATAAAGGTGACCCGGACGCCGGGGCTGCTTTGGTGAAGGTCAGGCATCTTGACGGAACGGCAATGCTTTACAGGCCCATGCGCGACATGGAGGGAAACCGTGTATGGCTGCCCAAAGGCCCGGGGGCCGAGAACGATATTGACGATGTCATAACGGGCCGCCTCAAGACGGATCCTGATCTATGGGTCATAGAAATTGAAGATCGGCAGGGACGGCATTTTTTAACAGAGACTGTTGAGACGGCTTAATTTACGGCGTTTAAGTCCCTATTAAGCCTGTGCTTTTTCATAAAATTAACGCTTATAATCGAGACTCTTCCACCAGAGGGAGATGACATGAAATGGTATGTTATAAGCTTATTTGTCCTGACCCTTGCCGCGCCGCAAGCGGCTGCAAAACCCAGCGGAGAGGCTTCACTACTCAAACTCTGTGATGCGTTTGGCGAAACCCGCGCGGAATGCTCCTGCTATATAACAGAAGTCAAACGGCTTTATTCCCCCGCGGACGTGACCTTGGCAGGCGGGGTTGCGAGAGCTTTTATGTCCGGCGAGGAGCCCGAGGCCATCGCTGCCTATTTGCTCATGACCCGAAAACTTACAATCACGCGTGCCAATGCGCTGTACAAGCTGGGCGATAAACATGCTGAGCGCGTCGGCGATGCTTGCGAAGATAAATCTCAAAAAATTACACCGGAGATCAGAGCAAAACGCAAGGCGATGGAAAAGCGGCTCGAAACAATCGGTGCCCGCTACGGTGTCGGGCCATAGTTTTGCTTTCAACCCTGCGCTCCACCCGCTAACCTTGCCGCCATGACGTGGAAAAAAGAACTAGATGAGTTGGCACAGCGCCAAGCCTATGCCGAGCAGATGGGCGGGGCGGAAAAGCTGGCCCGTCAAAAAACACACGGAAAACTGAATGCGCGTGAGCGCTTGGCGGCTGTGCTTGACGCGGACTCTTTTCGCGAAATTGGCAAAATCGCAGGGCGCGGTATTTATAATGAGAACGGCGATTTAACCCAGGCACAGCCTTCTAACTTTATCTTTGGCAGAGGCCGCATGAATGGGCGCCCGGTTGTGGCAACGGCGGATGACTTTACCGTGCGCGGCGGCGCAGCAGATGCGTCTATCCATCGTAAATTCACCATGGCCGAGCAAATGGGACACGCGCTAGGACTGCCTGTCCTGCGCATGATTGACGGCACAGGCGGGGGCGGGTCGGTTAAAATGCTCGAAGATATGGGCTTTACTTATGTACCATTTGTGCCGGGGTGGGAACATGTGGTCAAAAACCTTGAAACGGTTCCCGTTGTTGCGTTGGCGCTGGGCCCCACGGCGGGCCTCGGCGCGGCGCGGGTTGTCGCCAGCCATTATTCGGTTATGGTCAAAGGCCTCTCACAGCTTTTTACTGCCGGGCCGCATGTTGTTGCCGCCATTGGCGAAAAGCATGACAAAGAAGCCTTGGGGGGGTCGAAAATTCATACGCGGAACGGCGTTGTCGATGATGAAGTCGCCAGCGAAGCCGAAGCGTTTGAGCGTGCGCGGCGGTTTTTGTCTTACCTGCCGTCCAAAGTCGGCGGCGCGCATCAACGCGCCTTAATCAATGATCCTGTTGACCGTGGGGATGAAAGTCTGCTTTCGATTGTGCCGCGGGATAAACAAAAAGCCTATAATATGCGCCGCGTCATGGAGACCGTGGCCGATAAAGGGTCTGTGTTTGAGATGGGCCGCCGCTGGGGGCGGGGCGTGATTACGGCTTTTGCGCGCTTTGACGGCTGGCCTGTGGCTTTGCTGGCCGGTGACCCTACGTCTCTCGGAGGATCGTGGACAGCAGACGCCGCCGAAAAGGCGAAGCGTTTCACGGAGCTGGCAGAGCGGTTTCAACTACCCGTCATACATTTGGTGGATAATCCTGGATTTATGATCGGGCTGGAGGCTGAAAGAACGGCCACAATCCGGCGAGGCGTCGAGGCAATGAACGCGATTTATAAATCAACGGTGCCGTGGGCTAGCGTCATAATACGCAAAGCTTACGGCGTAGCGGGCGCAGCGATGTCTGATCATACGCGCTTTCAATACCGCTTTGCGTGGCCGTCAGGGGACTGGGGCTCTCTGCCCATCGACGGCGGCGTCGAGGTCGCCTATAAATCTGAGCTTGAGGCGGCTGATGACCCTGCTGCGAAGCTTGCCGAGATCAAAGCCCGGCTTGATAAAGTTACGTCGCCGTTCCGCACGGCTGAGAACTTTTTGGTCGAAGACATTATCGATCCAAGGGAAACGCGGACATTACTTTGCGAGTTTGCAAATCTAGCACATCAAAAATGAGACCATTATGACATTTCGCTCGTTTTTCCTTTGCCTTTTTCTACCTGGGTTGCTGATGGCCTGTCATTCAGGTAAGGCATCTCAAGATGTTAATGGGCAACAATCTGAGACCTCTGCGTTTGATGCGGTAAAGTCATGGGAGCAGTTCGAGGGTTTGATCCGGCTTTTCTACGCCTATTTAGAGCGCGATGATTTTGATGTAGATGCGCAGCTCGCCCGCTCGAAACAACTCGCGGTTCAAGCAAAAACTGACGCAGATTTTCGGCGTATCCTCCACCAAACCGCTTATATGTTTACAGATCCACACTTCATTGTTGGCCCGTTCGGTGATGATGATTATAATATTATCCCGACTAGTTCTGACCTCAAGGTCAATTGGCAGGGCGGAAAACTCATGGTTGTTGATGTCCGTGCGGGCTCGGATGCAGCCTTAAATAACATTCAACCTGATTGGGTGCTCACACACATTGACGGCGATGAGGTTGTGACAGCAGCGAAGAAACCCTTCGGGGACATTGCTGAAAGTTTGACAGGGCGGCAACTTAATTACGGCGCAAACCTTGCGGTAAATGGCCGGCGCAAAGGCGAGCGCACTCTCTCTTTTATGACAGGTCAAGGCGACATCAAGACGATCACTTTGCCGTCCCCGCGCGAGTTTGCAAGGCGTATTAATGATGCGCCCGCTATCATTTCGCAGCGTCTTCCGAGCGCAAATAACGCCGTGCCGCAGGACCGCAACTATGGCGTCCTTAAAATTAATAACCAACTCGGGAATAATGATCTTATCGCTGAATTCGATAAAGCTCTTGAGGCGGTCTTGGAGACGGACGGACTGATACTGGATTTGCGAAATACGCCGAGCGGTGGAAATACCGAAGTTGCCCGATCTATCATGGGGCATTTCGTTACGGAGGCCCGACCTTATCAAATACACGAAATTCCATCGCTCGAGCGTGAATTCACAGTGCCGCGAAGGTTTGTAGAATATGTGAAACCCCGCACGCCGTATTACGGCAAACCTGTTGTAGTGCTCGGAGGACACTGGACGGGCAGTATGGGCGAGGGGGTTGTTATCGGGATGGACGCTGCGGCAGGCGCGCATACCGTTGTCTCTGACATGGGAGATTTACTCGGCGCGCTGAGTAATTATAATTTGAACTATTCATCGGCGCGTATTGATTTTGGCAATGAAACACTTTTCCACGTCAATGGGCTGCCGCGTGAAGATTTCGAAGGCGATATTTTCCTGCCCGCGTCCGACGTTATTTCAGGAGGTCAAAACTTAGCGATGTCCGAAGCTGTGCGCTGGCTTGATGGTCAATAAAGTTTCCCCTCTTATTGCGGCCCGCCCAAGTCGCCATAAATAATCGGTGCCGTGTTAGGCCGTTTTTGCGGCGCAGGGATCGCGCTTTGGGGTACAGGGTAACCGCGCGCGGGTTGCGGGCCGGCATCTCCTACTGCAATGCGAAAACCTTCGACATAGTTGGGCGGCACAAAAACAGGCACTTCACGTCCGGCATTATCAATCAGCAACACGGCAAATCCATCAAATCTGGCGGCTTCGAGCCGTTCCTGCGGAATGTGCACGGTTAAGATTTCTTCTTTGACGCAGCGGTAGTTTACATACACATCTGTGCGCGCATATCCGCCAACCATTGGGAAAAAGTTATTGCGGCGTTCTTTAGTTTTGGGCCGTGGGTTCTTGGCCTTGAAAGCTTTGTCGACCGCGCGGTTGACACGGGCTGGCGCTTCTTGGCGGGCGGGCCGCGGATTGGCCTGCGGCGTTATCGTGCGCTCAGGCCGTGTTGCCGCGCGTTCTATCGGCCGGGAGCGGCGCGGCTCTGCACTGCGGTCAGGACGCGCTACGCGCGCGCTGTTGTTGCGGAGCTCTGAGCGGTTAATCGCGCGGGTGGTGTTATCTCTGGGGCCAGAGGTGTGACGCGGCGGTCTTTCGCGGTTGGTTTCGGTATCACGGCGGTTTTCGCGCGCCTCTCTGTTGTTTCGATTTTCAAGTTCGTTACGGGATCTGGCGCGCGCGTCGCGGCGGTTTTGACGGGCCTCCGTGTTACCGTTTTGATTTTGATCACGTAATCTGTCGCGGGCATTGCGTCGGTTATCACGGCGCTGAGTCGCACCCGTATTGCTGTCACTATTGCGGTTTTCGGTTCCGGCGGTGCCATGTCTTGGCGTCCGAGGCGTAGCCGCGTCATTATCTCTAGGGCCGCGCCGTCTTGATCTGTCCTCGCGGCGTTGATCACTGCGGTTATCCGCGCGGCCGCCTCTTAGACCGTGCGTAGTTATACTGTTTCGGCCATGCCTGAAATATCGGGGTGTGCCTCTGCGCCACGTCGAGCGATTCCAGCCAAATTGCCTATGGCCCCGGTAACGCGGGAAAATGCGGTAAAGGCCAGCAACGTAGCCATATGACGCGCCGCGGTAGTAACTATCATCATAAGTCACCTCGCGTGTACTGCGCGAGCAATCGAGAGTTTTATTATCGTAGCGAATAATGGCCGAGGGCTGTCCGGACATGAAGTCAACTTGCTCAAAACCGCGCACATCGAAACTGTCAGGGGAGGCCGTGGTGTAAACGGCGGCAATATCCAGAAAAGCGCCGCCCAAGACAATATCGCCGTTCAGCGTTGTGGCTTTCCCGGCGCTGCGCAGCGAAGCGGATCCTGCTATTGCCGTGTCAGCTTCAAACGGATCAAAACTTCCGCCCACATATTCCGTCTCACCTGTACGCTCATCAAAGCGGCGTTCGACGTCTTCGGCGATTTGCTCGGGGTGAATATCAGGCAGGGATTGCGCCAATGCTGCCGTGAGCGCCGTCGACCCAAGGGCCGAACTTACCAAAAGGGCGACGGAGAAACGTTTAAAAAATAGGGGGATATAATATTTCATAAGCCTAACTAACATAACAAAAATGAGCCTGTCCTGAAAGCAAGGTTAACATGTGGTTCATAAACATTACAATTTGGACATGTTGCGCCGGGGTTTGATCAATTATTTCTTTTGCCATTTTGCGCGGCAAGGTTACAAAGAGTCCTTTGATCTATGAGGACTTAAATTGGCGATTCGTGCTGCACATATCCGCAAAGCCTGTTCATGACGGTGGGTGATTTAGAGACGCGCCGTCTACCGCCCGGATCTGTCCTTGTTGTCGGGGCCGGACTTGCCGGGCTTTACATGGCGATGAAACTTGCCCCGCGCCCTGTATTTGTGCTGACGTCGCGACGCTCCAAAGAAGGAGCTGCCTCGGCGTGGGCGCAAGGGGGGATTGCCGCCGCGCTGCATCCTGATGATACGCCCGAAGCCCACGCGGCGGATACTATGGCGGCGGGAGACGGGCTTGTTGATCCGCTGATTGCGAAAATTCTATCTGAGGAAGGGCCAGGGCGCGTACATGATTTGGCCGCGCTGGGCGTTCCGTTTGACCGCAAAGAAAATGGTGATCTTTATCTAAGTCTAGAAGCAGCGCACACTATGCCGCGCGTCGCCCGGGTCAAAGGGGATACGGCGGGACGCGAAATTATCAAGGTTATGGTCAAACGCACCCAAGCCGCCGAGCACGTGACCGGATTAATCGGTTGGCGCGCCGAGAGTCTCTTATCTGATGGGCACGGCGGGATTGCGGGCGCGCTCGCGCGGCGTGATGACGGCGCGCTGCTGGGGGTCGAGGCTGATATGACGGTTCTGGCAACGGGCGGCGTGGGCGGCCTTTTTGCTGTGACAACCAACCCGCGCACCGCGCGCGGAGATGCACTGGGTATGGCGGCGGTCATGGGCGCGCAAATGCGCGATATGGAATTTGTACAGTTTCATCCGACAGCAATTAATATTGGCCGTGATCCTGCGCCGCTGGCGACCGAAGCACTACGCGGTGACGGCGCTACGCTGATTAGCCCGAGCGGACGCAGGTTTATGCCAAGATACCACCCGGACGGCGAACTTGCCCCGCGTGATGATGTGGCGCGCGCGATTTTTGCTGAACTGGCGGCGGGACGTCAGCCCTTTTTGGATTGCCGCAAAGCTGTCGGCGCGCATTTCCCGCAGCATTTCCCAACGGTTTTCAAGGCTTGCCAGAGCGCAGGTATTGACCCGCGTATTGATCCTATTCCTGTGGCTCCGGCGGTGCATTATCATATGGGTGGCCTGGCGACGGATAGTTACGGTCAAAGCTCTCTTCCTGGCCTCATGGCCATTGGGGAATGCGCAGCGACGGGCGTTCACGGCGCGAACCGCTTGGCCAGTAATTCCTTGCTTGAGGCGATTGTGTTTGGCGGACGCGCGGCGAGCCGTGTTTTAGAAGACGAGATACCCGCGCGTGCTGCGCAAACTATTCGGCCTCAGCCTTGGCTCTCCATGACACCCAAAATAACGCAGCGATTGCGCGGCGGCATGACAAAACTTTGCGGCGTGCGCCGGACGGCCAAAGGGCTTAATCAATTACTGATGGACATTGACGCCATGATCGAAGAGGCCGGACGGGCCAACCCGCTCATCGCCGCGCGCCTGATTGTTGCTGCCGCGCTGGCCCGCGAAGAAAGCCGGGGAGGTCACTTCCGTGACGACTATCCTGAAGCCAAACCTAGCCCCAAATCCTCCTATATTACTTATGACATGCTGGATTAATGATGACTGACTTACCGCTTCTTCCGCCAACAATCATAGAGCCTATGGTTCGCCGGGCGCTGGATGAGGACTTTGGCAATGCGGGGGATATCACGGCCAACTTGCTCATTCCGGCCAGCGCGTCGGCGACGCTTTATTTTACATCCCGCGAAGAAGGCGTGATCGCAGGGATGCAAGCCGCCATGATCACATATGCAATGGTCGACCCGTCTGTGCGTTTGAGCGTGAAATGCGGCAATGGCAGCCATGTCAGCAAAGGCGATATAATAGCCGAGGTGAGCGGGCTTGTGCGCTCGCTTTTGATGGCGGAACGCACAGCTCTTAATTTTTTGGGGCGTATGTCCGGTATCGCTACGCTGACGTCGCAATATGTCGCCGCCGTTAAAGGTACAGGCGTGAAAATTGCGGCGACCCGCAAAACAACGCCGGGTCTTCGGGCGCTTGAAAAGCGCGCCGTTTTAGCGGGCGGGGGGCAAACCCATCGTCAGTCTTTGTCGGATGCGATTATGATCAAGGATAACCATATCGCGCTGGCGGGCGGGATCGACGCCGCGTTGTCTGCGATCAAAGCGGGCGCGGATCATATGGTACGGGTCAGTGTCGAGGTCGATAATTTGGAGCAATTAGAGAAAGCGTTACCGCATCATCCGCACGTTGTTTTGCTCGATAATATGGGGCCTGAGCGTCTGCGGCAGGCTGTTGAAATTGTCTCTGCCTTCAAGGGGCCTCGCCCGGTCTTAGAGGCCTCTGGCGGGGTTAGTCTTAAAACGGTTCGAGGTTTGGCCGAGAGCGGCATTGATATAATCTCTATTGGCGCACTAACGCACAGCGCGCCTAATTTTGATATTGGGCTTGATGCCGGCTAAGCCGCCTTAATTTTGTAAGAGTTTCTTAATCTCCATGACGCTTATATTGTAATTTTGTAACTTGAATTACGACACATGACGTTTTAGTGGAAATTATGCGAATAGTCTCTATCATTTTAGGCTTTATAGCCCTTGGCGTTGTTGCTCATGCCGGAACAGGTGTCGCAGGGACAGGTGTGTTTGATTTTGATCCTGCGGACGGCACGTACAAGACGGTTGCGGTAACTTCGCCCCAGCAGTGCTCGGCGCTTTGCCGCGCGGATGATTTGTGCCGCGGCGCGGTAACGTATCAACCCGATACTCGCTATAAAAAAATGGAGTGCCGCTTGAATGACGGCATGAGTCCGGCGTCCCCGTTCGAGGTTAAACCGCCGCCGCCTTTGGATATGATCACGGCCTTGAATGATTTAAATATATACCGGGCGCGTTATGGCTTGTCGCCGGTGGCGCTTGATCAAAGGCTTATTGATGCTTCGGCGCGTCATGCACAGGATCTTGCCATACATGGCCGTGCAGCGCATGATGGTTCGGACGGTAGCTCTCACGCGGACCGGGCCTCTGATGAAGGGTACAATTATCGTTTAATTTCGGAAAATGTCGCGACGGGTCAAGAAAGCTGGGAGATCGTTTTCAAGGCTTGGCAGAATAGTCCCGGACACAATGAAAATTTGCTACAGCCCGATGTAAGTGATTTTGGCGTTGCGCTCGTTTATGAACCAACGACAAAATATATCACCTATTGGGCCATGCTTGTTGGAAAACCTCTGTAGGTGTCGCCTTGATAGACCCTGAATGTAAGCTGTCAAAAATGTCTTTTTGACGTCTGATATCCGGCGCTGGGCAGTTAATGATCTCTTCACTTTATTACAAGTCTAATTGTGCCACATCTGAAATAGGGGTTTAGGTCGGGGTTTTTTTATAGCATTTAAAGGCGGACATTAAGCAGGCAGGCAGATGGTACGCATCAATGATACGGATATTGTGAACAGGATCACAAACGAGCTGAATTTACAGCCGCCCTCTGTGCTGGACGAAAAAAAGCTGGGGCTGATCCGTGCCTATATCCAAGAAAGCCTCGCGATGATTGAGCCTTTTGTGCCTTCCAGAGACGCGTCTGAAAGACTCAACGGGTACCTTTTATCACGCGGGGCGACGCAAATGCAGTGTATTGTGGCATGGACAATGTTTGCCGATATGCGCCAGCTCGCAAGCCTGCATCATGTACCGTATACGCCCGGTTATGGACGCGGGTAAGTATTAACCATGTGCTAAGGTCTATCAGGCAAAATCAGACGCGAATCAATTCAGTTTCGTCTGTGAGAGAGCCTCATGCGCTTTGCCTTTATCGTCTTTGTATCCAGTTTGCTTGTGTCGTATGCCGCTATGGCATCGGAAAGTGGCACATACCGCCCGGGTCAGTCCTACCATTCCGTTACAGCCGGAAGCCCCATGGACTGTGCGGCGCAGTGCAAAGGCGACGCGCAATGCAAAGGGTGGAATTTTATCCGCCCGCGCCAAACTATGCGTACAGGTGTGTGTGAGTTTAATGCGCTGGCAGTCTCTCCCGTCCCAAGCCCGCTGAGCGTCAGCGGCGAGAGCGCAACAGTGCGCTCGTCTAAAAATATTGTACCCGCAGGAACGAATACCGTTCGCGTTGGTTCAGGTACCGCTGGGCCCTCGGCTCAGCCTTCTGCGCAAACCCGCTCTACAATGAGCCAACCTAGCCGTCACCAACCGATAGTTTACGGCGAAGCCGCGGCAAACATGCCGGGCGTATCCCGTTTGCAGGCTATGGTTCGCCCGAGCAGTCTGCCGCAACCGCAATCTGCTTTGCAACCCGGGCGTATGAGCCTGCCGCAAATGGCTCCCGGATATGCCCATGCACCGCAGCCGGGCATGATGCCAGATTACCGCGCGATGCCGCAGCAGAGCATGCCCCGGATGATGCCCCAAATAATGCCTCAGAGCGCCGGGCAGCCCAGTAAGCCCTATGCCATCCGAACGGCGCGCCAGATGCAACAAGCCGTAGGTTATCCGCCCCGCCGCGCGTCGCTTGACGCGCGTTATGGCTCAGGCCCAATGATGCCGCAACAGATGCAAGGCCCTCGCAGGATGGCACATAATCTCGATGGGCACCTTTTAGCTATGCCGCATATGACAGACCTGCGAAGCCAGGAGCAACTCGCGAGTAGGGTTCAACCCCGCATGATGCAGGCTCCGCAAGCCTATCCACCGGTTCCGGCCATGCCGCCTTACCCTGGAACGCCGCCTAACCTTGCAACGCCAAAGCCTTCTGCGCCGCAATATCCGGTTTCCACGCCGTATCAATCTGCGAATAATGAAGGGCAAATGACACCGCCGCGTCTGCCGCAACAACTATACATGCCTCCGTCATCAAATCTGGCAAGTCCTGCTGCGGATAATTCAGCGTTTCAACCGCGTATTTATTCAGGCACTGCGCCGCGCGGGACGCAAAGTGCTGCCAGCCAAATGCAGCGCCAACCCACCAATCAACAGCCATCCTATCAGTATTCTGCGCCCGCTATACCGCAAGCTCCCTTTACGGCGCAGCCTACGTTTTCGCCTCAAGCCCCTAGGTCATACCAAGCACCTTACGCTCAGCCCGCCATGAGCCCCCAGGGTATGCCGACAGCGCCGCAGCCGCCTATGCCCGCCCCGGCTATGATGCCGCAAACATTCGGTCACCAATATGCACAGGCACCTCAGGCCATGCCGCAGCCGCCCATGACGTCCTATCAGGCGCAGCAAAGCCTGTTTGGATCGCTTCATGATGATGTGAACGTTCCGCGCACTTTGGAGCCGCAGAATATTCCTACTGATCCAAATATGCCGATCCCGACAGTGTCGTCTGTGCCTACGCAAACCATTGTAACGCACTCTATGCCGGGTATGATGGCGGGCGGCCCGCGCTAACGCAATTCGGAATAGGAAATTGGGTTTTTCTTACCCATTTTCCGATATCTTCGTAGACATGGTTAAACGTGAAATGCGCTAGAGGCGCGGTTTAGGCCGCGCTGCGGGCTTTCTTGAGCACGGTCATAAGGGCGCTACCAGAGAGGTGACACCAAGCCGCGACAACAAAAGTAACATAGGCTCCAATCAGGACTGAAAATACTTTGTTTGAAAAGTCCGGGTCTTCAAAACCGAGGATCATCAGCGTACTACTGCCGCCGGCTGTTCCTGCTATGACGGCTAAAAATGCCCAGAACCCGCACCAATAAAACCGCATAACTTTGGATTTCGGCGCAAAGCTGGTTGCTGGAATAAGAAGTAATGAGGCGACGCCAACGGTGACCATAAACATAATCGCCATCGCTATCATTTGTCCCGTTATCATACATCTCTCCAAATCAGGCCTTGTGTTGCCATAACCTTCGCAAGGACTGGGCCAAGGTTTTCCCCTGAGGAGGGAAATTAACACATTTTTAAGATTTGGGAACCCCAGAGAGCGTTTAAGAGAGTATTTACAGGGCGTAAGCTACTGGAAATTAGCGGCGTTCTTTGACTTTCTGGAACGTGATGTCCGGGTTCTTTTCCTGAGCGTAGCCGACGTCCCATGCCGATTTCGCGAGATAGACAGGCGCGCCGTCAAGATCAGTGGCCATATTATTGCGGTTCTTAGCGGTGAACTCTTCAATCAATTTATCATCCGCATCAAGCCAGCGGGCCGTTTGGAAAGGTGGCATTTCAAACAAAACCTCCAGCCCGTATTCGGTTTTGATGCGCTCTGCCATGACCTCAATTTGCAAGGCGCCAACCGCGCCGACAATAATGTCTGCGCCTATGGCGGGGCGGAACAATTGCGTGACGCCTTCTTCGGCCAAGCTCTCGAGGGCTTTGCGTAAATGTTTGGCCTTAAGCGGGTCAATCGTGCGCGCGCGGCGCAGGATTTCCGGCGCAAAGTTGGGGATACCTGCAAACTTGATTTTACCCGTCTCGGAGAGGCTATCACCCACGCGCAACGCGCCGTGATTGGGGATCCCGATGACGTCGCCTGCAAACGCATTGTCTGCCAGTTCGCGGTCTTGGGCGAAAAACAAGATTGGGTTGTGGACAGAAATTGTTTTGTTTTCTGCGGTTTTAAGCTTCATGCCGCGTTTAAACTCGCCGGAGCAAAGCCGCAGGAAGGCGACGCGGTCACGGTGGTTTAAGTCCATATTGGCTTGGACTTTGAATACAAACCCGGCGACTTCTTTGTCTGTGGGAGCAACGGAAATGTCTTTCCCGCCCTTTTGAGCTTGCTCGACCTGCGGGCCGGGGGCAAATTCAGCCAGTGCATCGATCAATTCGCGCACGCCAAACATCCGCAGCGCTGAGCCAAAATAGACGGGTGTCATATGGCCCTCGCGGAACGATTGCACATTAAACTCGCCGTATTCTTTGGCCAGGTCCGCCTCATCTAAGAATTCATCCAGAAGGTCATTATCTTTAAAGACGGCTTCGAGCGCCGCGCGGTCAGAGAGCGGAATACGCACCGCACCTGCGGGCGAATTACCTCCGTCTTCGGCTTTGATAAATTGCAAATATTCATCAATGCGCAAATCCGCAGTGCCGCGAAAACGACGGCCGGATGCGGCGGGCCACTGCATGGGCCGTACATCAAGCGCCAGCTTATCTTCGATCTCGGCCAAAATATCGAACGGTTCTTGGCCTTCTCGGTCAAGCTTGTTAACAAAAGTGATAATCGGGATATCGCGCAAACGGCAAACTTCGAACAGTTTAAGCGTTTGCGGCTCGATACCTTTGGCCACATCGAGCACCATCACGGCGGCGTCGGCAGCGGTGAGCGTGCGGTAAGTGTCTTCGGAAAAATCTTCATGTCCGGGCGTATCGAGTAGGTTGAAAATCAGATCTTTATGCTCAAAGGTCATCACAGAGGACGAGACGGAAATACCGCGTTCCTGCTCGATTTTCATCCAGTCGGATTTAGTCCGCCGATTCTCGCCACGCGTCGCGACCTGCCCGGCCAAGTGAATGGCCCCCGCTGAGAGAAGCATATTTTCCGTCAGCGTTGTTTTCCCCGCATCGGGGTGGGAGATAATCGCGAAGACGCGGCGGCGCGGGGCCTCTATAGCAGCTTTGGACATGTCAGGACTTTTATTGTGGTTCGCGCGAACAGATAAGGGTAAGCGCGGGCGCGGGCAAGGGCGGAAATAGTATTACTGCGCCGCCTTTTGTGACCGGGCCACTTTCATACGGGCATCCGCTCGGCGTCCGTTCTGCGCTTCGATTGTAATTCTGTCAGGTGGATTGCCGATTTTTGCTTTTAGTAGGGAGGTGATTTGGAATTCCAGTAGATTTAGTTTGCGCCTGATCACATTCACAGCTGACTAATTACGAGGTCATAGTCATAAAGTTTTACTTCGCTATTTACCGCTACTTCATTTCGGCGCGACTGTCATGTTTATGTCCGTACGCCGATTTCTCGGCTCCCGCACACCATCCCGCGTAGACTTTTGTGGCTGGCTTTCACCGTGCGCGGTCACGATCATATCTGCGTCCGAAAAGCCAAGTTCAGAGAATAAATCAACGACATTTTGCGCAATCGCTTGGGAGAGATAGAGGTTTCGCTTTTCCGAACCCGCCGTGTCTGTATGGCTATCAATTTGAATAGTTGCGATCTCACAAAAATCGGGGGCATCAGATATATTTGCTACGGCTTGATCAATTACGGCTTGGGCAAAGTCGCTAATTTCGATGCTTTGAGAGTCCAAATATATAGAAAATTGCTGGCTATATAACTCGCAACGTTGATCCTGCGTTTGGGCAAAGGCCGTCGATATACTGGCTAGCAGTACGTATGAAAAAAGTAACAGTCTCATAGCCAAGGCCTTACTTGCTTATCCTGCGAGCGCCGTCTGCATGTGTTGCATGAGGGCGCCTTGCTGATTTTTTAGCTCGTTAAAGCATCGCAAAATTTTATTAACGTCTTCTTCTGTATGCGCGGCAGAGAGGCTGATGCGTAGAAGCGAGCTGGATTGCGGCGTCCCAGGAGGTACGGCAAGGTTCACATAGACACCATTATCCATCAGCCAGTTCCACTCGAGCGCGGCAACGGCCTCGTTGGGGCGGCGTACAGCGATTACGGGGCTGGGATCGGCACAAAGCTGATATTGCATCTCGGCGAGCCCTTTATGGAGTTGTTCTCCGCGCGCTTTGATGTTGGCACGAAGCTCCGGCTTTTCTTTGATCTTTTCAACCGCGGCGCGGGCGGCCGCGACATTGGCCGGGGTCGGGGAGGCGGTAAACATATAAGGTCGCATCACCTTGCGAGTAATTTCAAATTCCGGGTGTTTAGAGGCGCAAAACCCGCCCACAGAGGCAAGGCTTTTGGAGAACGTTCCGGCAATGAAATCGACTTTATCAAGCACGCCTTGCTCTTCGGCAATACCGCAGCCTGTCGGGCCGAAGACGCCGTAAGAATGCGCCTCGTCAATATAGAGATAACCGCCGTTTCTGTGGGTAACATCGACAAATTCATCCACGGGCGCGATGTCGCCAAACATGGAATACATACCCTCTATGACAACCAACGCAGATCCGCCCTCAATCTCGCCGTGGCGTTTAAGACGTTTGTCCAAGTCCTCTGGGGAGTTGTGCCGGAAGCGAATGGTCGAGGCACCTGTCAGGCGGGTGCCGTCAATGATGCAGGCATGGGCGTCGGCGTCCATGAAGATCACATCCTTATCATTGGTCAAGCCCGAGATAGCGGCCAAATTGGTTTGGTATCCTGTGGAAAAGACAATGCAGGACGGCATGCCCAGATGCTCGGCGAGCGCCTCTTCGAGATCAATATGTTCAGAATAACTTCCATTCGCCACACGGCTGCCGGTCGTGCCCGTGCCGTGTTCTGTGATGGCGTTTCTGGCGGCGGTCATGCAGTCTTCGTCAAATGTCAGGCCGAGGTAATTATTGGTGCCTGCGAGGATAATTTCTTGATCACCAATCATGCCGCGCGTTGGCGAGAGAATTTCGTCAAACTTAACCCCGAGCGGATCTTTGCCGATGAGCTTTTTAACAATGCTCATGCGCGATTCAATGGTGCTGTATTTATCGAACAAAGACATAGCTAGTCCTCGGTGAGTTGTGTGACCGCGTTGACAAGCTCGCCAACGGTTTTGATATCGCTGACCATTTCCATGGGGATGGAAATATCATAATGATCTTCGAGGCCCATGACCAAATCAAAAACAGCCACCGAGTCGACTTCGAGGTCGGAGACGATACCGCTTTGCAATAAGATAGGGCGGTTTTCGGGATTATAAGGTGCGAGTAGTTCCCGCACCTTATCGTATATATCTTCCGGCGTATGTGCTGGCATGTATTTTCTTCCTATTGGGCCTTGTAGTAGCGCAGTGTAGCCCTAAGCGCGTCTTGCGGGGTTGCGGCGTTCTGAATCGTCTCGCCGCTGCTCCAGTCCTGATAGAGGAATTCATTAAGTTTTCCTAGGGTCAAGTGACCCTTTCCCGCCATGCGCGAAGCCACAGAGGTGAGACCCGCTAGGGGATATAAAAGAGACAATGGCAAAGGCACGGGGTGCACCGTTTTTCCGCTCGCTTCTGAGAGCATCCGGGCGAAGCCGGGCCATGTCACATCCGGCCAACTGGCCGGCGAGACGGTTTGGCCGTCATAGCCGCCGGGGACTGCGGCCGTAATAATATCGCGGGCGAGATCCTTTGCATAAACAATGGAGAGCCTGCGGTGTCTCCAGCCTTTGCCGCCCGGTACCGGTAGGATACCGTGCTCGACGGCCTTAAAAAACGGCGCGGTTGCCGCGTCACCCGGGCCAAAGACGGCGGGGGCGCGAATGATGGCGAGGGGGCCTTTGAATGTTTCTCGGACGGCGGCTTCTCCAGCGTGTTTCGAGGCGGCGTAGTCAGAGAGTTGCGGCTCGCGCGCAGCCATCGAGGATAAAAGGATGAGCCGGGGCACATTCGCGGATTGCGCGGCGGCGGCGAGAGCTCCCGAAGCCTCGACATTCACCCTATCAAATTCCGCTCGTGAGCGTGCGTTGATCAATCCGGCAATATGGATCAGCACGTCTACGCTTCTTACAAAACCCGCATCATCGTCGCCTAAAGCGCCCGTATGCCAGGTCAAATTATCATGCGAGATATCCGGGCGTTTGTTGGGGCTACGGATGAGGGCGCGGACGTCATGCCCGGCGCTCAGCGCTTGCCGGATGACGTGCTGTCCGACAAAGCCGGTGCCGCCTGTGATTGCGAGGAGCATCGAGGGGCGTCTTTCTAGCTTTGAACTGATTAACGGGCGTCAGCGGCCACGACTTTGAACGGTGTTTGCGTTTGCAGATCAATAATCGCGCCTTTCAGATATTTTTCTTTGACGCGGGCGCGCGATAACTTGCCCGAAGATGTCATGATCATCGAGGCGCGCGGGACGAGTTGAAGCTGTACGGGGACGCCGACTTCAAGCCGGATGGCGGCGCTGACCGCTGTGTGTATTTCGCTCAGCAGTTGCGGATCACGGGTGCGGCATTCAATCAAGAGCATGATTTGCTTGTCATCCCCCGCTCCGCCAATAGAGAACGCACAGGCACGCCCGCAGCGGTGAGGTGCGGCGGCCTGGGCGGCCCATTCAATGTCTTGCGGCCAGATGTTACGGCCATGCCACAGGATCAGGTCTTTGTAGCGGCCTGTGACAAAAATTTGATCCTCGAGCCAATAGCCTAAATCGCCCGTGTCCAGCCAGCCGTCCGCCGAGAATGAGGCTTCGGTCGCTTGCTGATTGCGGAAATATCCGGGTGAGACGCTGGGGCCGCGCAAAAATATGCGGCCTACTTTTTTCTCGCCAAGAGGATTATCTTTAAAATCTCTGATTTCTACGTCGTGGTGAGGCAGCACCGTCCCGCAAGCCACAAAAGTTCTCTGGTTCTCGGCGGGCGTAATCTCAGACGCTTCAACGGCTTCGCTTGTGCGCTCATAGCGGTTCATATCAATAGTATGCCGCAGAAGCCCTTGCCCAAGCGGTGCAAAAGTTGCGGCGAGCGTTGTTTCAGCCAAGCCATAGCTGGGCGTGAACATGCTTTCTTCAAAGCCCATGGGTACAAACGTTTCAGCAAATTCTGTCAGCGGTTCCGGGCGCACCATATCGCCGCCGATTCCGGCAGCGCGCCACGACGATAAATCAAGCTCGCGGTCATCGCGCCAGCGGCGCACGCAGAGTTCATACCCAAAGGTTGGGCTGTAGGACAATGTGCCTTTATGATCGGAGATCAATTGCAGCCACGTGATCGGGCGGCGCGTGAAATCTTGCGGGTCGAGATAGTCAACGGACATCTGGCTCATCATCGGAGCAAGCATACAGCCGATCAGTCCCATATCGTGATACATGGGCAGCCACGTGCAAGCGCGGTCATTTCCGACAACTTTTAGCCCGTCTTGTGTGATCGCTTTGGTATTGGCGGTGACAGACTTTTGCGTGCCTATGACGCCTTTGGGCGAGCTGGAACTGCCGGAAGAATATTGAATATAGCATAGCTCGTCAGGGCCGTGAGGGCGAAGCTCACTGCCTTTAGGCAGAGACATGGCCTCATCAAAGGTGAGAACAGGCGTGTCGTGATCGTTAAGCGCTGCGCTAATAATGGCTTCCATAGAACTTGGCGCAAACAAAGCATGGAAATCACCCGTGTCGGCCATGCGCTGTAATTGCCGCTCATAAGAACTGCGCCCGCCAAGAGTGACGGGCAACGGCAGGGGTGCGGGGACGAGGCCAGCATATTGGCAGGCAAAGAAAAGAATGGCAAATTCAGGACTGGTTGTGGCGCATAGACCAATACGGGCGTCTTTCTCGGCAAATTGAACCAAGCCTTTCGCGACTTCAATGGCGCGCTCACGCATCTCGGAATAGGGCAGGCATGTGACAAGCTCGCCGCGTCCTGAGTAGAAGTTAAATCCGGTGGCACCTTGCGCGGCGTAATCAAGGCCTTCTGATAAGGTATCGAAATTACTCAAATTTAACAGCCGGGTTTCAGCTGTTGGAGTTGGCCTCTTCGTCATAATCCCGCCTTTTATGAACGCCTTACCGCGAAACGGTAAAAAAGAGGACTCTTATTGGAGATTTTTCGGGATTTGTAAAGTCAGCGTTTAAAAGGCAATATTTATGCTGGCATCACGAGTGAATACAAAATGTAACAGTTTTTTGACAAAATTGCGATGCCGGGCGGTTTTCCGGGTTAGTCTTCGAAGGTAAAACCATTTTTTTTGGCTTGATTACGCACCGCAGAGACCACGATTTCGTCCATCGTCATCGTTTTCGCCATGTTGGCTTTCTCCGCAGTGACAAATACCTTTTGTTTGGCTTGTAGGGCATCGATTTGGGCGCGTATGTCTTCCCGCTTGTTTTTGAGGGCCGTGATGTGGGCTTTGCGGGCTTCCACGCTCATCCCTTTCATGTCGCTTGGCAAGTCGCTCTCCGGTAAGGCGAGGATGCGGGCTTCGTCGGCTTCATAGGCATCGACCATATCCCAGCTTTCATTTTTATACTGCGCGGACGCCTTTGATTTTGCCCGTGAAATCGAGCTCATCAAGCCCATCTTGCTGGCATTGTCATCTTGAACTTCCTGCCGGGCCTTAAAGGCGCGTCCCTTGTCGCCGTATCCGATATAGGTCGCGTTAAGCTGATCGTTTAACTCCAGAATATCTTTATCATATGGGGAGGCGACATAGACGCTTTCTGCGTCTTGATTGATCGTCATATAAACGCCGCCGCCGCAATCGGCTCCGGCTTTCCATTTGGTGTTGATGCCGATCTGCTCATCACCGCAATGGATGGTGTCAATGACAACGCCTTTTTGCCGTGCGCGCCGGCAGGCACTTTGAAAGCTCACCGGGCCTTGTGTAAAGGCTTCGTTGCCCGCGATGATGATCAATTTCATATCATCAGCCTCGCCGCTCCACTCAAGCTCGTCCACAGCCGCTGTTATCACTTGTCCGGCATATTCCTGCCCGCCATTGGTCGAGAGCGCAAAAAGCTTCTCCGAAACATCATCCAAATCGGTGGTCAAAGACACGACTTGGCGAATATAGCCCTTGCCGATGGAGAGGTTCGAATTGCCATATTCATATAGCGCCAGTTCAATTTCTGGCGCTTTTCCGTCCTTTTCGCCCTCTGCAAGTTCATTGACCAGCATCCAGAGCTGTGATTTGGTTTGCGCGATCAACCCGTCCATAGAATTTGACGTATCCAGCAAAAGCGCGATCTGAATTTTTGGGGAGGTATGTGTATGAACATGTGTATGTTCAATAACGTTTGCGGGTGCGATTTTGTCTTGCGCGGTGCTGATTACCCCGCCGCTAAGCCCCGTGATTAGAGCTGTGGATACAAGAAAACGGATCATCATCATAACGGGCCTTAATGGTGAGATTTCAAAGTAGCCTAAATGGCTAAGGCTCTATTTATGGTGAACAATGTGTTAAAAATAAGACAGGGTGGTTGCTGTGGCTCGGTTATCCGCAGCGCACAATAACGGGTTTCAGCCACGCGGATTTGGCCGGAGGCCGAGAGGCCGCCGATGATTGGGTCACGTTTTAAATTTTTACGCCGTGCCCGGATCACGGCGGCAATATATCGGCGCGGCAAGCGGGCACAACGGTGGCGACATCCGCCAGTATAAGCTGGAAATTCCATTCAAGCAGAGCAAGGTGTAGGCCTTGCCATATCTGCAGAATGCGCCGCCGGTTCGGGGCTGGCGCATTACTGTTTCCTATCTGTGCGGTTTTCGCGACTGCTGGACGTAGATCATCTGGCGTGATGGAAAAAGCGCCCGGCCGGTAGAAAAGACAGGCCACATCACGCTGTGCATACAGAGAAGGCCGGGGCGGGCGCTGCGCTGCCTCGGCGGGGCGGAAAATCGCGGCGAGCCGAAAAAGCCCGCTGCGATCTGTTTTAACGGGACGCGGCGTTTGGTCTGGAGAGCGAACCTGCGCAACAGGGTTTTGTGCAACTATGTGCGGCGACGCGGCGGCAGGGGTCGTGTTTAGCTTATTAAAGCGTTGCTCCCACCGCGTCATCGCGGCGTCGCCGCCTAAATCACGGCGGACTTGGGCTTTCCACGCGGGATCGGCCTTAAGAGCGCGGATCAGCCATAAGCGGAAATTAGATTTTTCGGCCCGGTAAAGCGATTGCAGCCGCGCGCGTATCTCCCAGATGCGGGAGATCGCTCCGCGCGCGACGCGCTGCGGCGTAAATAAAGCGTGAAGCTGCGCAAATAATCCTGGGATCAGCCCCCAAAGCGCTTGTGTGTCGATGACCTCCGGCCCGCCCGGGAACGTCGGCGGCGCGGTGCGGCGTATTTGGGCCCGCACTGTTTTGCCGTGTCTGTTCGTCTCATCAAAATGTGTCATGATTGCATTATGCCCCGGAATTCGAAACCGAGGATTAGTCTCTTGTACGCGCACAAATAGCAGGGCTTTCGCCCGTTCAAACATTGGAATAATCCTCACGTGACAGTGCTTTCCCGCACGTCGGCGAAGCCGAAGATGCGAAATTCCGAGAGGCTTGCCGTGGCCTTGATATCGCGCGCTCACTCTCAGGTCCCGGATATTTTCTATGAAAATTCCGGGATGACCGACTGTGTTATTTTGATATCTATGTGCGTTTTGCGGCCAGTGTGAAACCCAGTGCCAAAATAGCGGGGATAGCTTGAACCACGAAAATTGTAGGTTTGACCGTGATTGCTCCGAAAACCCCGGCTGTGATCACGCAGAGTAGAAAGAATATCACAATATCCCGTTTCTTGGCGATAAGTCCCCAGACCAGACCGGCAAACAAAAATCCATTATAAAGCCCTTGATTGGAGGCCATAAAGGCGGTCTCTGCGGCAAAAGTTTCCGTCGTGGCAAATATTTTTCGGCCAATGGGATGCGTCCATAAGAATATTTCCAAAATCAAGAAACCTAGATGTAAAAGCGCGGTGAGTGCAGTGAGCAGAGTGGCAAGTGTTTTCATGAGTATGTCCTTGGTTGTGGGTTTATTCCGTGAATCGGTAGAGGCTCATGCCCCGGGCGCGCTCGTCGAATGAAAGCTTTTTATTGAGCGGTGCATGGGCGCGCTGGCGGCAGTTTTGCCGCTCGCACAAATAGCAATTGACACCGATCGGTGTCGGTTTCGGCTCCGCTAGATTATATTTTCCTGAATAAACCAGCCTTGGCGCATAGGCAATATCGCAGCCAAGGCCTATGGCGAGTTTTTGCGACGGGCGATCATAAGTGCCATCGCTCCGCGAGACCATTTTCGCCAGCGAGAAATAGGTCGTATCATCAGGAAGCTGAATGATCTGGGTGTGGACTTTCCCTGGTTCTTGGAAGCATTCGTGAATGTTCCACAAAGGGCACGCCCCGCCAAATTTGGAAAAGTGAAACCGACCGGCGCTAAAGCGTTTGGAAACATTACCCGCCACATCAATACGGATGAAAAAGAACGGAATGCCGCGCGCGTCTGGCTTTTGCAGCGTTGTCAGCCGGTGCGCGGTTTGTTCAAAACTGGTGCCAAAACGGTAAGAGAGCAAATCAAGGTCATAGCGGGTTTGCTCAGCGTCTTTGAGGAAACGGCTATAGGGCATCAGTAGCGCGGCGGCGAAATAATTGGCCAGACTGGTGCGGCAAAGCCCTTCGGCCTCGCGTCCTGGCAGTTTGGCTGAAGTCACAATGTCATCTATGAGATTGCGGTGCTCGAGCATCCCGATTTGGAAGGCGAGCTGAAAACGGCGGCCTGATTGCGGGAGCAGTTCCGAGAGGTTGATACGTTTGGAGTGGCGGTCAAAATAGCGCAGCATTTGCGGCATTACATCAATCGGGACGATACGCACGGAGATATCGTGCTTGTCTTTGAGCCGTGCTGTCAACGCTGTATGCGGCTCGCGTTTGAGCGGGGAGAGCTCTGCGGACAGGCTTTCGGCCGCTTCGTCGAGGCGGGGGAAGTAATTTTTTTGCTGGTGAATAAAACGCCGTACCGAATCGACAGCTTCGGCGGATTGCTCCAGTAGTTCAACTTTGTCCCGGTCTGCCGTCATTGACAGTGAGCGGCGTGATAAATCGCGGTATTTTTCATGCAGTTTAAGCAACGCCCGCGCGGCGTTCGGGCTTGTGCTGACGAGGTCTTCGGCCTCGTTTTTAGAAATCGACTCACCCTTGAACAAAGGGTCGCGCAGGGTCTCATAAACCTCTGCGACCAGATGGGCATCGCCTTGCCCGGCAAACGCCGAGAGATCAAAGTCGTAAATCTGCGCCATTTTCATTAAAACCTTGGCGCTCATAGCGCGCTGGTTACGCTCCATCAGGTTCAAATAGGATGTGGAGATGCCTAAATCCTCGGCCATGCGCACCTGCGTGATACCCAATGTCTGGCGAAAGCGCCGCAAACGCGGGCCAACTAGGAGTTTTTCGTCTTTTGATGTCATAAGTTTACAGGTTTTACAAAAAAAAGTTCAGTAACGTTACAAGTATTACAAAAATACCTCTAATTTACAAGTACTTATAGACTTTAATTTCATTTTGTAAAATATGTAGTGTGTAAAAACAAATTGGAGATTGCTATGAATGCACCCGCAAATATAACACCTGTCCCGCGTCACCGGGTTTTGGCTAAAGTGGTCAAGCCTATGGGCCCGCGTTATGATGAGGTTCTCACGCCTGACGCGCTGTTATTCTTGGCTGATCTTGAGCGCCGCTTTGGCTCAACCCGCCGTATTTTGCTCGAAGACCGTATTTTGCGTCAGTCGCGTTTCGATGCGGGCGAGATGCCAGAGCAGCCGCTGGAAACCGCGCATGTGCGTAATTCTGTGTGGGAAGTTGAGCCTGCGCCCAAGGCCTTGCAGGATCGCCGCGTTGAAATTACCGGGCCTGTTGACCGTAAAATGATGATCAATGCGCTGAACTGCGGCGCAAAAGTGTTCATGGCGGATTTTGAGGATGCGTCCTCTCCGACCTTTGCCAACATGATTGAAGGCCAGATTAATATGCGCGATTATGCGCGCGGAACATTGTCTCTGAAAACAGAGAAAAAATCCTATGAGCTGGCAGAAACCACGGCGACCTTAATGGTGCGTCCGCGCGGCTGGCATTTGGTTGAAAACGGTATCACGGTTGATGGCCGCCCGATGTCCGCCAGCCTCGTCGATTTCGGCCTGCATATTTTCCACAATGGTAAAATCCTTGCAGGCGATGGACGGGGGCCGTTTTATTACCTACCCAAAATGGAGAGCTACCAAGAAGCGCGCTTGTGGAACGATGTGTTCAACTTTGCGCAGGTTTTTGTTGGCATTCCGCACGGCACAATCAAAGCAACCGTTTTGATCGAAACCCTGCCGGCGGCGTTCCAAATGGACGAAATTCTGTATGTTCTGCGTCATCACATTACCGGCCTGAACTGTGGCCGTTGGGACTATATCTTTAGCTACATCAAGACCTTGCGTAATCATAAGCAATTCGTTCTGCCTGACCGCGCGCAGGTCGGTATGGACCGTGATTTCCTGAAGGCCTATTCGCTTCGCCTGATTGAAACCTGTCACAAACGCCGCGCTCACGCGATGGGCGGTATGGCCGCGCAGATCCCGGTTAAAGGCGACGAGGCCGCGAATACGGCCGCCTTTGATAAGGTGCGCGCTGATAAAGACCGCGAAGCCCGCCAAGGCCACGACGGCACATGGGTTGCACATCCTGATCTTGTGCCTGTCGCGATGGAGGTATTTGACGCGGTTATGCCCGCCAAGCACCAAATCCTGAGAAAGTGTCTTGCGCCGCGCGTGTCTGATGACGCGATGCTCGCGCCACACTCCGGCGATATTACAGAGGCGGGTATCCGCACCAATATCTCTGTGGGCGTTCAGTATATTGCCGCGTGGCTGTGCGGACGCGGCGCGGTGCCGATCCATAACCTGATGGAAGACGCGGCGACCGCCGAGATTTCGCGCACGCAAATCTGGCAGTGGCTCCGTCACAAAGTCGATGTGAAAATGGCAGATGGCAGTCTTCAAGCCATGAAGTCTGAGCTGTTTGAGCGTCTGCTCGCCGAAGAACTTGATGCCATCAAAGCGAGCATAGGCCGAGAGGCTTATATTGAAGGCCGCGTTCCCGAGGCTGCGCGCATCTTTGATAAGTCCGCCACATCGGTCGATCTGCCTGAATTTTTAACTTTACCTGCTTACGACATTTTGGAGAAATAACATGTCACGTCCTACTTATAATGAAACTATCGCCAGGCTTGAGGCGCGCTACCCGAACGGCGCGCCCGCCGGGATTGATCTTGACGATCTCGCGCAGCTAAAATTGCAAAATACCTACAGCACGCACTTGGATGTGGCCAAAGACATGGCCAAGGTCATGCGGGCTGACATGGCTGCCTATGACAAAGACAGCAGCCAGTTCACACAATCGCTGGGCTGTTGGTCAGGGTTTCACGCGCTGCAAATGATGCGCTCGATCAAACGGTTCAAGGGTAATTTGGATCGCAACTATGTCTACCTGTCCGGCTGGATGGTCGCGGGTCTTCGTAACCGTTTCGGTCACTTGCCGGATCAATCTATGCACGAGAAAACATCTGTGGTTGATTTGATTCAAGAGATTTATGTCTCGCTTCGCCAAGGTGATGAGGTAGATTTGAACGATCTGTTTAAAGAGCTAAAAGCCGCCAAAGAGCAAGGCGCAGATACCGCGCCTATTATTGCTAAAATCGACGGATTCCAAACTTATGTGCGGCCTATCATTGCGGATATTGACGCCGGATTTGGTAATGTTCACGCGACTTATTTACTCGCCAAAGAAATGATCAAAGCGGGTGCGTGTTGTATTCAAATCGAAAACCAAGTCTCCGATGCCAAGCAGTGCGGTCACCAAGACGGCAAAGTCACTGTGCCGCGCGAAGATTTTGTTGAAAAGCTCCGGGCGTGCCGCATGGCGTTCGAGGAACTGGGCGTTGATGACGGCATTATTGTCGCGCGCACAGACAGCCTTGGCGCTGGCTTGACGCAAAAAGTGCCTGTCTCCAATCAAGTCGGCGATGCGGCCTATGAATATACCAAGTGGCTGGATGTCACGCCTGTCTCTGATCTGAATCCGTTAAATGAAGGCGATGTTGCGCTGCATTTAAATGGTCAGCTCGTGAAGCCTACGCGCCTGCCTAATGGTCTGTATAAGTTCAAACCCGACACAGGCATTGACCGTGTGGTCGAGGATTGCATCTCCAGCTTGACCGACGGGGGTGCTGATCTTCTTTGGATTGAAACGGCCACGCCAAATGTCGCGGCAATTGCAGATATGGTCAACCGTGTCAAAGAGGTCGTGCCGAACGCCAAGCTGACCTATAATAACTCGCCGAGTTTTAACTGGACGCTGAACCTGCGCAAGCAAGTGCGCGAAGATTGGATTGCGTCGGGCAAAATTGAGGCGGATAAATATCCTGACAGCACAGCGTTGATGTCCGGAGCCTATGATGATGACGAATTGGGCCTTGAAGCGGATGCCCGCCTCCAAGCCTTCCAAACCGATATTGCCCGCGAAGCCGGTGTGTTCCACAATCTGATTACGCTGCCGACGTTCCACATGACAGCCAAATTTATGGATGATCTGTCCAAAGGTTACTTCGGCGAAGAAAAAATGCTGGCTTATGTTAAAAACATTCAGCGCGAAGAAATCAGAAACGGCGTCTCTGCGGTCAAGCACCAGCACGAAGTCGGTTCTGATCTTGGTGATACGTTCAAGGAAATGACCGGCGGCGAACGCGCGCTCAAAGCGGGCGGTGAGCACAATACCATGAACCAGTTTGAGAACGTCGCTTAGCTATTAACCCTTTTAGCTCTTAAAATTTTAACCGTCCCTGATCTTTTGGGGGCGGTTTTTGTTGATACCTCAATAAAATATGGCTGATTTACGCGTTACTCGCGGATTTGAGTGATTTTTGTGTCCCAAAAAACACAGTTACGAAAAAAAATAGTAAAATACGGTCTCAAAGCGGCCTGACGAAATCCGGCATGATTTATATCAAATAGAGACTTTTGATATGGGCGTTTAGTGGAGACATAAATTTTTTCAGCGCTTTCAAAAGGGGAAAACAATGAACCAGAAAAAACTCTCTCTTACCAGCCGCGTCTCTGCCGTCGCGATTATAATGGGCAGCGCATTAGTTGCGCCTGCAGGCGTAGCGCAAATCGATGACGAAATCATCGTCACCGCCCGCCGCCAAGCGGAATCACTCATAGAAGTACCTGTCGCTGTCGCGGCGTTTGACGAGTCCGCGATTGAGCAACTCGGGCTGCGCTCGATTGACGATATTGCCCGCCATACGGCTGGTTTTAGTTTTTCACAAGCGTTCGGACGTACAACAGAACGTCCCGTTATTCGCGGCGCGGCCAATATTTTGGCGGGTGTGCAATTCGGTGTTGAGTCCGGTGCGGCGTATTTTATCGACGGGGTGTATTACTCCGGTGATATGCAGGCCTTGGATACAAGAGGCCTTGAACAAGTTGAAGTCATTAAAGGTGCGCAGTCTGCGCTATACGGACGGAATACATATTCCGGGGCGATCAACTTTATTACCAAACGACCCAGCCAGGGTGGCTTTGAAGGTAGCCTTGAGGCCGTCGCGGCTGAAGACGGCGAGCTTGAATTATATGGCCGCGTCTCCAATTCTATCGAAGGTAAGCTGGGCTATTCCCTCTCCGCACGGTTTTACGAATATGACGGCGACAGCGCATGGATAAATGGGGCGGATGGAACGCAGCTTGGTTCAGAGGAAACAATTTCACTCAATGCTGTCGTTGACGCCCAAATTAGCGATAATTTCTCTTTTATAGGTCGTTTAGGATATACTGAGGATGAAGACGGCCCGCGCCCATTCCGATTGGTTGGAACCGAAGCTAATAACTGCTTCCCGGGATATCGTTCTGGTGCTTATTATAACCCGAACCACTTATCGTTCTTAAATCCACCTTTCGGCGGTATTTTTCCGAATACAGTCACGTCAGATACAAATTTCCAATATTTCTGTGGCGATTTAAGCCAGTTCGAAGATTTAGCGCCAACGCAAGATCTTGATAGTGGGCCGTTTAATGGCGTTGAACGTGAAATGCTTTTTGGAACACTTAAAGCTGATTATGACTTTAACAATGGATATGAGCTGCTAGCGCAGTTTGGGTTCCGTGATCAGCGCATCAAAACGGGATCGGATTCCGATCACCAAGTTGGGACGAGCCGCTTTTTCGCAATCAGCCCGTTTTTCTCAATTCCGCAGGCAGATGGAAATTTCTATAATGGCGGTGTCTCCGAGAGTTCTGATTATTCCGGTGAAATTAGGCTTGCATCCCCTGTAGAGAACCGTGTCCGTTGGTCGGTTGGGGCTTTCTACTATAACCAGAGCGATGAGACGGCCTCTTTGAGCTTTGCTAACACCAGTGCAGATTTTGTCGGCATATTTGATACAATCCGCACGGTTGAGAACAAAGCTGTCTTCGCAACTCTCGATTTTGACATTACGGACAAATTGGAACTTTCCCTTGAAGCCCGTTATCAAGAAGAAGAAAAAGGCCTCGAAGAATTTGACAATGGCCTGGGGCAGCCCGCGACTTACCCTGCGGTAGGTACGTCACCCGAAGTTTTTGACGACTTCATTCCAAAAGCCATTCTTAGCTATGATATAAATGAAAATGCATCAGGTTATGTCAGTTATGCGCGCGGCGTAAAACCCGGCGGTATTAACGGGCCGATTGGGGTTCCGACGAATAATGAATTTTACCAACCCGAAGAGTCCGACGCTTTTGAAGTTGGCTTTAAAACGCGGACATGGGACGGCAAGGGCTCTATCACGCTCGCAGCGTTTTATAACGATATCGGTAAGTATCAGCTCACAACGCCTGTTGCGGTTGCGGGTTCGACGGCTGTTAATTCGGTCGCCACGAACCAAGGTGATGCTGAAATTCTGGGTTTCGAATTCCAAGGCAACTATGATCTGACGGATCATTTCACCATTGGGGGTTCATATGCTTACACAGATGCGGAATTTACATCCGGGTGTGATGATTTCCAGTTTACACTCAATTCGGGTGGTTTTCTGATCCAAGCGTTTGATTTGGACGATCCTTCTACGCAAGGATTTATTCGTAACCCTGCAGACGCAAGTGTCGGGGCTGGTCTTTCAGCGCCGCTCACAGACCCGGCTGGATTGTTTACGGGTAATTTGAGCTGTAGCATTGCCGGGAATACAATTCCGATGACATCACAGCATCAGTTTAGCGCTTTTGGTAGCTTTGAAGCGCCTTTGACGGAGAACATCGATATGTTTGCCAATCTGGACTTCACGCATGAAAGTTCCAAATTCATTCAAGTTCATAACCTGATGGAAACGGGTGATACGAACCTGCTAGGCGGTAACATTGGTGTACGCAAGGGCGGCGCGCGTCTGGAGTTGTTCATGCGCAATATCTTAAATGAGCGCACACCGCCGATTTCCACACGTTGGTTTGACGTGATGGAAGGCTTTAACACGGTTAGTGCGGGTGCCGGGCAGGGCAGCATTGACCGTAGCCCGGTTGGGCCTCGCGGAACGTTCTTGTCATTCCGCCGCGGAAGCCAAGTTGGCGTCCGTGCATCTCTAGACTTCTAGGCTTGCAGTATTTCTAAAAACAAGAACCCGGCGTGCCTCACGCCGGGTTTTTTAATGTGCTAACATTTACGCTCATAGGAGAAATATTATGCTCAAAACAATAGTGTTATGGGTGACAGCCTTTGTGCTGACCGGATGCGTCTCTGTTACAAATACCGCAGCGCCCAAAGCGGCGATTGCAGCCCCGGACGCAGCTATGCAGGAGTTTCCAACGGATTTTAGGCGGCTGTCCTTGATTGTTGAGGACATAGATGAAAGCCTCAAGCTTTACCGTGACGTTCTGGAATTTACTGTCAATTATGACACCGAAGTGACCATGAGCGGGAAAGCTCTGCCGGCCGGGGAGCCGGGCGCAAAAGCGCGGCTTGTGCTGCTGAGTTCAAACGATAGCTGGGTGGGCTGGCTTGGTATGTTGCAATGGCTTGATCCCAAACTACCCCCGCGCGAGGACAAATATAGCCGTATGGGCATTGGTGATCCGGTTCTGGTGTTTAATACAGAAAAAGTAGATGAGCACTGCGATATGGCGGCAAAGCTTGAGGGTATCAAAGTAACCGCCGAGGCGGGGAACACGGTTTATCCGGGGCGCGCAGGGGGTCAACCGATCACAGTTCGAACTTGTTATCTGTTTGATCGCGACGGCTATTTTATGGAACTGAATAAAATCATGGACAGGGTCAGTTACAACGAAAACTAAGCGTTCGGTTGGGCGCAGGATAGCCCTGCGTCGAAACAGGCGATAGGCATTTGGCACCGCTGTGTTAGCGTAGGGTATGACATCCAAAACAGACACTTTGCCACGCGAGTCTCATTTTTATCCGCCGCATGCCCCGCCTTTGACGGGGGATGAGCATTTCATTGTCTCGACATGGAAGTTTTTGCGTAACCCGCTGGAGGGTTTTGGCCCGCTGGCTTACGCGCAACCTATCGTCAGCTTGCCGACCTTTGGCTACAAAACTCATGTGATCTCTGATCCCGAGGGCATGATGTCGGTTTTGGCCAAGGATGCGGCCAAGTTTTCCAAAGCCGCTATTGATCACCGGATTTTAGGCCCTGCCACCAAAGAGGGACTACTGTCTGTCCAAGGTGAGCAGTGGAAGCGGCAAAGACGCGGCGTCGCGCCGATGTTTCGCCATCGTCACATGGCCGATCTCGCGCCGATGATTACGCAGGCGTTACTCGGGTTTACGCAGGGTTTGCCTGGCACGGGCGATGTTGAACTGAACGGGGCCATGGCAGACTTGACCTTTGATGTTCTGGCCAAAGCGCTACTGGGTGATCCGAAAGGTCTGGATAAAGACCGCCTCAAACAAGCCACGCGCAAAGTTGTGACCTCGGCTGGAACACTTCGCCCTGATGACCTCTTGCCTCTGCCGCGCTGGGTACCGCGCCCGGTCATGCCGGGCGGGATGAGGGCGCTGCGGCGGCTTAAGCGCGCGGCTGACGATTTAATTGCCTCGCGCGACCCAGAAAATCCGGGGGACGATTTGGTGGGGCTGTTGATTTCAGCGCGCGATCCGCAAACGGGCGCAGCTTTGTCCGAGTCCGAGCGCCGGGATAATCTGATTGGGTTTTTTATCGCGGGGCACGAAACAACGGCGCTGACCCTGACATGGGCGCTATATTTGACCGCGATGCATGCGCCGACAGCGGCGCGTATCCGCGCCGAAGTTTTCAGCGTATGCGGAGGTGCGGATATATCTTATGAGGATTTAGGTGCGCTTGAGTTTACCCGCGCCGTAATAGACGAGACCATGCGTCTGTTCCCCCCTGCGCCGATCCTGAACCGCCAATGTCAAGAGGATCTGCATGTGCTGGGCCGCGATATCAAAGCGGGCGACCATGTCATTTTGAATAATTACATCATGCACCGCGCGGAGCGGCTCTGGGATAACCCGCTGGCCTTTGATCCTGACCGGTTTTTACGTAGCCCAAACCTGAAAGCCAAAGGCGCGCCGTTTATGCCGTTCGGGGCGGGGCCGCGCATCTGTGTGGGCGCGGCGTTTGCGGTGATGGAAGCCGTAATGGCGCTTGGGGCATTGGTGCGTGATTATAACGTAATCGTGCCCGAAGACTGCTTCCCGCGCCCGCTTATGACCGTCACGCTTCGCCCCGAAGGTGGTATTCCGGCGCGGTTTGAGAGGGCCGTTTGAGCCATTTTAATGCGGTCCAAGTGTCAACGGGCTCTCAAGTTTAACTTGCGAGTTTCTGATAACAGAGCTTGTCTTTGTCTCCTGTAATGATTTTCTTGTTGCGTAGGCAGTTTATCAGGTTTTGCGCTTCGATATCTTTTGAAACTTGGAGTGTGTTTTTAATAAATGAGCTTAGCTTATCTTCTGTTCTGGGCCGGGACGTTTTAAGATAGTGTTGGATGGCATTGATTTTCTGAGCCGTTCCCATTTTCACGTGTGCGGGCTTTTTCACCGCCTGTTTTGCGGGCTTTATAGCAATGTCTTTCAGTGTCTCGGTGCGCTCGATCTTGACGTTTTTACGTGACAAATATGTGATAAGCGGATCGTAACCTATGTCTTTTGAGATAATATGCAGATGTGCGGTCGGGTCTTGGGCTGCAAGTTTTCCGACATAATAAGTCAGGTGAAAGTCCAATGCGTTGGGGCCGATCTCGGGAATGAGAATATAGTCGGCTTTGGTGCCGAGTGCCTGGATTGCGGCGATCAACCTATCCGGTAACTGATATTGGGCCGCGCCGACAAAAAATAATATTTTGTAATCACCTTCAATGGCAGCAGTGAAGTTCTTTGGCTGAACATTTTCATAATCAATCAGGATGTAATGCATTGTGCCGTCTTATTGTGACCCGGTAAGGAGGCACAGATATCATTATCTGGTTGATAGTCAGTAAATTCAGAAGGTTTTGCTTAAGCAGGCTCGGCTTCGATCAATCCTGATGTTCCAGCCGCTTTGAGCATGGCTTCTTGGAGCTTTTCAAAAGCGCGGGCTTCGATTTGGCGGATACGCTCGCGCGAGACGCTGTAAACTTCGGCGAGTTCTTCGAGCGTTTTGGGCGTATCGGACAGGCGGCGCTCGGCGATGATGTGCCGCTCGCGTGCGTTCAAGTCCGACATGGCCTCTTGTAGCAGTTCCATACGGGCATCATATTCTTGGGAATCACCGAGACTCTTCTCTTGGCTCACCGTGTCGTCTTGCAGCCAGTCTTGCCACTCTGCGCTCCCGTCTTCGCCGCCAATTGTCACATTCAGTGAAGCGTCGCCGCCGTTAGACATGCGACGGTTCATGGAAGTGACTTCATCTTCTTTGACATTCAGCCTGGTCGCGATTTTCTTGAGATCATCGGGTTTTAAGTCGCCGTCTTCAATGGCTTTCATTTCGCCCTTCATACGGCGCAAGTTGAAGAACAATTTCTTCTGTGCCGCCGTTGTCCCCATTTTCACGAGCGACCAAGAGCGCAGTACATATTCCTGTATCGCGGCGCGAATCCACCACATGGCATAGGTTGAGAGGCGAAAGCCTTTGTCGGGATCAAACTTTTTGACCGCTTGCATAAGCCCGACATTGCCTTCGGAGATCACCTCGCCGATCGGCAAACCGTAACCCCGGTAGCCCATCGCAATTTTAGCTACCAGACGCAAATGAGAGGTCACCATACGTTCAGCCGCCTCGGTGTCGCCTTTTTCCGTCCAGCGCTTAGCGAGCATAAATTCTTCGTCTTTTTCCAGCATGGGAAATTTGCGGATTTGGGACATATAGCTGTTCAAGCCTTGCTCAGGCGACAGGGTGACAGACAGACTCATATTGCCAGAGTAAGACGCATCTTTTGCGGACGCAGCTTTCGTGGGGGCTTTTGCGGGTAATGTGGTTGTCGTTTTAGCCATAATGTCCTCCAGCCCAACCATATAAGCTTAATGAGCCTAAATTAAAGAGCCGCTATCCTGAAAAATTGTTCACATATCTGTATTGAGACGCTCGAGAGCGGCCTCAAGAGCTAGCATTTCCGGGGGCAATGGAGCTTCGAACCGCAGAGATTCTTTGGTCACAGGGTGAATAAAGCCCAGCACAGTGGCATGCAGGGCTTGGCGCTTAAAATCAGTCAACGCGTCGCGTACAGCGATTTCGCCCGGATTAGTGGCGGTTTTAAATGCGCGCTGCTTACCGTATAAAGGATCACCCAAAAGCGGGCAGCCCATGTGGCCCATATGGACGCGGATTTGGTGGGTGCGGCCTGTCTCGAGCCGGCATTCTATGCGGCTGGCCTGAGGGGAGCCCACAGCAGCATTGGGCGCTTGGCCGTAGCCTTTGACGAACGCGTAATTTGTGACCGCATGACGGCCATGTTCAGACGCTTCCATATCGCCGAATGTGCCGCGCACGACAGATTGTTTTTTCCGGTCGTGGGGTGAGCGCGCCAATCGGCTCTCGATACGTCCTGCGCGTGGCTTAGGGGCGCCGCGGACAAAACAGATATAAACCCGTTCAGCCGTGTGCTTTGCAAATTGCTTTGACAGCCTCTGGTGCGCCGTATCGGATTTGGCTACCACAAGAATGCCGGATGTGTCCTTGTCGATACGGTGAACGATGCCCGGGCGTAGAACGCCGCCGATCCCGGATAAGCTATCTTTGGCATGATATAAAAGCGCATGTACCAGCGTTCCGCTGCGCGAGCCGGGTGCCGGGTGGACGGTCATGCCGGCGGGTTTGTTGACGACAATCAGGTGCTCATCTTCGAACATTATATCGAGCGGTATGTTTTCCGGCACAGGCGTGTCATCGACCGGCGGGGGGACAAAGACGCCATATTCGAGGCCTGCTCTGACTTTGCCTGACGGGTTGGTCACGAGGTCGCCGTCCGCGCGCACCGATTCTGACTCGATCAAGGCCCGCGTGCGGCTGCGCGACAGACCTGTCCATGTGGAAAGCCACTTATCCAGCCGCTGACCGGCATCTGTATCTAAGGCCTCTTTGGTATGTAATTGTGAACTCATATGCGGGCTCTAGCCCTATATTCGATGCAAGGCAATTCTATTGCAGAATAGACACAGGCTTGATAATTTTACCCCTACCTTGCACTGGCGTGAACAACAGATTATCACATAATGTGATAACATGTGGGAATCGGCGTGAGATCGTAACCCTACAGTTGTTATAAAAACCAATAAAAAAGACTAGGGGAACTCATGCTTAAACAATCTATTTTACTCAGCTCATCCATCGCGCTTGCGCTCGGCGCGGCGTCGCCGGCTTTCGCGCAAAGCATAGATGACGAAGTCATTGTAACCGCCACGAAGCGGGCAACGACATTACAAGAAACACCGGTGGCTGTCTCGGTGACGAACGCTTTGACAATTGAGCGCGCAAATATTCAAGATATCAACGACCTGCAAAGCGTTGTTCCGTCACTCCGCATCAATCAGTTGCAGTCTTCTCAGAATACGAATTTCATCATTCGTGGTTTTGGTAACGGCGCGAATAATGCGGGTATTGAGCCTTCTGTTGGTGTGTTCATTGATGGTGTTTACCGCTCCCGCTCTGCTGCGGCGATCGGCGACCTTCCTAAGCTAGAGCGCGTTGAGGTCTTGAAGGGCCCGCAAAGTACACTGTTTGGTAAAAATGCGTCTGCGGGTGTTATCAGCGTTGTGACGGCAAAGCCAAGTTACGAGTCCGAAGGTTATGTCGAACTGGGCTATGGTAATTATAACAGCATCTTAGGTAAAGTTTACGCGACCGGCGCGCTTGGCGAAAATGTGGCAGGGAGTATTGGCGCAGGTATCAATAAACGCGATGGGTACGGCGAGTCGATTGATCCAAATTTACCCGACGTGAATAATCGGAACCGTTTTAATGTTCGCGGGCAACTGCTTTTTGAACCCACAGATAATGTATCGTTCAGAGTCATCGGCGATTATTCCACATTGGATGAGAGTTGCTGCCTCGTGACGAATGTCGTTGAAAGTGTTACATCCGGCATCATTAACAGTATTGGCGGTCCAAATACGTTGGCTGATGTGAATGACCCTTTCACTTACACGGCATTCCAAAACGAGGAATCAGTCAATAAACTTGACGATTACGGCGTGTCTTTCCATGCTGATGTTCAGTTTGACGCCTTTGACTTTACATCAATCACATCTTTCCGGGGTAATGAAAGTTTTTACGATACAGATGCAGATTATGGCCGCTTAGCATTACTTGATAGTGTGAACAGTGACCAGCAGACCGAAACCTTCACACAAGAAATTCGTTTAACATCAAGCGGCGAGGGTAACTTTGACTGGATGGTCGGTGGTTTCCTTTTCGTAGAAGATGTGTCGCAAGTTGGCGGCCTGGAATACGGAACAGACCTTCGTGCCTATATTGATGCTTTGTCCGGCGGGGCTCTTGCGGCTATCGAAGGTTTTAACGGTATTGCATCGGGTACATTCTTTTCTGCGGACACATCGACAGTTGAAACGTTTACTCAAAACGACACGGCTTACTCTGCCTTTGGTACAGTCGATTATCATGTGAGTGACCGGTTGACGCTGACCGGCGGTATTAACTACACGAACGATGCCAAAGATGTCACGGGCAGTACGGTGAACACAGACGCGTTTTCAGCCATTGATTTGACCGGCACAGCCGGGTTCAACACATTGGTAGGTTTGGGCGTCGCGGGTAACTTCCCCAACATCGCCCTGGCGTGTACGGGAACAGCTTTGCCGTTTTCTCCCGCTAATGTTGGCGCCGTTGCATCCGTTGCTGCGTGTCCGGGTCTACCCGGCATGCCTTCAGGCGGCGTTGCATTCGCCGGGCTTCAGCAGCAAGTGGGAGCGGGCGTTGCAGCGCTTGATTTGACGAATCCTGCCCAGAACGCTCTTTTAGGTCTGCGTGCGTTCCAGTTCCAGCCTCAGTTTTTGCCATTCCCCAATAATGTTGAAAGCGGGCAAACGCGGGATGACAAAATTACGTGGCTCGCGCGCGCCGCATATGAAGTCAGCGATAGCATAAATATCTATGCCAGCGCCGCAACCGGCTTCAAAGCGTCCTCATGGAACCTGTCACGCGATTCGCGTCCATTCCCCGGTGATGCCGCCGCTTTGACGGCGGGTAACCTTACTCAAATTAACCAAAACTACGGGACTCGTTATGCCGCCCCGGAAGAAGTTACTGTGTACGAACTTGGTGTGAAAACACGGTTTGATAACGGCACATTAAATGTTGCTGTTTTTGAACAAACCCTCAAAGATTTTCAACAAAATGCCTTTATCGGAGCTTCATTTGTTTTGACAAATGCGGGCGAGACGAAAGTGCGCGGTGTTGAATGGGATTCAAACTACTTCTTGGGAGATGACTTTTCGATCAATTTTGCAGGGACTTATTTGGACGCGGAATATACGGATTTTGCAAATGCGTCAGGCCCCATTCCGGGCGTTCCAATTGACCTAACAGGCGAGACTCCGACAAACATTAGTGATTTGAGCTTGTCTGTTGGCGCGAACTATAATCATGACTTTGCCAATGGTATGTCCGGTTATATCCGGGGTGACTGGCAATATGAGAGCCCTGCTGATCTTGCCGGGGGAACGCTGTCTCTGGATGGTTTGGCGACGCGGGCACAATTTGTGAGTATTGCCGCGACAACAAATTCCTATCCTGGCTATGATGAGCGCTCGCAGAGCATTTTTAATACGTCAGCGGGTCTTGATCTTAATAACGGCTTGTCGCTCCAAGTTTGGGCGCGAAACCTGTTTAACGATCAATATTTCTCAACCTTGTTCCCGGGTGTTGCGCAGGAAGGCATCATCAATGCCTACCCAAGCCAGCCGCGTACATATGGTGTGAATGCGCGCTATAAATTCTAAAGTTCGCACATATAAGTCTGACTGAGAGCGGGCCGCGGCCTGCTCTTTTTTTATGTGACCTCCGTTATTTTATTTAACGGTGATCACAGAAATTCGACCTAGCCAAGATTTGCAATCCTGTGCTATGAAACGCAGCTAGAACGAAAAATATTGCGCCGGATAGACCGATGACGAAATGGACACCCTCAAGCTGGCGGTCAAAACCCGCCAAACACATACCGGATGATTATCCGGATATGGCGGAGTTGAGCGCCGTGGAGACTATGCTTAAAGGCTACCCGCCGCTTATATTTGCGGGCGAGGCCCGGCGGCTCAAGGCCCGTCTGGGTAATGTGGCGATGGGCAAAGCCTTTTTGCTACAAGGCGGCGACTGCGCCGAAAGTTTCAAAGAATTTCACCCGGATAATTTGCGGGACATGTTCAGGGTTATGATGCAGATGGCCGTTGTTCTGACTTACGGTGCCGGGCAGCCGATTGTGAAAGTCGGACGGATCGCCGGGCAGTTCGGCAAGCCGCGCTCATCTCCCATCGAAGAGCGCGATGGCGTCACGCTGCCAAGTTACCGCGGCGATAATATTAACGGCATGGAGTTTACACCCGAGAGCCGAACTCCGGATCCTGAAAGACTGCTAAAGGCGTATGGGCAATCGGCGTCCACATTAAACCTGCTGCGTGCCTTCTCCAAAGGCGGATATGCGGATTTGCGAAATATCCATGAATGGACACTGGGCTTTGTCAGCGGCACGGCGCAAACCCAGCGCTACAAAGAGCTATGCGATAAAATCACTGACGCCATGAATTTCATGGAAGCTTGCGGGGTTACCCCCGAAAGTACGCCGCAAATGGCAGCGACAGATTATTATACCAGTCATGAGGGCTTGTTGCTGGGCTACGAAGAAGCCATGTCACGTATCGATAGCACCACCGGGCGCTGGTACGACACGTCTGCGCATATGCTCTGGATTGGTAACCGCACACGTAGTCTTGATGAGGCCCATGTTGAGTTCTTCCGGGGCATTGAAAACCCGATTGCCAGCAAGATTAGCGATGATTTGACGCCGGACGAGTTGATCAAACTTATTGATGCCCTCAATCCGGAAAATGAACCGGGACGCCTGACATTAATTGCCCGGTTTGGAGCCGATAAAGTTGCCAAAGGGCTTCCGGCGTTGGCGCGGCGTGTGAAGTCCGAGGGCCGTCATGTGGTATGGTCGTGCGATCCGATGCATGGTAATATTCAAAAAACCAGCACAGGCTATAAAACGCGGCCCTTTGACAAGATTCTCTTTGAGGTTAAATCGTTCATGCAGGTTCTGCATTCAGAGAATTGCTGGCCGGGCGGTGTTCATTTTGAAATGACAGGACAGAACGTGACAGAGTGTTTGGGCGGCAGTGCCCATGCGGTGCGCGAAGAAGATCTCTCGTCGCGATATCATACCCATTGCGACCCGCGTTTAAATGCAGATCAGGCTCTGGAGCTCGCCTTCCTCATTGCTGAAGAATTAGGAAGTTACCGCAATGAGGAGACTGCCCGGCTCGCCGGATAAATCTCTCAGTCATCAACGCTGTAAAAACAAAAAAGCCGCCATGTGAAAACATGACGGCTTAACTCTTTATACGTGGGAGCGTAGTTTAGAGATCTTTAAGTCCAGCGGACGGCTTGAACTGAGCGACAGTTTTTGCCTTGCTCATCATCATTTGCTTTGTCGCCGGGTTACGGACTTCGCGTGACGGGCGGTGCTTGGCAATGAACTGACCAAAACCGGGAAGCGCGACAGAGTGAGGCTCACCTTTTTTAAGTTCATTGGTGACGGTTTCGCAGAATGCATTTACAAATTCACCAGCTTGCGCCTGTGTGGTTCCACAGCTCTCCGCTAGCGCGGCAACGAGTTCTTTCTTGTTCATCGTAGTCTCCCTGTCGATGATAACGGCCTCGATCGATATTGACGAAACCTTTAAACTACATCCTAGTCATAATGGTTAATGAAGTGTTAAGGGGTGCGGTTTTATGGGGGTTTAAGCCAGTTTTACGAGCATTTTTCCCCGCTTTTCAACTGAGAAAAGCCTCAAGAAAGCGGACGGGGCATTTTATTCAGACGCGAGATTCGCCTACTTATATCAAATAGCGGAGATTCATGGCACGTTGAGCGCTCATTCTTTTATCTCGTCGTTAGCGCTCCGGTTTATAAGTCTCTTCACGTTGTGAGTAGTTTTTACGTTCTTAGCTACGCTTTCTCAATGGTGGCTAGTGATCTATCTTAAGATGAAATTGATCTATGTCGGCTCGGGGAATGTTTATGAAAAGGCCTTTATATTAGAGAGATTTTTGTGGTAGTATTGAGTAGTATAAAAATTTTCCATTTTCACGGAGGCAAATATGGCAATGGTCAAAAAAAGTATCACTATCACGGATAAGCATGCAAAGTTTATCCAAGCACAAATCGCTTCAGGTGATTTTACAAGCGATAGTGAGGTCATACGTGATGCCCTTCGCTTAAAACAAGCCGAGCTTGAAGAAATAACGGTTCTTAGAGAAGCACTAGACGCCGCCCGTGCGAATGGCCTTACAGAGTTGACTCCAATTCAAATCCTGACTGAAATAAAAGACGGATTGCGCAGTCAAGGCAAATTATAGGCTAAGTGTTGAGGCCAAGGCCGATCTTACCCGCATATATCGATATGGGTTTGAAGAATTTGGAGAAACACGCGCCGATCAATATTTCAGGGACTTTATCGAGCGGTTTGAATTACTGGCACAGCAGCCGAAAATGTATCCGGCAGCAGATGAGGTTGGTGTAGGGGTTCGCAAAAGTGTTTGCGGCCGTGATACGATCTATTATGAAATCACAGAAGCTGGCGTTGTTATTCAGTTCATTCTTGGGCGGCAGGATATTAAGCGTACACGGTGATGCTCTTAAAGATCATTCTATCTAATCTTTTTTTGTTACTCTGGCTGCAACTTCTGTTGCAATACCTGCGCCTCCTGCGGGATCTACAGTAATGATAGCTGTCCAACCTCCTACGTAAGTTCCCGCACCCGCACCTGTGCCTATGTCTTTGGCAGTTTTTGACGGAACAAGTTACGTAAGAGACATTGAGTTAGTCAAGATTAGGTAAAGGTATGATGGAGATGATTTCTAGATAATCTGCTATGGCTGATTTAGTTTTTCCTGTTAATTGAATATGATCTACATTTAGAAAATGACGCTTTTTTCGGACTTTTACGACGGTATCATAAAGTTCGTCATAACCATAGGCCAAGGGAAACTCTTCTACTGTTCCAAAAAAAATAGCCTCGCATTTGTATTTCCATTTACCTCCACAAGCTTTAACTAAAGCTTTGTGCGTTGGGATAGAGTCCTTAAGATAAATCGAAATCGATTTTGCCCAAGCAGTTCTGGCCCTGCACTCTATTAGATATGGTTCTAATTTCATCTGTTTACGCCCCCGATAAATTCTTGAAACGGATGGAATTATGTAATAGCAAGCAATAGCGACGTTTTTACCTGCGAGTTCCACAGACTTTTTTTCGCCTACTAATTCTTGGCGATCATGAAAAAAATACTGCTGATCTCCAATAATTTTAGTTTCACGATCTAGTATAGATATTTGTGCATTTGTTGGGACGGCATAGTTGAAGCTAAAAAATACGAATATTAGATAATAGATCAATTTTTTCGGCATCATTGTCCTTAAATAGGTTATATCTTGTACAAATACTAGGCTCGCTCTTTTGCATGTCGCAAAAACGACCCTTTTTGCGACACTTATCCCCAGTGAACTAAGCCCTTGTTTTTGTTGTTCTTGGACTGTCGCAAAAACCTCGTGCAAAATGATGACATGAAAATGGGCTATAATCGCGTATCAAGCCAAGACTAGCAGCTCTAAGCGCAGTTTATTGAAGCGCGGCCCGCGCAAAGTGACATGGCCAGTATGCCGCGCTGCGGTGCCCACGTCCGCCCCAAAAAATGTCCGCCTCAAAAAATTCTTACCCCATTCAAGCCACTCCAAAAGTGACATAACGTAACCTTTTGTGCGTGCGCTACCCTAACATAGGCTTGCGCTTGGGCGGTGAATAGAGGTTTATGTGCGTATGAGTCAGAATCTTAAAGTAGGCGTCGTCGGCGCAGGTGTGTTTGGCGGTTATCACGCAGGAAAATGCGCCCAGCACCCCCGTATTGAATTTATCGGAATTTATGATCCGTCGTATGCGCGCGCTAAAATTGGCGCAGATAAGCACGGCGTCAAAGCATTTAGAAATTATGCGGGCATGCTGAAAGCCGTAGACGCGGTTATCATCGCGGCTCCGGCATCTGCCCATGGCCAGATGGCGAGCCGAGCGCTGGAGGCTGGTCGGCATGTGTTGATCGAAAAACCTATCGCAGAAACCACCGACGAGGCGCGCCGGATTGTTGATCTGGCCGCCTGCAAAGGTTTGGTCGTTCAAGTCGGGCACCAGGAACGGTTTGTGCTCAAAGCCATCGGCCTTGATAAGGTGCCTGAGCGCCCCGTAAAGATTATAGCTCACCGCCGCTCGCCCTATTCTCTGCGCGGCACAGATGTGTCTGTCACGCTCGATCTCATGACCCATGATTTGGATTTAGTTTTATGGCTGATGCATGATGATCCGCTCAGTATCCGCGGCGAGTCTTTATGCGTTAAATCGTCATCGCCGGATGCCGCCTATGCGTGCCTTGCATTTAAACACGGCAAGGCTCGGTTGGAGGCCAGCCGCGTTGAAGAGGTCAGCTCGCGTCAGATGAGCGTGACATACCCCAGCGGGCGTGTTGAGGTTGACTTTAATGCCAAGACATTGGTCAATACGACTCCGTTTGAGCTCAACGATAAATTTGGTGATGACCCGGCGGCCAAGGACAGTCTCGGCGCGGCAACAAATGCCTTTGTTGAGGCGGTTTTGGATGGTAAGCCTGTGCCGATAACAGGGGGCTGCGGGCTTCGCTCACTTAGCGCCGCGCTCACAGTAGATGGAACATTATGAAAAAACTTATCTGGGGAATTGCGGCGATCTTTGGTCTTGCCGTTCTTGTGGCGGTTTTTAATTGGACAAAAATTGAGCGCCTTAGGACCGTCAATACGCTGTTTGACCAAGGTAAGATTGTTCAAAATTTCTCAAATATGGACGCCGCGTTCCTGCATCAAGACCTGAGCATAAGCGGCGCGCCCATCATTTGGCCCGAAGCGCCGCAGCTATTACCGGATAGTGTTACGATTGCGGGGCAGGAAAGAAACCTAAGTGATGTTCTTGCTATGCTGGAGACAACTGCTTTCATTGTTATCCAAGACGGTAAGATACTGAACGAAGCTTATTATTTGGGCACCGGCCGCGATGATTTGCGTATTAGCTGGTCTGTGGCAAAGTCTTTTATGTCGGGACTTTATGGTCGCGCGCTTGAAGACGGCGACATCAAAAATCTGGATGACAAGGTAGACGCCTACGTGCCGGAATTAAAGGGAAGCGCCTATGAAGGTGCCTCTATTCGCAATGTTCTGAATATGGCCAGCGGGGTGCGGTTTAACGAAGACTATATGAACCCCAAATCCGACATCAATAAAATGGGCCGGGTCTTGGGCCTTGGGCAGTCTATGGACAAGTTCGCTGCGTCGCTGTCTGAGCGCCAATCAGAGCCGGGCGCGCAGTGGCAATATGTGTCCATTGACACGCACATCGCCGCGATGGTGTTGCGGGCGGCCACTGGAAAATCGCTGCATCAGCTTTTTAATGAGACTTACGGCGCGCATTTAGGCTTTGGCAAAGCGCCTTATTATTTAACGGACGGCAAAAACGCCGCCTTTGCGCTGGGCGGGCTTAATTTACGCACGCGCGACTATGCCAAGTTCGGGCAGCTTTTCTTGCAGGGCGGTGAGTGGAACGGTGAGCAGGTCGTTCCCGCAGATTGGGTTGCCGCCTCAACCGTTCATTCTGCGCCTAGCTTATCTGATAGTGGTGTGGGCTACGGTTATCAATGGTGGGTGCCTATGCCGCAAGAGGGGGCAAACGCAGGTGATTTTTTCGCAGTTGGGATTTATGGGCAATATATTTACGTCAACCCGTCCGCGAATTTGGTCATCGCCAAGAACGCCGCGCACCGGGGCTTTACTGTGCCTATTGAAGGTTACGGAGATCCGATGATGATCAATATCGACATGTTCCGGTCATTGGCGGAGTATTACAGGCCCGCCGTCGAACAGGAGGTAGAAGTGTTGGTTGAGCCCTAATTCGGCGCGGATTTTGCAATGTGTCTTTATAGGACACGGAGCATTGTATGATCACCCATAATGACAATAACGCCTCAGAGCGGCGTTTCGCGCAGCGCGTCCGGGCCTTTAAAAAAGCGCAGCTTATTGTTGATGGCCACGGCGGAGTTTATGATGCGATCATGAGAAATTTATCACGCACTGGCGCGTTGATAGATTTGCCGGGTACAGTTTTTATACCCAAAACTTTTACGATGCGTTTGACTGAAGACGATCTAAGCCGCGAGTGCGAAATCATCTGGCGCCGAGACGGCTTAATCGGGGTGGCATTTGCGCGCTAACCCCTAATAGAGAAAGTTGGCCCTATAATTCGCCTAAGACGATAATTTTGGCGCAAAATTTGCAAAGTAGCTCTCATACACTTGAGAGGATGTCCTATGTTGGCCCAAAATGATACTCTAACACACAGTCGCCGTACAGGTCTGCGAAACCGCCGGTTCAAAAAAGCACAGGTCGTTATCAATAGCACAGGTAGCGGTTTTGATGCGATTATAAGGAATATGTCCCGTGCAGGGGCCTGTATTGAAATTATACCCACGCAAATCATTCCGCGAAGTTTCATCCTTAAAGTCTCAAGTGAAAGCGAGTTTTATCATTGCCGCTTGGCATGGCGGCTCGGGCCGCTCGTGGGTGTTGAAGTCCTCGATTAACGCCGACGTTACAAAGCCTGCCTCTTTGTGAGGACGGCAATGTATCTTCGCTCTTGCTGCTCTGGGCCTTCGCGGGTAAACCCCGTCCATGGTTCAGATACTTAAAATTGCTTCGGCGCAAATCAATCCGTGCGTCGGGGATATTTCCGGAAATATGGCCAAAGCGCGGACGGCGTTTGAACGCGCTAAAGCTGGCGGCGCAGATATTTTGGTGCTGCCCGAACTCGTTAATATTGGCTATCCGCCCGAAGATTTAGTTTTAAAACCCGCGGCCGTTGCCGACTGCCGTGAAGAAGCCGTGCAGTTTGCGAAGCTCACAAAGCAGGGGCCTGCGGTGGTGTTTTCAACGCCGTGGCTGGGCGATGATGATAAGCTTTATAGCGCAGCTTTGTTTATGCGGGGCGGCGAGATCACGGATATTCGCTACAAGCATCATCTGCCCAATTACGGCGTGTTTGATGAATTTCGCGTTTTTACGCGTGGCCCCCTCCCACAGCCCGTAGACTTTAACGGTATCAAAATTGGGTTGCCTATTTGCGAAGATCTCTGGCAGCCCGGCGTGGCTGATCATTTGGCGGAGCGCGGCGCGGAAATCCTCATATCGCCTAACGGGTCGCCGTGGCGGCGAACGGCGCTGTCGGAACGGGTCGAAGCGCTGGGCGAGAAAGTCCATAATGAAGGCTTGCCGCTTGTCTATGTCAACCAAGTGGGCGGACAAGACGAACTTGTATTTGATGGCTCGTCTTTTTCCATGGCGGCGGATGAGAGTATCGTGCAATCGCTAAGGTCCTTTATTGAAGATTTTGATATCTCCACATGGCAGAAGCGCGGCGGTGTTTGGACGTGTACCCAGGCCGCGCGTTATGAGCAGCTTACCGGATTTGAGGCCGACTGGCGCGCAATGTGTCTTGGGCTGGGCGACTACGTGAATAAGAACGGCTTTAAACAGGTCATACTCGGCCTGTCTGGCGGGATTGATAGCGCTATGGCCGCGAGTGTTGCCGTTGACGCACTGGGGCCGGAGCGCGTGTGGTGCGTGATGATGCCGACGAAATATACATCAGGGGACAGCCTGACCGACGCAGAAGAATGCGCGCAGGCTCTAGGTTGCCGCTATGATAATGTGCCGATCAAGCCTGCGATTGACGCGTTTGGCGACATGCTTGGCCCGCTCTTTGAGGGCACTGAGCCCGGTACAACCGAGGAAAATATTCAATCGCGAAGCCGCGCGCTTATCCTGATGGCGCTATCCAACAAATTTGGCCCTATGCTTGTCACCACGGGGAATAAATCCGAAATGGCGGTCGGCTACGCGACGCTGTACGGCGATATGTGCGGCGGTTATAATCCACTCAAAGATGTTTACAAAACCGAAGTGTTTGAACTGGCCCGGTGGCGAAACGCGCATAATCCGTCTGATATGCGCGGCGGTGATTATCCGATACCTGAACGCATCATAACCAAACCTCCGTCTGCTGAGTTACGTGATGATCAAAAAGATAGCGATAGCTTGCCAGAATACCCTGTGCTCGATGACATTTTGTTTGGCCTGATTGAGCAAGAATTAGCGGTTGAAGACATTCTCGCGCGCGGGCATACCCCCGAAAACGTCAAGCGCATCCAGCACTTGCTCTACATTGCTGAATATAAACGCCGCCAATCCCCGCCCGGCGTAAAAATCGGCTCCAAAAACTTCGGACGCGACAGGCGTTATCCGATTACGAATAGATACCGGGACGTCGTGCCGGAAAAGGAAGATTAGCATGTCAGTAATTTGCCGTTTTGCCCCGTCGCCTACTGGGAAGCTCCATGTGGGGAATGTTCGCACGGCGCTTATGAATTATTTGTTTGTCGCGGCCAATGACGGGCAATTTATTCTGCGCGTTGACGACACAGATACGGAACGTTCAACCAAAGCCTATGAAGAGGGCCTCAAAGAAGATCTGATATGGTTGGGTTTGACGTGGGAGAGTACGTTTAATCAATCAGACCGCTTTGATATTTATGACGCGGCAGCGGCGAAGCTGAAAGAGGCCGGGCTTTTATATGCTTGTTATGAGACCTCTGAGGAGCTGGATCGTCAGCGTAAATTACAGCGCGTCCAAGGCAAGCCGCCTGTCTATAACCGCGCAGCTTTGGCGCTAACTGACGCGCAGATAGCGGCCTATGATAATGAGGGCCGCAAGCCCCACTGGCGCTTTAAACTCTCGGGCGAGGTTTCAAGCTGGACGGATCTTGTGCGCGGCGATCAAAATATTGATACAAGCTCGCTCTCTGATCCCGTGCTTATTCGCGGTGATGGCTCTTATCTTTACACGCTGCCGAGCGTGGTTGACGATATTGACGCCAAGATTACGCACGTTATCCGCGGCGAAGATCATGTGACCAATTCCGGCGCGCAGATTGAGATTTTTAAGGCGCTGGGTGGCCATGTCCCGACCTTCGCGCATACGCCGCTGCTGGTGGGCGCGGACGGAAAAAGCCTGTCTAAGCGCATTGGCTCGCTCTCAATGGACGAGCTACGAGAGCAGGGTATAGAGCCTATGGCGATCAATTCATTGCTGGCTAAAATCGGCACGTCTGACCCGGTTGAAGCGCGAGTTTTTATCAATAATTTGATGGAAGAGTTTTCATTTGATAAAATCGGCCGTGCGCCTGCTCGTTTTGATGAGGCCGAACTGGCCTTGGTCAATGCACGCCTGCTTCACGAGACGCCCTATGCGGTGGTGAAAGACCGGCTTGACGCTTTGGGCGTTGGCGGCGGCGAAGATTTTTGGGTGCTTATTCGCGCTAATATCGAAAAGCTTTCTGATACGGCGTCGTGGTCAACGGCGTTATTTGCGCCTATGGCGGGGCAGATCGCGGATGAGGATAAAGCGTTCTGCGCGGCGGCAGCGGACTGTCTGCCTGAAGACGTCGATGCGGCGACGTGGAGCGCGTGGACTAACCAGCTTAAAACCGAGACGGGGCGTAAAGGCAAGGGCCTATTTATGCCGCTGCGTCTGGCATTGACGGGCCGTAGCCGCGGGCCGGAAATGGGTGCTATTTTAGCGCTTTTAGGTTCCGAGAGAGCCAAAGCGCGTCTTCGCGGTGACGCGGCATAAATAGGCCCTCATATCGGCGCGCTTGAAGCAGGACGTCTTTCACGTTAGGCTGTTACAAAAGGGGTCTGTCATGGTGAGCAAAATTTATCCAAACGCGGCGGCGGCGCTCGAGGGCTCAACGTTTGACGGGATGAGCGTCATGTCCGGCGGATTTGGTCTGTGCGGCATACCCGAGAACCTCATCGCGGCGCTTAGAGACTCCGCGGCCAAAAATATCACTGCTATTTCGAATAATGCAGGTGTTGATGGTTTCGGGCTGGGTCTGCTGCTGGAGAGCCGACAAATCACAAAAATGATAAGCTCTTATGTGGGCGAAAATAAAGAGTTTGAGCGTCAATATTTGGCGGGCGAGCTCGAGCTTGAATTTAACCCGCAAGGTACGCTCGCCGAGCGTATCCGCGCGGGCGGGGCGGGCATCCCCGGATTTTATGTCAAAACGGGCGTCGGGACGTTGATCGCAGACGGCAAGCCCACACACAAATTTGACGGTGAAACCTATATTATGGAGACGGGCCTGACCGCTGATCTCTCTATTATCAAGGCGTGGAAAGGCGACGCGGAAGGCAATCTGATCTTTAATGCCACCGCCCGTAATTTTAACCCGATGATGGCTATGGCGGGCAAAGTCACGGTTGCCGAAGTGGACGAAATTGTGCCCGTTGGTACTCTTGATCCCAACTTTATTCATACGCCGGGTATTTTTGTGCAGCGCATTATTGAAGCGACATGCGAGAAACGTATCGAGCAGCGCACGGTACGAACGCGTGAGGCTGCCTCCTAATGTCGCTGACCGTCAAAGTGATCACGGCTTTGGGTCTTGCGACCTTAATTATCAGCGGCGTGCTCTTTTATTGGGGGTGGAGTATTTTCCAGCTCTCAGGCCAACCTATACTCGATACACAATTTACAGGACGGACAACCGAATCCGTAAGCCGTATTTTGTCGGCCTATCAAGGCACTGGTAGTCTTGAGATTTATAAGAAAATTCAGCATTTGGACATGGTTTACCCGCTGGTCTACGGCGCGTTTGGTGTGATTTGGCTATACCACCTTTTCAAACCTACGATTTGGCGATTTAGCTGTATTTTACCATTTATCTCGGCGATGTTCGACTTTTTGGAAAATAACCTGCTGGCGCAAATTGTGAGTGAGTATCCGGCGATTAACGATGATGTCGTTATGATGTCGAGTCTCTACACGCAGTTTAAATATGCCCTAATTTTGCTGGCGCTCGCCGCATTGGTTTTTGGTCTTATGCGGCGGCGCACTCAAACAACGCGCCCGGTGTGAGTAAGAGGAGAGCCTGATGGCATGGGATAGAAATCAGATGGCGGCGCGGGCTGCCATGGAACTACAAGACGGATTTTACGTCAATTTGGGGATTGGTATTCCGACATTGGTCGCGAACCACATCCCGGACGGTATGGACGTGACCCTGCAATCTGAGAACGGAATGCTCGGGATGGGGCCATTTCCTTATGAAGACGATATTGATCCGGATTTAATTAATGCGGGCAAGCAGACGATTACAACGCTGCCGAAATCGACCTTTTTCGATAGCGCTATGAGCTTTGCTATGATCCGGGGCGGGCACATTGATTTGTCTATTTTAGGCGCGATGGAAGTGGCGGAGAACGGTGATATCGCCAATTGGATGATCCCCGGTAAAATGGTCAAAGGCATGGGCGGGGCGATGGATTTGGTTGCCGGCGTTAAGCGCTGCATCGCGCTGTTTGATCATACCAACAAGCGCGGTGAGAGTAAATTTATCAAGGCGTGTACCTTGCCGCTCACGGGTCAAAACTGCATTGATATGGTGATTACCGATCTTGGGGTTTTCGCCCGCGAAGGCGAGCAAAAACGTTTCCGCCTTATCGAGCTTGCGCCGGATGTCAGCGCCGATGAAGTGAAAGCCAAAACCGAAGCCGACGTGGTCTATGATTAGGTTCGCCTCTCCCCAAGGAGAGGCGCTCTGTTGAGGGGGGAGACATGACGTTTTCGACTTCCGACATGATCATCGTTGGCGCGGGGCTGTCCGGGCTTCTCACCGCATGGCGGTGTCTTGATATTAATCCGGATATGAGCGTGACCGTGATTGACGCGGCAGATAAGATTGCGGGTGACCATACATGGTCGTTTAATCTGACTGATATTCCGGAGCATTTGCAAGATTGGATTCGGCCATTCATAGCCTATCAGTGGCCGCGCTATGATGTGCGGTTCCCAAAACGCAATCGCACCCTTGAGATACCGTATTGCAGCGGAAACTCTGAGAGCCTGCGGGCCTGTGTTCAACCCTTTATCGATAGCGGGCGGCTCCGCGTCTTGCTTAAAACCCGGGTTTCAGTTGTTGATACGGCCTGCGTCACGCTAGAAAACGGCACTGTGATGACGGCAGATTGCGTTCTTGATGCGCGCGGTTTTAAACCGAATGAAAATGTATTTTTGGGTTACCAAAAATTTGTCGGACGGACTATCCGCACCAAAAAGCCGCACGGCCTTAAACACCCGATTATCATGGACGCGACCGTGGCGCAGCTCGGCGGTTACAGGTTTGTCTATTGCTTGCCGTTTACAAATCATGAGGTGCTGGTCGAAGACACGTATTACACGGACGGCGCGGAGCTGTCTGAAAACGAAGTGAGCACGCGGATTGAGGATTATATCGCTGCGCAAGGCTGGGAGGTTGAGAAATTGATCCGGCAGGAAAAAGGCGTCTTGCCGATTACACTCGCGGTCGATACGCGCCAGTCCGCGCAGCGGGTCTTAAAGCTGGGCATCGCAGGAGGGCATTACCACGCGGTGACAGGTTACAGTCTGCCTGATGCTGCGCAAGTTGCTGACTGCATTTCACAAAACTTGGAGTCTATTCCGTTGGCGCTTTCGGCGCGCCATTACAACCATATAAATGAAGAGCGCTTTTTTCGCTTGCTCAACCGGATGCTGTTCCGCGCGGCTAAACCCGAGCGGCGCTACAAAGTGCTGCAAAGATTTTACGGCCTACGGCAAAGTCTGATTGAGCGCTTCTATGCGGGCACTTTGACGCATCGCGATAAAGCGCGCATCCTGTCAGGAAGACCGCCCGTACCTATACACAAAGCGCTTTATAATTTGAGCGAGGCCGCTTTTATTCGCAGAGAGCGCACAAGAGAGCGCACAAAGGAAAATGAGCATGAGTAAACCCACAGCTATTGTCATTGGGGCTGGATTTGGCGGGATTGCACTGGCGATCCGCCTGCAGAGCATGGGCTTTGATACCACCCTTGTGGATAACCGTGATAAGCCGGGCGGACGGGCTTATGTCTATGAGGAAAAAGGCTATACATTTGACGGCGGGCCAACGGTGATCACGGATCCAGACTGTCTGGAGCAGCTCTTTAGCTTGTCGGGCAATAAGATCGAAGATTATGTTGAGTTGATGCCCGTCGCACCGTTCTACCGGCTGCAATGGGAAGACGGCTATACGTTTGATTATGATAATGACATCCCGGAGCTAGAGCGCCAAATTGCGGAGAAAAACCCGCGCGATGTTGAGGGTTACCGTAAGTTTTTTGAATATTCCAAAGATGTCTACCGCGAAGGGTATGAGAAGCTCGGCACTGTCCCGTTTATGAATTTCTCGCAAATGGTCACGGCTTCGCCGCAGCTCATGCGTCTGCAGGCGCAGCGCAGTGTCTATTCGATGGTGTCAAAATTTATAAAAGACCCGCAGCTTCGTCAGGCCTTTTCGTTTCACTCGCTTTTGGTTGGCGGGAACCCGTTTAAGACATCTTCTATCTATACGCTCATCCATGCGCTTGAGCGCGAGGGCGGCGTTTGGTTTGCCAAAGGCGGCACGGGCGCGCTGATTTCGGGCATGGTGAAATTATTTACCGATTTAGGCGGTCATGTGCGCTTATCGACTGAGATCACAGACATTGATTATGACGGCGCGCGAGTAACAAGCGTCGAGGCGGCGGATGGCTGGCGGCAGGACGCGGATTTAATTGTCAGTAACGCCGATGTTGTTCACACCTATAGCAGCCTTTTGCGCAAGACGCCGCGCGGTAAATCTTATGGCAAGGCGCTCAGGAAAAAATCCTATTCTATGTCGTTGTTCGTGATGTATTTTGGCCTCAAAGCCCAGCACCCGGACATGAAACATCACATCATTTTGTTCGGACAGCGCTATAAAGAACTGATCGCTGAGATATTTGGCAAGGGCGGGGAGTTGCCGGACGACTTCTCGCTATATCTCCACGCGCCGTCTGTCACGGATGATAGCCTCGCCCCCGAAGGGTGCTCGGCCTATTATGTGCTCTCGCCAGTGCCCCATCTTGGTCACGTCGATATTGATTGGGACGAAGTCGGGCCGATTTACCAAGAAAAACTGATTGATTACCTTGAAGAGCACGCGATTCCGAATCTTCGCCGGGACTTGGATGTGGTCAAAACGCTCACGCCGTTTGGTTTCAGGGATGAGATGAATTCTCATTTAGGCTCGGCCTTTTCTGTTGAGCCCGTGCTGACTCAAAGCGCGTGGTTTCGCCCGCATAACCGCGATGATCATATTCGCAATATGTATATTGTCGGCGCTGGGACCCATCCGGGGGCGGGAATTCCGGGAGTCGTTGGCTCGGCTAAGGCCACGGCGGCGGTGATCGCCGAAGATTTCGCAGATCGACTCTAACTTGGACGCTATTACCCAACATGGCCACGCCAGCATCAAACAAGGCAGTAAGAGCTTTGCGCTCGCTTCACGCGTTTTTCCGCCTGCGCTGCGTGACGATGCGTCGATGCTGTATGCATGGTGCCGTTATTGCGATGATGTGATTGATGGCCAGATTATGGGCCATGGACAAACAGCAGACTATAAAACCGGACAAACGGAACGGCTAGAGCGGCTCAGATCCGATACAGGACGCGCGCTCAGCGGAGAGGTTTTGGATAACCCGGTTTATACTGGACTCGCTCGTGTTGTGAGCAGCCACAACATTGATCACCGTCACCCGTTTGATCTGCTCAAAGGGTTTGAAATGGACGCGGAAGACCGCGTTTATAGCAAAATGGATGATATTCTTGATTATAGCTATCATGTGGCGGGCGTGGTCGGCGTGATGATGGCCAACATAATGGGCGCCCGAGACGCAGCGGTTCTGGACCGGGCCAGTGATTTAGGGTTAGCGTTTCAGCTCACGAATATTGCCCGTGACGTGATCGACGATGCGGCGGCGGGGCGGGTCTTTGTTCCGCAAAAGCTGTTGATAAAACATGGCGCGCCTTTGGAGCCAAAAGCCCTAACAGAGCCGCAAAACTGGCCTGCGGCCCACATGGCTGTCATTGACATGCTGGATGAGGCCGAGCGATATTACGCTTCGGCCCGCGTCGGTATAAAAGAGCTGCCGTTTCGGTGCGCGTGGGCGATTTCTGCGGCTCTCGCTGTTTACCGCGATATCGGCGAAACCTTGCGCCAAAATGGCCCGCAGGCGTGGCAGCAACGGGTCAGTGCCTCAAAGAATCGTAAGATAGTCTTGGCACTTCGTGCTGCGGGCCCGGCGGTGAGGCGAAAGTCCGTAGATGTAACCCCCAGAAGTGGTTTTTATAAACGCCCGAAACACTGAAAATATCTGGATTCAAATAACTCAAAATTAAAGATAATCGCGTAGACGCGCGGGTATGGAAGAAAAATACCATACGCTATCTCGCGCCGTTGACCGTATTGCTGTCCCATTTTGTGTTCTAGACTCGGATGCGACATCTATAAAATACGCGAATACAAAGTATGGGGAGCTCTTTGGCTTTGACGTTTCGCAGCATAGTGAAATGCCGTCCGTTGAAGAGTATTTCGCATCTATCTTGAAACTTGGACTGGCCCCCGCACATTTATCATTCGCCGATTTTTTATCGACGCTACGTGATAATTTCAAAACGAAAACAGAGTTGCGCGTCATCCGGAAGATTTCTGATGGCCGCTATTTTCGTCTCGAAATTTACCCCGAAGACGAGCATGATATCGTTGTGACCTACACCGATGTGACCGATCTCGAAGTTGCGATCGAAGAGGCGCGCAAGGCTGAAATCGCCAAGTCCGAGTTTATGGCCAATATGAGCCACGAAATACGCACACCTATGAATGGCGTTCTGGGTATGGCGCAAATTTTGGCGGGGACTGAACTATCGTCTCAGCAAGAAAAGTGCGTGGATGTCATCCAGCGATCCGGTAAAGCGTTGATTACTATCATCAACGATATTCTGGACTTCTCAAAAATGGAAGCGGGGCAGTTAAAGTTGGTCTGTGAGCCGTTTAACCTGCAAGATGCGATTGATGATGTGATGTCGCTTTTGGGTCACTCTGCCAGAGAAAAAGGCGTTGAAATAATCGCGCAAATGCCAGCTTCTCTTCCGCAATGCTATATCGGCGATATGGGCCGCATCCGCCAAATTCTGATTAATCTGATCGGGAACGCGATTAAATTTACAGAACAGGGATATGTCAAGCTGAGCGTGAGCGGAGAGCAAGACGGCGAAGTCATGCGCTTGTCATTTGACGTTCAGGATACGGGTATCGGGATCGCGGCAGATAAAATCTCCAGAATATTCGTTCAGTTCGAACAAGCCGATAATTCGACGACCCGCCTCTTTGGCGGCACAGGGCTCGGCCTCACCATTACGCGGCGGCTTGTCGAAGTGATGGACGGCGAAATTCGCGTCACATCGGAACTGGGTACGGGCTCTGTCTTTAGCTTTTCAGTGCCTCTGCCGCTGTCCGAGCAAGTCAAAAAACGCGATACGAGTTTGGCTGTTTTAAAGAATGTGCCTATCTTGATTGTTGATGATTTGAAATTCAACAGAGAGATTATTTCAGAGCAAGTTGAGCAAATGGGCGGACGTCCGTTTAGTGTCGGCAGCGCGCCCGCTGCGCTGGAATTAATGCGAAAGGCCGCTGCAAAAGGATTTATCTTTCCGGCAGTAATTTCTGATTACCAAATGCCCAATATGGATGGGCTGAGTTTTATACGTGCGGTGCGCGCTGATCCATTAATTGCGCCGACGCCTATTATGGTGTTGTCCTCTGTTGATCTCGCGCCGCTCAGGGCCAGTCTTGCCGCCGCAGATGTAGAGCATGCCATTACGAAACCCGCGACGATCAAAGACCTACACGGGATAATTTCGCAAATGATCAAAGCAGAAGCTGCGCGGCGCAAAGAGGAAAAAACTCATGCCGCAATAACGCGCCCTGTCGCAAAAGCACCACAAGCCAATGCTTCTATTTCTATCCTTGCCGCTGATGATGATGAAGTGAACCGTTTAGTTGTCCAAGGTATGCTCAAAGCCGATGGATATGATTTAACCATTGTTGAAAATGGCAAAGAAGCCGTTGATGCGTTTAAGACTAAATCGTTTGATGTGATTTTGATGGATATCGCTATGCCGGTTATGGACGGCGTCACCGCCGTGAGAAATATTCGAAAAATCGAAGCGCTTAGCGCCGCTGTGCGAACGCCGATCATAGCGACAACGGCCCACGCCATGGAAAATGATCGTGATCGGTTCCTCGAAGCGGGTCTTGATGACTATCTGCCCAAACCTCTCAGCAAGCAAGCACTGCTGGAGCGTGTGGAAATGTGGGCCAATAAACCTGATGCGACATCCGAGTTGCCAACACTGTTAACTAAAGCCTCTTAGTTTGCCTTGAGGGTGGCTTTGAGCTTTTCCGGGCTCTCAGCATATAGAAACCCGAATGAAACCGCCCCGTCTTTTGTTGTCACGTGGTGATGAAGTTTGTGTGCATGGACGAGGCGTTTGAGATAGCGGTTTTTCGGGGCGTAATGAAACGGCCAGCGCTGATGCACCAGCCCGTCGTGAACGAATCCATAAAGTACACCGTAAATCGTAAACCCGAGGGCCATGTACCAAAGCGGCATCCACCACAGTGATCCGGCCATAAACATTGCGGCGGCTATGATGCTGAACCAGACGCCGTAAAGGTCATTTTTTTCAAATAGGCCTTCGGTGCGCACATGGTGACTTTCATGCCAACTCCAGCCGCGCCCATGCATAAAATATTTGTGAAAAGCCCATGCAAATATCTCCATGCCAAACACACTGGCGATGACAATCAGGCTGTTAATAAACCATATCATGCGCGCCTGCGCTTACGCAGCGGTAGCCGCCACCACGGTTCATTCGGGAACAAGTGATGTTCATGATGATAGCCGAAATGAAAACAGCTCAACAAAGAGAGCCACGCCGGAAAGTTATTCGTTCGCGCGTTATGTTCGTCCGGAAACGGCGCCGTATGGCGGTGGGTAAGGTACGTACCAAAGTAAAAAAGCTGAACAGAGGACAAAATCGCCGGCACGGCCCACATAATAATCGTGTTCAAATAGGACGCGCCAAAGATAAAAATATAAGCCAAAGTAAAGGTTGATAAAATCACAAGTTGCCGCCAGCCGAAATATTGCGTGAAAAATTTGATATACCACGGCCAAAAACGATGGGGGTCTTGCGCATTAAAATCCGGGTCTTTCTCGCTCCCGGAATAGCGGTGATGATCCATATGGGCGCGGCGCATAGATTGCCAGCTAAACCCGGCATAGATAAAAAGTATGAGCGTTCCGAGCCCGGCATTCATGGCGGGTTTATCGGGCCAAAGAGAGCCGTGCATCGTGTCATGGGCGACAATAAACAGTCCCGTGTAAAGCCAGCATTGCAACGCGATCAGCAGCACTGTGAGCCAGAGCGGTGCGGACAAATCATGAAAAAAGACACTGTAAATATGCACAACCGTCCAGCCCGCAATCACAGCGCTTGCGAAAAACAGACCTATCGTTGTGCTGGGGGCGGGTACAGTATCAGCCATTAAACTCTCATGAAGCGGTGCGAGATATATGCTGAGAGTAGCAGACAAATGGCGGCCCCGCCAAACAATACTCCCCAGACTGCGGCAAGATCACTCGCTGACTGCCCCCGCGCCAAACTGCCGTAAAATGCTTCAATGGCCCAGTGATTGGGCGTAATTTGTCCAATGGACTGGAGCCAATCCGGCATCATAAAGCGAGGCACCATAGAACCGCCAACCGCTGAGAATAGCAGCACGATAAACGTCGAGACTGTGTTCATTTGCGCCGCGCTGCTGCACAGGCTGGCGACAAGCAACGCCAAAGACGCTGAAAGCGCTGCTGCGCCCACACAAGCTAACCCCAGCGGAAAAATGTGAGCCATAATAGGCGCCCCGAAAAAGACCGCCGCGACGGCGGTAATAATAACGGCTTGGAGAGTTCCAATAAGCGTCAGAAACACAAATTTCCCTGACAGCATCGCGCCCGCGCCGGCAGGCCCGACAAGCAGCCGGTCGGCAATACCGGTTTTGCGCTCATCAAGCGTTATCGCCGCGCCTTGCATGGCCGAGAACAGCAAAAACAAAATAGCCGTTGCCCCTATATAATAGATCACAGAAGGATCAGACGGGCCAACGTTTGATGACTGTGTAAGGGCAGAAACTTCATCAAACACGTTTGAGGATTGGGTGCTGACCTGCGCGGCGAGTTTTTGCCGAATTTGTCCCATCAAGACCGTTGCCGCGACGCTGCGGCTCGGGTCGCTCACGATAATAATTGAGGGCAGGGTGGTATCTGCAATATCCCCGGAAATAACAAAGCCGACATCATCTTGTCCGAGCCTGACACGTTCTTTAATATCGCGCAGATTCCAAGCCGAGTCATAGCTGAGCGAAAAAGTGTTGCCGCTCTCTAAATCGTTGGCAAAGGCGGCGCTTGCTGGGGCCTGACTGGTCAACGCCATAGCCACGCGCAAATCGAGCTTTCCGCCTGAGGCATTTGAGAAAATTGCGGCAAATATGGCGAAGATAAACCCGGGCAGTACAAAGGCCAATATGAGCGCACCCTTATCGCGCCATAGCCGCAACCACATAATTTTAAACACCGCCCCTAACATGGCAGCGCTCCGGTACGCTCAATATGGCGCATGAGGGAGGGCAATCCCGGGCGGCGCACACTGATCTCGCGGATTAAATGGTCTCCGCCTTTGAGCGCGGTCATAAAGGCGCTCACAAATGTGACTTCGCTGGCCTCTGTCATCGCTGTCCAGATCGTCGGGAGTTCCCCTTGCGAAAATTCAAACGGGGAAAGAGTCTCCATTACCGCCGCTGTTGGCGGCACGGCAAACCTGACCATGACTTCCCGCGCGCCTGCGTAGGCTTGGGATAAAATAGACGCCGGAGCATCAAAGGCGAGCTTTTTTCCCGCCGCTAAGATCAGAATTTTATCGCAAAGCGCTTCGGCTTGCTCAAGTTCGTGGGTCACGAGCAGCACCGCCATGCCCTGTTTTGCAAGACCGCCCGCCAAAGCATGGATCGCGTCGCGGGCGGGGAGGTCAACCCCGGCTGTCGGCTCGTCCAATATAAGAAGTGCAGGGCCATGCATGATCGCCGCAGCAACATTAATACGGCGTTTCATGCCCCCGGACAAAGCCTCAACACGCGTCCCGGATTTGTGCATCAAGTCGACTGTTTCTAGCGCGTGCGTAACTTTTGCCGCTCTTTCCAGCTTGGGTATGCCCATAATGCTGGCAAAGGCGGACAGGTTTTCGCGAGCGGTCATATGGCCGTAAAGCCCAATATCCTGCGGAACCAAGCCGATCAATTTTTGCCGGGAGGTGCCGCGTTTGACGGCGTGCCCATTGATGAACACTTCTCCGCTGACGCAGGGCGCCCGGCCGCACAGGGCTTTGATGAAGCTGGTTTTTCCTGCGCCATTAGGCCCGATCAAGCCGGTCACATGTCCGCCGGGAAAATCTGCGGAGAGGTTATCCAATGCTGTATCCGGCCCGTATTTGACCGTCAAATGTCTTACGGCAAGGGCTGTTGTCATGATCGCAGAAAGGAAAACTGCGCGTCCATGACCGCATTCAGTACGTCCATATTGGACAGATCCGCGCGGGATAGGGCTTCTTTGGCAACCTTAATATAGCCGGAGAGGCGCTCAAGCGCGGCGTCAGACCCCGTCAGAGCTAGGATCGTGGCTTTGCCGACATCACGTCCCACGGATTTTTCCGCTTGTGCGTCGTTCATGATTGTGTCTTTCACATCATCCATTAATTGAAAGGCGAGGCCCAAATGCAGTGAAAAGTCCTTGAGCGCCGCGCGGCGCATACCGGACGTACCTGTCAAAACCGCCGCTGCTTCAACGCTAAAGTCAAACAGCGCGCCCGTTTTTAAAGAGTTGAGCCGCTCAACTTCCGCAAGGCTGGCAGAATTGTCCGTATTGGCGAGGTCGGCCATTTGCCCCGCAATCAGCCCCTTAGAGCCCACAGCATAAGACAGCATATCAACCAGTTCGACTTTCACGGACGGTGAGACATCCTCCAGCCGGGCGAGAATGCCAAAGGCATGGTTGAGTAGCGCGGTCGCCGTTAAAATAGCGGTACTTTCGTCAAACTCGATATGGGTTGTGGGTTGATTGCGCCGGAGTTGCGCATCATCCATACAGGGCAGGTCATCCAGTATCAGAGAGGCCGCATGCACCATTTCCGCTACGCACCCCACGTCTATGGCCGCGCGTGATAACGTCCCGTTTTTATCGTGCCCTTGCGCAATAAAAATACATAGCAGCGGGCGGAAGCGTTTGCCGGGCGAGAGCAGCGCATGGCGCTGGGCTGCATAAAGCCGGGGCGGGGCAACACCCGCTGCGGGGATCAGCTCCGCCAAGCGGGTCTCAATTGCGGCGCGCGCCGCCATAACTTGCTTGCGCGCAGAGGCGTCATCAAACAAAGGTATGGGTGAAGTACCGGACAAAAGTGATCTCCATGTTCTTTGTGTCTATGAGCATGACGTGAATTGCACGAGATGACCAGATATTTCACTTAAATCACCACATGTTTGGTCGTATTTTATCTGATTTTAACCTCAGAAATCGCGCGTGGCCAAATGTCTGAAAAGGATTTTGAGCGCCCATCGGGCTGAACGATCAGCGCATGATCGCGTGTTAATTGCCGGGGGTGATCCACGCCGCAGCTATGGGCGATCATTTCGACCTCTTTGCGCATCGTCTCGCAATAATTTTTTACACGTACAGATTTGTTTTCGGGATCAAGTCCGTCTTGAAGCTTTTTATCATGAGTGGTGATGCCTGTGGGGCAGGTGTTTTTGTTACATTTGAGCGCCTGTATACAGCCCAATGAAAACATAAAGCCGCGCGCTGAACTCACGAAATCCGCTCCTGCGCAAAAGGCCCACGCGACGTCTGCGGGCGTGACGAGTTTTCCTGCTGCCATTAAGACAATCCGGTCTCGCAATCCTTCTGCGCGCAAAAGATCATCAATCGCAGGCAGGCTTTGCCGTATCGTCAGCCCGACATTATCCATGAGCGGGAGAGGGGCTGCGCCCGTTCCGCCGTCTCCACCGTCCAGTGCGATGTAATCCGGGGCGCTTTGCATTCCTCGAATTTTAATGGCCGCGATCAAGTCTTTGATAGGCGCAAACTGCCCGACAACAAATTTCAGCCCCACTGGCCGTCCGGATGTCTCGCGGATCACGTGAATTAGGTTGAGGAGTTCATCAGCCGTGCTCGCTTCGACGTGCCGGTTAGGGGAGATCGCAGCTTGCCCCACAGGGATGCCCCGAATATCGGCAATTTCCTGCGTGACTTTTTCGGCGGGAAGAATGCCGCCTTTTCCGGGCTTCGCGCCTTGGGAGAGTTTAAGCTCGATCATTTTAATCTGCGGGTTCTCGCACAGCTCTTTTAGCTTATCCGTATTCAACGTCATGTCCGGATTTCGCACGCCAAACTTTCCGGTCCCGATCTGAAAGATAATATCGCAGCCGCCCTCAAAATGATAAGGCGAGACGCCGCCTTCGCCTGTATTCAGCCAACACCCCGCCATATTTGCGCCTTTTGACAGAGCTTGGATTGCGGGTTTGGAGAGCGACCCAAAGCTCATGGCTGAAATATTAAAAAAGCTGTCCGGACTATAGGGGTGGCGTGCGCTGGGGCCAATCATAAGCGTCGGTGTTTGGGCGTGATCACCTTCCATTTTTGGAAATAACCCATTCGCAAAAATAACAGTTCCAGGCGACATAGCGCGGGTCGACCCAAACGGAATGGTCTCTGTGCCGTGCTTCGTCACGCCGTCGATCCACTCACGTTCAGCCCGGTTAAACGGCAGTTCTTCGCGGTCCATCGCGAAAAAATATTGCCGGAAAAAATCACCTAATTCAGTAAAGAGCGTGCGAAAACGCCCTATGACGGGATAGTTTCTGCGAATTGCGTCTTTGGACTGTGTGATGTCGCGTACAAAGAAAATGGCGCTCATCAGCACGAGTAGACCGAGACACACCAAAAATATGGACCCTAACAGGTTCAACCCTTGAACTGCGGCGGCAGACAATATGTCCAAAACATCTTGGATGTGAGGCGTTTGAATAATAATTTTAGTCATGTTTTCCTGCTTCTACATTTCGCGGTCGCAACAATAAAATACGCATAGACGTGATCCGGCCTGTTCACAATCTGCTATGGTAAAAATTTTAAGGCGCTGTAATTTTACAAGCCAAAATGTGAGTGAATTTTCTTTTTCAATGATGAAGTTGAAATTTCAAGTAGTCTTCAGGGTTTTTTAATATCTATGTTTTATTGATATTTCAACGAAGTGGTGGAACTTAAAAGAAAAGAAACTGTAATGAAAACGTATTTGATCTCAGGTTTATTGTTCACAGGCATTTTAGGTATGTTTAATGTCGCTCATGCAAGTGAAGCCGGATTTTCCAGCACCGTACCCTACACGTCTGCTCAGCCCGCAACTTATACCCGTATCGCCGAGCCCGCCGAAACACGCCGCCGTATTGTGCGCGTGGCCCAAGCCCAGCAGCCGAAAGCTGTCTTGGTCAATGGTACTTACCAAATGACGCAAACGGCGACGCTCCAGCGCTCTACCCGCCGCGTGAATGTCATGCCTGTAAAGGCCAAACTAAAGGCGATGCCAAACCTTTATAAAACAGATGCGCGCTCCGCGATGCCTGTTATGTATAGCCGCGAAGCGATGCAGGCGCGATAACCCGGCCATATTAAGTCATCTGACCGCAAAAGTAATTTTGCGGTCTTACCGCTGAAAAACATTTTAGATTTACGTGATTATACTTTTTATTTGCCGTCCTTTGGGACGGCTTTTTTGGTTTTGGGTTTACAACAAGACTCGCTATTGATGCGCCGACGCCTTACATCTGGTTTATGAGGTTTGGCGACAGTTTTTTAGAAGAACTAAAAGCCCGCATTCGTCCATCGGATGTGGTGGGTCGCCACGTTAAGCTTAAGCGTCAAGGACGCGAATTTGCCGGACTTTCGCCGTTCACAAGTGAAAAAACGCCTAGCTTTTTCGTGAATGACGACAAAGGGTTTTATCATTGTTTTTCCTCCGGCAAGCACGGAGACGCGATTTCCTTCCTCATGGAAGTCGAAGGCCTGTCCTTCCCGGAGGCCGTAGAACGGCTTGCCGAAATGGCGGGCATGGAAATGCCCAAAGAAGACCCTGAGGCTGAGCGACGTGCTGCGCGCAATAAGGTCGCCGTCAACTTGATGGACGCGGCGCAACTGTTTTTTGCGCGCTCGCTGCGGCGCGACGTCGGCGGTGAGGCGAGGGCTTACCTCACGCGGCGCGGGCTCGACGGCGCTGTGTGTGAGCGTTTTGGCATTGGTTTTGCGCCCAATAGTTTTACCGCTCTGCGCGATGAACTCACTCAGCAGGGCGCAAGCCTTAATGTACTGGTTGAGGCCGGTCTGGTGATTAAGCCCGATGATACCTCGCGGGAGCCGTGGGACCGGTTTCGCAACCGGATCATGTTTCCTATTCGCGATCCGCGCGGGCGGCTTGTAGCCTTTGGCGGGCGGGCGATGGAAAAAGACGCCAAAGCCAAATATTTAAATTCGCCCGAGACCAACCTGTTTCATAAAAGCCGTGTTTTATATCACTACCCCGAAGCCAGAAAAGCTATTTCTACGCCGCAAAATCCGGCGCGGGGGCTAATCGTTGCCGAAGGCTATATGGATGTGATTGCGCTGGCCCGCGCCGGGTTTGATCATTCTGTTGCGCCGCTCGGAACGGCTCTGACTGAGGAGCAATTAGAGCTTTTATGGCGTGCTGGCCCAGAGCCGACATTATGCTTTGACGGAGATAAAGCGGGCCTTCGCGCCGCGTTTCGCTCCGTCGAGCGGGCTTTGCCATTGATACGTCCCGGGCAAACTCTGCGGTTTGCTTTGATGCCGGACGGACAAGACCCGGATGATTTGATCACTGAAAAAGGTGCGCCCGCCATGCAGTCAGTGCTTGAGCGCGCGATCTCTTTGGTTGATATGCTGTGGCAGCGCGAAATTGAAGCAGAGCCGTTGACCTCGCCAGAAGCGCGCGCAGGGTTAAAAGATAGACTTTTTGCCGCTTTGCGCGAAATAACCCATGACGAAGTGCGCAAACAATATCAAACGGCACTTTTGTCACGTTTTGACAGTGAATTTGGCCGTAGCTATGGCCGCAATTACGGTAGTAACAAATATACAAACGCTCCGAAATATGTGAACGCGTCACTCAAGCAGGGCATGCAAACAGACGCCATGTCTGCGGCGCGGGAGCGGCGCTTAATGGGGGCGATTTTAGAGTGGCCGGAGATGCTTGAACGTGTCGATCAAAGCTTTTTTGCTCTGAGCTTTGGCTCTGACGGCCTTAAACGGTTGCAAACCGCCCTTTTATCTTATTTTCGGGGTGCAAAAGCAGTTGAAAAGTCTTCGCTGCTTGCCCATATAGAAAGTCAAGGATTGGAACCTATTATACGAGAGCTACGCAGAGACCGCCGACTCACTTTGGCGGCTATGGGTGGGAGCGACGCGACACTGGACGTTAGAACGGACCTTTGGCAAGCCGAGGCCGATGCCCATTACGGGCCGACACAGGATGAGCGCGCACGTGATGATACCCGGTCCCGATTGGCGGATACGATCCGCGAGGATAATGCAGAAGGGCTTCAACGCCTGATGCGGGCCTCGCGCCGTAACCGGGAGTGATATTACCCGCTGAGGACCTGCGTAATTGCGGAGTGTCTTGAGGGGGCATAACCTATTTATAAGAACCACTCACGGTGGTTCTTTGCTGGAGTACACATACATGGCTGATACCGCCGCGCCGACGACCGAGACTGAAATAGACAAAAAAGCTCCAGAGACCAAAACCGCCCCTCCCGGGGCCAATCGTTTGGATATGGACGATAAAGACGTCAAGCTGATGATTACCAAAGCCCGCAAAAGCGGTCTTTTGCTCTCCAACGAACTTAACAAGCACATTGATCTTGACGGTATTAGCGTTGAAGATATTGAAGTCACGCTTGCGCAGTTGTCCGATCTGGGCATCTCGGTTATTGAAGATAATGACGCGCCGACTTACGGATCCAAAACCCTTGCGCGCACGGCGACCACAGCCGTCAAAGGCGGTAACTCCAAAGAAGAGCTAGACCGCACAGATGATCCGGTGCGCATGTATTTGCGCGAAATGGGCACAGTTGAGCTGCTCTCGCGTGAAGGCGAGATTGCTATCGCTAAACGTATTGAGGCGGGCCGCGATACAATGATCAAGGGGCTGTGCGAAAGCGCGCTGACATTCGAAGCGATCATGGTTTGGCGTGAAGAACTTGAAGAAGGCCGGATTTTACTGCGCGATATTATTGATCTGGACACCACCTATAACAAAGCCATCGGTAATATTCAGGAAGACCGTTCGGACGCGGCTGTGCGCCGCGAAAAGATTGAAAAAGGCGAAATTGAAGCCACCGAAGACGATCTCAAGCCCCGTGATGATGAGCGTAAAATCAAAATCGAACGCGATTATGAAGAAGGCCAAAAACCCATCGATGATGATGAGGATGAGGAAGAAGACAAAACCAACATGTCGATGGCTTCTATGGAAGCGGCGCTTCGCGAAGATGTCATGGCGACGCTCGACCTCATCTCCACGGATTTCACGCGCTTTCAAAAGCTTCAACAGATGCTTATTCGCGCGCGGCTGTCTGGGCGCAAAATGCGCGCACCGCAGCTCGAAGAATACGAAGATATTCAAAAGCGCATTATCGAAGAGATCAAATCGCTTCAGCTTAATAATGCCCGTATTGATGCTCTGATTGAGCAGCTTTACGCGATCAATAAACGCTTTATCTCACTCGAGGGCCGCTTGATGCGTCTGGCTGATGGTAACGGCGTTCCGCGTCATGAATTCCTCGAGAGTTATCTCGGCGCAGAGCTGCGCCCGAATTGGCTCGAAGAAATGGCCGGAAGCTCCGATGCGTGGGACCGCTTCATCAAGCGCGAAGGTAAATCCATTGTCCGCATCCGCGAGGAGATAGGCACGCTCGCGCAGGAAACTGGCGTACCGGTTGATGAGTTCCGCCGGATTGTCCAAACCGTCCAAAAAGGTGAGAGAGAGGCGCGCCAAGCCAAGAAAGAAATGGTCGAAGCCAATTTGCGCCTCGTGATTTCTATTGCCAAGAAGTACACGAACCGTGGTCTCCAATTCCTCGATCTTATCCAAGAGGGTAATATCGGACTCATGAAAGCGGTGGATAAGTTCGAATATCGCCGGGGGTATAAATTCTCAACTTATGCCACGTGGTGGATCCGCCAAGCGATCACGCGCTCAATCGCTGATCAGGCGCGCACGATCCGTATTCCGGTGCACATGATTGAGACCATTAACAAAATCGTGCGCACGAGCCGTCAGATTCTGCATGAAATTGGCCGCGAACCGACGCCCGAAGAATTGGCCGCAAAACTATCCATGCCGCTTGAAAAAGTGCGTAAGGTCATGAAAATCGCCAAAGAGCCGATTTCACTCGAAACGCCGATTGGCGACGAAGAAGACAGCCAGCTGGGTGACTTTATTGAGGACAATAACGCGATCTTGCCGATTGACGCGGCGATCCAGTCCAACCTTCGCGAAACCACAACCCGCGTTCTGGCGTCTCTGACGCCGCGTGAGGAGCGGGTTCTGCGCATGCGCTTTGGTATTGGCATGAATACCGATCACACGCTCGAAGAGGTGGGCCAGCAGTTCAGTGTCACGCGGGAGCGTATCCGCCAGATCGAAGCCAAAGCGCTGCGTAAGCTCAAGCACCCAAGCCGGAGCCGCAAGCTGCGCTCTTTCCTTGACCAGTAAGGCCTTTTGAGGCTCACGTCCTCAAGGCATACGTGTCTGTGATTATGTAATCTGCGTAGTGCAGGTTGCTAGAGGGCACCTGCGGCAGGGTAGGCGGCAGAGGCATCGTTCATCGCAAATGCGGTGAATATAGCTGTATCCTCTAAGACAGGCTGAACAGGGGTATTGCGGGCGCGGGGCGGAGGTAAGAAGCGCAGCGCTGCGGCGGCCAAATCGAGCCAATCCGGGTTTAAATCTTCGATCAACTTGACCTGCCACGCCCGGCTCCATTTTTTAACCTCACGCTCGCGCTGAAACGCGGCCTCGCGGCTGGGATGCGGTTCAAACCAAACAAGCTGCGTGCAGCCTTTGCGTGCCGTCCCGCTGTTGAGCGCAATGGTGCGGTGCTGTAATTCACGCATCCAAACATCATCCGTGTGCCCCGTGCAGAGCGTTCCATTGGTTTTGTCTGTGACAATATAAGTGTAGAACATACCATGAACATATGTGGATAACGGGGATAAGTCAAGCGGGAAATGGAAGCCCATGCGCGGGTGTTGTTTTATCTCGGTTTACCGTTTCAGCGCGCAAGTCCGCAAGGTTTGTTCCCGCCGTTGCGTGAGGGCCGGATGGGTTGGCAGTGGCCATACCGAGGCGGTGGCTATATCGACCCAACCGGGATTGCTCTGTTTAATAAGGGCCAATTTCCAAGCCCGCTTCCACTTCTTGATCCGCCGGTCAGTTATGCAGGCGTCCTCACGGGTTTCATGCTCTTCAAACCAAACAAGATGACAGCAATTATATTTTGCTGCAAAGCCCGAAAGTCTTTGGTTTCGTGCTGCCACATCCGGTCATCAAGATCATCCGTATGCCCCGAATAGAGCGTTCTGTTGCGTTTGTTCGTAATAATATGGCTTGGGAACATTATATGAACATAATGTTCTAGCGGAGAAATGTCAATTTCCCCTCGCACCGCTCGTCCCTGCCATGTGTTTGCTTGCAAACACTAGAACGGGGATCCAGTTCCGAGTTTGAGAGGAGAGAGGAACGCGCTAAAGCGCGTGCATGTTTGCTGGAGTCCCGACATTTCGGGGATGAGCGGCGTGGGCGTAACGTATATCGTAAGCAACAAAAAAACCGCCCTGTGTTTCCACAGAGCGGTTCTTTATTTTCAAATCTAAGCGGGACGTTTGTCCGGGAGATGGATCCCCACTCTAGTGTTTGCAAGCAAACATATGGTGGGGATAAGTTCGGGGCGCCGCCGTTGGCGGCCTAATTGAGCGCGCGGGGCGCGCTCAATCCCTCACTTACATCATTCCTCCCATGCCGCCCATTCCGCCCATGCCGCCCATATCAGGCATGCCGCCGCCGGAGTCTGGCTTAGGCGCTTCGACGATGGCGCATTCTGTGGTCAGGATCAGGCCAGCCACAGACGCGGCGTCAAGAAGGGCTGTGCGTACAACTTTGACCGGGTCAACAATACCTTCTTTGACCATATCGACATAGACTTCGTTCTGTGCATCAAAACCGAAATTGGCTTTGTTTTCAGATAAAATCCGTCCAACAACAACCGCGCCTTCGACGCCAGCATTGTCTGCGATTTGACGTACAGGGTACTGAAGCGCCGCTCTGACGATTTCGATACCGGCTTGCTCGTCATCGTTTTTGCCTTTGGCATTGATGAACTGAGAAGCTCGTAGAAGCGCTGTGCCGCCGCCTGGTACGATGCCTTCTTCAACCGCAGCGCGTGTGGCGTTCAGTGCGTCGTCGACGCGGTCTTTACGCTCTTTAACTTCGATTTCAGTGGATCCGCCGACTTTGATTACAGCCACGCCGCCCGCGAGTTTCGCAAGGCGCTCTTGAAGCTTTTCTTTGTCGTAATCAGAAGAAGTGTTCTCGGCTTGCGTGCGGATTTGCTCGACGCGGGCGCTGATGTCCTTCTTCTTGCCCGCACCGTCAACGATGACCGTGTCATCTTTTGTGATGTGAACATGCTTGGCTGTGCCAAGGTCTTTGAGTGTGACATTTTCCAGCTTGATGCCGAGATCTTCGGAAATCACTGTACCGCCCGTCAGAACCGCAATGTCTTGGAGCATCGCTTTGCGGCGATCACCAAATCCGGGGGCTTTGACAGCCGCGATTTTAAGGCCGCCGCGCAGTTTATTGACAACGAGAGTTGCAAGCGCTTCGCCTTCAATGTCTTCGGCAACGATCAACAAAGGTTTGCCCGTTTGAACAACAGCTTCGAGGATCGGGAGCATACCTTGGAGTGAAGACAATTTGCCTTCGTTGAGCAAGATATAAGGGTCGTCCATCTCGGCGCGCATTTTTTCAGCGTCCGTGATGAAGTAAGGCGACAAGTAACCGCGGTCAAACTGCATGCCCTCAACAACGTCCAGCTCAGTTTCGGCTGTTTTGCCTTCTTCAACTGTGATGACGCCTTCATTGCCGACTTTGCCCATCGCGTCTGCGATCATTTGGCCGATGTCAGCCGCGCCGTTTGCAGAGATTGTACCGACCTGCGCAATTTCTTCGGACTTGCTGATTTTCTTGGCTTTGTTGAGCAGGTCAGCCGCAATTTCTTTGGCGGCTGTATCGATACCGCGCTTAAGGTCCATTGGGTTCATGCCAGCGGCAACGCGCTTGAGGCCTTCGCGAACGATGGCTTGTGCCAGAACGGTCGCTGTGGTTGTTCCGTCGCCGGCTTTGTCGTTTGTTTTGCTCGCGACTTCGCGAAGCATCATTGCGCCGAGGTTCTGGTAGCGATCTTCAAGTTCGATTTCTTTAGCAACACTCACACCGTCTTTGGTCGTGCGGGGCGCGCCGAAAGATTTTTCGATAACGACGTTGCGGCCTTTGGGGCCGAGGGTGACTTTGACTGCATTGGCGAGAATGTCTACGCCTTCCAGCATTTTGGCTCGTGCATCTGAGCCGAATTTGACGTCTTTAGCCGCCATAATAATATCTCCTATTGAGAGTTTAAGTTTCTAACTGTCATCCCGGGCTTGACCCGGGATTTTTCTAGCTTGTCATCCCGCACTTGATGCGGAACTTGGAGGGGTAGAGGACGATCTGACCGGTGCTCGCGCCGCGTTTTCACTTTGTGAAGAACGCTTTTCGCTCCGCCCGGTTATCGAAATCAATGCCGTAATCGGTTAACCGATTACGCCCATGATATCCGACTCTTTCATGATCAACAGGTCTTTACCGTCGATCTTGACTTCTGTGCCGCCCCATTTGCCGAATAAGACGCGGTCGCCTTTTTTGACATCCAGAGGCGCAATTTTGCCGTCGTCACCGCGGGTGCCGGGGCCAACAGCCACAACTTTGCCTTCGGAGGGTTTTTCGGTGGCTGTATCAGGAATGATGATCCCGCCAGCCGTTTTGGTTTCTTCCTTGACGCGTTCTACGACGACGCGGTCATGTAGAGGACGAAATTTCATAGTCGATCTCTTTTGTGTTAGAGGGTTGATATTTTAGCACTCACACCGCGTGACTGCTAACAAGTGGCAGATAGGTGTCGTGCTTCAACTCTTCAAGAGAGGAATAAGATAAAATGTCGCTTTTAGTCAGTTTTAGGACGGTTTTTTTCTTCGTCTTCACGTTTTCGGATGGCGTCCTCCAAATTGACTGTATTGGGGCCGGTACTGGGAAAGGATTTGATCAATTTGGGCTGTTCGGCCTGTGTGTTTGACAGAGCGTCGGTGTTCACCCAATGGTCTTTGATAGGGTCAATACGGGATAGCCCGTTAGCTGTTTCATAGACTGTATATGGCCCAAAGCTTTTCAAGCGCCCTATTTTATTGCCGTTAATATCTAAAATATCTAACGTGCCAGTTTGTATCCAGTATGTGCTTTTGGATTCACGATGGTCTGTCGCGTCTTTTTTCAAAGTTGTGTCCTCTACCATATTGAGGGGCTGTTTTTGTGAAAGCTCTTTAGTTGATATGGGGGCAATGTCATCGCGCACAACCTCTGGCGCAGGTGATTGAGCGCAGGCATATAGGCTGGCACAGAGAGTCATCAATACGATTTTGTTTATCATAGCCGTGTCTTCCATGTTCCTATGCAGACTAGCGGTTGTCCTCAGCTTGGTAAAATCCTTTACGCATAAAAAAACCAGGCTCGAAGCCTGGTTTTCTGTGTTTATAATCAAGCAGATTAGAACTTGATGCGAATACCGCCTTGGTAAGACTGTAGATCAATATCGCTACGGCCAACCGTTGTGTTCACAGACAGTACAATATCAACCATATCAGACGCGTTATAATTCACGCCCGCGCCAACTTCTCCCCAGCTGGTATCTTCTCCAAAAGCTGCGAACGATGCCGCTGATGCGTTTCCATTAGCAAAGGAGGCTAAGAATGTCTCGCCACCATTGGAAGTATCGCTAAAGTTCTGTACATAGTCAGCATTCATTCTCAACTCGAGTTGTTTTGAATTGATAGTTTTAATTTCAAATCCAAAAAGACCGTGAGTACTGTCTAGGCTTCCACGTTGAATGGCCAAAGCGGGTCCGCCGCCAGTCTCAGGTGTTGAGTCAAGGTTAATGAGATTATGACGTACGCGAGCACCGGGTGAAATCATAAGACCGCCTGTGGTGAACTCTTTAGCTAAGCCGATTTCTGCCGATAAAGTGGTATTATCAGCATCTGTTTCAAGCGTTGAACCGCCAACCACACGCGATGTTTTGTTGTTAAAGCGTCCAAGGCTAATTTGGCCCTCAGCGACCATATTGGTTTCGCTTCGGATTTGACCGTAAACCGTACCGCTGAAATGTGTACCTGTGGCTGTCTGACCAAGAGACGATGTCGCATCCATATCGGCGTAGCTCACACCCGCACCTACAATCAGGTGCTCGGACACGAGTTTTTCGATACCGGCATAAATATTCCAGCCATCAAATTCATCATCGGCAAAACCGGTGCCGGGCATAGCTTTACCCGAGCCGTCTGTGATGCCGCCCATGAGGTATAGAGCGTAATCAGACTTGAGGCCCGGCATAGCGCGTGTGCTCATCGCGTCGCCAGAAGCATCCGCGTATAGAACACTTTCCATTCCCGCACTGCCAAGAGCTGCCAGTTGAACCGGACGTCCCGCTGTTGTCAGGGTGCCGCCTATCTCGCCTTTGTTGAAGCTACTCATACGGTTGCGGTAAAACTGCGATTGGGTATTCATCATAGATTTACCAACGGATTGAACCGTTGTCTCTGTGATGGGCGCCCACGCATTAAATGCCGCTTGAATCGCGGCGGGTGTGGCCAAATCCAAAGATGCGAAAATCGCAGATAGGTTGCCCGATCCGCGGTTTCCGTCGAGCATTTTAGCATATGATGACTGCACAGCGTTGTTTGTATCAATCGCTTCGTCGAAAGATTTGGCGTTGATGACCGCTTTCACGCTGTTGGCTTCATGGACAAGATCAGCAAATAGAATTGTGCTGATTGCCATAGATGTAAGTTCGCCCGTTTGCGTTCCTCCAGTCGTTAAGAACGTATATTCATTACCAAACAAAACGTTCTCGTCAGCGCTAAACATCACTGTTCCGTCTAGGCTTGAGTCGCCCGTGAGAGTCAGTACGTCACTAACCCCATTGCTTGAAAGGTTAATCATTAAACCTGATGCTGACGACAATATTGCATTGCCATCAATCGTCAGTGTACCGATGTCTTCAAGACTGCCGGGTGCTATTGCGCCCATGACGTTTGTAAAGAACGGTGTCGTTATTGTTCCAGTTCCTGTCAACAAGCCTGACATCATGAAGTAATCACCCGGCGTTGACAGAGCGCCGTCCACATTCACGCTACCACCAGACTGTGTAATATCAATTAAGCTGTTAAGGCTACCTGCTGCAGAGATATCAAGGCCTGCCATATTCGTGACAGTCAAACGGTCAATTTCGACAGTGCTGCTCAACGTTGTCGTCCCTGAGTTTGAGAGCGTAACATCATAATACCGGGCCGCATTGATAGAACTGTCACCGTTGACTGTCGGGTCGACATTATCCGGTGTAAAGTTCGTAGCGCCTGGTAAACCGTTATCAATTGTCGGTGCTGGGTTAGGGTCACCCGGGGCTTGGCTTTGATTTTCTGGGACAGTTGCTACATTCTCATCGCCGCCTTGAGCCTGATATTCGGCTGAAAAATTGACATCGCCACCTAAAATGTCAGAGATATTGCTTTCGCCTACGCCGCTCCAAATATCAGAGATGTTGGCAATACCTATACCGGATTGGATGCCATTAGCTCCTTCCGTGGCTGGTATGTCATCGCCAGCGGGCGTTGTTGGAGTGATTGCGCCCGTAGCCAGATCGGTACACACATTAGCGCCGTTAGCCCCAAAAATATTTTGCGTACAGACGGCTCCAAAGTCCGGGTCTGTGCCTAATACACCATCGGCTTGTACATCGGGTATGCCGACAACAACGTCACCGTTAGCGTCAATAATGCGGTAATTCGGGTCAATCAAACTTGTCCAGTGGGTTGCATCTTCCCAATTTCCGTCGCCTTCCGCCGCGCCTACATATTTATAGGCATTATTCGCAGCGATGTAATCGTAGAACAAGTAAAGCGGTTGATAAAAACTTGACGTGCCTAAAGAACTGAAGGGTTGCGCCCCGCCAAAAGACCGAGATCCACCAGAGAGAACGCCCAAAACTAAGTCATCAGTCGACAAAGTGTTATTTGCGGCATCAAGAATAAGGGGGCCACCGGAGTCTCCTCCTGCGGTTGTTCCTTCATTTGGGAGTGCGTCATCGCGGAATAAGTTGAAGTCAGGAAATCCCCCGCCTCCAATACGCAGGCCATTTTCATCCTCTTGGCTATCAAAGTCTGTAAAATAAAGGCTTTGAGGAAGGAACGATGGTCCCGGCCCAAAAACAGGTGCATCAACCTCATCTAAAGATGCCAGCGCGCCAATAAAGTTTTCGACTAAGCGCCGCCGAAAATCAATGCCCTCAACAGGCCCCTGGATAGCGTTGCCTGTAGCGCCATAACCCGTAAGGTTAACATGGTACCCTGTACCTGTGACACCATCAATCGTACCCGGGTCTGGTAGGGCTGAAAACAGCATCGCCCATGTTGGAATATCGCGGGTTGGCGTGTCGAGCGTCGCCATTGCAACGTCTGCTTCTAAAAATCCCGCGCCAAAAGCGTCATTTAATGAGTCAGGATGCCAATTTATGTGGTTAATGTTGTAGAGGAAGTCTGCCGCGCTTGTTTGAAAGCCGCTTCTGAACCAGTTCTGCACAGCGGGCAGGTTGTCCACTGAAAACCCAAAGCTAGCGGCGACTCCGCCTGTATTCCATCCATAAGCATCCTCGGGACGTGAATTAACGCAGTGGGCTGCAAAAATAACAGTTCTTGGATTAATGAGTGTCCCTGTACATAATCCGACAGAACCCCCGCCGTTACTGACGACAAGTTGTCCAACGCCGTTGACCCCGCCTTCGTCATCAACAATTGCGTCCGAATCTGTATTTTCATTTGGAACAATTGAAAAGGCGTTACCCGCGATCATGGCGGTGACAATAGCTGTGGATGCAATACCCTTGAGCAAGTTTTTACGTAAATTGGTAGACATAGATGAGACCCTCGAACAATTATTATTGGCAGGTTTATCACATCTTGATGTGGCGCATGCAATGATAAAGAGATCAACTCCGCAAAAACTTTTCCCTTTTTCCAAGACCCTTTTGAAATTTTGTGCCTCTAACAGAAATTCCGTGTTTCATGCACAGTTTTAAAACACCCTATACAAGAATTGACAGGAAAGCGGACTTGCGTGCGCGATTGTTGTAGCAAGTCAGGCTGTGCTTGTCATTCAAGCGCTTTGCCGTCACAAAGCATGACAAACCTTGAGGAGCCTGAAATGATTAAAGCCGTTACGAAATTTTGTGTCAGTTTCGCTGCACTCGGTATCAGTGCGATTGCCGCGCAGGCGTCTGATGTTAAAATCATCCATGCAGGTACGCTACTGGATGTTGAAAGCGGGAGCGCGGCATCAGATCAATATATCGTTGTTGAAGATGGCTTGATTTCTCTGGTCGGTACAAAAGCCCAAGTCACAGCGTCAGGTAAGTTCGCCGGGGCGACTATTATTGATTTATCCAGCCAAACGGTTCTACCTGGCCTGTCCGACTCTCATGTGCATTTGACCAGCCGTGCCGACATACACGGCTATAAACGTCTATCCGTCTCAACGCCGCGCGCCGCCATTCACGGCGTCGTAAATGCTAAAAAAACGCTGATGGCGGGTTTCACTGCCGTGCGCAATCTTGGCGCGCCGGGCTTTGCCGATGTGGATTTAATGAACGCCGTGAATGACGGCACGGTTGCTGGCCCGCATATTATTCCTGCGGGGCGCTCGATCGGTATTACGGGCGGGCATTGCGACTCTAATTTGCTGCCGTACGAGTATGAACAAACAGCTGGCGGCGTGGCCGACGGGCCGTGGGCTGTGCGCGCCAAGGTACGCGAGAATAATAAATACGGCGCGAAAGTGATAAAATTTTGCGGCACGGGCGGGGTGCTCTCCAAGGGGACAAAAATCGGCGCGCAGCAATTTAGCTTTGAAGAAATGAAAGCCATTGTCGACGAAGCGCATCTCTTAGGCCTTAAAGTCGCGGTTCACGCCCACGGAAGTGACGGCATTAACACAGCAATTCGCGCCGGTGTAGACTCGGTGGAACATGCCAGCCTGATTTCTGATGCGGGGATCAAAGCGGCCAAGAAAAACGGGACATTCCTGTCCATGGATATTTATGTGTCGGATTATATCCTGTCTGAGGGCGCCGCGGCGGGGATTCTCGAGGAGTCGCTCGCCAAAGAGCGCACCGTCGGCAAAGCCCAGCGCGAACGGTTTCAGGCGGCGGTCAAAGCGGGCGCAAAGATCGCATATGGCACCGACGCGGGTGTTTATCCGCACGGTCAAAACGGTCGGCAGTTGGCCTATTTGGTTAAATGGGGCATGAGCCCCATGCAAGCGGTTCAAGCAGCAACAATCGGAAATGCCACGCTCTTTGGCCTCGAGGCACAGATCGGCTCTATCAAAGCCGGCAAAGCCGCAGATATTATCGCGGTCGACGGCAACCCGCTGGAGAATATTAAAGAACTCGAAGACGTCGACTTTGTCATGAAAGGCGGCGTGGTCTACAAAGGCGGCGTGGCCACGCGCTGAGTTGATATTGCCGGCGATATCAGGTGAGCGACGTTTCATAAGACTGCGTGTGACGGGCCGCTACCGTGGCCTTCTTCGGCTATAGTTGATACGCTGGATCAATTATTTGGCGGGGCTAACCGCCTTCGAAGTATCAAAAACAGCGATATTAAAAAAAGACCACGTTTCATAAAATGGCGACAATAATTACACTGGTAAGTACATAATTTGAACGAGTGGTTTGCTTTATATTTTTGAACTTGCCGCGATTAAAAATTTCTGCAAATAATACTTTTATGGATTTGTACCAACTTCACTCTATACTTGCTGAAAATCGCGACTTAATCGCTCATACTTGGGAGTTTTTTGTTACAGTAAATTTGGCAATCATTGGAATACTTTATGTTGGCAATAAACAAATACCGCTATGGGTTCGTATAACATTATTGATACCATATTCTGCTTTCATGTATTTAAATTATCGAGCGCAAATTGATAATTATACGTATGCTTCCGAAATACTCAATTTCGCACAAACGTATTCAGACCAATCCGGAGAAAATTCACTTGTAACGTTCTTCAATGCGGGTTGGGTATTGAATTACCTGTCATTGATATACATCTCTGGGTTTATTTTCGGATCGGTTTTGATCCTTCAAATAGGTGGGCGAGCGATCAATGCAACGTCTGAGTAAAATAGCGGGATTGAATACCTGCAACGTGATTGTTCTCGTTTTTTTGAACTTATTGATGCAGGGGTGTGTGAGTGCGTTTGCCAGCCCGTATGTCAACCCAAGTGAAGGTCATATTTTCAAGTACGGAAAATTTTGTGGCCCCAAAGTGCCGCCGCATCAACTTTCAAAAGTCCGAAAACAACGGATAGCCTATTTAAGTTCAATTACACCCATCGATTCGATTGATGAGGCATGTAAAGTTCATGATTTATGTTATGCAAGATTTGGGGACGATAACGCTAGTTGCGATACTACGATGGTTACCACGTTGGTGCATTTGGGTAGAAACTCCGCGTGGAAAAGTGCACCGAACTTACCACCTGCCCCAAAATCAATTCCAATGAATATTGCTGGTTTTATTTTAGAAATTCCTCAAGTGGATCGACGGACTTCATCGCCATGTAACTCGCTCGTGCACGAGATTATGACAGCATTTTCAACAAAGATAAAAAACATACGAGGCCAATCGGAAACGCGAACCACCTTAGAGCGAATTTGGGGAACTCCATGGGCTGCCGGTATGATAGCGTCATCTTTAATGCCAGACAGTTGGCCAGACGAAGGAACATGTTCTGTTTTGGATACAAGTAAGGTTTATAACTCAAATGTAATTTATGAGTATAAGTCAGCTGCGACTTCTGGTGGTTGTTCCGAAAAAGAGTTGTTGTCCGGTAAGGTCAATCCCGCGATATGTGGAATAAAATTATCCCTATCTGAGGCTTCACAAATTAACTCTAAACAGATTCGAGGTTTGGCGTTTTTGCCATCAGACCGAAAGTAATAAGATTGTTACTGCCCTCTTCGCTCACACAGTAGAGAAAAAATATCAGAATAGGGTTTGGCTGGAATCAGCTTTTGTATCCACCAAGGAATGTGGATGGGTGGATATGTGTCGGCAGTTTTCACACAACATTTTTACCTTCAAGATTTCAGAGATGAACGTATTAAATCCTAAGTGTTTGAGGAATCTCAACAAATAACGTTTCGCCTTTTTCTCGTTTTGGGGACAATGCACCGAAACTCACACACCCCGACACTGAGCATATCCGAAGCCTGCGCAAGGGTTTAAGCGGGGCGTTTACCCTGCGGGGCTGACCCGTGTTCACAAAACATGTTCGGAGATAGATTTTGTTATACTTACAACATCAGCCGCGCCTTTGAACATGAACCTCATTTTACCGTGAACGGTGAAGTGAATGTCCAGCGCGGCGTCTTGGTCAAAGCTGCCCGCGGTCTCGATGGCGTAACTGGCTATGTGCGCATAGGGAAGGGACGTGTAGGTTTTTTTGCGGCCACGAAACCCGATCGCATTGATTGTGATAATGCGCCGGTCTGTAAAAACCGCGCTGTCGCGCATGGATTTGAAGCTCCCGATCACCTGCTCGCCGTCAATCAATAGGCTCGTAATCAGCGCCGTAGACTCAGGATGGTGCTTAAGGCGGGCAAATGATTTGGTGGTCAAATCCATCATGGGTTTTGGCCGAGCCGCAGTGGGGGTTTGATTTTTGCCCGAAAACGGAACAAATGACTTCCGAATCTGTTTCATGGACGCAATAGTAACACAAGATAGCCCGAAGGATTTTCAATGTTTCATATCATACGCTTAATAATATTTGCCGCTTTACTGCTGTCGGGGTGCAGTACGGGGGCTCCGAAAAATATTACGCCAGTCTCGGGCTTTGATGCTGATAAATATCTTGGGACATGGTACGAGGTCGCGCGGCTGGATCATCGGTTTGAGCGGGGCCTTTCGAATGTCACGGCGACATATTCGGTGCGCGAGGACGGCGGCATTCGTGTGCTTAACCGCGGTTACAAAACCAAGACATCAAAATGGGAAGAGGCAGAGGGCAAAGCCTATTTTGTCGGTGATGAAACAGCGGGTCATTTGAAAGTCTCATTCTTCGGCCCGTTTTACGGCTCTTATGTGGTGTTTGATTTAGATCCCGATTATTCACGCTCTTATGTTTCGGGACCTGATACAGATTATTTGTGGCTGCTGGCACGAACGCCTACAATTTCGGACGCGGAAAAAGCGGCGTTTGTGAGCAAAACCAAAGCGCTGGGGTATGATCCGAATGGTCTGATCTGGGTCGATCAGGCCAAAAATACCGCGGAAAAATAGGCCGCTTTTCAGCCTATGTTCGCGCCGGCAGCGTGCCAAGCATTTTGCACACAACGCCGAGCATGACCTCATCCGCGCCGCCCCCAATAGAGGCGAGGCGGCCGTCTCTGAAACGCCGCGATATCAGCGTATCATCCATATAGCCCATGCCGCCCCAATATTGCAGGCAGCTATCCGTGACTTCGCGCATGAGGCGCCCCGATTTGATCTTGAGCATGGAGACAAGCTTGGTGATGTTTTCACCCTCGGAATATTGCTTCACGCATTTTTCCATCAAGGCCCGGTAAAGTTCAATCTCGATCTGTAGCTCCGCGAGGCGGTAATGCACGACTTGATTATCTAAAATGGGTTTTCCAAACACTTCGCGCTGGCGAGTATACTCAATGGTTTCATCAATACAGGCTTGCAGACCGGCTACTGTTGACGCGACCGCCCAGAGACGCTCTTCTTCGAATTGCTGCATTTGGTACATGAAGCCCGCGCCTTCTTTGCCGATCAAATTGCGCTGCGGGACGCGGACATCCTCGAAAAATATTTGGCCCGTGTCGGACGAATGGTTGCCAATTTTTTCAAGCTTACGGGCTTTGACAACGCCGGGCGTATCCATCGGGATCAAGATCAGGCTTTTATTGGCGTGGCGGGACTCCCCGCTTGTATTGCAGAGCGCGATCATAAAGTCGGCTTGTAGCGAGTTGGTGATCCACATTTTGCCGCCATTAATGACGTAATCATCGCCGTCTTTCACGGCCTTGGTTTTAATGCGCGACACATCCGATCCCGCGGAAGGCTCGGACACGCCAATACACGCGACCATGTCGCCCGCAATCGCAGGCCGCAGGTACGCTTCGCAAAGCTCATCGCTACCGTAGCGCGCGAGCGCCGGCGTTGCCATGTCGGTTTGGACGCCAATGGCCATAGGAATAGCGGCGCAGTTAATATCGCCCAGAGCTTCGACGGCGGCAACATTATAGGTGTAGTCCAGACCCATCCCGCCATATTTTTCAGGCTTGTGAATACCCAAAAGGCCTGCATCACCGAGTTTTTTGAAAACCTCATGGGCCGGAAACATGCGGTCACGTTCCCATTCATCGACATACGGATTGATATCTTTCGCGATGATTTTGCGCATGGTGCGCTGAATTTCGCGGTGCGTGTCGGTGTACAAATCCATGGCGTCCTCAAACATAAAAAATCAAAGCTTGCTGGTCTTGATAGTTTTGTCAATAAGACATCATGGAAAAAAGATTTGATTATGTCATTGTTGGCGGTGGATCTGCCGGATGCGTCTTGGCGAGCCGTTTGTCCGAAGACCCGGACGTGAGTGTTTGCCTCTTGGAGGCAGGCGGAAGTCATAAAAACCCCCTCGTTAAAATCCCGTCGGGGTTAATTGCTTTGGTCGGTCACCCCATCAAAAATTGGGCTTTTGAGACGACGCCGCAAAAAGGCTTTGATGGCCGCAAAGGGTTTCAGCCGCGCGGCAAGGCGCTGGGCGGTTCGTCCTCAATAAATGCTATGATTTATATTCGGGGCCACCAAAAAGACTATGAAGAATGGGCCGCGCTGGGCAATGAGGGGTGGGGCTGGGATGATGTTCTACCCTTTTTCAAACGCTCGGAACACCGAGAGGCCGGCGCGGATGATTATCATGGTCAGGGCGGGCCGCTCAATGTTGCGGCGTTAACTGAGCCGTCTCCCATCAATGAGCCGTTCTTTGAGGCCGGGCGCGCGTTGCAATATCCGATCAACCCGGATTTTAACGGTAAATCCCAAGAAGGCTTAGGTCTGTTTGAGGTTACGCAAAAAAATGGCGAGCGGTGGTCCACGGCGAGGGCCTATTTAGATCCGGCAATGAACCGCGCTAACCTAACCGTGCTAACCAAAGCTTACACTGAAAAAGTTTTGCTGGATGGCAAGCGCGCGGTCGGGGTTTTTGCAAATGTTAAAGGCCGCCTGATGCGGATTATGGCCAACCGCGAAGTGATTTTATCGGCGGGCGCGTTTCAGTCACCGCAAATACTTATGCTCTCGGGTATTGGCCCGGCGGAGGAGCTATCCGAGCACGGCATCAAGACCTTACACGAGCTACCCGGCGTCGGCCAAAATCTCCAAGACCATGTGGATTATGTGCTCAGCTACCGATCAAAATCTTTGGACACGGTGGGGTTTTCGCTCAAGGGTTTTGCTAAAATGGCGGTTGAAGGCTGGAAATATTTGACGACGCGCAAAGGCATGCTGGCGACAAATTACGCCGAAGCGGGCGGCTTTATCTATGCCGATAAATCTGCACGCTCGCCGGATGTGCAGCTTCATTTCTGCCGCGCGCTGGTGGACGAGCACGGCAAGAAACTCCACTGGGGGCATGGCTATTCTGTGCATGTGTGTGTTCTGCGTCCTCAAAGCCGGGGCTCCGTTGGCCTCCTTGACGCTAACCCGGGATCTGCGCCTAAAATTGACCCTGCATATTTTGAAGCGAATGAGGATTTTGAACTGCTCGTCAAGGCCGTAAAAAACACCCAAGAGCTGATGCGCGCGTCCGCCTTTGACAGTGTTCGCGGCGAGGTTTTATATAGCTCCGATACGCACGATGAAGATGTTTTGCGGGCAGATATACGCGCGCGGGCGGATACGATCTATCACCCTGTGGGGACATGTAAAATGGGCATGGACGATCTGGCCGTTGTTGACAGCCAGCTTCGCGTACACGGCCTGACGGGCTTGCGCGTTGTCGATGCGTCTATTATGCCCACTTTGATTTCTGGGAACACAAATGCGCCGACGATTATGATCGCGGAAAAAGCCGCCGATATGATCCGTAACGGGCTGAAGTCAGCGTCATAATGAGGAGGTGCCTATGACTCAAAAAGAAAAACTCATCAAACGCCTTCGCATGTATTGGCAGCTTGAGATTGGCAATGTGGTGCTGGTTCCGGCAATTGCCCTTGTGTTGGCGTTTCAGGCCAAACAAAGTGTCAGTTGGCTGTCTGCGGTATGCCTTTTGCCTACGTGCGGCTTGCTGCTCATCGGCGGTCTTTATTGGCGCGGGAAACTCAAGGTTTTAGAGGGCGATAAGCGCGTTTTGGACGGGGCACTCAACTTGGCTCACACATGGCAGTGGCCATTGGCGCTGCTCAGTGTTTTGGTGTCTATACTCGCCGTTGCAAGTTGGGTTTTCCCCGGCATTGGTAGCTCAATCGGTGACCGCATCATTGCCAGCACCGCCGCTGCGCTCGCCGTTTTGGAATATATAAATTACTATCACAGGCAGCTCCAGCATTTCGATCATGTGGACGATTTTAAACGTTTGATCTCGGGCCGGGGATTTCGCCGGGCGCAAATGGCGGTCGATCTGAAACGCTGGCGTCACAAATAAGCTAAACTTAGGAGCCGCTCATGTCAGACTTGCCGCAATCATTTATAGACATTTTAAAAGCTTGGAATGAAAAAGATCCCAGCAAGGTTCGGGCTCACGTGGAAGCGGCGTTATCGCCGGATGTCGTCTTTGCAGACCCCAATTATTATACCGAGGGCATTGATGCGTTCGAAGCGATGGTGCGGGAATTTCACGCGTCTTACCCCGTCAGCACATGTGAGCATATCAGCGGATATGATAGCCATAATAACCGCTATCGGTACCGCTGGCGGGTCTCCATAAACGGGGCAGCCGCATTGGACGGTATGGACGTGACTGAGATTGATGCAAACGGCTTGATCGTTCGAGTGGACGGCTTTTTTGGCGATATTCCGCAAAGTACATAACCGGCGAGGGTCCGTTAAAGGGCAGCTTTCGGTGTTGCGCTGTATATCATGCTCATATCTTTCCAACTTTATGATTTCTAAAAAGCTATATTATTCAACCCTTTAAATGTTTTAATAGGAAAATAATCCTTTTTAGTCAAAACGCAGATATAAAAGCTCATAGTCATTCATTCACCCGGACTTTGGTTCGGGTTTTTTAATAGGTCTCTTATGAAGAATTTTTTCTCTGCGGTGATGTCAAAAACGGCAAAAAAATTGGCAGCTAGCGAGGTTAAATCAGCCATACCTCTAACAGCGCTGCAAATGTCAGGCACGGCGAGCTGGACACCGCGACATTATAGCAGCTTGGCCCGCGAGGGGTATCAGCGCAACCCTGTCGCTTATCGCTGCATTCGTATGGTCGCCGAGGCGGCCGCGTCGGTCACGCTGTGCGCTCGGCGAAGCGGTGAATGCGCCGCTGATGATGATCCGGCCGTTCAACTTTTGCGTGGACGCGCCGGACAGTTGGCGTCGGATGTGATGGAGAGCTTTTACGGATATCTTCAGGTCGGCGGTAACGCCTATCTTGAAGCGGGTATGATCGGCGGTGAATTGACCGCATTTTACGCGCTACGACCAGACCGCATGAGCATAAAAACAAGTCGCGAGGGCTGGCCGTGTGGTTACGCCTACGAGGTTGGCGGCGCGCCCCGTCATTTTCACACGGATGTTGCCTCGGGCCGCTGCGCCATTTTTCATATGCGCCTGTTTCACCCGTCAAATGATGTTTTAGGCTTTTCCCCGCTCGAAGCGGCAGCGCAAGCCGTCGATATTCATAATGAAGGCGGGCGATGGACGAAAAGTCTTTTGGATAATTCTGCCCGTCCGAGCGGCGCGCTGATCTATAAAGCCTCAGAGGCCGGTCAATATATGAGCGGTGATCAGTTTGACCGCATCAAAGACGAGCTTGAGAGCGCCTATTCCGGCGCGCGTCATGCCGGGCGGCCTATGGTGCTCGAAGGCGGATTGGACTGGAAAAACATGAGCCTCTCACCCGCAGATATGGATTTTCTTGAGGCTCGGCGCGAAGCCGCCCGAGAGATCGCATTGGCGCTGGGCGTTCCGCCTATGCTGCTGGGTATTCCCGGCGATAATACTTATGTGTCGTGAAGGCCAGTTTGTGAGAATTAACAGAAGACAGTGAGATTTATAAGTTAGTTATTGCGACTCTTGATATATGCTTGCGACTTTGTTTTAGATTAGTGCATGAGACGAGACAATATGATACCGTGAATCGATGGCAAAAAGGAATCAACTCAAGATTAAAGACGTTCCTGATCAAGGGAAATGGTTCGTTTATGATCATGGTTCAGTGCGTAAAAACCCACGTGCCAATGGACGGTTTGAGGCGCTCGTACATTTAGAAAGAGTGCCTGGGAAAGGTGATTTGCTAGGTCCAGGTTATGACCCTCCGAGGCACCACTTTTGGTCACCTTTATCAGATTTTGAGGCATTCGGTTTGGGCGCACAATTTTCGAATGGCATTTCAAATGGGAACATTCGATTATTCAAACCGAGGCAAGTAAAAGACTTGCCAGATAGTGTCGATGTTAGAGCGTATGTTGATGGTGCTAATATCGAAGTTAGATTAGGTAATGATGGGTTTGTGCCTGGACCAATGTCGTTTCACAGACCAAACGGCGTTGCATACTTCATGTGGAAATACCTTGGAAAACCCATAGTTTATGAAAAAATCGAGCTTCTTCGATTTTATTTCTGTGGATTTAGCCTCCTTGCTGAACGGATACAAGATCTATTCAGCGAACAACGACAACATCAATTATACGATCCGGATCGAACCGGGTTTATTGCTGACCGTGAGTTTAGAATTGCGCCATGTCCGGAGTGCGCAGATGATGCCACTGCGATGCAGCTAGCCTTGATGTTAGCAAGTCCAGACCTAGCGGAAATGGGACGTGCGATAATACATGGACTAGATAGGATTAATACTCTTGGAACTACGGAAGTTCCAGATGTGCAGGTGCCATATTTAGCGAAAAATCTACGTATGACGATGCGTAAAACAAACATTATATTGGAAAATGGTGGGAAGTCAGAAGGCTGGGCGGTTGGCCAGTTTCTTTCTGACCGCCGTGAATGTCCATTTGACAAACTTATTATAGAAGACCCGAGGCCGTTATCCCAACCATTTGAGGGAGAACGCAGGGAAGTAGAGACGGATAAATCGAGACAGACAAATGACACCTCAAATGCAAACCTGACAACAGACGGAAGAAACCCGTCAGCTCCAAGTTTTAAATGGCCGAGTGGGTCCTCTTTGCTGAATAGCTTTCCTAACCTTACTGGAGTAAAAATACATCGCAATCGGCCAGAGCGCCGCACAGATAAAAAAGAGGGAAAAACTTATGTGCCGACAAAAGAAGCTCAAGAGAATGTAATAGGAGCTTTAAGTACGTGGGACATCGGAGGAGATGGAAACGCGGGAGTGCTTTTTCGGCCGCGGTTGCCTGTTGAAGATCGTGAAAATGACAAAATGATCTATATTGCAGGGCAACGCGTTAAGCTCTTCAAGCCCGGACCTGCTTGTCCGCCTCTAAATTTTGGACATCCTGCTGCCGTGAAACTTGATGAGGTTTCACAATTGACGACCGCAGCAATATTATCTCTTAGTCAAAAGTATAGGCATGAATTTAAATCGCCCAGTGTTATAAGCCTCGCAAAGGGAGTGTTTGCTCCTTCCGAAACTATCAGATCTATGGTGGTTGGTAAATTTTCAGTCGTTGGTTTGCATGGGGCAGTGTGCGAGTTTGTACGCCGAGGCTCTGAGTCATTTGCGTTAGGCGTTATTTTGAGAACTGATGGTCTTGAGATTGATGATGTGGCAATCCGCAATATTATAGATCACTGTCAATATAGGGTGCAAATTCGAGCAAATCCCAAAGAGCGTCGCGGCGAAGATGCGTTTAAAGGTATATGGCCTGATGAGCGGAACTTTAAAGATGCGCGTTCTTTCTCAGTGAAACATAACGCTAAGAAATATAATACACCAGAAAAATGGGCAGAACGGATTTATGAAGTTGTCAGTAGATATTCAGTTGTCGAAAACTGAGATGATGACACGGACATTTTCTGCTAGGGTCGAAATCCTAAGATATTGATGCTTTTTTCAAAATCTCCGATTCCCTCACTTTAATGTCATATAAGGAATGGCTCACAAACGACCATTTTTGAGCCATCTAAGTGTAATTGGAAAACAAGCTGATTTTGTGGATCAAAACTCGGTATCAAAATGATTTCAGTTTTGATCCGTTTATGATACCTAGAATTTATGAAAATTGGTTATGCAAGAGTATCTACTACTGATCAAACTGTGAACGGCGGTGTAAAAGTAGGCCACTGTAGCGGCGGCATAAAGCTGTCGCGGGCGGTGTAAAAGTCGTCCAGTTTAAGGTCTTTCTGTTTAGCGGGAGGGCCGGGAGATTTTCACAGTGGAGATATATTTACGTGTGCGGCGTGCGCACTATCAAGACGGTCTTAGCGGACGAGAGATTGCCCGCCAGTTCGGGATTAGTAGAGACAGCGTTCGCAAGATGCTCATGTTTTCCGAGCCTCCGGGTTACCGCAGAAAGGTGCCTGTCCGCCGTCCTAAGCTGGACAGGTTCACGGATCAGATCGATCAATGGCTTCTGGAGGATAAGAGTTGCCACCGGAAGCAGCGCCACACGGCCAAGCGGGTGTTTGACCGCCTGCGTGACGAGTGCGGGTTCACGGGCGGCTACACGATTGTCAAAGACTACATCCGGGAGCAAAAACAGGACGGGCAAGAGATGTTTGTGCCTTTGTCCCACAAGCCCGGCCATGCCCAGGCAGACTTCGGCGAAGCGCGGGCGATTATCGCTGGCGTCCTCCGGAAGGTGTTCTTCTTCGCTCTCGATTTACCCCACAGTGATGGATCTTACATAGGGGCGTATCACCGTGCCAACACGGAAGCCTGGCTTGACGGACATGTCCATGCCTTTGCCTTTTTCGGGGCTGTGCCGCGTTCCGTCGTCTACGATAATGACCGCTGCCTTGTGGCCAGGATTATGCCGGACGGGACACGCAAACGCACAGACCGTTTTTCTGCCATGTTATCGCATTATGTTATCAAAGATCGATATGGCCGCCCCGGGAAGGGTAATGACAAGGGCAAGGTGGAAGGGCTTGTCGGGTTTGCGCGGCGTAACTTCATGGTTCCCACACCGCGCTTTGACAGTCTGGAAGCGTTCAATGATTATCTGGAAGACATGTGCCGTAAGCGGCAGAGCGATGTCCTGCGAGGCCATACAGAGAGTATTGCGCAGCGGCTTGTGCGTGACTTGGGCGCTATGAGCCGATTGCCCGCTGCCCCGTTTGAGGCCTGTGATCAACAGAGCGGACGCGTCACGTCTACATCGGTCGTGCGTTACAAAACCAATGATTATTCCGTGCCGGTCCGTTATGGCCATCAGGAGGTTTGGATTAAAGGCTTTGTCGATAGGGTTGTCATTGGCCATAAAACGGATGTGATCGCCGTTCACATACGCTCTTATGCCTCCGCGGACATTGTCTTTGATCCCCTGCATTACCTGCCGCTGATCGAGCGCAAGATAAATGCCTTTGATCAAGCCGCGCCTTTGCAAGGTTGGGATCTCCCCAAAGCGTTTGGCACGTTACAGCGGATATTAGAGCTGCGATCCGTGGCCGCAGGCAAGCGCGAGTATGTGCAGATTCTACGTCTTCTGGAACGTTTTGACATGGAGATCGTGCACGGGGCGATCAAGGATGCTCTGTTGCGCCGCGCCGCCTCCTTTGACGCCATTCGGCATCTGGTGCTTTGCCGCGCCCAGCGGCGGCCCGCCCGGCTTGATATGAGCCTATATCCGTTCCTGCCGCGCACCAACATCCAGACAACAAGAGCGGCCAGCTACAGCGGTCTTCTGTCTGGAGCAGCGCCATGACAGATTCTGCACGTAAAGCCGCCCCGGGGTCTGTTCCAGAGCTTTTGCTCGCCAGCCACCTTAAAGCCCTGCGGCTTCCGACATTCCTGCGTGAGCATGATAAGCTGGCGCGCCAATGCGCCCGTGAAGACGTAGGCCATGTCGCCTATCTTGCTAGGCTGACGGAGCTTGAGCTAATCGACCGAGAGCGGCGCATGATCGAGCGCAAGATCAAGTCCGCCAAGTTCCCAGCGATTAAAACACTCGATAGCTTTGATTTTAAGGTCATTCCATCCTTGAACAAACTGCAAGTGGCAGATCTGGCCCGCT
>CAYGTI010000004.1:0-174848 GCA_964352785.1 uncultured Caulobacterales bacterium
GCGCTGTGTTCGGTATTTTCTGCGGCTTCTATTACTGGTTCGGTAAAATGAGCGGCTATGCGTATAACCGCTTCTTTGCGACGCTTCACTTCTGGTTCTTCTTTATTGGCGTGAATGTAATTTTCTTCCCGCAGCACTTCCTGGGAATGCAGGGTATGCCGCGCCGTTATGTGGATTTCCCCGAAGAGTACGCGTTTTGGAATCAGGTTTCGACGATTGGCGCGCTCATTACGCTCGCTGGCGTGGCGTGTTTCTTCTTGATGCTGATCGCGTCATTCATTCAGCGTAAGCGCGTGGGTGACAATTATTGGGGCGAAGGCGCAACAACGCTGGAATGGACATTGCCGTCACCGCCGCCGTTCCACCAATTCAACACTTTGCCGGTTATCGGCAAGGATGATAACCACTAAGGATAGGTCTTGACCATATCTGCTGACATAAAAGCGTCAGGGGCCGGACTGGAAACAGATTCGGCCCTTGGTACGTCAACTCCGGCTTTGGGACTAAGTAGCGCCGAGCCAGGCGACTACTTTGCGCTGATGAAACCGCGCGTCATGTCTCTGGTTGTGTTCACTGCATGGGCAGGGCTTGTGGCTGCTCCCGGTGATATTTCGCTGTTCAAAGCGTTTGCGGCCATTCTGTGTATCGCCGTCGGCGCGGGTGCTGCCGGCGCTTTGAACATGTGGTATGATGCCGATATTGACGGTAAAATGTCCCGTACCAAAACCCGCCCCGTGCCGCGCGGACGTATTAGTGCAAACGGCGCACTGACTTTTGGTGTTTTTCTCTCATTTGCCTCCGTCTGGGCGCTGTACCATACGGCAAATGCGGTTGCCGCGGGTTTGCTCGCGTTCACCATATTTTTCTATGTGGTGATCTACACCATGTGGCTTAAACGGCGCACACCACAAAATATTGTTATTGGCGGTACGCCGGGCGCGCTTCCGCCCATGATTGGCTGGGCGGCGGTCACGGGTGATATAACACTAAATTCCTTTGCTTTATTCCTGATCATCTTTCTTTGGACGCCGCCGCATTTTTGGGCCTTGGCGCTCTATAAAACAGGCGATTATGCCAAGGTGGGGATTCCGATGATGCCCAATGTCAAAGGCGCAGCGTCCACGCGCCTGCAAATATTTGTTTACGCGCTAGTGCTGGGGCTCGCTTGCGCGCTTCCGGTCATGACAGGGTTAGGCGGAACCCTTTATGGACTCGCAGCACTCGTACTTAATTTTGGTTTCATTGCTCTGGCTATCAAAGTTTGGCGCTCACGCGCGGGCGAGCATGCAGATAGCGCGGACGAAGCTTCGCTTTACGCGGTAAAATCCGGCGATCTGGCCGCGCGCAATCTATTCGCCTTTTCTATCATTTATCTTTTCGTGATTTTTGGCGTCTTGGCGGCTGAAAGCCTACTCAGAGGTCTGAGCTAAGGAACATTATATGACTGATACGAATACTTCTACGGTTGGACAAACCCCGACGGACACGCAACTTGCGGCTCGCCGTAAGCGTAATATTGCTATCGGCTTGTCGTTGGCCGCCTTCATGGTGTTTGTGTTTTTCTCAATGCTCGCGCGGGTTGGAGCGATCTAATGAGCCGGGCAACTCATGCAAACGGAAACAAAAATACGCGGCTTATCCTGGCTGCTGTGGCGATTGGTATGCTGTGTCTGGGTTTTGCCTCTAAACCGCTCTATGACACGTTTTGCCGGGTGACCGGATTTGGCGGAACGCCGCGCATTGCTGATAGTAATGAAAGCTATGTTATAGACCGCATGGTGCGGGTCAGTTTTGATGCAAATGTATCCATGGGTTTACCGTGGGATTTTGAACCTGAAGACCCGTATTTAGATGTAAAGCTCGGACAATCGGCACTGGCCTATTATAAGGTAAAGAACCATTCGGATAAGCCTATTGTCGGCACGGCGACTTTTAATGTCACCCCGATGAAGGCTGCGACGTTTTTTGTCAAAACCGAGTGCTTTTGTTTTACCGAACAGCTCTTAATGCCGGGACAAGAGGTGTCTATGCCGGTATTGTTCCACGTTGATTCGCGCCTTGATGACGAAGAGCGCTATGACGATGTGAAAGATATTACCTTATCGTATACGTTTTTTAGGGTCGAAAATCCGACAGAAAAACTGGGCCAAGGCCCTGCGGCGCAAAGCCGCGATAGCTTAAACTAACTTTTAGTATGTTGCAGGCGGGCGCAGGCTTGTCTATAGCGGCATAGAGTATTTTATTTTGCGCGTTACCGCAGGGGGATTTATGGCCGGACATGCCGTAGAACACGATTATCATCTCATACCGCCAAGCCCTTGGCCCTTCTTGTCAGGCGTTGCCTGTCTCGTCTGGGGTCTTGGCATGGTGGTGTTCTTTGCGGGCCTCGTAGACCGCAATCCGTCTGATCCAAATGCCATGACGGAGTTTTTCTTTGCCCGGGGTCTGGATACGATCCAAGGCCAAGGTGTCTCAAATGGTGGCTGGATTATTCTATTAATTGGCTGTTTGTTTGCCGCCTATGTCATGTTTGGCTGGTGGCGGGATGTCGCTCGCGAATCAGCAGCAGGAGATCACACCCCTGTTGTTGATATTGGTCTGCGTTACGGCATGATTATGTTCATCATGCAAGAAGCCATGTTCTTTGTCGGCTGGTTCTGGATGTTTTTTGAGCTTGGCTTCTGGCACAAAGTGCGCGCTAAATGGAATCCTGATATTTTGGAAAATGCTGAAGGCTACGCCAGTTGGCCGCCGCCCGGTATTCATACGGTTGACCCGTGGCATTTGCCACTTATGAACACACTTGTGCTCCTACTCTCTGGTACGACTGTGACTTGGGCTCACCACGCCCTTATCCACGGTAACCGCACGCATGCGAAATGGGGTTTAATCCTCACTGTGATACTCGGCGTCTTCTTTACATACCTGCAGGGCGTGGAGTATATGGCAGAGTATACGACCCGTAATGATGGTGGATTCTGGCTCTCGACTAATATCTACGGGTCAGCTTTCTTCCTTGCGACGGGCTTTCATGGTCTTCATGTTCTGATCGGAACGATCTTTTTGTTTGTCTGTTACCTGCGTCTTGTGCGCGGCGGTTTCAAACCCGAGAAGCACTTCGGACTTGAAGCTGCGGCGTGGTATTGGCACTTCGTTGATGTCGTCTGGCTCTTCCTCTTTGCCTTCATCTACGTTGCCTTTAGCTAACGGCGCTTTGCCTTATAAGGCCTTAGGATGTGACAAAGCCCGCATTTCCTCCCTTCTCCACCGGCCTTAAGGGCCGGTGCCCCCAGTGCGGGGAAGGCTCACTCTTTAACGGATTTCTGACTTTCGCGAAAAATTGTGAAGGGTGCGGCGCGGATTTTTCCATTGAGAACGCCGGCGACGGGCCGGCTGTTTTTATCATCCTTTTGGCGGGTATCATTATCATTCCGTTGGCTTTGGCCTTTCAGCTTATTACTGATGCGCCCATGTGGCTGACGCTTATGATCTGGATACCCATTCTAACCGTATTTTGCCTGGGTCTTCTACGGCCTATGCGAGGGATTATGTTTAATTTGCAATGGGTGCATCAGGCCCGCGAGGCGCGTTCTGATGATTTACAGGACTAAGTCGTGAAAATATACTTTCGGCCTATGCCCGGTTTGACCGCAGCGGCGCTCATCGTCTTTATTATTCTTATAACGCTGGGGACATGGCAATATCAGCGTTTGCAATGGAAAACGGCGCTGTTGGCCGATGTTGATCATGTCACAGAGGCTGCCCCGCTTACATCTTTCTTACAGGTACAAGAGACTCTTGAAACAGGGGCTCCGATTGATTTTCAGCGCATTGGTATCACCGCAAAATTAAAACCAATTGATTCGCCCTTTTTTGTTTTCACCGCGCAAAACCGAGATATTAGCTGGCGAGTCTTTTCACCCGTATTGAATGACGGCGTGACCGCGTTTGCGGCGCTGGCCGTTGTTAATGATACCGATCGAGAGAGCGTTACAGCCCTCTCTGGAGAAGAGAGTGTTGTAGGTTATGTGCGTTTGGCTCGGGACGATGACGGCGCGCATAATAAAAGCAGCCCTGAGCAAAACCGCTGGTTTGGCTTTAATCCGCTGCCAAGCACTCATAACTGGGCAAACGCTCTTTCCGGCGGGGCCGACATGCGATTTTATATAGACCGAGTTTCGGGTGTAATGGATGCCGAGCTTCTACCACCTCGAAGGCCAGATATCCGTAATAATCATTTTGACTATATGCTAACATGGTATGGCCTCGCGCTGACATTGTTGGTGATTTACCTTATTATGCATCGCCGCGTCGGACGGCTCTCTTTTTCATGACGCCAAGCCAGCAGACTGTTCTGAGCGAACGCGCGCGCGGCGGCGGGGTGACTTTGCGCCACCCGCGCTGGGCCGAGTTTGAGGATTGGGTGCAGCTTCGCCGCGATAACCAAGATTACCTCTCGCCTTGGGAGCCGCAATGGACGGATCAGCACTTAACACGCCAAGCTTATAAGGCCCGCCTCGCCCGATTTAAAAAGCTTGTCGCAAGTGAAACCGGCTATCCGTTCCATGTATTTCGGGCACATGATGATCGCCTGATCGGGGCCTGTAATGTTATCGAGGTTCGCCGCCACGTAGCTCAAAGCGCCCAAATTGGATATTGGCTTGGCGAGGAGTATTCCGGTAACGGGTTTGCCCGCGCGGCCGTGCGTGCGGCGACTAAATTCTGTTTTGAAACGCTTGGGCTTCACCGCGTTGAAGCCGCCGTACAAGCAGATAATCAACGCTCAGTTCGCCTTCTCCAAGCTTTGGGCTTCGAAAAAGAGGGGACATTAAGAGGCTCTCTTAAGATAAACGGTACGTGGCAAGATCATGACCTTTATGCCCGGCTCTCTAGCGATCAGGTATAGGGCTTTGGCAATTTGTAGCTCGCCAAGCTACATTTGCATCGTCCAGCCTTCAACGCCCATTGCGGCTTGGCGTACAGCTTCGGATAATGTTGGATGCGCGTGGCAAGTGCGGGCGATGTCTTCACTGGCGGCCTTAAATTCCATCGCGACGCAAATCTCGTGGATCATGTCGCCAGCAGAAACGCCGATGATATGCGCCCCGAGAATTTCATCCGTTTTGGCATGGGCCAGAATTTTAACAAATCCGTCGGTATCGTGATTGGCGCGGGCGCGGGAATTGGCTGTAAACGGGAATTTACCTGATTTAAAGGCTACCCCGGCTTGTTTCAATTCTTCTTCGGTTTTGCCAACGCTGGCAATTTCGGGCTTGGTGTAGACCACACCGGGGATCACGTCGTAATTCACATGTCCGGCCTTCCCCGCAATCAACTCGGCAACAGCGGTGCCCTCGTCTTCGGCCTTGTGGGCGAGCATTGGCCCGTGCGTGCAATCGCCAACTGCCCAAATGCCCGGTACATTTGTTTTAAAATGGTTGGTTTCTACAAAACCGCGTGTGTCAGTTGTGACCCCGGCGGCTTTCAGCCCCAGCCCGTCGGTGAACGGACGGCGACCGATACAGACGAGAACTATATCAGCCTCAAGGTCTTTTGCGTCGCCGCCTTTGGAGGCTTCGGTTTTCACTTTTAGCTTAGTTTTAAGTTTTTCCACGCCCGTGACTTTGCGTCCCAGCTCAAATTTCATTTTTTGTTTCTTGAACACGCGGGCGGCTGTTTTCTGAACTTCGCCGTCCATACCGGGCAAGATATGATCCAGATATTCAACGACTGTCACCTCGGCTCCCAGGCGTCGCCAAACAGAGCCAAGTTCAAGCCCGATCACGCCGCCGCCAATAACCAGCAATTTACCGGGAACTTTTGTGAGCTCGAGCGCGCCAGTTGAGGAGACAATTCGTTTCTCATCAATCTCAACACCAGGCAAAGCCGCGACCTCTGAGCCCGTCGCAATGACGATATTCTTCGTTGTGATGGTCTTGCCATCAATAGCAACGGTTCCGGCGTCAATAATTTTGCCAAACCCGTCGATGTGGTCGACTTTGTTTTTCTTGAAAAGATAGGCAATACCTTGCGTCAGGCCGTCAACGGTTTTGTCTTTAGCGGCCATCATGCCTTTATGATCAAGCTCGACTGTGGCTTTGATACCCATACCGGCAAAATCCTTTTCAGCCGCTTCATACATTTCTGTGGCATGGAGCAGGGCTTTGGACGGAATGCAGCCGACGTTCAGACAGGTGCCGCCGAGCGTTTTGCGGGTTTCGACACAGGCGACTTTAAGGCCCAATTGTCCGGCGCGAATGGCGCAATTATAACCGCCCGGCCCGCCGCCAATAATGACAAGATCATAAGTCTCAGACATGTTCGTCTCCTGCGTGAACTAATGATCAGTCCATACGCGGGAGGGGGCAAAGGGTCAATAAGGAGCTATCCCAAAAGCCCGCCGGAGACTTGTCGTTTGGTCCACCAGACTTCAAAACTGCCTATCACAACAACAATCAACGGCATCACCCATCCTGTGCTGCCAGCGGCGGCTTTGGCTTGGGCATTTGTCATGCCCCAGCTAAAGCTGATGATCGCGGCAATGAGTGACAGAATAAAAAATGGAAACGCCCGTTTCTTGCGAAGCAGCAGCAATACCGCCGCGAGTAATCCGCCCCAGACGGCAATGGCATAGGCCGCTATGGACCACGCCGGGTATATCTCGCGGACAGCAGCCATCGCTTCGCCGTAAGCATCGATTTAGGCCGCGTCAGACATCATCGTATCTACTAAATACATGGCGCAGCCAAAAGCGTTCCATAAAATAAACAAGGCGGCAACGATCCAAAAGACTTTGGTGGGTTTGACTGTATCAGACATAGATGTTTCCGTGTCGAGGTGAGGGTTTAGGCAAGAATGCCTGCAGCACTTTTTTTCTTGGCATACCACGTGAGCGCTATGGCGACGATCCAGATAATGATGGTCATAATATAGGCTGCGCCGGGAATCTCTGGCTTGTTACTCGCGGTCATTTGATAGCCAAATGAAACGAGCATACCGACGAGCGCAACGCCAAATAATGGGAATGCCCATTTTTTCCGCAGGATAAGACAGACCGAACCGAGCACAGATGCGGTTATGGCAAGGCCCCATGCGCCTTTGGCCCATGCGGGCATGGCTTGTACATATTCAAGCGCGCCGGGTACGGCCCCCAAATAATCCGCATTTAGAGAGACCGAATTATAATAATCCATCAATCCAAATAAATTCCAGAGCAGCGATAGCACGGCAATTGTCCAGAAAAGCTTGGATGGTTTTATTCTGTCAGACATATTTTTCCCTTATGATAATGTTATGGATGTGTTTAATTTGGCTCTATTTTAAAATCCTAGAGGCAATTTTCCTGCGGGCGAACCAGACCAAAAAAACAGCCACAATCGGGATCATAATCGGCATGATCCAATCACCGCCCGACATATGCGCGGCGGCATCTGTCATCCCCCATATGTAAATTTGCTGAGCTATCACGGCGGCAAGCGAGGCCACTAAAAACCAGAGCGCCCATTTTCTACGCAGTAACAGCCCGAGGCATCCTAGCGCGCCGCCAAACACGGCCACAGCAAATATAACTGTCGCCCACGCCGGACGGGTCAGCACGGCGGCGGCTTCAGGTTCACCGTAGGCGGCCTGTATCGCTTCCGGGCTGGACAGCGCTTCGAACAGATAAGCACTAACGCCCATGAGGTTCCATAGGAGAGCGGCTCCGGCTATCACCCAGAAGAGCGCAGGTGTTTTTGGTATTGTCGACATCATAATTCCCCAATTATTTTTGCTTGGACATATTTAACGCTAAATTAACGCTGTTGTCCAGTATGGGCACATCAGATGCGCCGACGTTAGGGCGGGGCGCGGGAGGTTGCCGTTTGGCAAGCGCGGGAGGCTTGGCGCTTTTGCGCAAGTTTTTTTGCGCGTTTTTCATCTCGCTGTTGCGCCCGCCTTTGCCCGCGGTTCAGCTTGGGAGTTTGGCCTTGATCCAAGGTTTGTTGATCAAAGCGGTCTTGAGCTCTGACGGGCGTTTTTGCGTGTGTAGCGGATGTAGCCGCTGGGAGCGGCATTTGTAAATGCGGCGCGGGCAATCCCAAAGGCGCGTCAGGTGCGTCGATAGCGGATAGGCGAGCGGGTTTACAGTCCGCATGCGGCGTAGGCAGTGTTGAGGAGGGCGAGCTCGCCTCCTCTAGCTCTGCCGCAGTGACGCTTGGTAGCTCTATGGGCGGCCAAATCATATGTAAATCATCGGCGTCTTCATAGTTGCGGGGCTGCGGCGCGCAGGGCGCGACATCCGTAAATGCTGCCGGGTCAATGCCCGGCTTAACGTCGGCATGCACGGTTGCGTTTATCTCTGCCTGTAATTTCCGGCGGGCCATATCGGCGCGCTTTGCGATCCATGTGGGCGACGTCCCGCGCACATCATATCCATAATACGCATCAAGCTCTGCCCAGTCACTAGGCCGTGGCTTATAATTCGTCCAAACATATGTTGGCTGCACTTTCCTTGCAGAAGGCTGCTTCTTTATAAGCGCGGTTTGCTGAGTCGGTTTGGGCATTAAAGGCGCGAAGAGACGGCGCAGCGCTGTCTTGACGATCATGTAGGCCCGCAGGGCGTCAAGTTTTTCTAGGCTGGCATCAACCAAGCGCTGAACCGCGCCGGGCCGTATGGTTTTAGCTTCGAAACTGTCATGATCCTGTGCCATGTCGATCAATTCAGCGGCCTTCACGCCGCCATAGCTGCGCGCTTCATCCGGATCGAACTGCGCCGTAACCACAGGGGCGGGCGGGGCTTGCCGGGGCATCGCAGAGCGCGGGTAAAGCGCATCCGGGCCCGAAAGAGTAGCCGCGTTAAAATGTTTCATAGCCTAAAGACTATGTGCAAACCGGATACCGAGGATTAGATTGTTTTTAGGACCCATTTTGCGGGCGAAACCGGCATTTTAAAGTTGGATCCATTCACTTCCTAGATTGAATGTGTGATAAATACAGCCGCTGCGTTTTAACTTGAAAACAGTCTGCGTTGATGATTAGTCATGATGTTGCGGGTGTCGTATAAGGGGAAATGAAAATGAAAATCAGATATTTTTTGACAGGGGCTCTTGTTCTGCCGATGAGTATAATGGCTTGCGAGCGATCACCGGCAGCGCCGGATACTTTTGAGACGTCATATATTGCGGTCGGGCATGAGATCGCAAAAGAGAATTGTGCGAGCTGTCATAGTCTTGGGGCGAAAGACCCAAGTCCGCGTAACGACGCGCCCCCCCTGCGCACTGTACTTAGCCTTTACAATAGTGAAGCCCTCGCGGATGATTTTCGGGAGCACATTCATGTGGGCCATGCCGACATGCCGGATTTTGACTTCAACGTCAAAGAAACCGAAGCGCTGCTTGCTTATTTAATGTCGATCCAAACGCCTTAGGAGGGTTGGGGTATGTTTTTAATTAGACCAGAGATGTTATCGCTATTATCTCATGCCAAATTTAATCACAGATTCTGTGCAAAACTTTACAACAGACAATATGATACGGGTCATAATGGAGTCATTCGCCAGCTGAATTTCAGCCTGATCTTTATGTGATTTTTCATCTTCAATGATGCTCGCGACACAATTGGCTGCGGTCATATCCGAGAGTGTTAAAATTTCGAGCTGATGCTCCAAATGTTCGAGCACAACTGTTTCTACGGCATAGGTTGTCGCATATATGGCTTTTGGGCCTATCAGTCCCGTCATTAAACCGAGAGCGAAACCGCCAATACCGCAAAGGTGATAACTAAAACAACGCTTGATGCGATTCTCCAGTAGCCAGCTATTGAATAGGCGGCGGTGTTCTTTTTCATGCTCAAGATTATGTTTCAGTTCGAGCCGAAGAGAGGGAGCGCGAAGCGTGGCCGCAATAATTTGTGCGCGGTAAATATTCACCGCTCCGTTTTCTCCGGCATGATCAACTTTGATCATTTTTTCTGGAATAGATTTGGCGCGGCGAGGCATCGTCAGTGTAGGTATTAGGTATCCACATCCGCGTCGAGCGCGTTGCTGATGATAAAGTCCCGGCGGGGCTCGACCACGTCGCCCATGAGTTTGGTAAACAACTCGTCTGTAGCGTCAGCCGCTTCAACGCGAACTTGTAGCAAGGATCTGGCATTGGCATCCAGCGTGGTTTCCCAGAGCTGGTCCGGGTTCATTTCACCAAGGCCTTTGTAACGTTGAATTTTAAAACCTTTGCGTCCGCCCTCAAAAATAGTCTCGAGCAATTGCGCCGGGCCGTAAATCTCGACCGATTCGCTCTCGCCGCGCCGGAAAATCGCCGTGCCGGAATAGGTTTCCATCAGGGCCGGAGCCATGCGGTGGAGGCGGCGCGCGTCCGCGCTGTCCCGGAAAGCCGGGCGCAGTGCGTGGCGCTCAACCACGCCGCGCACTTCGCGCTCAAATACAAGCGCGCCGTCATCATCAAAGCGCCCGCTCCAGCCATCTTCGCCTTCATCAGCGATCCTGTCGAGGCGCTTGGCGGCGGCTTCGGCCTCATCATTACCGGCCTCAGGCCCAAGCGCGCCGGAGATGGCGACCTGGGCGATGATATTATCGGGCGCGCGGGATTTCAGGCGGTTAATCAGGCCTTGCGCGGTGAGCGCTTCGTGGGCGATCCTGTTTAGGTCTTGACCTAAGATGACCGAGCCTGTTTCCAGCGTCAGTGTGGAATCGCCTGAGCCCGCCTCAATGAGGTAATCATCAAGTTCATCCTGGTCTTTGATATAGCGGGCCGACTTACCGCGCTCGACCTTATAAAGCGGCGGCTGCGCGATATAGAGATAGCCGCGCTCAATCAACTCGGGCATTTGGCGATAGAAAAAGGTGAGCAGCAAGGTTCGGATATGCGCGCCGTCAACGTCCGCATCGGTCATAATGACGACTTTGTGGTAACGTAGCTTGTCGATGTTAAAATCATCCCGGCCAATCCCCGTGCCGAGCGCCGTGATCATGGTGCCGATTTCTTGTGAGGACAACATACGGTCAAACCGGGCGCGCTCAACGTTCAGGATTTTACCTTTAAGCGGCAGGATGGCTTGGTTGTAACGTGAGCGGGCCTGCTTGGCCGAACCCCCCGCAGAGTCTCCCTCCACGATGAATATTTCAGACAGAGCCGGATCTTTTTCCTGACAATCGGCGAGCTTGCCGGGCAAGGAGGCGATATCGAGCGCGGATTTGCGGCGGGTTAAATCCCGCGCCTTGCGGGCGGCTTCGCGGGCGGCAGCGGCCTCAATAATTTTTTGGATAATCTGCTTGGCGTCCGATGGGTGCTCTTCAAACCATTCTCCGAGGGCCTCGTTCATCGCGCTCTCGACGACGGGGCGGACTTCGGAGGAGACTAGCTTGTCTTTGGTTTGTGAGGAGAATTTCGGATCCGGCACTTTGACCGACAAAACGCACGTCAGGCCTTCGCGGGCGTCATCGCCCGATATAGACACTTTTTCCTTTTTTGCCGCGCCGCTGTCAGCCGTGTATTTGTTGATGGTTCGGGTTAGCGCGCCGCGAAACCCCGCTAAGTGCGTGCCGCCGTCCCGCTGAGGGATATTGTTGGTAAAGCAGCGGACATTCTCATGATAGCCGTCATTCCACCATAAAGCGGCCTCAACAGTGATCCCGTCAATTTCTTTGAAAACCGAAATCGGTGCTTCGATTTGAGAGACTTTATTGGCGTCCAAGTGCCGGACAAAGGCTTCAATGCCGCCCTCATAATAGAGCTCAGTTACGATCGGCTCTTCTGGGCGCTCATCGGTTAGGACAATCATCACGCCAGAGTTTAGAAATGCCAATTCACGCAAGCGGCGCTCAAGCGTGTCTCTGTCAAATTCGACCATGGTGAAAGTCTCTTCGGACGGCAGGAACCGCACCATGGTGCCGGTGAGTGTTTTTTGCGTGCCGTCGCGCCGATCATCCTGGGGGGCGTCGCCGACAATTTTTAACGGTGCGACTGTGTCGCCGTGAGAGAACTGGATGAAATGCTCTTTGCCGTCGCGCCAGACCGTGAGGTCGAGCGTTACAGATAAGGCGTTGACCACGGAGACGCCCACGCCGTGCAGGCCGCCAGAGACTTTGTAGGAATTTTGATCAAACTTCCCGCCCGCATGAAGCTGCGTCATGATCACTTCGGCGGCAGAGACGCCTTCTTCTTCGTGGATGGCGACGGGGATGCCGCGCCCATTGTCGCTGACCGAGCAAGAGCCATCAGGATGCAGATTTACGGTTACGCGGTCAGCATGTCCCGCTAAGCTCTCATCAATCGCATTGTCGACAACTTCGTACACCATATGATGCAGTCCTGAGCCGTCATCCGTATCGCCGATATACATGCCCGGACGTTTTCGTACCGCGTCCAGTCCCTTAAGTACTTTGATACTGTCGGCGCCATATTCTGCACTATTGTCGGGTGTGTTTTCGGGAGTTTCAGCCATTCAGGGACAGTCTTTCGAATCATCTATAAATACGCCAAAAATATAGAGGATTAAGCTACCAAATGCACGGTTTATCTAGGATATCAAGACGTGCTATCCTTAGGCTATAGAGCCGTATTTAAAAGACGGCAGACAAGGAAAAATAATGGAAAATGTCATTGTAAAACGTGACGGCGCTGTGGCGGTGATTACGCTTAATCGGCCCGAACATATGAACAGCTACAACGTGCCGTTGCACACGGACCTGCACGCCGCAATTGATCAAGCGGATAAAGATAATAGCGTTCGTGTGATTGTCGTCACGGGGGCTGGCCGTGCGTTCTGTGCGGGCGCGGATATCAGCCAAGGGTTTGGCGGGGCGGGCTTTGATAAGGGCGCGCCCAAGATTGAGGGTATTTCCCGCGATTATGGCGGGATATTAAATTTGCGAATTTTTGAAGCTGACACGCCGATCATTGCAGCGGTCAACGGTTCCGCTGTAGGCATTGGCGCGACGATGCTCCTGCCGATGGATATTAAAATCGCGTCCAGCAAAGCCAGATTTGCGTTTCCGTTCGCGCGGCGCGGGATTGTCTATGACGGGGCGGCAAGTTGGTTTCTGCCGCGTATTGTTGGGTTTTCACGGGCGCAGGAATGGGCGCTGACGGGGCGGATTATTTTGGCAGACGAAGCTCAGCGTGCTGGCATGCTGCATGAGGTCGTGGAGCCCGGCGCTGTGCTGCCGCGCGCTATGGAATTGGCCCATGATATGGCGGTGAATGTTTCGCCGGAAAGCGCAGCACACAATAAACAACTCCTACGCGCGGCGATGCTGGGCGGGCCGGAATATGGCGGCGGGCCGATGCGCGCGCACATGATGGAGAGTGAGCGCCTGATGCGGATGTTTCACGAGCATGACTGCACCGAAGGGGTCAAAGCGTTTCTGGAAAAACGCGCGCCGCAGTTTAAAGACCGCGATGAGTACAATTCACGTTAATGAGGTGTCGGAAATTGGGCTTTTTTCTCCCATTTTCCGATACTCTTCTGAGTATGGTTAAACGTGAAATTCACTAACTTAGGCGCCGCACCCATGTGCTGAACGCGCCGTATGACCTCGCGTCAAATTTTTGCTTGGCGACGTAAGCCAACAAGCCGAGCCCGGTGAGGGATAGGATGCTTTGCAGGGCGGCGAGGGCTTTGATCGCCGTCCATCCGGCAGGATGCGACGCGCCGAAATAAAGCCCCGCCCATGAGGCCTCATGTGTTACAGCAGCTTTTAGCCAAACCCAAAAAGGCTGATAGGTTTGCGCCGCGGAAAAATCCATGGGCCCTAAAAGGGAGGTAATCCGGTCCGAGGGTGAAACACCCATAAAATAGGCTGACAATCCGTAAATTACGGAAAACCCCACCCAAATTAAAAATAATCCCAATAGGGGGCGTAAAAGGGAGCCCCCGTAATCGGTGGCTGCGCCGTAAGCCTGCTCAAACCGGCGCGCTATTTTCGGTGTGGAAGGCCGCTCTAGCCGTGCAAGGCGTTCAAATTTGTAATAGCGATGCGCGCGTTTTCCGTCGCGGGCCGCCGTCATCGCATCTTTGATTTGCTCGCAGCCACGCTCGAGAGCCGCAAACCTGACGTCTTTTTGGGCGATATCATCTTCGCAATCGCAGTGGATTGCGCTTACAGTTCTATCAAACTCATCTTTTGCATAGGCGTCGCCCCGGCGAGCCAGCACAAGGCGGCTTTTAAAGAATGTACCGTCAAAGGCATTGAAGGGAAAATAGAGGTCATGCTGCGGAACGCGGATGCCGTCCTTTGTTATGACTGTACGGCGCTGGAAGGCGGCGGTGCTAAGGAATTTTGCCGCGCGAAACGCGCCGTCTGTTCGGCTTGGCGGCGGAAATACGGTATCTGTAAACAAGGCGCGACTTTTGAAAACAGCTTTGTGAAAATCGAAAGTCTCCTCAAACCGCGCACCGCCAAAGGTCACAATTCCGGCGGAAAATTTTGCACCCCTGAAGGAGGCATGACCGCCAGAAAAGACGGCTTTGTCAAAGTAACCTCTTCCGCCAGAGACATTGATATGGCGAAATATAGCCTCGCCGCCGGAAAATTCCGCATTCCCAAATGACATGCCGCCGCCTAAAAATTCGGCGTTTTCAAAGACGGCATTGCCCCCCGAAAACTCTGCATTCCTGAAATATGATCCGCCGCCGGACACGCGAATACCGGTAAAGACAGCGTCTCCGCCAGAAAAATTGACGTTCCCGAAAAATACGCCACCGCCTGAAAATTGCGCGTTTTTAAATGTTGCGTTTCCGCCGGAAAAGCGCGCGTTTTCAAAATTGGCTTGCCCGCCCGCAAACAGAGCGGTTTTAAAGCTGACCGCGCCGCCGGAAAACTCTGCGCCGCGAAAGCTGGCGTCTCCGCCCAAAAATTGCGCCTTTGTAAAATTCGCTGCGCCGCCCGCGAACTGTGTTTGTCTGAAATAGGCGCTCCCGCCTGTAAACACGGCATGGGCGAAAGACGCGTCGCCGCTGGAGAATTGCGCGTTGCGGAAATTCACATAACCCCCCGCAAATAAGGCATGGCTGAAATTGACAGGCGAAGCAAAGACGGCCTCAACACAATCAAGTGGTTTTAAAAATGCGGCGCGCTCCAGCGTAACATGAAACCCGGACGCCGGGCTGTCTTCTTGGCTGTCTTGGCTGTTTAAACCGGGCAGGACGCATCCCGCAAATTGCGCGCGCCCGTCGCGGCCCGTGACCGTTTCTGCGCCGCTCGCATTTATCTTGGCATCTGACGCCGCGCCACAGGATAGCCGGGCAGCCATAAGCCGGGAAAGCTGACGCCAGTTTTTATGCCCGGGATCATGTTTCCAACTCGGTTTTCCGTCTTCATACTTGGGCGGCAGATGAGCGGTTGTATATTTCTTGTCGCTGCCCTTTTGCCCTTCTAGTTTCTCTTCTTGGTCGCGCCAATAATCCTGCAAGGTTGCGGGCCGGGTCTTCCTGCTTTTGGGCAAAAGCCCGGCCACATCCGCCGGAACTGCGCGGCAGTCGGCGCTCGGGCACCCTTCGGGAAGGCCGTGCTTTTTAACAAACGCATCATAGCTGCGCTGGTTTTGGACAATTACCCAACCGTGCCACGGTTTTTGCGACAGTCCGTCCCAGCTATAATCCTGCTCAAACCACGCCGTCCACCATTGCTCCGCCGCGCGGTAACGCAGTAGGTTTTTCTTGTCGGCGCTTAAGGCTTTATTAGGGGGCGGTGTGGCCATGGCGCAAACATAGACGTACAGCGTTAACGAAGCCTCTGCGCGGGCAGGTAAATTGAGTCTGCGGTTAACAAATTATGTGCGGCGTATTCAGGGTTTCAACCTAGCCGATCTGAAACTTTCGTTTCGCGGCGAGGCCAAATAAGAATAAAAAAGTCAGAGATACAAAACTCTGCGCGGTGCAGAGCAATTTAATCGCCAGCCAGCCGCCCGGGGAGAGCGTCTCTTGGTATAGACCCAACCATGTCTGATCTCCCGGTAAAATCGCTTTTGACCAGATTAAAAAGGGACGGAAAATATTCGCGGCTGATAAATCCAGCGGCCCCCAAACAAGGGGGCTCACAGAGGTCGCCGAGACATCAATTAAGTGCGCATTGACGTTAAAGATAATTGCAAAAACAATCCAAGCCGCAAAAAGTGAGGCGAGAGGTTTCCACATCGACCCGCCATAATCCGCCGTCAGGCCATAAGCCCAGGTCATAAATTTCGTCAGCGGCCCAGATGAGGGACGTTTTTGCCGGGCAAGCAGCTCAAATTTAAAATAACGCTGCGCCCGGGTTTTGTCAGATATTTTTTCCATGGCAAGCTTTAGGGTGGTGCATCCAGCTTCAAGCGCGGCATATCGTTCTTCCTGCCGATCTGTTGTGTCCGCCCGGCAAGCGTCCTGCGTAGATTTCAGCGCGCGCCTAAATTCTTTAGACGCATAATCCTCACCGCGCCGAGAGAGGATGAGTTGATCTTTGATATTGGCATTATCAAAAGCGTTGAACGGGAAGTGCAAGTCCGAGCCGGGTAGGGGCTTGCCGTTCTCGTCGGTAACCGTTGGACGGGAAAAGTCTGCGGGCCCCAAAAACTGTGTGCCGCGAAACGCGCTTTCTGTTCCGCAAGGAGTTGGAAATTTTGTGTCCACAAAACTGGAACTTTGTTCGAAAACGGCATTATGAAAAGAACAACGGTTTGAAATTTTTACTACGTTGAATTCAACCGAATGTTCCGCATTAACATTATTAAAACTGACGCTTTTTCCTAGAAACTGTGCTCCGTTAAATTGAGCTACTCCGCCTGAAAAGTGAACATTGATAAAATTGGTGAATTCTCCAAAAAATTGTGTACTAAAAAAATAAACACTGCCTCCAGAAAATTGTGCATCGGAGAAGTCCGCATATTTCCCAAAGAGTTTCGCCTTTGCAAAATACAAATTTCCTCCAGAAAATTTTGCCGATAAGAAAGAAATTGACCTTCCTGAAAAATGCGAAAAGTCAAAGCTGGTATACCCTCCTGAGAATATCGCATTTTCAAAACTAATATGGCCAATTGAGAATTGGGTATTACTTAAATCTGCATTTCCGCCAGAAAACTCGGAGCGTTTAAACATTGTAGAACTCCCGAAGAACTGTGTTTTACCAAAGTGAGCATGTCCTCCTGCAAACTGCGCCTTTGAGAAATCCACCGTTTCTCCGGAGAATTGCGCGTCATAAAAGGATGTGTGTCCGTTGCAAAATCGCGCGCCTTTGAAGTCCGAATATTGTCCAAAAAAGTGCGTCTTACTGAAATTTGATGCGGATGCAAAAATTGCATCGGAAAAGTTCTGACTATACAGAAAGGCCGCTTGAAAAGTCTTTAAGTTTATATCGTGTTCGCTTGGAATAGCCAATTTTTTATAAGGTTGAGATGTACTGGGCTTAGTTGGTGTGCAAATTTTCAAAGTACCTAATATACAACCATCAAACTGAGCTCGTCCGTCGCTACCCTTGATGTCCTCCCGCCCAATTCCCATAATGCGAAGTTCTGTATGAGAGCCTTGTTTTAATCTGTGCTGAAGTATGGGAGTTAATAAGTGCCATTTTCTATGTTGGAACTTGACCTTCCAGCTGGGGGCGCCGTCTTCAAAATACTGAGGGAGATGCGCCGCCGTATAATATTTACCATCAACTCCCTGCCTTTCCAGGTTAGTCCTCTGATCCCGCCAGTAATCCTGGAGCGTGGCATTGTGAAATGCGGTTTCGCCAAACATATCGCGGCATATACTGGCCTCGGATGCGGGAATAACTTGGCAGGCTTGATTAGGGCAGCCTTTGGGAAGATCAAATTGATCGATCCATTTTTTATAAACCGCCTCATTCTCCACAACCACCCAGCCGTGCCATGGCTTTTTTGCGAGCCCGTCCCAGCTATAGTCCGCCTCGAACCAGTCTTACCACCATTGTGTAACGGCGGCGCTCGCGCAGCAAGTTTTCTTGTTGTAGTATGTCCAACTCCTAAGTGCATACTACCGCAGTTCTAAAGCTTAATAAGAGAAATATTCATAATTCCATGAAATCACAGTACAGTAAATTATAATGTTAAGCGCGCATAAAAAAAACCCCGCTATGGAGCGGGGTTTGCGCCGTTATAATGGGCGAGTTTAGAGATCGAGCAGGAGGCGCTCCGGATCTTCGAGGCATTCTTTGACACGTACCAAGAACGTAACAGCCTCTTTGCCATCGACAATTCGGTGATCATAGGACAGCGCCAGATACATCATTGGACGAATTTCAATCTTGTCATTAATGACCATGGCGCGCTTTTGGATTTTGTGCATGCCCAGAATGCCGGATTGGGGAGGGTTTAAGATCGGGGAACTCATGAGGGAGCCGTAGACGCCGCCGTTTGAAATCGTGAACGTTCCGCCCATCATATCATCCATAGACAGATCTCCATCCCGCGCCTTGGCACCTAGCGCCGAGATACCTTTCTCGACGCCGCCGAGTGAGAGCGTGTCGCAGTCCCGTAGTACAGGGACAACAAGGCCTTTGTCTGTGCCCACAGCGATAGAAATATCATAATAGTTTTTGTAGATGATATCCGTGCCGTCAATTTCAGCATTAACATTGGGCACGTCCTTAAGAGCCTGAACGCAGGCTTTAACAAAGAAGCTCATGAAGCCAAGTTTAATGCCGTGCTTCTGTTGAAAGACGTCTTTGTATTGGGCGCGCATTGCCATGATTTCAGTCATGTCGGCTTCATTATAGGTGGTTAGCATGGCCGCTGTATTTTGCGCATCCTTGAGGCGGCGGGCGATGGTCTGGCGGATGCGGGACATACGCACGCGTTCTTCACGGGGATGATCACCACGCGGCGCGGTAGGCGCAGCGGGTTTTGGCGCTGGGGCGGCCTTGGCCGCAAGCGCGTCGCCTTTGGTCACGCGGCCGTTTTTGCCTGTGCCTGCAATTGTGCCCGCGTCCAGATTATTCTCGCTGATCACGCGCTGCGCAGAGGGCATAACAACCGCAGACCTGCCAGAGGCGGTAGGTGCGGGTTCACCCTTGGGGGCTTCTTGGGCTGTGGTTTGTGTGGCCTCTGTGACAGCGGGAGCGGCGGTTTGAGCGGATTTTCCACCGGACGCGCCAGCGCTCATACGCGCAATCACCGCGCCGACATCGGCGTTTTCACCCTCCGGCACGACGATTTCGTCGAGGACTCCGTCTTCGGGCGCAACAAGTTCTTGGGCCGCCTTATCAGTTTCAAGCTCGACCAGTGCTTCGTCTTTTTTGACCGCGTCGCCGGGTTTTTTAAACCACTGCGCGATCGTGACTTCGGCGACGCTTTCACCGACATTGGGGACTGTAATATCTGTCATGATGTTTCTCTACTTTGCAAAGGCTTCGTCAAGAATGGCTTGCTGTTCCTTTTTATGTTTAGACGCGATACCCGTCGCTGTCGAGGCACTTGCTTTGCGGCCTATATATCGCGGACGCGTATGTTTTGTGCCCAGATCGTTTAGGCTGTCTTCGATAAACGGATTGATAAACGCCCACGCACCCATGTTTTTGGGTTCTTCCTGGCACCAGATCATCTCAGCGTTTTTAAACCGTTTGAGCTCTTCGGCGATAGCGGAGCGCGGATAGGGGTGAAGCTGCTCGACGCGCATCAAATAGACATCATTGATGCCTAGCCTTTCACGCTCTTCGAACAGATCATAATAGACCTTGCCCGAACACAGAACGACGCGGCGGATTTTACTGTCGGTGACAAGTTTTACTTCGCCCTCTTGGTGGTTATATTCCGCGTCATCCCACAGGACCCGGTGGAAGAATGTAGCCGGGCCCATTTCTTTGAAGGTCGAGACGCAACGCTTATGCCGCAGCAAAGACTTTGGCGTGAACACAATCAGCGGCTTGCGGAAGTTCCGGTTAACCTGGCGGCGCAGGATATGGAAATAATTAGCCGGTGTCGTGCAGTTCGCGACCTGCATATTGTCTTCGGCGCACATTTGTAGGTAACGCTCCATGCGCGCAGAAGAATGCTCCGGGCCTTGGCCTTCATAACCGTGCGGCAAAAGCATAACGAGGCCGGACATACGCAGCCATTTTTGCTCTGCGCTGGAGATAAATTGATCGACGATAACCTGCGCGCCATTGGCAAAGTCGCCAAACTGCGCTTCCCAAATGGTGAGAGCTTGTGGCGCAGTGATGGAAAACCCGTATTCAAATCCAAGTACGGCTTCTTCTGAGAGCATCGAGTCGAGGACTTGGTAATATTCCTGTCCGTCTTCGATGTTATTAAGCGGTGTGTACCGCGTCTCGTCTTCTTGGTTGACGATATGACTATGGCGATGGCTAAACGTGCCGCGTCCACAGTCTTGGCCGGACAGGCGCACAGGATGCCCCTCTGTCACCAAGGAACCAAAGGCCAGATGTTCCGCAAGGCCCCAATCTATATTTTCGCCCGCATCGACGCGTTCGCGTCTCTGCGTGATGAGTTTTTTCAGGGTGCGGTGGCACTTGGCCTCTTTGGGGATGGTTGTGATGCGCTCGCCAATGTGCCGCAGACGCTCAATCTCTACGGAGGTATCGCCCCGGCGTTTATCGTCATCGGTGGGAACCGTCAGGCCCGACCAGATACCTTGCAGCCAATCGGGCTCATTGCTTTCATAATCTTTGGCAGTCTCAAATTCATGCTCGAGGAAGGTTTCAAAATCATCGACCATTTTGTCATATTCGGCTTTGGTGATCGTGCCGTTGGTGACAAGGCGGTCGCCATAAATTTGCCGCGTGCTCGGCTTGTTTTTAATTGTGCGGTACATGACCGGCTGGGTAAAGGATGGATCATCGCCCTCATTATGGCCGTAGCGGCGATAGCAAATAATATCGATAACAACATCTTTGCCGAACTTCTGGCGGTACTCTGTCGCGACGCGAGCCGCAAAGACTACGGCTTCTGGATCATCGCCGTTGACATGGAATATCGGCGTCTCGACCATTAGCGCCACGTCGGACGGATAATTGCCGGAGCGTGAATAGCTCGGGCTGGTGGTAAAGCCGACTTGGTTGTTGACAATCACATGCAGGGTTCCGCCGATGCGGTAGCCTTCAATGCCCGAGAGCTGTAGGCATTCCATAACCATGCCTTGTCCAGCAAAGGCCGCGTCGCCGTGCAGCAAAACAGCCATGACGGCTTTGGGGTTGGCGCTGGCATAGGTGCCCGACATCATTTGTTGTTTGGCGCGGGCTTTGCCGATGACAACCGGGTCAACGGCTTCGAGGTGAGACGGGTTTGGCGCAAGCGAGAGATGCACCTCATTGCCATCAAAGGCGCGGTCAGAGGAGGCGCCGAGGTGGTATTTCACGTCGCCCGAGGCAAAGCTTTCAGAGCCGGATGTGACGCCGCCTAAAAACTCATAAAACATGGCGCGGTAAGGCTTTTCCATAACCGCAGCGAGAACGTTTAGGCGTCCTCTGTGCGGCATGCCAAAATTAATATCTTTGAGGCCAAGCTGTCCACCGCGCTTGATAATTTGTTCCAGCGCCGGGAGGAGCGCTTCGCCTCCGTCAATCCCGAAGCGCTTCGTGCCCGGATAGCGGCGATGGATAAGCTGCTCGAACGATTCGCCTTCAATCAGTTTTTGCAGGATAGATTTGCGGCCTTCGGGCGTAAATGAAATCTCTTTGTCCGGGCCTTCGATACGTTCTTGAATCCAAGCTTTTTCCGCCGGGTCGGAGACATGCATAAACTGTACGCCAAATGTCGAACAATAGGTGCGCTCCATGATCTCTATAATTTGCGCAAGCGTGGCGGTTTCCATCCCCATGACGCCGTCAATAAAGACCGAGCGGTCAAGATCCGCAGGTGTGAACCCGTAAGAGGTATATTCCATCTCTGGATGACGGTTCTTTTCGCGTAAGTTCAGCGGGTCAAGATCACCAATCAGGTGCCCGCGCATTCGGTAGGCGCGAATGAGCATGAGCGCACGGAGCGAGTCCTTGGTGGCTTGGCGTATATCGGCCTGTGATGCTCCGCTCATGCGGGCGTTGATTTTACCGGAAATACTATCCTCTACGTCCGGCCCCCAATCGCCGGTCAGCGCCGCGGTGAGTTCCGTATGATCAGGCTGTGGCCAGTCTTGGCGCTTCCACGCCGGACCATTTGCATTTTGCCGTGCATCAACCGTGTCTTCACCAAGGCTGGAAAAGTAGGCTTGCCAGCTTGGATCAACCGTATGCGGGTTTTCCATATATTGCGCGAGCATCTGCTCCAGATAGACGGCATTGCCGCCATCCAGAAACAATGTGTCCGTCATGTCTTGATTATACTCAGAGCGGCTTTTCTCAGCCATAGGATTTATCCTTTCAGGACATCCATCATAGTGACCCCGAGCTTGGCCGGGGAGTCAGAGACGCGAATGCCAGCCGCTTCCATTGCGGCGATTTTATCTTCCGCACCGCCTTTACCCCCTGAGACGATCGCGCCTGCATGACCCATGGTGCGGCCCGGAGGTGCTGTGCGGCCTGCAATAAAGCCAACCATTGGCTTTTTAATGCCTTTTTTAGCCATATGAGCGACAAATTCAGCGGCCTCTTCTTCAGCCGAGCCGCCAATTTCACCGATCATGATTATCTGCTTTGTGTCATCATCGTTAAGAAACAGTTCAAGGCAGTCGATGAAATTGGTTCCGTTAATGGGATCCCCGCCAATACCAATCGCTGTTGTTTGGCCCAAACCAACCTGAGAGGTCTGGAAAACGGCTTCATATGTGAGCGTGCCTGAGCGCGAAACGACGCCGCAAGAGCCCTTTTTGAAAATTTTACCGGGCATGATACCGATCTTACACTCTTCTGGCGTCAATACGCCCGGGCAGTTCGGGCCAATAAGGCGGGATTTCGACCCGACAAGCGCGCGCTTAACGGGGATCATGTCGCTGACAGGAATACCTTCAGTAATGGCGATGATTAATTCCATTTCGGCGTCAATCGCCTCAAGGATCGAATCAGCTGCGAAGGGTGGGGGCACATAAATTACAGAAGCGGTTGCGCCAGTGGCGTGCTTCGCTTCGGCCACGGTATCAAAATTAGGGAGCCCAATATGAGTTGTCCCGCCTTTGCCGGGGGTCACGCCGCCCACCATTTTTGTGTTGTGATAGACAATCGCTTGTTCCGTATGGAACGTCCCGGTTTTACCGGTCATGCCCTGTGTGATAATTTTCGTATCTTTATTGATTAAAACTGACATTTATTTTGCCTCTATTTTCCTGCAAATACTTTTGATAAAATTATTACAAAGGTGTCATTGCCCGCATCGGCTTCCTGGGCAAAATGGAATTCAGTTGCACCCTCTGGAAGATATATGAAGCGATCCTCACCTTCTACTACGACTTTTTGTGATGGTGTTTGACCTATAACGTTTTCAAAGTCCTGTCGAATGCCAGATATATCATCTGTGACAAGCCAAAGATTACACATTCGCACGTTATATTCCTGAAGTTTGCCCTTCGCCATTGTTCCATACCAAAAACCGCCTCCAGCAGTTTCAACTTGAAAAGCTTTGAATGCTTTCACGTGGTTTAGATAAAAGGCTGGATCCATAGCTTCTTTCATGTTTTTGGCAGCATCAGACCAATCATTACTTACAAAGCTTTTTTTGCCTTCATTGTATGATAACTGAGATGCATTACAAACATTCAAAAACTCTTGAGTGAAAGAGTATTCAGCGTCTGATGCTATCGCATGTGAGGAAAACCCTACAAAGCAGCTCAGGACGCATAAGCTTTTCATGAATAAATTCATATTTAATGAATTACCTCTTAACCGCTGTAACAATTTTCTGCGCGGCGTCATCCAGATCATCCGCCGCTATGACGTTCAAGCCGCTCTCATTGATAATTTTTTTACCGGCTTCGACGTTTGTGCCTTCTAGGCGGACAACGAGCGGAACTTGAAGGCCGACTTCTTTGACGGCGTCCACTGTGCCTTGCGCGATGACATCGCATTTCATAATACCGCCGAAAATATTGATCAAAATGCCTTTGACTTTTTCGTCAGACGTTAGAATTTTAAAGGCCGCTACAATGTTTTCTTTGGTCGCGCCGCCGCCGACATCCAAGAAGTTGGCTGGCTCTGCGCCGTATAGCTTGATAATGTCCATCGTTGACATGGCGAGGCCGGCGCCGTTGACCATACAGCCAATATTGCCATCAAGCGCTACATAGGACAGGTCGTATTTTTTAGCTTCGGTTTCTTTTTCGTCTTCTTCGGTTTCGTCGCGTAGCGCCGCAACATCAGGATGACGGAACAAGGCATTTTCATCAAAACTGATTTTCGCATCCAAACAATGCAAGCGGCCATCCTCGGTGACGATCAGCGGATTAATCTCCAGCATGCTCATGTCTTTGGCAAGGAAGCCGTTATAGAGTGTACGGCCTAGCTTATTCGCTTGTTTGGCAAGGTCGCCGGACAGCCCAAGCGCCTTGGCCAAAGTACGGCCATGATGCGGCATGAAGCCTGTCGCCGGGTCAACGTCAAAGTTGATCACTTTTTCGGGTGTATCGTGTGCGACAGCTTCAATATCCATGCCGCCTTCGGTGGAGACGATAAATGAGACGCGCGAGGTTTCGCGGTTAATAATGATGGAGAGGTAAAGCTCTGTCTCAATGTCAGAGCCGTCCTCGATGTAAAGGCGGTTAACCTGCTTGCCTTCGTCGCTCGTTTGCGCTGTGACTAAGTAAGCGCCGAGCATCTCTTCAGCATTTTTAACAACATCATCCACAGAGAACGCGAGGCGCACGCCGCCTTTAGCGTCTTTTGGCGCGCCGATGAATGTGCCTTTGCCGCGTCCGCCCGCGTGAATTTGCGATTTGACGACCCAGAGCGGCCCACCCAGCTCTTCGGCGGCAGCGCGAGCTTCGTTTGCGTTAAAAATGGCAACGCCTTTGGAAACAGGGGCGCCAAGCTCTTTGAGAACGGCTTTGCCTTGGTATTCGTGTATATTCATGAAATCTATCCGTTAATGAGAATTTTCCGTTTCAAGCGAAACGCGGTAAATATGACTCAGGCTATAAAATAGCGCTACGCAAGGTGCAACCGTCAAAATGTTTCAGGCGAGACGCGAAAAATGCGGCGCGATCTGTTAGCAGCCCCAAGATTGCGTGAGATAGGATTGAGATACTTTGTTGTCTGAGGCTATATCCTATTAACACTGTTATGCTTTATCTGCGACGGAAACCGTGCCGCCGGGCGTTAGATATAACATATACTGTCTGCATTTATGCTGAAATGGAAACCCTATGCCAAAGTTTACGCTCTTTTTGCTCGTTCTTATGTCTACACTTCTGAATGCTTGTGGCGGCGGGAATTCTAGCGGTAGCATAGTTCCAGTGACACCGACGCCGTCTAACACGGCGCCGATTGTCGCCAGAGCAAATGCGGATCAAAGCGCGGTCGTGGGTACGGCTTTTTCATATGATGCCACGCAAGGAGGGACGGCATTCTCGGATGCCGATAATGATTCGCTAACATACACAATTTCCTATGCGCCATCTGCGAACGGATTGATGGATAACGACGGCGTTATAAGTGGCACACCGTCTTTGGATATACTCATGACTGTCACCATAACGGCTAACGATAGCAATGGCGGTAGCGTATCTGATGAACTGCAGATTACTGTTGCTGCAGCGCCTACATCATCTTCGAAGCCGAATATTTTGCTGATTATTTCCGATGATCAAGGCCTTGATTCGTCCGCTCAATATTCTGTTTCTGCAGATATACCGACGACTCCAGTGCTGAACGGTCTCGCCGCTAACGGTCTTGTGTTTGACAATGTGTGGGTCAACCCGGTGTGCTCACCAACGCGGGCTGGGTTATTATCTGGCCGCTACGGCGTGCGTACAGGCGTGACATCGGTTGGGGATAGTTTGCCCGTGTCCGAGACAATCCTGCATGAATATCTTGCCGCAGACGCCAATACATCTGAATATGCCTCTGCGATGGTGGGCAAGTGGCATCTGGGCGGCGGAGTCAGCGGGCCTAATGATGCTGGTATCACTCACTTCGCGGGGATCATCGGCGGCGGCGTGAGTGATTATTATGATTGGACGCTGAATGTGAATGGCAGCAACAGTAATTTGACCGCTTATGTGACAACTGAATTAACGGACCAAGCCATCAGCTGGGTCGGGAGCCAGACGGAACCTTGGTTTTTATGGCTAGCGTATAATGCTCCGCATACACCGTTTCATGCTCCGCCTGCGGCTCTGCACTCTCAAACGCTTTCTGGTACGGATGCTGACATTACTGCCAATCCGCGAGATTATTACCTAGCGGCGATTGAGGCGATGGATACGGAAATAGGCCGCTTGCTTGGTACGTTGTCTGACGCCGAGCGCGCCAATACGGTTATACTATTTGTCGGCGATAACGGTACACCGCGCAGTGTCTCTGACACATCCGCTTATCCAAACGGAACCAAAGGGTCTTTAACCGAAGGGGGCGTTCGCGTTCCGATGTTTGTCTCGGGCTCGGGTGTCACGCGGCAAGGTGAGCGGGAAGCAGGGCTGATTAATAACACGGATTTTTATGCGACCATCGCCCAAATTGCCGGGAGTCCAGCGGCAACGATAAACGATAGCCAAAGTTTCCAAGCTCTTTTGAGCGGCGCGGCGGCGGCGGCGCGTGATTATTCTTACACGGAAGTGAGTACTACTAGTCTGGAGGGGTGGTCCATTCGGGATCAGCGCTATAAGCTGATTGAGCTTCAAAATGGGACGCAAACATTGTTTGATTTACAATCTGATCCCATGGAAAATACGGACTTACTCACATCCGGTATGGATGTGAGCGCGATATTAAATGATTTGAGTGAGGCTGGTGATTTAATACGACAGTAAAATTTATGTACCCATATGCAATGTGATTATTCTGCAGCTGTAATCTCAGGTATTTTTGATAATTTAACGTGCATGTTCTGTCCCGCACTTTCAAAACGTTCAACATAGTTATCGTGCTCTGTTCCCATCCAGCGGTCCCACCATGTAAAATACAGGCTATAATTACCGCTCGCTTTTTCATGGTGCATGTCATGATGAGTCACGCTGGTAATCCAGCCGAGAACTGGGAGCCTGGCCCAGCGGCGGGGCATTACCTCATAGCCGCAATGGCCAAGCGCGTTTTTGAAAATCATGATCGTCATAACAATAAAGAACGCCGAGTGGTGGATAGGCACCATCATCAAGACCACTGGAACAAAGGCATATTCTACAATCGCTTCTCCGGGCGCAAAAGAATAGGCTGTAAAAGGTGTTGGGTTATGCGAGCGGTGATGCGTCAGGTGAAACGCTTTATAGAGTTTCGGGTGGTGCATGGCGCGGTGAGTCCAGTAAAAATAAGTATCATGCAAAATAAGCATGAGCGGAATGGACAGCCAGTAATAAAGCACGCCGTACTGGCCGGGATCATTATAGATCTTGAAAATGCCTAACGTGTCAAACTCGAACACAGCGATATCAAGCGCGACGAAGATACAGATTGTAATCATCGAGTTTCTAATCTCATTTTTAATTTGCGCAAATTTTGCGGTGCGAGCCCTGATTTTACGCGTCCATAATAGGCGCCCGAGAATAAGCCATATGACGATGAAGACAGTAATCGTCCCCATCGCGTAGCGCGTCGCTTCAAATTGCAAGCCGCCTAAAATGCGCGGTGCAAGCTGTTCGGTAAGAAATGATAAAATATCCATGATGTGTCCTTTGTTGTTGAACACAAAGAAGCACAGGGCGGTAATAAAGGCTCCGCAGTAAAAAAAAAGACTAGGCGGATTTAAAGATGAGGAGGTTTTTTCAGGATAGATTAGTCAGGAGGGCTCAGTGCGGGATAAAGCCTGCCGCCGATAGTCTGTCGGCGTGATGCTCTCCATGGATTTAAACGCGCGGTTAAACGGGGCGAGGGAATTAAATCCGGCGTCCATGGCAATGGTGAGCACGGGAAGGCGGGCTTGCTCGATGTCGGATAGCACGTCTTTAGCGTAGGCAATGCGGTAATGGTTGAGGAACGCGGCGAAGTTGCGAAAGCCAAGACTTTGATTAATCAGCGCGCGCAAATGATGTTCTGGCGCACCGAGTTTTTCAGCCAAAATGCGAATGGTCAAACCTTGTTCTTTGTAAAAATGATCCTCGTTCATGAGGGCCGTAAGTTTTCTGTGCAATGCCGCGTCGCGGGGATCAATTTCGGGAGCTTTCACTTGCATGGGCTGAGCGCGTTCAAATAATATGTTTTCCGGATGTAGCTTCATGAGCCATATGACGCCCCATGCGGCCATGGGTAGCGTTACAGTGGCTCTTACCGTTGAGACCACCGAGTTAACACCGCCGTCGAGCGAACCATAAATGGTTTCGGCAATAATTGTGGTCGAGCAGGCAATAGCCAAACCCACAGAGAACCAAGGGCGTCCACGTCTTCGCGCTTCAAGAAGGTCATCCGAGCGGCCCGCCAAAGCCGTCCAAATAATATGTGCGACCATCACCGCCGAAAGAAATGTGGCGCTGTGTAAGAAAAAAGGAGGAATGTTATGTAGCCATTCAAGATTTCCGAACCGTAATAAGGATACAAGGGCAATATAGAATGTCGATACAACCCATTCCAATCTCCCGAATTTAAAATCATCCACGAAAAGCGAGCGTGCAAAAAGCCATATTACGGCAAGGTTGGGAATATCCAGAATACGGAAGACCGTGAACAAAGGCTCCGGGAGCCTTAGCGGCTCAGGAGCGGTGCTCAGCAAAAGCGCGGCAACGATTATGCCCGTCCAAGCGCCAAGCTGTGTTTGAATAAGCTTCCCGCCATCGCGAAAACAAAAGAAGGCAGATGTGAGCAGCAAAGTTACGGCGCCGCACCTGACGAGCGCATCAAAGAGCAGCATGGCGAGCTCTAAGAGACAGCATATCCCGCCAGCAATCTTTTTTTACGGCGGGTTGCCGGAGTAAAAAAGCGGGGTGATAGATCGGCAGCATGGGGATAATTTTGCTGTTGATGTCAAGGTCTGCCCATTGGCCTCTATTTTTCATAATGCCTGTTAGTCCTGTCATTGCGGTCATAGAAATTCCGCCAACAAGAACAATTAACTTGGGATCGATAAGTTCTATGTGGCGCATCAGAAAAGGTTTGCAGAGCGTAATTTCGGCAGCCGTCGGGTTGCGGTTTCCGGGGGGGCGCCAATTTACCACATTTGTGATATAAATATCCTCCTCGCTAAGCCCAATAGCGCCGAAGACTTTATCTAAAAGCTGCCCTGATTTGCCGACAAAGGGTTTACCTGCAATGTCCTCGTCCCGGCCTGGGGCCTCGCCGATGACCATGATTTTGGCCTTGGGGTTGCCACGTGAAAAGACGGCTTGGCGAGCGTGATCGCTAATTTCTCCAGCATCAAAGTGGGCCATTATATTTTTTAGTTCTTCAAGTGTTTTTGCAGATTTTGCCAGTTCGAAAGATTGCGGCGGTGCGGGCGGCGTCTCTTGGGCCGTTTTTTTATGAGATGGCGGTATTGCGGCGGAAGGCGTTTGCCGCGCCTCTGCCACCCGCGGGTCGGGGCTTGTTTTAGGCGAAGCCATTCGGGCGCGGGGCATAGCAGGTTTGAGAGCGGGGACATCAATACCCATGCTCTCCCACCACGCCGTAATAGACGAGAGGGCCTTTTCAAAGTCAGGCGGCGGGGATGCGTCGGCGCGTTCTATGGCTTGGCTTTCTTTTTGCGAGCCGTAGGTGAGCGTAACACAGTGCGCACATTGTTCTCAATACACTCAATGATAGTGTTGGCGATGTCTTTGCCTGTTGCAGACTCTATACCCTGTAAGCCGGGGGAGGAGTTGACCTCCAATATTTTCGGGCCGGTATCGCTACGCAGAATATCCACACCGGCCATGTTCAAGCGCATCGCGCGCGCGGCTTTGACGGCTGTAAGGCGTTCAACCCGGGTGAGGCGGACGCTGACGGCGGATCCGCCTTGGTGAATGTTGGAGCGAAATTCCCCGGGTTGCGCGGTGCGCTGAATAGAGCCGACAACTTTGCCGTCCACGACAAAGCACCGTATATCTGTCCCGCTGGCTTCTTTGACAAATTCCTGCACCAAAAAGTGCGCGTCCAAACCGCGAAACGCATCAACCAGTGCGTTGGCCGCTTTGCGGGTTTCCGCCAATACCACGCCTTTGCCTTGAGTGGACTCAAGAAGTTTTACAACAACAGGCGACCCGCCGACCATATCAATAATGCCTTTGGTATCATGCGATGATTTCGCAAAAGCCGTATTGGGCATGCCAAGTTGATGAGCGGCAAGAATTTGGTGGGCGAGAAGTTTGTCGCGCGAGTTTCCAATCGCGCTGGCATTATTTAGGCAATAAACGCCCATACTCTCAAACTGGCGGATAATCGCCATGCCGTAAAAGGTCATGCTGGGTCCGATGCGCGGAATAATCGCATCATAGCGCGGCAAGGCTTTACCATCATAATACACTTCGGGCAAATGGTTGTTGATCGCCATATAGCAGCGCGCTGTATTGATGGTTTCAATCACATGCCCGCGTTTCTCGGCGGCTGCGATCATACTTTTATTGGAATAGTTTTTAGGCTCTTGTGTAAGGATGCCTATGCGCAGGGGCCGTTTGGGGTTGCCTTTTTTACGGGCGCGTTTTTTGTAAGCTTCGTAATCCAAGATGGGCTGTTGGAACGAAACTGACGGCGTCACTGTCATGTTTTCTTGTATGGCCGAGCGGCCCAGCAACATGCGGTACACCATGGTTTCGCGGTTAGTGAGCGTTAATTCAATGGGCCAGATCTGACCACCGATTGAGATGTTAGACCCAATCACATAGCGAGACTCGGTTTCGCCGTTAGAGCTTGTGACAACGCGGCGGCTGATCACTTTGGCGGAGCAAATGACTTCAATGCCGGGATCCGCCGGATCCGGATGCATGATAAACCTGACCTGTGGATTATCTTCTGTGCCAAAAGGCTCAATCGCGACGGCGTGCAAGGCCGAGGTTCGCGCGCCTGTGTCAACTTTAGCTTTAATCGCGGGTAGGGAGAGGTCCGGCAGAGCCACCCATTCTTCCCAACCCAGTGTCAACGTCTCTCTCATACAGTCTCTTTTGTAAATCGAATCAAGGCAGTACTTTACCCGCCCGCTTTTAACGTCTAATTGCGATAAGTAATTATGGGCTCTATAGCGAGTCTCTATCGGTCTTTCATGTGAATAAAGAGGATAAAATAGATGTCTGAGAATGCCGCAGCCCGGGAAAGTATGGATTATGATGTCGTTATTGTTGGCGCGGGTCCGGCGGGATTGTCAGCGGCGATCCGGCTAAAACAGCTCGGCGGAGATGATATTTCAGTTGTCGTTTTAGAAAAAGGCTCCGAGGTTGGAGCGCATATTCTTTCTGGCGCTGTGCTTGACCCGTGTGGTTTGGACGCGCTTATTCCAGACTGGCGTGACCAAGACGCGCCTATTCATACAGAAGTCACGTCAGATCGCTTATTGATGCTCGGCCCGTCAGGCTCGGTGCGTGTCCCAAACATGTTAATGCCCCCGCTGATGCATAATCATGGTAATTATATTGTCTCAATGGGGAATGTTTGCCGCTGGATGGCTGAAAAGGCTGAGAGCCTCGGCGTGGAGGTTTTCCCCGGCATGGCCTGCTCAGAGTTGGTCTACGGCGAGAATGGGCAAGTTAAGGGCGTCGTGGCCGGCGAATTTGGCATTAGCAAAGATGGCTCTAAAGGCGAAGGCTACGAGCCCGGCATGGAGCTGAACGGCAAATATGTTCTGCTCTCTGAAGGCGCGCGGGGATCTTTATCCCGGCAAGTGATCGCAAAATATGCGCTTGACGCTGATTGCGATGTACCAAAGTTCGGCCTCGGTATGAAAGAGATTTGGGACGTCAAACCGGAAAATCATAATCTCGGCGAGGTGACGCATACAATGGGCTGGCCGCTGGGCTGGAAAGCGGGCGGCGGGTCATTCCTTTATCACCTAGAGAATAACCAAGTCTATGTCGGTTATATTGTCGATTTAAATTATAAAAACCCTCACCTTTATCCCTATGGTGTTTTCCAAAGCTGGAAGCACCATCCGGATATTGCCAAAGTTCTTGAAGGCGGCAAACGCGTAGCTTACGGCGCGCGGGTTGTGACCAAAGGCGGGTATCAATCTATCCCGCAAACGGCGTTCCCGGGCGGAGCCCTACTCGGCTGCTCAGCCGGGCTTGTGAATTTGCCGCGTATTAAAGGTAATCATAATGCGATGCTCTCAGGTATCGCGGCGGCAGAGGCGGCGCATACGGCTATAAACGCCGGACGTTCCGGCGATGTGCTGGTCGATTATGATGCCAACCTAAAGTCTGGGCCCGTGGGTCAAGATTTGAAGCCTGTGCGAAATGTGGCTCCCTTGAACGCGCGTTTCGGGCCCTTGCTCGGTGGTATGATGCTGGGCGGCTTTGATATGTGGGTCTCAAACCTGTTCAAGTTCAATCCACTTCGCACGTTAAAGCATGGCAAAGACGACGCGCAATCCACCGGCAAGGCCGAAGACTACAAGGTTATCGAATATCCTAAACCTGACGGCGTTCTCTCATTTGACCGCCTGACAAATGTGAGTTTTTCCGCGACCAATCACGGGGAGGAGCAGCCCTCTCACCTCAAGTTGATTGACCCGTCTATTCCTATAGACATCAACCTGCCGAAATTTGACGAACCCGCGCAGCGCTATTGCCCGGCGGGCGTTTATGAGATTTTACGCGAAGATGACGGATCAAACCCACGTTTTCAGATCAATGCGCAAAACTGTGTTCATTGTAAAACCTGTGATATTAAAGACCCTTCTAAAAACATTGTTTGGACTGTCCCCGAAGGCGCGGGCGGGCCAAACTATCCTAATATGTAAAAGTTATAGTTTATGAAAATAAAAACGCTATGGGCGGGCGCCGCCGCGCTGTTTATTGTGGGCTGTGCCAGCACGTCAACGCAGTATAACTTTCTGGATACAACGCCGCCGGACGCAAAGTTGTTCGGGGAGTATCTGGTTGGGAGTTATGCTGACAATATCAATGATGCTGAGGCACGCTCGAACTATTATACAAGTGCATTTGAACGCGTGCCGGATGATCTGAGCCTTGGGCGCCGGGCGGTTACGTCTGCGGTCACTGCGGGCGATATGACGCTTGCGCGAAAGCTCGCAAAGCAAGTTTTGGAAACGAATCCGAGCGAGCCCATGTCACGGGCGCTTTTGGGCGCGGACGCCTTTGCGGCAGGGCAACACGTAAAAGCTGAAAATTATTTTGAAACAGCAACCGCTGATTTGACCGTTCAAGTTTTAATATCAATTATGCGCGGTTGGAATTTTGCCGCACAGGGTAATCCAGACAAAGCCAAATCAGTGTTCGCGTCTATTCCTGGTGGTGGATATTTTCAGGTTTTGGGTCAACTTCAAACGGCCAATCTTGATGCCTCGCTTGGCCGTATTGATGACGCCGTTGAAGCTTATGAAACTGTTGCGGCCTCGTCGCTCTCGCCGATAGAAACGGCTTTATCTAAAGCGAGAGCGCTTTCGGCGGCGGATGATTTCGACGCAGCAAAAGAATCTCTAGAGATGTTTTCCGAAGAGAACGGCACGTTTGAGGCCGGGCCCGTGCGTGTCTATTTAGACCGTCTTGAAGCCGGTGAGCCTGCGGGTAAGCTCTTGACGTCTCAGCAAGAGGCTGCACGGGCTTTAACAGAGTCCTCTTATGGTTTTTTCTTGCGTAACCGCGCCAATGATGTGGCTGAAGTTTTCCTGAGAACGGCGTTAGAGCTTGATCCCGACCATGATAAAGCAAAATTATGGCTCGGCAACCTCATTGAAAATACGGGCCGTGAAACCGAAGCCATGACATTGTTTCAGTCTGTGCCTGACGCCTCTCCTTATATCGTCTCCGCCCTGCTTTCGCAGGCCAATATATATTTTGCCAAAGATGATGACGAAACCGCGATTGCCATTCTCGAGCAGGCCAATGCAGACCATACATCTTTTATCACGCGCGAATCCCTTGGACGTGCCCGGCTAATTCGTGAAAATTATGAGGACGCGTTGCCGATTTATGATGCCCTCGTCAAAAGTATGAGCGAAGAGGACTTAGCGAATAATCCAGAGCCGCTATATTTTCGAGGCATCTGTTATGAACGTCTAAAGCAATGGGATAAGGCTGTTGCTGATTTTAAACAGGTTCTTGAGATTAATCCTGATAGTGCGGATGCCCTGAATTATCTGGGTTACACGTGGGTAGACCGTAACGAAAACCTTGAAGAGGCCTTTAAAATGATCCGCCGCGCTGTCGAGATAGAACCTAATAGCGGCGCGATTGTCGATTCGCTTGGCTGGGCCCATTACAAGCTGGGTCAATATGACGAGGCGCGCGTTCAGCTCGAAAAAGCGGTTGAACTATCACCCTCGAGCGCAACGATTATTGATCATTTGGGCGACGTTTATTGGAAGTTAGGACGTTTTCGCGAAGCGGGCTATCAGTGGAAGCGCGCGCTTGAATTTGATCCAACTAATGAAGAAAAGACCAGTATTAACGCCAAGCTTAAAGGCGGGCTGGATGCTGTTCAGGTTTTGCCCTAGTGCAATTCTCGTTAATTCAGGATCAGACATTAGGCCTTATTTCCCCATTTTCTGATGCCTCCTTCAGTATATTTACACAGGACGTATCCTAGATGCCGAGCGAGCTTGCAAAAGCCAAAATCAATCTCACGCTTCATGTCGGGCGAGTGATTAAAGATCAGGCGGACGAATTTTTTGGCTATCATCCGCTTGATAGTCTTGTGGTGTTTGCCGACATAGCAGATATTTTATCCTGCACGCCCAGTGATAAAACACGTCTGAGGATTTCAGGCCCCTTTGCAAAAAACCTGAGGGCAAATGAGGATAATCTGGTTCTCAAAGCATTTCGCGCAGTGGAACGGCACGTTGGATGTGAGCCGCTTGAATTTTCACTTGAGAAAAACCTTCCCATCGCGGCGGGTATTGGTGGGGGCAGTGCAAATGCTGCTGCGGCGCTACGGTTGATGATGGCTTACGCTGACATGCCCCGCACAGATTGGCTGGATATTGCGCTGCGCTTGGGCGCGGATGTGCCGATCTGCTTAAGCGCGAAAACCGCGCGCATGACAGGCATCGGCGAGAGCGTCACGCCGCTGTCGGGGCTGGGGCAGGTTCATGCCGTGCTCGTCAATCCGGGCGTTGCTGTCATGACCAAAGATATTTTCGCCGCGCTTGATCTGGGCTGCGCCCAAGAGACGCCGCGCCCGCAAAAAACCTCTGGAGACTTGCTTGCGCGCGCAATGGACGGACGCAATGATCTAGAGCCGCCAGCCGCAGCGCTCGCGCCGCAAATTACCGAATGCCTAAGGGCGCTTAGTTCGCAGCCGGGTTGTCTTCTGGCGCGGATGTCAGGCTCCGGCGCGACGTGCTTTGGCCTGTTCGAAACCCGCGCCGCGTCTTTGGTTGCCGCAGATCACATATCAAGGCTGCATCCCACATGGTGGGTGCAGGCGGCTTTGCTGGGCGATGCGTTATGACGCTATACATGTTGTATGTTATGGGATTTGCTTTTGCCATGTCTCTCGCGTTTACAGGCTTTATGATTCATGCGGGTGTTGGCGATGTGCCTGAAAACAGGTCTAATCACAAAGCGATCACGCCGACAGCGGGCGGGGTTGGTATTGTTGCAGGCTTAGGCGGGCTGATTTTGATTTTGCCGCAATTTTTTGTGCCGACTTTTCTGTCGCCAGATTGGCCGTTAATTCTCACATCTATGTGGGCCATCGGCCTTTTGGGCCTCATTGATGATGTCTTTCCTATTCCAGCGGTTTTAAAGTTTTGCCTGATGATTGTTGTGGCTGGTATGGCCGTCAGAGTTGTGGGGCCTGTGACGGTTCTGCCATATGCGGCTGAGGGCTTCGCTATTCCCTATTGGGCCGGGTTTGCGGGGTCTTTATTGTGGATATTTGCGGTCACAAATGCTGTGAACTTTATCGATGGATCAAACGGTCTGATGGCGATGATTATGATGCTTGCGAGCCTCGGCCTAGCCGTAGTTGCTGCGGTCATAGGCGCGCCGCAGGCCATGTTGATTCCGCTTGGGCTTGCTGCGGGTTTGGCCGGGTTTCTGCCCTATAACCTTCGAGGCAAAGCCTTGATTTTCTCCGGTGATGTCGGGTCTTTATTTACGGGATTCAGCTTTGCCTTGGCCGTGTTGATGCTTTGCCGCGAAAAACCTGACGCGATGCCGGTCTTTATCGGGCCAGTGCTGATTTTACCGCTTTTAACCGATGTGCTGTTGACCATGCTGCGCCGCGCTAAGCACGGTGAAAACTTACTCGCGCCGCACCGCAAACATATTTACCAACGGTTGATTACCCACGGTCACGGCCATGTGGCGATTGCGATTTATTACGGTATTATCACAGCGGCGCTGGCCATTTTTGCTGTTATGCTCGCGCAAATGGGCCATCACCGTTTTACGGCGTTCTTTATCTTTCCGGCTATTTTGATGTCGGCTGTTTATTATGTACTGGTACGCCGGCTTAAAGCGCGGGCCATATCAAAACGAAAACCTAACAGGCCTTAAAACCTGACTGGAAACTAGGCGACGCGCTCGACAACATAGTCAGCTAAATCCTGTAAGCAGGACCGCCATTCTGACTGCGGGAAGATATTAAGCGCCTCGCGGGCGTCACCTGCAAACTGTTTCGCCAAATCAAATGTCGATTGTAGGGCTCCGGCGCTTCGAAGGATCGATACCGCTTTTTCAAGGTCGACGTCTTTCTGATCGTGCTCTGTGATGACGCGCCGCCAAAACAGTTTTTCATCTTTGCTGGCAGACTGTAGCGCGCGAATAACGGGGAGCGTGACTTTCCCCTCGCGGAAGTCATCTCCGACAGATTTTCCGAGAGCGCTTTCAAACCCGCCATAATCCAGCGCGTCATCAACAAGCTGAAAGGCGAGGCCGAGCTTAAGGCCGTAATCTTTGAGTGCCGCGCGTTCGATGTCCGAGCGCTTCGCAATGACGGGCGCAACTTCGGTGGCCGCAGCAAACAACGCCGCCGTTTTTGCGCCGATCACCTGCATATAGGCGTCTTCGCTCATATCAATGTCACGAAGCGCCGCAAGCTGCTGTACTTCGCCCTCGGCAATGACCGACGACGCTGTGGAGAGAATGCCCAGCGCTTGCATCGAGTCCGTCTCGACCATAAGGTTAAACGCGCGGGCGAACAAAAAGTCTCCGACAAGAATACTGGCTGAGTTACCCCAAATCAGGTTGGCGGGTTTTGCGCCGCGTCGTAATTCGCTCTCATCAACCACATCATCATGCAAAAGAGTTGCGCTGTGGATGAACTCGACGGCGGCGGCGAGCTTGAAATGATTGTCGCCCTGATAGCCGCAAAGACGCGCGCAAGACACTGTCAATAAAGGCCGCAGCCGTTTTCCGCCTGCGCCGACCAAATGCTGCGCGAGATCAGGGATGAGGCCGATAGGACTATTCATACGCTCAAGGATCAAAGCATCAACCGCTGCCATATCGTCAGCCGCAAGCGCCCAGAGCCGCTCTGCGGGCGTCGCAGGGTCGCTTTTTTGAGCTTTTATAGCGGCGGGGGCATTCACGCGTTTGCTATCCTTTGTTATTGGCCAACAAACTACGCGGGGTTAGAAGAGACAGCAAGAGGATTCGTCAGGCAATGTAGTCGCAGGTTTGATTTAACCCTCATAAGACAACAGGATGACCATGGAACCCATTTTAAAAACAACTAATCCGGCCACGTTAAGCTTTGTTGAGGCTATTCTCAAAGAGGCGCGCATAGACTCTGTTGTCTTGGATCAGCATGCAAGTCTGATTGACGGCTCTATCGGAGCGGTTCCGCGCCGGGTGATGGTTCTAAGTGAGGATAAAGCTGCCGCCATCCGCGCTTTAGAGCTTGCGGGTATCGGTGATGAGGTTTTTCGGGGTTAATTGGGGTTGAAATTTACCCTTATAGGAATAGGTTGCGCGCCAGACTGACGGACGAGATTTTCCATGGCGACACCGCAACACACACCGCTATCTTTTCAAGGATTGATTTTAACCTTGCAAACCTACTGGGCGGATAAAGGCTGCGTGATCCTGCAGCCTTTTGATACAGAGGTCGGAGCAGGGACATTGCATCCCGCGACGGTTCTGCGCTCGCTGGGGCCCAAGGAGTGGAACACGGCCTATGTACAGCCGTCCCGCCGCCCGGCTGATGGACGTTACGGCGAAAACCCCAACCGCTTGCAGCATTATTACCAGTTTCAAGTGATCATGAAGCCGAATCCCAAAAATTTGCAGGATCTATATCTCGGTTCGCTCGATGCCATCGGCATTGACCGCGACCTGCATGATATCCGCTTCGTTGAGGATGATTGGGAAAACCCGACAGTTGGTGCGTGGGGGCTGGGCTGGGAAGTCTGGTGCGACGGTATGGAAGTCTCGCAATATACTTATTTCCAACAGGTCGGTGGCCTTGACGTTGACATGGTCTCGGGTGAGTTGACCTACGGGCTTGAGCGCCTCGCCATGTATGTGCAAGGCGTCGAGAACGTTTATGACCTTGCGTTTAATGATGACGGGGTGAGTTACGGCGATGTCTTCCACAAAAACGAAGTTGAACAATCGACCTATAATTTCGAACATGCCAATGTGGACTTCGTGCAAAAGAAATTCGAAATGGCTGAGGCTGAATGTCAATATTTACTGGGTCTTGAAAAACCCCTACCGCTGCCCGCTTACGAGCATGCGCTCAAAGCATCGCATCTGTTTAACTTGCTCGACGCGCGCGGCGTCGTCTCCCCAACCCAGCGTCAGGAATATATCAAGCGTGTGCGCGACCTCACCAAAGGCTGCGCGGAAAAATATGCGGCTGGTGAGCGGGAGCCTGTGGATGGTTAGACAACCTTGCTACCGCTCGGCCCCCTCAGCCGGCTACGCCGACAGCTCCCCCACAAGTGGTGGAGCCAAACAGGGTAGAATTTCCTCCACCGCGACGCGGGGGAGGTGGGCTTCGCGCAGCGAAGGTCGGAGGGGGCGCTTTGCTGAGCAAAGCGTTTTGGAGGGGCAAGTGCGAAACGCGAATAACAAAGCCCACCGAAAAGCCAAAGCATTGCGCGCTGATGTGCCAGATGCAGAAAAACTCTTATGGTCACATTTGCGGGCAGGACAGATGGAAGGCCATAAGTTTCGACGGCAACACCCTATCGGGCCATATGTTGCGGACTTTGCATGCGTGAAATCCAAGCTTGTTATAGAAGTTGATGGCTTCACGCATACATCTGATGGTGAGGTTGCACATGATAAGAAGCGGGATGCCTATATGGTGTCATTCGGTTGGCATATTCTTCGATTTTGGAATGAACATATTTATCGTGATATCGATACTGTCCTCGGTGAAATTATAGATACACTTTCCTCCACCACTTGTAGGGGAGGCGCCGCAGGCGTTTGACCATGACTGAATTATTGTTTGAGATTTTTTGCGAGGAAATTCCCGCGCGTATGCAGGCTAAGGCCGGTCGTGATCTGGAAAAGGCGTTGGTTGACGGGTTGACCAAGGCGGGGCTTGACGTGTCCGGCGCGCATCATTGGGCCGGGCCAAGGCGGCTTGGGTTTACGGCGGATATTCCGATGCGTAGCCCTGACGTGGTTGAGGAACGCAAGGGGCCGCGTGTAGGCTCGCCTGAGCAAGCCCTTGCCGGATTTCTGCGCGGCGCGGGACTGACAGATATTTCGCAAGCGGACATTCGCGAAGACAAAAAAGGCGAGCACTATGTCGCTGTGATTGAGCAGCCGGGCCAAGAGAGCGCGGATATTATCATTGCATTGATCCCAGAGATCATGAACAATTTCCCATGGCCGAAAAGCATGACGTCCGGCGGGTCAAAATTTCGTTGGGTGCGGCCCTTGCAGTCCATGATCTGCCTCTTGGGCGGCTCGGTTGTACCTGTCCACGCGGGGGGTATGACGGCAGGAAACGTGACCGAAGGGCATCGCCGCCATGGGCGCGGGCCATTTGAAGTGACATCCTACGCAGATTATAAAAAGACGCTTGAAACCAAAGGGCATGTGCTGCTTGAGGCGAGTGAACGAAAATCTAAAATACTCGCGGATGCCAAAACGGCTTGCGAAGCGGCGGAGCTTGAACTGGTCGAGGACGAAGGGCTTTTGAATGAAGTTGCGGGTCTGGCGGAGTGGCCTGTGGTTATTCTCGGCGATATGGATCCGGCGTTTTTGCAGCTCCCCGGCGAGGTCATCCGGCTTTCCATGCGCACGCACCAGAAATATTTCGCAGTGCGTCATCCTGATGGCTCTCTCGCGCCGAACTTTATTGTAGTCGCCAACCAAGCCGCGCCGGACGGCGGCAAAGCCATTGCAGCGGGCAATAGCCGCGTTTTATCTGCGCGCCTTGATGATGCGCGGTTCTTCCAAAGCGAAGACGCCAAGAAAAACCTGATTGACTATTACGAGAAGCTCGACACCGTGGTGTTTCATAAAAAACTCGGCTCTATCAAAGACAAAGCCGAGCGGGTCGCGGCGCTCGCGCGGTTACTTGGGCACAAAGTCAGGGCCGATCCGGAGACGGCTGAGCAAGCGGCCAAGCTGGCCAAATGCGATCTGGTTACGCAAACGGTCATTGAGTTTACCAGCCTTCAGGGGCAAATTGGACGCTTGATGTATGAGCGGGAAAACGGGCTTGCGCCCGCCCCCTCAGACCGCTTCGCGGCCAGCTCCCCCACAAGCGGTGGAGCGGATAAGCCCTCCACCGCTTTAGCGGGGGAGGTGGCTTCGGCGGCGCAGCCGCAGGAGACGGAGGGGGCCGCGCGCAGCGCGGTTGCTCACGCGCAATCCATCGCCATCGCTATCGAAGATCATTACAAACCCCAAGGGCCGTCGGATTCTGTCCCGACAAACCCCGTCGCAGTGGCCGTGGCGCTCGCCGACAAGCTCGACACGCTTGTGAGTTTCTGGGCGATCGATGAAAAACCGACGGGGAGCAAAGACCCGTTCGCGCTAAGACGGGCTGCACTCGGATTTGTGCGGATTATTTTGGAGAATGATGTTCGGTTGAATTTTCGAACATATTCTGTACTGGCGCTGCTGATTCTAAAACTTAGGGAAGTAAACAAAGAAAGTCAGCGATTAGATCAAGGGGAGCATTCTCACAGAGACGATGCAAGACTCAGGCAAGAACTTAATACAAAAATAGAAAATTATCGCGATTTAACAAAAAAATGTTTGGAGGAAAATGAAGTTCCGCCAGAATATGTTCCAATCTCAGATGATATTCTTATATTTATTTTTGACCGCGTCAAAGTCTATCTCCGCGACAAAGGCTTCCGCCACGATCTCATCGACGCTGTGTTCGCGCTCGGTGAAGACGATCTCGTTGCCATCGTGAACCGCGTCCAAGCGCTCCAAGCTTTCCTCTCGACCTCCGACGGTGAAAACCTGCTCGCGGGTTACAAGCGCGCGGCGAATATCTTGAAAGCCGAGTCCAAAAAAGAGGCGCCGCCTGATGGCGAATCGGGCAAAGGGTCGCAGCTTGAGGAAACAGCGCTATATGACGCTTTGGTCGTTGCAAAGGCCGATATTGACGCGGCGCTGGCCGCAGAGTCATACAGCGAAGCAATGACAGCGCTATCAAAACTGCGCGGGCCCATTGATGCCTTCTTTGAACATGTCACCGTCAATGATGATGATCCAAAAAAGCGTGAAAATCGCCTTTTACTCTTGGTCTCTATACGTGATACTGCACGCAGGATTGCAGATTTCGATAAGGTGGATGGCTAGATTTTAAAGTTATCATTCCCGCGAAAGCGGGAACCCATCACCGGTTTCATCTTATGGAGATAATTCGGGAGATAGGGCCCTGCATACGCAGGGATGAAATTTTTTGGAAGCGGAACATATAATGACACAATGGGTTTACAAGTTTGGCGGCGGTAGCGCGGACGGCGATACGTCGATGAAAAATCTGCTGGGCGGGAAAGGGGCCAACTTGGCCGAAATGGCCGCGCTGGGTCTTCCCGTACCTCCCGGATTTACCATGACCGCCGATGTTTGTACGTCTTATTATGAGAACGGTGAAACATACCCCGATGATCTTGATCCACAGGTCGAGGCCGGGCTGGCGCATATAGAAAAGCTAACAGGCAAAAAATTCGGCGATAGCGAAAATCCGCTGCTTGTGTCGGTACGCTCCGGCGCGCGGGCCTCTATGCCGGGTATGATGGATACGGTGCTTAACCTGGGCCTTAACGATGATACTGCCGAAGGTCTTGCCGCGCTCTCCGGGGATCGCCGCTTTGCGCTCGATAGCTACCGCCGGTTTATCACCATGTATTCCGATGTTGTGCTGGGCGTTCATCACCACACTTTTGAGGATATTCTGGATCGCCATAAAGCCAGTCACGGCTATATGCTGGATACGGAGATTACTGCTGACAATTGGGCGGACATTATCAAAGATTACAAAAAGGCCGTGCAACAAGAGCTAGGCCGCGAGTTCCCGCAAGACCCTAAAGACCAATTGCAAGGCGCGATTGATGCGGTGTTCGGCTCATGGATGAATGATCGCGCGGTGGTATATCGCCGCCTGAATGATATTCCGGCGGCATGGGGCACAGCGGTCAATGTCCAAGCCATGGTGTTTGGCAATATGGGCGAGACATCGGCGACAGGCGTCGCGTTTACCCGTGACCCTTCTACTGGCGAAAATGCCTATTACGGCGAATTTTTGATAAATGCTCAAGGTGAGGACGTTGTGGCGGGTATCCGCACGCCGCAGACTTTGACAAAAGTCGCCCGCGAAGAGATGGGCGAGACGGCTTTGTCGATGGAAGAGGCTTTGCCGGATGTTTACACGCAATTGGCTGATATTTTCCAAACCCTTGAAGCACATTACCGCGATATGCAGGATATCGAGTTCACCGTTGAAGAAGGTAAACTGTGGATGTTACAAACCCGCACGGGTAAACGCACGGCGCGCGCCGCACTTAAAATCGCGGTGGACATGGCCGATGATGGCCAGATTAGCAAAGACCAAGCACTTATGCGGGTGGAACCTTTGTCGCTAGACCAGCTTTTGCACCCCACACTGGACGCTGACGCGGAGCGGGACGTTATCGCCATGGGTCTTCCGGCGTCCCCCGGAGCGGCGATTGGCGAAGTTGTGTTCTCCTCCGACGAGGCCGAAGCGCTTTCCAAGGCGGGTCACAAAGTCATTTTGGTGCGCACAGAAACCTCGCCGGAAGATATTCACGGCATGCATGCGGCCGAGGCGATTGTGACCGCGCGGGGCGGCATGACCTCTCACGCAGCGGTTGTGGCGCGCGGTATGGGCCGTCCATGTGTGTCCGGCGCTGGCAATATTCGTATCGATCTTGAGGCGCAGCAATTCTCGTGCGCGGGCCGTATTGTAAAAAAAGGCGATATCGTCACTGTGGACGGCGCAACCGGGCAGGTCTTTGCTGGAGCCGTCGCGATGGTTCAGCCGGAACTCTCAGGTGATTTTGCCAAGATTATGGTTTGGGCGGACGTAGCCCGCACACTTGGCATCCGCACAAATGCTGAAACGCCACTGGACGTACAAACCGCAAAGGACTTTGGCGCGGAAGGCATTGGTCTTTGCCGGACAGAACACATGTTCTTTGAAGCGGACCGGCTGGGCTATTTCCGCGAAATGATTCTGGCGAGTGACAAGGCTGGGCGCGAAGACGCGCTGGCGAAAATCCTACCGGTCCAGCGTGAGGATTTTGCCGCGATATTTCGGATCATGGAAGATCGTCCCTGTACTATCCGTTTGCTTGATCCGCCTTTGCATGAATTTTTACCGCACAGCGAAGATGACATTCAGTCCGTGGCCGAAGCGACGGGCCTTGCCGCTTCCGAGTTGATGGCAAGAGCGCGTGAGCTGTCCGAGAGCAATCCGATGCTCGGGCACCGGGGATGCCGTTTGGGTATTTCATATCCCGAAATTTATAAGATGCAGGCACGGGCCATATTTGAGGCGCAAATCGCCGTTGAAGCCGAAACGGGAGTCTGCCCGGTGGCGGAAATTATGATCCCGCTGGTCTCATCTGCTAAAGAGCTGGAAATTCTAAAAAAAGCGATCAAAGAAGTGGCGGGTGATGTCGGCGCGCGGGCGTATACGGTTGGTACGATGATAGAACTGCCCCGGGCGGCTCTACGCGCCGGGGATATTGCGGAGCATGCGGCGTTCTTCTCATTCGGGACAAACGATCTGACTCAAACCACCTTTGGGCTCTCCCGTGATGATGCCGGACGGTTTCTGCCCGATTATGTGGCACAGGGCATTATGGAAAAAGACCCGTTTGTGACACTGGACCAAGAGGGTGTTGGAGACCTTATTTCTATTGCCGCCGAGCGTGGCCGCGCGGTGCGCCCTGACATAAAAATGGGCATATGCGGAGAGCATGGCGGCGATCCGGCCTCTATCGACTTCTGCCACCGCTCAGGCTTGAATTATGTCTCTTGCTCTCCATATAGAGTGCCGATTGCGCGCTTATCAGCGGCACAAGCCGCAATACGTGCGAGAAGTGCCTGATTGTTAACGGTTGGTTAATAGATTAGGCTGACTTTTTAACGTGATTCTAAGATTAGAGTGTTATTTCTAATGTTGAATTTAGGGGTTGATGGACTCAACTCGAAGCTATAGAGAGCGCCGCCATGACTAAGGTGCAAACAAAATATGCCGGATGGGGCCTTGCGCTCAGCGCTCTGATGATCGCTGCGGTGGCCTTTCCTGTGATTGCCCAGACCGCTGCCGAGCAGCGCGAGGCTCATCAATGGAAGAAACGTGCAAACGCGATGGAAGCCGCGCCGGTCGCTCATAAAGACTCCGCGCTCGTGGCCCGGCTTGCGGCGCTCCAAGCTGATAAGTCGTTGACGACCTACATGCGGGATGCGGCCCTAACCGATAATCTGCAGACTTATAGCTCGCTTGATCTGGATAAAGCCGTGAAAGCGGCGGATGAACTGCGCTGTCTGTCTGAGGCTGTTTACTATGAAGCGCGCTCCGAGACTCGCTCCGGACAAAAAGCTGTGGCTGAAGTTGTTCTGAACCGTGTGGGCAGTAAACACTTCCCTGACACAGTGTGCGGCGTGGTCTATGAAGGATCAGAGCGCCGGACAGGCTGTCAATTCAGCTTTACCTGTGACGGCTCTATGACCCAAGCGCCTAAAGGCCGGGCATGGAAACGCTCACAAGATGTTGCGCAGCTTGTTTTAACGGGGGGCGTTAAACCCTTTACAAACCGGGCGACCCATTACCACACAACGGCTGTGAACCCGCATTGGTCGGGCAGTCTGCGTATGACGCGCCGCGTGGGGTCACACGTGTTTTACCGCTTTGCGCCATATAATTACGCGCCGTCCACGCCGTCTCTGATGGTGGCCCCGCCGTCCTAGGAACAGCTTAGACGCGCTCCTTATTCGGGCGCGCCAATAACCCATTTAAATGGTTTTATCACAATAGATTTGGGCAAATGCGCTTTGCCGTAAGGGTCGCGCTGTGTCCATTCGGTCACGGAGGTCTTATTCTCGGCTTCAACGATCAAAAGCGAGCCGCGCATAACCCCTTCATCGTCGAGCCACGGACCTGCCGCGAGCACTTTGGCGGCTGTGTCGGTTTTTAGCCACGAAAGATGTGCGTCTCGGTTGGCTTTTCGGATCGGTAATCCGTCGTCTTTGTCTTCTGTATATATAATAAACTGCATAGAAGTTCTCTATTCCGTTTCCGATTTGTGGCCGCGTGAGAGAAGCCGGCTAATGGCGGCGTCAATATCTTCGCTGCCTGATAAAATATTCGCCATGGCCGTACAGATTGGCATTTCGATCCCGACGTTTTGCGCCAGTGCTTTGAGCGCCGGAGCTGTGGCGACACCTTCGGTCACGGCTGTTCGCGCGCTCATAATCTGCTCGAGGCTTTGCCCGCTTCCAAGGGCCAGACCGCAAGACATGTTTCGCGATTGCTCAGACGAGCAGGTCAAGACCAGATCACCCAATCCGCAAAGCCCTGTCAGTGTTTCGGGCTCGCATCCAAGCGCTTTACCCAAGCGGGTCATTTCCGCAAAACCCCGCGCAATGATCGCGGCGTGGGCGGAACGCCCTAGACCTTTGCCGAGCACCAATCCGCACACTATCGCGAGCACATTTTTCACCGCGCCGCCAATTTCCGCGCCCAGAACATCATCTGAATAATAAGGCCTGAAAGTCGGCGAGGCGATGGCTGTGATCAGTTTTGCGCCAATATGAGCGTCGGCGCAGGCGAGCGTGACAGCCGTTGGCAGGCCTTGGGCCACATCAATGGCAAAGCTGGGGCCGGATAGCACAACCGGAACAGCTTGGGGCAAGATATCTTCGATGACTTGGCTCATGAACTTGCCCGTCGCTATTTCTATACCCTTGGAGCACAGCACAATAGGTAAGCCCGGACGCACGTGGGGTACAAATTGCGACAGGCTGGCGCGCATGTGCTGTGCAGGGGTCACGACGAGAACGGCCTGACATCCGGCAAGGTCTGCCAGATCGGTCGTGGCCTGAATATTTGGATTAAGCGCGACGCCGGGAAGGTAGAGGCTGTTCACGTGAGACGTATTAATGGCCTTAACGCAGTCTGTCTCAAATGCCCACAGAGTGACGCCCCGCCCCGCCACAGCAAGTGTTTGCGCGAGGGCTGTGCCCCAAGCGCCGCCGCCAATGACGCCTATCTTTTCGTATGTATCTGTCATCAGGATTTTGGCCCTTTCTTGCCCGAGCCGCTGGCCGGATTTGCGAATGCTGCGCCGCTATCAAGCGGCCAGCGCGGACGTGCTTTAATATCTAGCGGCGACACGTCTGCGGCAAGATAGTGCTCCATTCCCGCAAGTGCAATCATAGCCGCATTATCTGTGCAATATTTTAGCGGAGGGGCTGTAAGTGTGTAGCCGCGGCTTTCGCATAGAACGTCGAGAGATTGCCGGATGGCTTGATTCGCAGCGACACCACCGGCCACGACAAAGCGCCGCTCTCCGGTCTCGCTCAGACTATCAAACATATTCATAGCCTGCTGCGTTCGGTCGACAAGCACATCGCAGACTGCTTGCTGGAAACTTGCGGCAATATCGCCCTTGGCGCTCTCTGATTGATTACTGGCGGCATAGGCCCGCGCGACAGCCGTTTTGAGGCCGGCAAAAGAAAAATCAGCATGAGGCTTACCTTTATAAGGGCGCGGTAAAGACACTGCGTCTGGGTTACCCGTTAGGGCGGCTTTTTCAACTTGAGGGCCGCCGGGAAAGCCAAGGCCCATAACTTTGGCGGTTTTATCAAAGGCTTCTCCTGCTGCGTCGTCGACAGTGCTGCCCAGCCGCTCATAATCCCCCAGTCCTTTAACCGCTAGAAGCTGGCTATGTCCGCCAGAGACAAGCAGTAATAAATAAGGGAACGGGCAAGGCTGGGCAAGGCGAGGGGAAAGCGCGTGTCCTTCAAGGTGATTGACGGCAATCAGAGGAATATCCAGAGACAACGATAAGCCTTTGGCGCTCATGAGGCCTGCTATGACGCCGCCAATCAAGCCAGGCCCTGCGGTCGCGGCGACGGCCGATAAATCTTCGTAGGCGGTGCTTGCTTCGGACATGGCTTGATCAATGATGTGATCAATTTTCTGCAAATGCGCGCGCGCGGCAATTTCAGGGACAACCCCGCCAAAAGGCGCGTGTTGTTCGTCTTGACTGGCAATTACCGAGGACAGAATGTGAAAATCCCCGTTCTGATCGCGTTTCATCACAGAAGCGGCGGTTTCGTCGCAGCTTGATTCAATCCCGAGTATCAGGGCTATGTCTTGCGCGGAGCTATGGTTTGGCGTTATGGGCATAGCGCAATCGATAGTGCGAGACTGAAATATATGCAACGCCCCTTAAAGATCGGAACGCGCGGATCTCCGCTAGCGCTTTATCAAGCACGACTTGTACAGCGTTTATTGGCGGAGTCTGCGAACATAGACGAGGCCGCGCGGGATGAGTATTTTCCGATCTGTATATTTGTCACCTCCGGAGATAAACTCAAAGGTCACCTTGCAGAATTTGGCGGAAAAGGACTTTTTACAAAAGAGCTCGAGACAGCCTTAATCGCGGGCGATATTGATATGGCAGTACATTCGATGAAAGACGTGCCCACGGTCACGCAGAGAGCGCTCAAAATAGGCGCGATTCTGGAGCGCGAAGACCCACGTGACGCGTTTGTCTCGCTGAGCGTAAAATCTCTTTATGATTTACCGCACGGGGCGATCGTCGGCACCGCGTCGTTGCGTCGCCGGGCGCAACTCGCGGCTTTGCGTCCCGATATCCAGTTTGATCTTTTACGCGGGAATGTGGGCACGCGGCTGGGTAAACTTAAAGCCGGCGTGTGCGAGGCAACCTTTCTAGCTTATGCGGGACTAAAGCGGCTGGGGCGTGAGGATGCCGTCACGCAAATTATTGCATCGGATGTGATGCTCAACGCCCCGGCGCAGGGCGCAATTGGTATTGAAGTTCGCGTAGATGATTCAAGCGTTGCAGAGAAGGTGTCGTGTTTGAACCACCGCCCGACGCAGCTTGCGGTGATGGCAGAGCGCGCCTTTTTAAGGGGTCTGGACGGCTCCTGCCGAACGCCCATAGCGGCATTGGCCGTAGTGCAGAGCGGTAAAATGCATTTCCGCGGCCAAGTTTTGTCAATTGATGGCCAGTATAGCGTCTCAAGAGAGGTTCTCCAGGATGTGAGCACCATAGAGGCGGCGCGGGCGCTCGGAACATCGGTTGGCCTTGATGTTCTTAAAGAAGTCGGCGGGCGGAATATTTGGGATGAATAAGGTTTGGATTAGCCGCAGCCAACCGGGCGCTGACAAAACAGCAAAGATCATTTTGGCTATGGGGCATACGCCTATTACCGCCCCGCTTTTAAAAATAAAACCACCGCACAAAAGCCCGCCCGAATTACCACACAGCGCTGTCATCATTGTGACCTCAAAAAACGGGTTGGCGGCATTAGCCGCATCAACGCCGGCGCGGCATTGGCCTTTAGTCACTGTGGGAGCCGCAACGGCCACAGCGGCCCACGAGTACGGATTTGAAGTTGTACATGCGGCGGATGGAACATCAAAAGACGTTACGCAGCTTGTTAAAACGGTTTTTACGAATGATCAGAGGCCTGTTATCCATGTTTCGGGTCAAACCGTTCGGGGTACAATCATTGAGGATTTGCGCGCCGCAGGTTATGCGGCGGAGCGGCATATATATTATATTTCGAAGCCTGTACCGCAGCGGCCTGACCTAAAGCTCAAAGGGATGACCCATATTCTACTATATTCACCTATGGCCGCCAAAGCTCTTGTTGCGTTTGAGCTAAATTTAGCCCACGTGACGGCCATTTCTATAAGCTGTGATGTTGACAATGAGCTGGGCGACATCCCGCTAAAGGCGCGCCGCATTGCGGCCAAGCCCACAGAGCAATCTATGCTGACAATACTTGATTGACACCCCCGCTAAGCGTTACACTCTCTTTATGGAAACTGATCCGAAAAATACTGACGTGATAACCGAGAGTGCGGATCATGATGATTCTGCAATTCATGAGACCTCCGTTCAAGACGCTGCGGGCCAAGAGGCTTTGCCCCAAGAGCTCCCAAAAGTTCGCAGGGGTGTTGGATATGGGGCGCTGATCTTTATGTCGTTACTCGCAGCGATTGCGGGCGTCATTGGCGGCGGGCTTATTTCGCCTGTGATTAACAAACATTTGACATTGGTGGAGAGGCCGAGTGCTCAAGCAGGCCCTGCGGCGACTGACGCAGCCGTAAAGGCGCTGCAAACACAAATGATAAATTTAGAGGCAGCGAGCGAATCCTCTGTCACAGTTGAGGACATGCAGGGACTTGAGGCCCGGCTCAATAATCTTGAATCGCAAATAAGGGTTGCGGCTGATGGCACGGTTCTCGACCCCCAAATTATGCAGCGTCTCGAGACATTAGAGATGGCTGAGAAAGCCGCGCCGACGGATTTAACCGGCGTGACATCGCGATTGGACGCGCTCGAAGCACAGTCAAGGCGAGAACCCGCTGATCCATCCGGCGTCATTTATACGTCAGATTTAAAGGCGCGCTTGGCGGCCCTTGAGGCATTGCCCCTTTTACAAGAGGGCGCTCAGATGGGTATACAAACTGATCCGTCCGTCCTGGAGCGTCTCGCGGCGGTTGAAAGTATCGAAATTCCCGCCATGCCTGAGCCAGTTGATTTGTCGCCGATAGTCTCCCGTATATCACAGCTCGAGTCTCAATTTGAACAAATGACGGTGGATATGGAAAAAGCGGCGGCCTTGCGCGCAGCTATACCTTTGCCGCCATTCCCCCGAAGTGATATCGTGGCCGCAATGTCAGGGGCGGTCGAGTCTGATCAAGGCTGGATGTCACGGACCCTCAACAAACACGTCAAGGTGCGCGATACGTCGCTGATCTTGATCGTTGATGATATTGAGGCCTTACTCTTGCAAGGCGAGGTAGACGCGGCATTGGCGCGGGTACAGGATCTCCCGCAAGAAGGCCGCACAGCCGCGCAGTCTTGGGTTGAGGCCGTAAAAGCTCAAAGGACATCTTTATGACCAAATATGTTGTTGCCATTCTTGTTTTTATCGCGGCGCTTGCGGCGCTATTGCTTTATATTGGCGATGACGCGCGGCTTGTGTTGACATCGACATCAGACGTCGTTCCGCTTAATTTTCCGCCCATGGATTTAAGTTGGCAGTCTGTGATTGTGCTCCTGACGTTGTCTGTCATCGGTATTTTAGGTCTATGGACATTTATGGGCTGGCTCTGGCGTCTGCCATCGCGCTGGAAGCAAGGCGTGGGGCTTCGCCGCCGCAATCAAGCGCTAGATGCGATGGAAGAAGCCTTTATCGCCGGCGCGGCGGGTGATGCACCCCGCGCGCGAAAAAAAGCTGAAAAAGCTCGCTCTCTTATCAAAAGTCCAGCGCTTGGACGCATTGTCTCGGCGCAGGCCGCCGAGGCCGCAGGAGATAATGAGGAAGCTATCACGCAATACACGGCTATGCTGGACGACGAAAAAACCTTGGCGACAGGGCAGCGCGGCCTCGCGCAGCAAATGCTGGCAACCGGGGATTTAAGCGCAGCCATAGAGCATGCCAGCCGTGCTTATGCTGATAATAAATCAGCCAATTGGGCGCTGGATGTTTTATTTCAGGCGCAGGTTTCGGATCACCGCTGGCATAATGCCATTGAGACGTTGGAGTTGGCGGATCACCGTAAACATATTGACAAAGATGTCTCGCGTCGCCGGCGAGCGGTTTTGAAAATAGCCGAAGCAGACCGTCTCGCGAACTCAGGCGATATCGAGGCGGCGCGTAATCTTGCCGTGTCAGCCGCGCAGGATATGCCGCAATTTGCACCGGGTGTGGCCCGCGCGGCTAATTTACTTGTCGCGGACGCAAATCCGAAAAAAGCCGCAGGGCTGATTGAAAAGGCATGGACGGTCGCCCCGCATCCTGCACTCGCGGTGGCTTACCGCGATATTTACACAGACGAGACTGACAAGGTCCGGTCAAAGCGCATGTCGCAGTTGATCAAGTCGAACCCGGATCACCGCGAGAGCGTTATTTTAAAGGCCGAAGAAGCACTGCATGCAGGTGACGGCGTCACGGCGTGGTCGGCTTTATCGCCATTGATGCAACTCGGTGAGCCGACGGCGCGTTTGTGTTTACTTGCCGCGCAAGCTGAAGCCATGCTAAAAAACCCGGCTGACGCTGCCGTATGGACAGAATGCGCGGCAACAGCGCCGTCTGAGCCTGATTGGGCCGATCTTGACCCTGAGGGCGTAGCGTTTGAGTATTCTGATCAGGACTGGCGGCGGCTTGTATTTTCCTTTGGCGAGCACGGAGAACTTATCCACCCCCGGTTTGAGCGCGGGGCCTCAAGACGCGCGGCGTTTTTAGTCCGCAAGAAGAGCTCTGAATCTGTGAAAGCCGCCGGGGATAATGCGCCTCTGCGTCAACCGGATGATCCTGGCACCGAAACCATCAGCGATGCTGATGACTTGGCTTTGCGGCTTGATAGCCTCTTGGGTGATAATAATGAGACGAAAACTTAATCCACCGGGCAGAGCTTCTCTCAACAGACAATCTATTTGAAGCACAAACCTTTGCGCTATTGCTGTTGGCAGCGCGCTCGTTTAATGACCTGATATTTAAATAAAGGTCTGATATTATGAATACGAGTTTCAAAAGCCAAACGGCTGAACTGGACGGAATTTATCAATCCCTTTTGGCGGCCTCTCAAGTCATATATGCGGAACTAAAAAAAGGCTCTGGCCTGAGTATTGTTGAGACAAGCAACGAGTCGGGTGATGATCAAATTGGTCTGGATGTTATCGCGGATGAAGCCTTTTTTGAGAGCCTGAAAACTGACCCTAATGTTAAATTTGTGGTCTCGGAAGAACGTCCGGGCCTGAATAAAATATCTGATGGTGATTATAGCGTGGCTTTGGATCCGCTTGATGGATCTAAATCGGCTTTGGTTGGGATCCCATCTGGCGCGATTTTTGGTATCTTTAAGTCCGCTGAAAAGGCAGAGGAGTTTACGGGTAAAAACATCGTTGGCGGTGGTTTTTTTGTCTTTGGGATGAACCTCGAAGTCTACTTTGCAGACGGTTCCCGTGTCTATAAAGGCCTCTTTGATCACGACATATCAAAGTGGACAATCAGCCCCATCTCTAATCCGCTTCCGTCTGCACAAGTTGTGTCAATTAATGCCTCAAATCAAATGGTTTGGGATGGATGGCTGCAAGAGCACTACAAAGGTCTTTTTGAGATTACTAAGGCGCAACCGAAACCTTATAATGTGCGGTGGTATGCCTCGATGGTGTCTGACATTAAGCGCCTTGTATTGCAGGGTGGCTTTTTTGCTTATCCGCGCGCGAACCGGGCAGGATATGAAAATGGTCATTTGCGGTTGGTCTATGAAGCGATACCGATGTCGTTTTTGATTCATGCCATGGGCGGGTCTTCGACAAATGGCGACCAGTCAATTTTAGAGTTGACCGTACAAGACTTACACCAAAAGACAGCCGTTTTCATAGGTGATAAAGACGAAATTGCGGCCCTAGAGGCGGCTAAGTCAGTGTATAAGGGGGTATAGTTTTCACATAAGGCGCTTCAAAAAATTTTAAGCTAAGAAGACGTCTTGCCCCATTTTTTGGCGTGAAACCGCCAAGCCGTGCGAATGATATTCTCAAGACTTGAGTGCTTTGCTGTAAACCCAAGTACATCTTTGGCCTGTTTTGGGTTTGCATAAAGCCGTGTGAGGTCGCCGCTACGCCGCGGGGCAAAGTCAAAGGCAACAGGCAGTCCTGTGATAGTTTCGATCATTTTCAAAATTTCGAGGTTGCTGATCCCTTGGCCGGTCCCGATGTTGACCTCAGTTTGTGTTACACCGCTTGCGAAAGCCTTTAACCCGCAAAGGTGCGCATCTGCAATGTCACTGACATGGATGTAATCGCGCACACAGGTGCCGTCGGGCGTGTCGTAATCATCTCCGAAAATTTTCATACGCCCCCGTAGCCCCGCCGCGCAGGCGAGTGCTATAGGGATGAGGTGTGTCTCGGGATCATGTTCTTCGCCAATCTCCCCGCCTAAGTCCGCCCCAGAGGCATTAAAATAACGTAGCGTAATATACGAAATACCGTAAGCTTTGTGATAGCTTTGTATCATATGCTCTATGGCGAGCTTGGTTTTACCGTAAACACTAAACGGATTTTGAATTTGGCTCTCCAGCAACGGCATTTGATCCGTCTCGCCATATGTCGCGCAGGTTGACGAAAAAATCAGCCTATTTAATCCTAAAGTCCGCATGGCCTCTAAAAGATTAAGCGCGCCAAGCACGTTATTTTCATAAAAAAGAGCGGGTTCCCGCTCGCCTATGCCGACTTCGATAGAACTCGCCAGATGAACCACGGCGTGTGCGCCCTTATGGGAAGCAAAAGTTTCTAAGGTTTTGGCCTTGTCACGCAAATCAACCTCAATAGAGCGGCCCCATTTTACAGCGTGTCGATGCCCTGAGCTAAAATTATCAAATGTGACGGGCTTTCCGCCATTATCATAGATGGCCTTGCAAACGTGACTTCCAATATAACCCGCCCCGCCCACGACAATAATTGTTTTTCCGTTCACGTCATACGTCATCAGCAGACCCAAAAAGCATCAGCGTGATTTTGCAATAAAGCCGTTTTCCAGCCATCCAGTTTGTTATTTTCGATGCAGGCCACAATACAGCCTCCAAAACCTCCGCCGGTTTGGCGGGCGCCTATGGCGCCTAATTTGACGGCATCTTCGACAAGCCGGTCCACTTGGGGTACAGTGATTTCAAAATCATCGCGCATAGAGGCGTGGCTCTCAATCATCAATTCTCCAAGTGTCTTTATATCGTTGTTTTGTAAGCACGTCACAGCTTTGAGAGTTCGTCGGTGATCTGTCATGCAATGTCTCGCCCTGCGCTGCAGAGTGCCGGAGAGATGTTTGAGGTTTGCGAACTCGGCGTCTGAAATTTGGCAAATATTGTGATGACCAAGCGCGTCTTTAATGGCGTCACACTCCTCTTTGCGTTCTTTATAGCGGCCTTCATTAAGCTGCCTGAACTGCCCGGAATGGATGACGGCCATCTGATAGTCTTTGGGTAAATCTACCAGATCGTAATCCAGTGTCTCTGTATTGAGGGCCAGCGCTTGGCCAGGACGAGCAATAGCAACGGCCATCTGGTCCATGATCCCGCAAGGCATACAGATAAAATCGTTCTCGACCCGGCGCGCCAGAACGGCGATGTCCTTGTCTGATATGTCTTGCGCTGAAATCTCTCTGGCGAGCTTCAAAACCCCTACGGTCACTGCGGCAGAGGATGAAATTCCCGCGCCAAAGGGTAGCGTCGTTTCGGCTGCAATATCCGCACCGCCGTTCATAAGTCCCGCCTCATTGGCCAGAACAACTGCGCCAGTAATATAGTCTGACCATTGGTCTTTGGCGGCGTCTTTTATTGACCGCTCGGAGACGCCCTCGAATGTGTCAGACCAAATGCGAACGGCTCCATCGTTTCTAGGCGACACAGCCAAATACACACCCAGCGGCAGCGCTGTGGGAAGAACCATGCCTCCATTATAATCTGTATGTTCGCCAATTAAATTGACACGTCCCGGCGTAAAGCCGCTGGTAGCAGGGGGATAGCCGAACACATCTTCGAATGTTTGGAGGATCATTTACATATCCCGCAGTGTCTTCGCGGCCATTTCAGGCATAACATCAACTGTGAAGGTTCCTGTTGCCTGCTCAACGGATGCTAAATATTTCACGCGGCCCGGTGAGCGCAACAGGGGGTAGAACTGCGCGGTAAAATGAAACTCTTTGTCGGCTTTTAGCGGGGCGGCATGCAGCGAGAGCATGTAGGCCGTCGGGCCTTGAAAGTGTTCGTCGTATCGGCGCGTCATATCGCCCAAAAGATGAGCAAAGGCGTCAAGCTGCTCCTCGTCAAACTCCCAAGGTCCCCGCATGGGTTGGCGCGGGGCGACCCACGTTTCAAATGGAAATCTTGCGAAGGGTGGACAAAAAGCGATCAGTCCGCCCGCATCAGTGACAGCATAACCGTCACTTTCAAAGCTTTTAATGTTGGCTGCAAGGTCATAGCCTTGCTGAAAAGCGTTCGCTGCATTTTTTTGTACGCTTGGCACGAACGGGAAGGCATAAATTTGGCCGTGTGGATGATGTAGCGTCACGCCGACAGCGTCGCCGCGATTCTCAAATGGCAGCACATATTCGCAGCCTTGATTAAACAAGGCCTGATAACGATCATTCCAAGCCGCAACAACAAGGCGGCGTTTGTCTTGACCGATTGTATGAAGATCACCCTCGGCTTTCGGGCCGTAAACAATCACATCACAGCGCCCCTGTGCGCGCGCTGATTTTATTGTGTTAATACCCGTTGGTTCTGGCGCCTCGGCGTGAAGGCTCGTGAACTTATTTTCGAAAATAGCCAGTTCAAAATCTGTAAATGGGATTTCTGTCGCTGGGCCGCCGGGGCGTGATGGTGCGAGCGGGTTATCCGCAGCGGAGGGTTTAAATGTGCGGTTTTGACGGTGTGCCGCATAAATGTTCCATTCACGGCGCAGCGGATGATACCGAAGCTCTCCACCTTTGGCGACTTTTCCGCCGTCTTGTGGCAGTACAGGCAGGTCATGCGGCTTATATCCATATAGAAACAGATCACGCCCATCTTGCTTTACAAGGTGTGCACGGTGAAGCTTGCGGCTTCCGGAGATGAACTGGCTATGCTTCATTAAGGCGTTGCGTCATGGGTTATTTTAAAAATCAATACTCTTTATCTATAGATTTTATGAAAATGCTACAGCAAACTTACCTGCGGTATGATACGAAGTGAGCATATCCAAGACGGATCGTAAAAGGCTTAATAACATGAAGCAAACATCCCTGTTGCCAGGAAAAAAATATGAGACCTGCTTGTGATTTCTGTTTCAAAAGACAAGACCTTTGCGTTGACAAATGCGCACTTTTCCTACGTTTTTCGGGTCTCGCCAGAGGGAATACTTGAACACCTCCACTATGGCGGGCCGCTCCGCGAGCCTCTTCATGTGGCAGTGCATCATCAAAGAACTCAGCGGGAAGCCGCGACGAATTTCCAAGGCGAGCCCTATTTTAGCCTCTCTGATACGCCTCAGGAATTTCCAAGTTTCGGAACGTCGGATTACCGCTTTCCAGCGCTGCATGGCCGAAACTCTGATGGAAATACTGTTTTTTCGCTACATTACAAAAAGTACCGCATTGTTAAAGATAAACCTCGGTTAAAGAAATTACCCTCTGCACGGGGTGGTGATAGCGAGACCTTGATTGTGACGCTTGAAGACCCTCTGCATAAACTCGAAGTACAGCTTTTTTATACGGTTTACAGAGATTACGGCGTCCTTGTGCGCTCGGCCAAATTTAAGAACAAAGGCGAAAACGAAATTCAATTGCAGCATGCGTTTAGCAGCGCGCTTGACCTTCCGCCGGATGATTATGAAATTCTGCATCTGCACGGTACATGGTCGCGCGAATTTAATGAGGAACGCATTGATGTGCCCAAAGGACGTTTCGTGATTGACTCCTCGCGCGGAACCTCAAGCGCAGCTCATAATCCGTTTATAGCCATCGTCCAAAAAGGTACAACGGAAGAGTTTGGCCGGGTTCACGCTACTACATTGATGTATAGCGGCAATTTTGCCTTATCTGTGGAAAAGGGTGAGTTCGAAGACGTTCGGCTTTTAGCTGGCATCAATCCGTTTAACTTCCACTGGCGTTTGCGGCCCGGGAAAAAGTTCTGGACGCCAGAGGCCTTGCATGTTTACGCGGATAAAGGCCTGCGCAGTATGAGCCATCTCTGGCACGACTTTGTTCGCGATAAAATATCACCGCCCCGGTTCCGTCATGTTCCGCGTCCGACTTATCTTAACACATGGGAAGCGGCTTATTTTGATATCGACGAGAATAAGGTTTTGCATTTAGCAGATAAAGCCAAAGATATTGGTGTTGATATGCTGGTTCTTGATGATGGTTGGTTCGAGGGACGCTGTGATGACACGTCCTCCCTGGGGGACTGGACGGCGGATAAAGAGCGCTTCCCGTCTGGGATTCCGGCGCTGGCGTCAAAAATCAAAGCCAAAGGTTTGAAATTCGGTATTTGGTTTGAGCCTGAAATGGTTAATCCCAAAAGCCAGTTATTTGAAGATCATCCGGATTGGATTTTACATGTTCCGGGCCGCAAGTCGTCATTGGGGCGCAATCAACTGACACTCGACCTTTCCCGTCCAGAGGTGGTCGACCATCTATTCGCGCAGCTTGATAAGATTTTGTCTTGCGGCGATATCGACTATGTCAAGTGGGATATGAACCGCAATATGACAGAGGTTGGTTCCGCCGGTCAGTCCAAAAAGCGTCAACGGGAAGTCTCGCACCGTTATATTATAGGGCTTTATGATCTTTTGCAGCGCCTCACAGAAAAGCACCCTGATATTTTGTTCGAAAATTGTGCTAGCGGCGGCAATCGCTTTGATCTTGGGATGCTGAGTTACATGGCTCAAAATTGGGCCAGTGATATGTGTGACCCTGTGGGCCGCCTCGATATTATTAATGGATGCTCATATCTGTTCCCTCTGGATGTCATAGCGGCTTATATCGGGCCGTCTCCTAACCACCAAAATGGGCGCGCAAGCTCTATTTCAACTCGCTTTAATGCCGGCGTTTTTTGCGCCGCGCGCGGCATATCGCTTAGTGAGCAAGATATTGATGCCAATAAAGCGGAGTTGCAGGCTCTTATGGAATTCGTCAAACAAACCGCTCCCGACATGGTCGGTGGACGATTTGATCGCCTTATAAAGACAAAAAACGAGGTGTGCTGGCAATTTACAAGTCGTGATCGGCGCACGGTTTATCTCGCTTATTTCCACATACTCGCAGCGCCGAACCTGCCGTTCCGGCGTGCGCGTATGGTTGGCCTATATCCAAAGGCTGAATATGTATTGGGCGAAGACGGTTTTCGTTATGCTGGTGACTCGCTGATGCAAAATGGTATGCCGCTGCCTTATGTGGCAACAGGCCAAGTAAACGATAAAGTCCGATATATGGCAAAGGGTGATTTTTCATCATACCTCTTTATTTTAAAACGTAACGACCCTTGGGCTATAAAATAATATAATCCTGTGTTTGAAGCGGAGCAGACTTACCCTAAAGATAGTCCAGCAAAAATGGCCTGTGTTCATAAGTCAGGGGGAAATAATGGAACTTCAACCGATACAGTTTATCGTTTTTTTAGCGCTCAGCGCACTGATTGGCGGTGTGACTTACTGGTATTGCAGAGGCGCCCGGCACAGTGAAGACGGTGAGCAAGAATATTTTCTCGCGGGCGGCTCGCTCAAATGGTATTTTGTTGCGGGCTCAATCACGCTGACAAACCTTTCAACCGATCAATTGGTGGGCATGAATGGTAATCAAATGGCTTTGCTGGCATGGTGGGAACTGGCCGCCGTTTTTGGTTTGTTGATGCTGACTTTTGTTTTCATTCCGGTCTATTATAAATTCAAATGTACAACGACGACAGAATTGCTCGAAAAAAGGTATAATAACCCGCATATTCGCGCTTTGATTTCTGTTCTGTTTTTGCTTGGAAATATCTTCATATTTTTGCCGGCCATTCTTTATGGCGGCTCTCTCTTTATGCAGAACATGTTTGGGATTGATGTTAATCTCTATATCATTGCGGCGATATTTGCACTTGTGGGCTCTGCTTATGCAATTTTTGGCGGCCTGCGCGCGGTTGCCGTATCGGATACGTTTTCTGGTATACTGTTATTAAGCCTAGCTTTATTGGTGACGTTTATCGCTCTCAAGGCGATCAATTTTGATTTTACCGGTATTCCCGCAGAGCGCTTGACCTTGATAGGGAGTCCAACGTCAGACATTCCGTTTGCAACTTTGTTTACGGGTATGATTTTTATCCAAATGTTTTACTGGTCAACAAACCAAACGATTACGCAGCGCGCTATGGCCTCTCCAAATGTCAAAGAAGCGCAAAAGGGGATTTTGGCTGCTGCCGCTATTCGTTTGTTAATCGTGCCGCCGATTATCGTTCTGCCGGGCATCGTGGCTTACAAGCTTTACGGCGATATTGGTGATGCAACCTATGGCCGGATTGTAGGGGATTTGTTGCCGCCATTTCTGTCCGGCGCATTTGCTGCAGCTATTGCTGCGGCTGTTTTGACGACATTTAATTCTATTTTAAACGCGTCCGCAGCTTTATGGGTCTGTGACATCCACGAGACATATTTCGACAAAAAACCAAATGTAAAACGCCTTTCATTATGGGTGTCTGTGGTGATGATTTTGCTCGCCTTTGCGATGATTCCGATTTTTAACAATCCGGAAACTAGCCTCATCAACACTGTGCAGACACTTTACGGTCTTCTCTCTATGCCTATCCTGTCGGCATTTATTGTCGGGCTCTTGTTCAAAGATGTGAACCCATATGCGATGATTATCGCTGTTGTGTTCGGTGTGTGTTTATACGCTGTCTTTGTCTTTGTCTGGCCAATGTTGCCAGGCGGTGGTTATATTCACATGATGGCAGTGACATTAATTTCGAGTGTGTCTATGGCCCTTATCTTGAACCGTGTTGTGTTCGGTCAAAAAGCCAAATGGGATGCGGGTACGGTCTTTGGAAAAGTTTAGATCATTAGGCCGTGCGGCTTGGTTCGGGCCATGAAGACTTAGGAGTTTTGGCGATGAAAGAGTCTTATGATCTATTGATCGTTGGCGGCGGCATTAACGGCACGGCAATCGCCCGGGATGCCGCCGGGCGGGGGCTATCCGTCTTGCTGTGTGAGCAGGATGATCTCGGTCATCATACATCCTCCGCCAGTACGAAACTGATACATGGGGGTTTGCGATATCTCGAGCATTATGAGTTTCGCTTGGTGCGGGAATCGCTCAAGGAGCGGGAAGTGCTGTTGCAAGCCGCGCCGCATATTATTTGGCCTCTGAGGTTTGTTTTGCCGTATGATGTGGGCTTGCGACCCGCATGGTTTTTGCGGCTCGGGCTCTTTATTTACGATTATATTGGCGGGCGAAAAATATTGCCGCCGACACGAACACTGAACCTGAGACGTGCCCCTCATGCTGGGGTGCTGCAATCGCGGTTAAAAAAAGGGTTTGAATATTCGGATTGCTGGGTCGAAGATTCGCGCCTTGTTGTTTTAAATGCGCGCGACGCGGCGTCTAAAGGCGCAGATATCCTCACGCGCACAAAGGTCGAAAGTTTGCGTCCAGACGCGGAGGGTTACGCGGCAGATATTATTCAAAATGGATCAAAACGAACCGTTAAAGCCAAAGGCATTGTCAATGCCGCCGGGCCTTGGGTGTCCGAAGTGGCAAAAAATATTCCGACCCCCCGGCACAATCAAAGTGTGCGCCTGATTAAAGGCAGTCACATCATTACCCGCAAGCTTTATAAGGGTGACCATGCTTATATTTTCCAAAATGCTGATGAGCGGATTATTTTTGCGATTCCCTATGAGCATAACTACACCCTGATCGGGACGACAGATGTTCCGTATAAGGCAGGTTTGGAGGAGGTTAAAATTTCGGACAGCGAAATTTCCTATCTTTGCAAGGCGGCCAGTGAGTATTTCATCAAACCAATTGGGCCCAATGATGTTGTTTGGACCTACTCAGGTATACGCCCGCTCTATGATGATAAGAGTGAGGATGCCTCGGATGTGACGCGCGATTATGTTTTAGACTTGAAGGAGTTCTCAAGCGGCGCGCCTTTCCTTTCGGTTTATGGCGGTAAAATCACGACGTCCCGCAAGCTCGCTGAACATGCGCTTGAAAAACTCGAACCTTTTTATGACACTTTAGGGCCAGAATGGACGCGCCGCGCCCTGTTCCCGGGCGGAGATATTCCGGGAGCTGATTTTAAGACTTATTTAGACGTCTTGCGCGTCCGCTATCCCAAAGTTGACGCGGATGTGCTTTGGCATTTAGCCCGTAGCTACGGGACGTGCGTGCCGGTGATCATTCCGCAGACAGCCGGTTTGGGTAAAATGTTCGGTAGCTTTCTATCCGAAGCTGAGGTGGTCTATTTAGTTGAGCATGAATTTGTCACGCGCGCTGAAGATGTTCTCTGGCGGCGAACCAAGGCGGGCCTCCACATGACAGAGGAAGAACGCCGTGATTTTGAAACTTGGTTCGAAGATCGTTTTTAGCCAGCAAAGAACCTATAGTTCCCGGGTGAAAGTCCTTTTGAATCGCTCTACGGTTTGAGCCTTTTTGCCAGTTGATAATCATACAGCGACGGGACGTCCGTCATCGGTATATTGAGACGTTCCATATAGGGAGACGGGACATAGTCGACTTTGAAGTCTCGATTGCCTGAAATACCAACAATCCGTGCATCAGGCCCTTCGGCTGAGCCGCGCAGCGTAACGGTCTCAGTTCTATTAGCCCCGCTTTGAACATTTACTTTGAGGTTCCACGTTGTGTTGTAGCGGCCATGACCTGGCTGCCAATATCCGGCGCCGCTGCCGTCCCACATGGGATAATAGGCCCCGTTTTCATCTCTAACCGCGTCGATACTAACGGTCACATTATCAAACAGGTTTTGGTGATTAGAACCAGCATGCTGGTCGAGTACGGGGGTTTTCGTCACGATAGCGTTTTGAAAAACACATTTTGTGGATTGTGTATTCAGGCTGAGCGAGTGAACCGCAGGGTTATAGGCCGTCAAGTTTTGAACCAACACATTATGCACATTTCCTGTATGAACAGTATAGTGAGCTCTTCGCTCACCTGTGGTTTGGATATTAGAGAGGGTCACATTTGCACTATTATAACTCAATATGCCTGTGTCACCATTGTGAATAGAGACATCCCGAACCCAGCCATTGAAAACGCTGGTGAGGTATATGGCATTATAACCGCGCTCAAGATGGTGCCCAAAAGATGGAGAGTCTGGAAATGAAATGCGCAAATCTTCAATGCCGACAGTCTCAATGTGATCCCATACCGCAAATTGAGCGGGCAATGTCGCAGAAATATTGTGGAGCAGTGGATCGCTGATTGTAACGTACTCGCCTTTGATGGCTAGAATTTTTGTTTTTTGACGTACCAAAGGACGGTCTTTAAAAGTCCAATGATGAGAGCCAACCTTAAGGTCGGTCGCGCCGTACATTTCAGCGATCAGCGGTCCATCTTCGCCGTCTCTATTAAACCATTGCAATTCGATAACATCGCCTACTTTTAAGGCGGCAGGGCTTGCGACTTTTATGTGGCGCGTTCCGGCTTTGCCTTCGAGGGCAGGGGACAAAACATCAATCTTCGGATCGTTTTCCTCAAGGTATGCGGCGGGCCGTGTCCCGTCTTTTTGTACCCAGATAAAACCGCCGCTCCAAGAGTATTCAGAAAATAGCGTATCGATATTATTATCTTTGTCGCGCTGACGCTTGTCATATTTCTTTAAATATTTTCGAATTTCATCCAGTGAACTGATGTGGTTCATCATGCTGAGAGGCCGGGGAAAATGAAGGATTGTCCCGCCGGTTCCGGCGCCCGCGCCGCGCAATACAATATCTCCGCGCGTGATTTTTAATATCTCAGACACAATGATTTTGCCTTTTGGAAGTTTCACGACAACGTTTCCGCTTGTTTTATGGGCCGCCTCAAGTGCTGCAAGTAAAGCTTTGGAATCGTCAAGGTCGTCATTTGGGATAACGCCGTAATCTGTCACGTCTATAGTTGTGCCTGCTAACGTTGGGATTGCGCCGACGCCGTGATTATATCCAGCATAGGAAAAATCAGGCAAGCGGTATTGGGCGCTAACCGATGTGTCTGTAAGTATTTTAATGGGGTCGGCCGTTTGGGCCGCCGCGCTTGTAGGCAGAGCGGAAGAGGCGCAAACCATCAGGGCGCTCACTAATGCGCCAATCCTGATTAAGTGTGGAGTGGCCGCTTTTTCGCTAAGCTTATCTTGCACCACCGTCGTTGGGCGTTTTGTGTTGCCTGTCATAATTGCGTTCCTCATTGACCGGAAAAGGGGTGCGCCGTCGGCCTCCTGCTTCTCTACTATCTAAATAGCTCTGTGACTATTCTACAACACTCAAAATTATAATTCAATTGGTCATACCAATATAGGCAAATCGGTCAATTAAACAGGTTGACACATGAAATATTATTGGTTCTTTTAGCCTCAATTATAACGGATGCCTAAATTTCAGGGGAAATACAATATGTCCAAACTACTCAATGACTCTCACGTGGATCATTTTTCAGCTAAATCAATTTTACGCGCTTCGCTCTTGCTGGGTGTCGGGCTTTCGACTTTGGCTCTGGCGAATACGGCTCTTGCCCAAGATGCAGGCGATGATGAAGTCGTTGTGACGGGCACGCGTCAAACTATTCAGGACGCAATTGCGCTTAAGCGTCAAAACACACAAGTCGTTGACGGCCTATCTGCGGGCGAAATTGGCGATATTCCAGCGCTGTCAATCGGTGAAGCCCTTGAGACCATTACGGGCGTGGCCTCTCACCGTGAAAACGGCGGAGCAACAGAAGTTTCCATCCGGGGACTTGGGCCATATCTGTCGTCAACGACGATCAACGGCCGCTTGGTGGGTAACGGTTCGGGTGACCGCTCTGTCAACTTCTCTCAGTTCCCGTCTGAGCTTATGAACAAATTGGCTGTGTTTAAAACACAAGACGCTAGCCAGATCGAAGGCGGCGTTGCGGGGCAAATTCAGATTGATACGCTTAAGCCGCTTGATTACGGTAAGCGCCGCATACAGTTTGATATCAAGGGTAACGTCAATCCTGATCAGCTTAACCAAGAGGACACACAAGTTGGTGATATCGGCTACCGCGGAACGCTTAGCTTTGTCGACCAGTTTGAAGTTAAGGGATTGGGCGATATCGGTATCTCTATCGGTGGTCAGCTTAGTAAAATTTCTCAACCCGAAGCCGAAATTCGCTCTACATCAAACTTTGAGGCATCAAGTTTTGCTTGTATTGTGCGGCGGAATAACGTGGACCCTTTGGGGATTGGCTTTAATAGTAACTCCATTGAAAGTAACACCGATTGTGAAGATTTTCGCGCGCCCAATAATTTGGGCGGAGACAATAATAATATTGGTGTTGTGACGCAAATTGAACCCACGGGTGATGCGCGTTTGGATGCGATTAGTTTTGGTGCGCCATTCGTTCTCGTTCCAAGCCAGCGACATTACCGTCAAAACGATTCGCAGGATAAGCGGGATGCTCTCTTTGGGGCGGTTCAGTGGCAGCCGAATGATCGTCTGGATGTCAATGTCGACGCTCAGTGGTCAGAGCGTATACAGTCAGAAGAGCGTAATGATTTGACTTTTAATGGCTGGAAGAGAAATGATAGTTCGCTGCCTGGCATTCCGGGCTTTGCGTCCAATCCCGCGTCTGTGGATTTGCTAGAATATACGAGCTCCGGCGCGATTACGCGCGCCGTCACCGATAATACCATTGAGGTTCAGGGCGGTAATTGGCAGCGTGCTGAAACATTTATAGGCGGGGGCGTAACCGGCTCTTATGAGGTCAGTGACCGCCTAACTGTATCCGCTGATGTCGCCTATTCAAAGGTTGAGCGCACCGAGCAGGCCGTAGAATTTCGTATTCAGTCTGATGCGACGCCGACGATTGAATATAATACGTCGTCTGGTATTCCGCTATACACGCTTTATGACGGAACGTTTGATGTTAACGATCATGATAATTACGTAGATCGCCTGCGTGTGCGTATTGATAATGACTTGCAGCGTGAAAATTCGTTTACATCGGGCCGATTTGACGTTGACTATGATCTCAACAAGAGCATTTTCACCAATCTCCAAGCGGGAATGCGCTATGCTTCGCAAGAGTACATATCCACACCTGGCGGAGCTGAGGGTAGTAGCCCGCTCCTAAATGACCGTGGTCGTTTTTCTTTTGAAATTGAAAATGACGGCGAGTTGACTGTTAACAACCAGGAGATTCTTGATGATGCTAATGAAAATGCCAATAACCCTGGGTTCGCTCAGCAGTTGGCGTTACAGAACGATCTAATCGATATAATTGCATCTACCAACCAAGCGTGCCGGGGGGCATTTCCTGAAACCGATTTTCTATCAAATCTTCGTGGTGACAACGATCTTGTAACAAATGTCGATTCCAGCGGTAATGTTATTGGTTCTACGAGCTCTTGGGGTGTTTTTGACGCACAGTGTGTGGCTGACACATCTATCAATGCTTTGAATGGAATTCTGGCGGCTATTAATGCATATTCCTTAAATCCGGATTCTCGCGAGAATAGTTTTGGAGCGGCTTTAAATTCGTTCTCAACTGGTATTCCAGGCCTTATTCGGGATAATGACCGCACAACGAATGTCCAAGAAGACACGCTCGCCTTTTACGCTATGGCTAATTATGAAACAGCATTTGATGGTCTTCCTCTGCGGGGTAATGTGGGTTTACGTGTGGTGAATACAGAAGTCACGTCCAGTAGCTTTCGTCAGGACTATGCGATTACGGAAAGCGGCGGTGAATTTACCATTGCTGCTGTTGGTGCGCCTGTTCCGGTGAGTACAAAATCTGACTATACAAATGTCCTGCCGAGCCTGACTGCTATCCTTGATTTGTCTGATAATCAGTTGCTTCGTTTTGGCGCCTTCCGGGCCATCTCCCGGGCTGACCCGGCCGATTTGGGCTTTAGCCGTAGCTTTGATACTCAAAATGATGATGGGAATGGTAACCCTATAACAAATCGGAATGATCTGCTTGTTCTTGAGAGCGCGTCTGGTAGCCCGGCCATTGGACCGCTAACCTCTTGGAATGTCGACCTTGGCTTTGAATGGTACCCTAACGAAGATTCTATTTTCGCTATCAGTACATATTATAAGCAGTTTGCCGGTGGTTTCCAAAATGTGATTCAAAATGAAACCTTTAATGTTGACGGCCAGGATATTACCCTTCCGGTCAGCGGGCTTCAGGAAGTTACTGACGAGAAAAGCGGCTTATTTGGTGTTGAGATTACGGGCTCGCACCGTTTCAGCTATTTGCCGGGTTATCTCAGCGGTCTTGGCGTGAAAGCCAGCTATAACCATGTGACCTCCGATTTTGAGTTTGAAGATAGTTTATATGGTGACCGCTTTACGCGTCAGCTTGATGGCACGGTCGTTCAAACTCACGAAGGCATCGTAGCGCCGGGCGGTCTTCCGGGGCTTTCCGAAAATGTATTCAGCGGGACGGTCTATTACCAAATTGGCGGACTGGATCTCTCCGCTATATATAAATACCGTGATAACTACTTCCAGCCTGCGACGTCTAACGGAACACGATTGCGTTACATTGGTGATGTTGGTGTTTTGGAGGCGCGCGCGTCTTACAAAATAAATGATAACTTCCGCGTGTCTGTAGAGGCCATCAACCTATTAGATGCTGAGAAAGAACAATTCCAGTGGGTAGAAGATAACCAATATGAGGTTAACTCCTACGGACCGCGTATCTTCTTTGGACTACGTGGCCGCTTCTAGGATTTTCTAGAGTTGGCTTAGGGTTTGGCACGGCATTCCTTCTGGGGTGCCGTGCTTTTTTATTTCAGAAATTGGTCTGGACATTTGGGGGTTTTTTGCCATATTGGTATAGATAAAATCTGGGAGGGATCGTGGCCGATCAACGCTTATATCACAAAGTCGCCAATCAGATATTAGAGCTGATTGATTCTGGCGTATTTCCGCCCGGAAGCCGTCTTCCCGGTGAGCGGGATCTGGCCGAAAAATTTGGTGTTAGCCGTGTGTCTATCCGGGAGGCTGAGATAGCTTTGCAGGCTCAGGGGCGTATCGACATTAGGGTAGGATCCGGGGCCTATGTTTTGGACGGGGCGGGGCAGCTTGGGCGCGGCTTGCCAAAGGTCGGGCCCTTTGAGCTCACCGAAGCGCGTGCTTTGTTTGAGGCGGAATCGGCGGGTTTGGCGGCGTCTATTATTACGGATGAAACCTTGGAAGAGCTCGAGGGTTATGTACAGGTCATGACAGGCAAGGGGGGGCAGGATGGACTTCAGCTCGAGGAGGCAGACAGGCTCTTTCATTTAACCATCGCGCGTGCAACGAACAATGCAGCGATTATTTATACGATCGAAAACATGTGGAAAATGCGTTCTGTGGCCATGGAGGTTCAAACCGTCTATGAGTCCGTCTGTCATAAAGATAATAATCTTTTGGAAAAAGAGCATCGCCGGATTTTAGAGGCTCTGCGAGCGCGAGATACCGCCGCGGCAAGAACAGCCATGCGCGCTCATTTTACCCGGATGATTGAGGCTTTGTTGGTCGCGTCCGAGGAGAAGGCGTACCGCGAGGTTAAGCGCCAAGCGTCTGAAAGTCGGTCTCGTTTCTTATTGAGCGCGCAAATTAAGTAGATTTGTGGCGTTTATTGGCTGTCTCAAAATCTTTCATACCAATGCAATGAAATTGGTCTTATATATTGGTTGACAATATTGGATCAATTGCTGATATTTCACCCATAAAATAATATTTGGCTGAGTCTGAATGGGGATCATTATCACAACAATATATACAGAAAAGCTGGCTCGATGAGGTTTGGTGTAAGCGTTGGCGTTAATGCGTTTATTGCGTTGGCATCGCTACTTGTTTTGAGCGCGGGTGATGCTGCTGCAGAGGAGTATTTGGTTGCAAATCAAAAGGCCTACAAGAACGCTGTAAGCCAGGCTAAGGCTGGTGATGTCATTAAGCTTGCCAATGGGACGTGGCGTGATTTCGAAATCATGTTCATGGGTCAGGGGAAAAAAGATAACCCCATTCGATTAACCGCCGAAACCAAAGGTAAGGTCATTTTATCGGGTCAATCAAATTTGAGGTTGGCGGGCGAATATCTTGAGGTCTCAGGGCTTGTTTTCAGGGACGGTTATACGCCGACAAGCGAGGTTATATCTTTTCGTCGCAATTCCAAAGAGATGGCGAATAATTCCCGTATTACGCAAACTGTTATTGATAATTACAATCAGCCCGAGCGCCAAGAGGTTGATTTTTGGGTCATGATGTATGGCAAAAACAACCGATTTGATCACAATCATTTGGTTGGCAAGCGAAACAAGGGCGTCACTATGGCTGTTCGCCTCAATACCGAGGCGAGCCAGGAAAACTATCACCGCATCGATCATAACTATTTCGGGCCACGGCCAATCCTGGGTTCAAATGGCGGTGAGACCCTGCGCATTGGGACAAGCCATTACTCCCGTACAGATTCCTACACTGTTGTTGAAAATAATTATTTTGACCGCTGTGATGGCGAGCTTGAAATCATTTCTAATAAGTCTGGTCGAAATAGTTTTCTCAATAACACATTTTATCAGTCACGCGGTACGCTCACTATGCGTCACGGGAATAATAACCTTGTTGAGGGAAATGTCTTTTTTGGAAATGAGGCGGATCACACAGGCGGCATTCGTGTGATCAATGCCGGGCAAACCATCCGCAATAATTATATGGAGGGACTTAAGGGGACGCGTTTCGGCGGTGCGCTTGTGGTCATGAACGGCGTGCCCAACGGGCCCATCAATCGTTATGATCCGGTCAAAAATGCCCTCATCGAAAACAACACCCTAATCAATAGTGATAATGTGCAATTAGGCGCGGGAAGCGATGATGAACGTAGCGGCGTGCCATCAGATAGCCGTTTTGAAAACAACTTGATTGTTAATGCCGATGGGCGCGATGTCTTCACCGTTTATGATGATATGTCGGGTATTGATTTTAAGGATAATATTTTAGGGTCTATGGACCCGCCGGAATTTGCAAACGGTTTTGAACGGGCATCGGTTGAGTTGACCCGTGCAGAAAATGGGCTTTTATATCCAAATTCTGACATGAGTGCGGGTGTTTCTCGCAGCCTCAAAGTCACGACAAAGGACATGACGGGTGTGCCTTGGTATCCCAAGGCCGAGCCTACCGTACCGTTTCAGTCTGGCATCGCGACGGCAGTAACTCCCGAAGAAGGCGGTCTTTTTGCTGCCGTTCAGGCTGCTGGCGCAGGTGATACATTGCTTTTGAAGGGCGGCACATATGTGGTCAGAAAGTTTCTAAAACTAGATAAACCGCTTACGATCAAGGCTGCGGGTGATGTAAATTTAAGTTTTGAGCGCTCGGCTCTTTTTGAAATTTTAGACGGCGGTAGCTTGCAGATTATAGGGTTAAGTCTTTCAGGCAAAGATGCGCCGGATAATGCAGGTAACTCGGTTATTCGCACGTCTCCTTATTCAATGCTACAAAATTACCGCCTTGAGATCATTGATACTGCGTTCGTTGAAATGGACGTCAATCATTCTTTTAATATTGTCACTGCGGCCAAGGGGACGTTTGCTGACAATATTCTCATTCAAGACTCTTCTTTCAGCGATGTGACGGGCGCTATTCTTCGACTGGATAAAGAAATCGATGATTATGGTATTTATAATGCTGAATATTTGACCATTACAGGCTCTCGCTTTGAAAATGTTCAGGGGGCCTTGGTCGATTATTACCGGGGCGGAACGGATGAGAGCACGTTTGGACCGCATTTTACATTGAAAAATTCCGTACTTAATAATGTCGGTGAGGGTAAGCGTAACAAGTCCAAAGCCTCAATCCATCTTCACGGCGTACAGGTCACGCACATGTCTGAAAATACGTTCAAAGAAAGCCAGCCGTTTTTAATAAACCACACTGTAGGAGAGCCAAAAACACGGATAGATGGCAATATTTTTGATCAAACGCCAGCGCCTTTTGTGTTCGAGCTCAATAGCGGGTTGCCGTCTACAGCCATTATTGAAAACAATTCCGGGTTAAATCAATAATGCGGATCGCAGCGCATATCGTCTCGGCTCTTCTTGTTGGGGGCTTGCTCGTCGCTTGCATGAATTCTGTTGAGTCTCAATCGCCGAATGACGCACCTCAGGTGGATGGTTTTTCGCTCACTTTGGAAAAAGCAAAGGCGCGTATAAACTCTCAGATGGACTTGAGAACCAAGGTTCCAACACCGCTTGATGCGGGCGGCGGCTACACTCATGAAAAGCATAAGGAAAACGCAAAGCTTATCTATGAGGCTGCGCGTCTTTTCGAGCTTACGGGTGAGCGTTCATATGCTGATTTTGCAGCGAGGCTTATGTTGTCCTATGCGGATGTTTATCCGGAGTGGGGCTTTCACCCGGCTAAAAAAGAGCAGTCTCCGGGCCGTATGTTCTGGCAAAACCTGAATGAAAGTTGGTGGCTGCTACACGTGTCTCAAGGATATGGCGCGATAAAAGAAGCTATATCTGAGGTCGACCAGGAAAAAATTGAAACTAACCTGCTGCGTAATATGGCTGAATTTCTCTCCGACGGTTCACCGGAAACGTTTGATAAAATCCACAATCATGGCACGTGGGCCACGGCGGCTGTGGGCTTAACGGGATACGCTATTGGCGATCAAGATTATGTCGAGCAAGCACTTTTGGGGCTCAATAAATCGGGCGAGACTGGGTTTCTCAAGCAAATGGATAGCCTGTTTTCTCCTGATGGTTATTACAATGAGGGGCCGTATTATCAACGTTATGCGCTCATGCCCTTTGTTGTGTTTGCTCAAGCTGTGGCGAAAAATAACCCTGAGCAGAATATTTTTGAACGCCGTGATGGTATCTTGAAAAAGGCCATCTACACGACGATTCAGCAAAGCTATGGCGGATTATTTTTTCCAATTAACGATTCTCTAAAAGATAAAGGGCTCGCGACTACGGAGCTGCTTTACGGCGTTGCGATAGCTTATGATCTAACGGGTGATAAAGGCTTGCTTTCTATTGCGCAAACGCAGGGAAAATTTGTCCTAACGCCGGAGAGTCGCAAGGTGGCTCAGGATTTGTGGGCGGGCCAAGCGCAGCCATTTGAGTATGCGACGCTTCGCCTGCGTGACGGCGCGGCCGGTACTGAAGGCGCGCTCGATATATTGCGCGCTTCATCTGACCCCAAGGCCTCCGTGATTGTTATGAAAAACACCTCTCAGGGGTTAGGGCACGGGCACTTTGACAAGCTTGGTTTTATTTTTTACGACAATGGTAACGAGATTATAAGTGACTACGGCGCGGCCCGTTTTTTGAACATTGAAGCCAAATATGGCGGTCACTACTTGGTTGAAAATGACGCTTATGCCAAGCAAACCATCGCGCACAACGCTCTTGTTATTGACAGGACAAGTCATTTTGGCGGCAGTACAGAGACAGGTAATTCGCATGCACCCCAGGCGGGGCTGTTTGTTAATGATGCAGACATTAAGCTTGCATCGGCAAAAATTGATACAGCCTATGACGGCGTTATGCTTCGCCGCACGATGGCTGTTGTAACGGATTCTGCGTTTGCAAAACCCATTGGCCTTGATCTTATGACAGCGCAGTCGGCGGCGCAGCATGATTATGACCTCCCCTTTTATTATCAAGGCCAGCTCATTGAAACAAATTTCAAGATCGCCGCAGATACGCAGGTCAGAAAGCCTTTGGGGCAGGACAATGGGTATCAGTATCTCTGGAAGGTTGGCCAAGCAAAACCTGTTGATGGTCAATCACAAATCACATGGTTGGAGGATAAGCGCTTTTACACCCTGACAACCGCTTTGCCTGAGCACTCAAAAATTATTTTTACTGAGCTTGGCGCGAATGATCCGGACTTTAACCTGCGCCGCGAAACCGCAGCGATCATGCACACGCCGCAATCGGGTGATGTCAGCTATGTTTCCGTGATCGAGCCGCACGGTGAATATAATCCGACGGTCGAGTTCACCGTGAATAGCTATAGTGATGTCAAAAAAGTCAGCCACTTTAGGCAAACGGCTGTGGATTATGTGCAAGTTGTTACACACGACGACCAAGTTGTTGGTTTAGCCATTGCGCAAAATGTCTCGCCGGATGCTGTACATGAAATAGACGTTGATGGAGAGCTCATCACATGGACGGGCCCCTATAAACTTTTTCACTCACAAAAACATTTAAACGGAGACTTTTAAAAATGCAGAGTCCTAACTTTCTATTTGGCGATAAGGTTGCAGTTGAGGATGTCGATCCGGGCATAAAGCGGCAAATACTTGGGCACAATGATGATGTCATGCTGGTAAAGGCAATCTTCGAAAAAGGCGCGGAAGGATATCAGCACAAGCATGTTCATTCTCAGGTCGCTTATATTGAGAGCGGCGTATTTGACGTTACGATAAACGGCGTGACTAAGCGCCAGAGTGCAGGGGATTGTTATTTTGTAGAACCTAACGTCATGCACGGCGCTATCTGTATTGAAGCTGGCGTGTTGCTTGATATGTTTTCTCCTATTCGCGAAGACTTTTTTGACAACTATGTCAAAGGCAGCGTGTCCTAAGCAAAATCAAAATTGATGAAATTGGTTTAACAATGCCAATTAAATTTGTAACACCAACTCTCAAGGAATAAAAAAATGTCAAAACCAATCATCGGCTTTATCGGCCTAGGCCTTATGGGCGGCAACATGGTCGAAAATCTACAAAAACGTGGCTTTGAAGTTGTCGTCTTGGATTTGAACAAGGACTCGGTTGAGAAGGTGTTGGCCCGTGGCAACGCTAGATTAGCCACTTCGCCAAAAGATTTGGCAGAAAAAAGTGATATTGTGCAACTTTGTCTCACAACGTCTGCCGTTGTTGAAAAAATTGTCTACGGCGATAATGGTATTTTGGCCGGAATCAAAAAAGGGTCCGTCCTGATAGACTTTGGAACGTCAATCCCTGCCTCCACACAAAAGATTGGAGCTGATCTCGCAAAAAAAGGCGCAGGCATGATTGATGCTCCTCTTGGGCGCACGCCGGCTCATGCAAAAGATGGCTTGCTGAATATTATGGCGGCTGGAGATAAGGCGACATTCGACAAATACGAGTCGATGCTCAAAGAACAAGGTGAGAATGTCTTCTACCTCGGCCCGCTAGGTGCGGGTCATACGACAAAACTGATCAATAACTTCATGGGCATGACAACTGTGAGCGCGATGTCGCAAGCTTTCGCTGCTGCAGAGCTTGCAGGTGTTGATCGTCAACAGCTCTACGATATTATGTCGACGGGCCCGTCAGGTTCACCGTTTATGAAGTTCTGTAAGAATTATGCTGTAGATGGCGTCAGCGATCTAGGATTTTCTATCAATAACGCTAACAAAGACCTTGGCTATTTTGTGCAGATGATCTCAGATCTTGGTTCAAAGTCGCTTATTGCTGAAGGCACATCTGCCAACCTTCAGGCCGCAGTTGATGCCGGTATGGGCAATGGAAATGTTCCGGAAATCTTTGATTATTTTGTCAAACTCAAAAAGTAATTTATTGCCGCAATGAAAACTCTGACCTGCCATGCGATGGGTTCACCAAGATTTACAGGAGACATAATTGTTTAATAAAATATACCACGCGACTCACCCTGATATGATGGAAGGTGTGAGCAATGCACAGTTACGTGATCGCTACATTGTCTCTGGGTTATTCAAGGATGATGAGATTAATCTGAATTATTCTCATAATGAGCGCTTTGTTATTGGCGGTGCGGCCCCTGTCTCGAAATCTGTTTCTTTGCCGGCCCAAGTCGTGCCTGAGTCGGCCATGGGACATCCATTTTTGGAGCGCCGGGAAATGGGCGTGATTAACATAGGCGGCGGAACCGGATCTGTCACCATTGACGGGGCTAAGTACGATCTCAAAAAGCTGGACGGGCTTTATATTCCGATGGGCAGTAAAGATGTTGTTTTCACATCTGACGATGCGAGCAATCCGGCGAAATATTACTTGCTCTCAACCCCGGCTCACAAAGCCTATGAGGTCGTCAAAATTTCGATAGACGAGGCTGTACCGCTTGAGCGCGGCTCTTTGGCTGAGAGTAATGAGCGGATTATCTATCAATATATCGTGCCGACGACGGTAAAGTCTTGCCAGCTTCTACTTGGCTTGACGATCCTGAGCGAAGGTAGTGTCTGGAACACAATGCCGCCGCATTTACATGATCGCCGCTCTGAGGTTTACTTATATTTCGATCTGGATGAAAGTTCCCGTCTGTTCCATTTTATGGGTGAAGAAGATAAAATTCGTCATATCGTCATGGAGAATGAAGAGGCCGTTATCTCGCCGCCGTGGTCTATTCACATGGGTTCTGGCACAAAGGCCTATTCTTTCATTTGGGGTATGGGCGGTGAAAACCTTGATTATACGGACTTAAGTGTCTGTGATATTTGCCAGCTCCAATAGCGCGTTTTATGTTTGACCTTGCAGGAAAAGTAGCGGTTGTAACGGGTGCCAATACCGGGCTCGGGCAAGGCATGGCAACCGCGCTTGCCAAAGCAGGGGCTAATATTGCTCTCGTTGGCCGCTCAGAGCCCAAAGAGACGCTTGATTTGCTTTCAAAAGAGGGAGTTAAAGCTCACTCTATTCTCACGGATCTTGGAAAAGTTGACGCTGTTGAAGATATCATCACCGAGGTCGCCGCGCAGCTAGGCGGGGCTGATATTTTAGTGAACAATGCGGGCATTATTAAACGCAATGAAGCGCTCGACTTTACTGTTGATGAGTGGGACGCGGTTATGAATGTGAATTTGCGGACATTGTTTTTCCTCTCTCAGGCATTCGCCAAACGCCTTGTGGCTAATAATCAAACCGGCAAAATCATCAACATCGCGTCCATGCTGACCTTCCAAGGCGGCATTCGTGTGCCGTCTTATACGGCCTCAAAAAGCGGCGTCGGCGGGTTAACCAAAGCGCTGGCAAATGAATGGGCGAAACATGGTATAAATGTTAACGCCATTGCGCCGGGTTATTTTGCTACAAATAATACTGCGGCGTTGCAAGCCGACGAGACGCGAAATGCCGAAATTTTAGGGCGTATTCCCAGCGGGCGTTGGGGGAAACCATCCGACATGGGCGGAGCGGTTGTATTTTTGGCTTCCGAAGCATCAGATTATGTCCAAGGCATCACCTTGCCGGTGGATGGTGGATGGCTGTCACGCTAACTAGGCGCGCAAGCAGAAAGGACGTCACATGATTTTACGACAATCTGCAGCTTTGATAGGCTTGAGCGCGGCGCTAGTAGCCTGTCAAACTCAAGACACGTCCCGCGTCAGCGCTGCCGAGATTACAGAGGTTAACACGGCTGATTTACCGGACAGTGTTACGACAGCCATTGCAGCGGCTCAGTCGGACTTTAAGGTCTCAGAAGTGCTCAAAAAAGTACGGGATGGTCGTGTCTACTACGATGTTGAGGGCGAGCTACCTAGCGGCGAGGAGATTGAGTTTGATGTTCTGATGACCTCTCGCGGCGCAGAGATCGTTGAAATTCAAAAAGACATAGATTGGTCTGATGTTCCGCAAGCGGCCCGAAACGCCGTAGGTGATGCCAATGTTGACGGGCTTGAAATTGTGCGGGTTATTGAAAGCACGCAAACTGACATGGCTGTCATTTATGAGGTCTTTGCTGCCGGCTATCCCTCAGACCCTAAGTTCGAGGTTTGGACAAAGGATGACCAGATCAAACTTTTACCAACACGCTGGAGGCATTAGAGGTCAATATGATAGTGACAAGACGACACGTTCTGGCATCAGGTATAGCCGCCTCTTTGTTGCCCGGCTGCCGAGGGAGCGACGTTAACCGTCCCTTTTTAGCGGCTGATATCTTGCCGGAAGGCTTCCCCACGGTTGAAGCCGTAAAATATATGGGCTCGTTGATGAGCGAGCGTACAGACGGGCGGCTCAGCATCAAAATGTTCTCCGGTAGTCAACTTGGCTCTGAGCGCGACACATTGGAAATTACGACTTTTGGGGGGCTCGATATAAACCGCATTGCGATTGCGCCGCTCAATACGTTTGAACCGCTGACGATAATTCCAGCGCTACCGTTCTTGTTCCGCTCCACGATGCATATGCGCCAAGCCATGGACGGCGCGCCCGGGCAAATGATTTTAGACGCCCTACAACCGCACGGACTTGTGGGTTTGTGTTTTTATGATTCCGGCGAGCGTAGTTTTTATAATACGAAACGGCCCATTTTCACGCCCGCAGACATGAAGGGTATGAAGATTAGAGTTCAAAATTCTGATCTTTATGTGTCCATGATCAAGGCGCTTGATGCCGACCCGACGCCGATGTCTTTGGGTGAGGTTTATCAATCGCTTGTGCAAGGCGTCATTGACGGCGCGGAGAATAACTGGCCGTCCTATGAAAGCGGACGGCATTTCGAGGCTGCGCCTTATTACAGTCTTACGCGCCATGTTATGGCCCCTGAAATTCTTGTCATGTCACTTAGCCGTTGGAACAAATTATCCAAGTCTGACCAAGACATTGTGCGCGCGTCCGCCAGAGACTCTGTGCCCATGATGCGCGAGCTTTGGGACAAACGGGTCAATGATGCTCGGCGGGAGCTTTTAGCCGCAGGCGTCAAAGCCAATGAGGTCGAAGATCAATCAGCCTTTAGTGATTTAATGAAACCTGTTTGGGAAAAATATCTCGTATCCGACAAGCAAAAAGCTTTGGTGAAATCAATCCAAGAGATGGAGGTATAATGTCAAATAATATGCTCGCGCGCGTCACGCACAAAGCGGCAGACGCCCTCTTGATTATATCGGCGATAGGTCTGCTGTTGATGACCTTTATTGTCGGTTGGCAAGTCTTTGGCCGGTATGTTCTTGGGTCCAGCCCCTCTTGGTCAGAACAAAGCGCGCTGACGCTTATGATCTGGTTTATTTTTCTAGCGGGGGCAGCCGGTGTCCGCGACGGGTTTCACATTCGTATCATTGCGGTTGAAAATATGGTCAGCCAGTCCAAACGCAAAAAGTTGCGGATCGCTTCAAATGCGGTTGTCTGTTTTTGCGGACTAGCCATGCTGTGGTGGGGTGGTCAATTGGTTGTCAGTACATGGAGCCACGTCATTCCATCTCTGGGTATCCCTCGGGGTATGGCTTACCTTGCCATACCTATTGCCGGGGCATTGATTGCGTTGTTCTCTGTGGAGCGTATTTTGGATGATCCCGCGGAAAAGGCTCCCGTAGGGCAGATGAAAGATTTGGACGGAGACGCGTAATGGAAATCCTGATCCTTCTTGTTGTTCTCATTATCTTGTTGGCTATGGGTGTGCCTGTCGCGTTTGCGCTTTTGGGCTCAGCTATGGCGACGTTTGTTGTTCTTGATATCCCCCTAATCGTTGCGTTTCAGCGCATGGCGGCAGGGGTGAGTGTGTTCTCGCTAATGGCCATACCCTTCTTTATCTTCGCCGGGGATTTAATGTACCGATCGGGGATAGCAGAGCGCCTTGTTCAAATTGCCGAAGGCACATTTGGCCGCCCGCGCGGCGGCTTGGGGATGGTCAATGTCGGCGCCTCCTCGCTATTTGGGGCTGTCTCAGGCTCCGCTATTGCCAGCGCTTCGGCTATGGGCTCGACCTTGATGCCGTTGATGAAAGAGCGCGGGTATGACGGGGATTATGCGGTCAATGTAACCGTCACGGCGGCCATAGTCGGACTGCTTATTCCGCCGTCTCATAACATGATTATATATTCTGCGGCCTCAGGTATTGGCGTCTCAATCGGTGATCTATTCCTCGCGGGCATCATGCCGGGCATTTTGACGGCCGGTTTGCTTATGTTTGTGGCGTGGCGGGTTGCCGTCAAGCGCGGCTATCCCGGCGGAAAATTCCCGGGATGGAGAACGTTTCTTAAAGCCATCCTTTTTGCTATTCCGGGGTTGATGACGGCTGTTATCATTATGGGCGGCATTTTATCGGGTATCTTCACGGCAACAGAAAGCTCTTCTATCGCGGTTATTTATACCATGATTATTGGCATTTTTGCTTATCGTACACTGGGTCTAAAATCATTGTTTAAAGCCGCCAAAGAGTCCGTGAAAATCACAGCGATGGTCATGTTAATTATCGGTGCGGCAACAGCTTTTGGTTACGCACTGGCCATTCTGGAAGCGCCGACACAACTTGCCAGTCTTATTACATCAGTGACAAGTAACCCAATTGCGGTGTTGTTGATTGTAAATGTTATCTTGCTGCTCTTGGGCACATTTATGGATATGTCGCCGTTGATTGTTATTATGACGCCCATTCTGCTGCCTGTTGTCATGGCCGTTGGTGTTGATCCCGTGCATTTTGGTATCATCATGATGATTAATCTTGGGATTGGCCTTGTGACACCGCCAGTAGGAGCTGTCCTCTTTGTCGGCGCCGCTGTCGGTAAAATCCCGGTTGAGGATGCGGTCAAGACGATCGCGCCTTTTTACTTGGCCTTAATCTTTGCACTTTTGCTGATTACATACATTCCTCAAATTTCGTTGGCTCTGCCATCTCTATTCTAACCTTCGAGCGCTGTTCAAATTTTCCAGCTCTTTTCAAATTTTAAAGTGAGACGTTTCAATGTCATCTGATCTTATATCCGTTCTTCGCAGCGGTCCCGTTGTACCCCTTGTACAGTCCAATGATCCGAAAGAAGCGGTCGCTATCGCGCAGGCTTTGCTGGACGGGGGACTTCATGTACTTGAAGTTGTTTTGCGAACGGACGCAGCCTTTGAATGCTTGGCTGAAATAGCCGCCCGGTTTCCTGATGCTCATGTCGGGGCAGGAACCGTTCTAAGCGCTCAACATGCTGAAAAGGCGATTGATAAAGGCGCCACATTTATTGTTTCGCCAGGCCTGACCGAGGACGTTGTTGAGACAGCGCGTAAACACGATCTGCCTGTTTTGCCAGGAGTAGCGACAGCAACAGAACTGCAGCAGGCTTGGAATATGGGCTTGCGCACGGTCAAGTTTTTCCCCGCTAGCTTAGCGGGAGGGCCAAAAATGCTCGGGGCTTTATCTTCCGTTTTTCGAGATGTCGAGTTTATGCCGACGGGCGGTGTGAGCGCTGCCAACCTACCAGAATATTTAGCTGTCCCGGCTGTTTTGGCCTGCGGCGGCAGTTGGTTAACGCCTAAAGACGCAGTCGCGAAAGACAATTTTGAAATTATCACGCAATTGGCCAAAGAGGCCTTAATCATTGCGAATACACGAAAGACTTAGGGGGCTTCCATGTCAAAATTTTTATCATTTGGCGAGATCATGCTTCGTTTGCGAACAAACGGTTACGAGCGCTTTTTCCAAAGCCCGAGCTTTGAGGCGACCTTTGGCGGCGGTGAAGCCAATGTCGCTGTCTCTTTATCAAATTACGGTTTTGATGCGGGCTTTATCTCGGCTCTGCCGGATAATGATATTGGTCAAAATGCGGTAAACTCTCTTCGGGGGCTTGGTGTGGATGTATCAAACATCAAGCGCCAAGGTGAGCGTGTTGGCATATACTTCCTTGAAACAGGCGCTAATCAACGCCCGTCCAAAGTGATTTATGACCGCGCGCACTCGTCGATCAGCCAGTGCAAGCCCGGCGATTTTGACTGGGCTAATATCTTTAAAGTGGCAAAATGGCTTCATATCACCGGGATTACTCCGGCTTTGTCGCAGGACTGTGCTGATCTGTCTCTTGAGTGCGTAAAAGAAGCCCAAAAGGCTGGCGTAACGGTGTCTTGTGACTTTAACTTTCGGGGTAAACTCTGGAAGTACGGTAAAACAGCCCCTGAAGTCATGCGTGATCTCGTCAAATATGTGGATGTGGGCATTGCGAACGAAGAAGATTGCCAGAAGTCCCTTGATATTTCTGTCGATGTGGATGTTGAAAGCGGGCATCTTGATACGTCAAAATATGAAGCCTTGTCAAAAAAAGTTCTCGATATTTACCCGGGCATGTCGACGATAGCGATCACGCTTCGAGAAAGCATCAACGCGAACAAGAACGGTTGGTCTGCTTGCATGAGAGACCGTGAAAACGGGTTTTTACTGTCAAAACATTATGAACTGTCTGACATTGTAGACCGCGTTGGTGGAGGGGATAGTTTTGCGTCTGCTTTCATCGCAGGTCTAAATCTGTATGAAGACCGCCAACAAAGCCTAGAATTTGCTGTGGCTGGCAGTGCCCTCAAACATTCAATTTTGGGTGACTATAACCGCGTATCTGTCAAAGAAGTCGAAGGTTTGATGGGCGGGGATGGATCCGGTCGCGTCCAAAGGTAATAGGAAAAGCCCTATTTTCAAAAACTGCGGTTTACGAGGTCAAAGCTAAGCATTGAGCCTATTCGTTTTTGGCATAGCCTCTATGCATTTTGAAAGCGCTGCGCAGACTATAAGATAAGTCACGCTCGTTTATATCTTCTAAACTTTAAGTGTCCGCCCGTTTTCACGGCTGGAACTGCCTTCCATTAGTTTGTCCATATAAGTATTTGTTGAGTGCATAGAGCCTCTTGACAGGATGTAATATTTTGTTATTCAACAAACGTTGAAATTCAACAAACGTTGAAGATATAAAATTCATACTAGGGGAATCCAATGTCAACTCGCTCAAAACTTATTATTTCAACCTCATTATGCGCTATTCTGGCGACAGGCGCTGTTGTTCCTGCGATCGCGCAGAGTGTGAATGATGAAGTGGTTGTTACGGCCCAGAGACGGGTGCAAAATATAAAGGATGTTCCTCTCTCTGTGACAGCTGTTTCAGGTGATTTTTTGGAAGATATCGGTGCAATCGATATTACTGATATTCAAAAAATAACGCCAAACGCGACGATCGAGGTTGCGCGCGGATCAAACTCCACCTTAATCGCATTTATTCGGGGCGTCGGCCAGCAAGACCCGCTTTGGGGCTTTGAGCCAGGCGTCGGGCTTTATGTGGATGATGTTTATGTTGCGCGTCCTCAAGGCGCTATATTAGATATTTTTGACGTCGAACGCGTAGAAATTCTGCGAGGGCCTCAGGGGACTCTGTATGGGCGAAACACAATAGGCGGGGCGATTAAATATGTGACCAAGGGCTTGGATATGGAAAACCCAACACTCAAAGCCCGGGTTAATGTTGGCAGCTATAGTCAGTTTGATCAAATTGTGTCCGGGTCTATGCCGTTGTCTGATAGCTTTGCGCTTGGTGCAGCTGTGGCCCATTACAGGCGGAACGGCTTTGGTGAAAACCTAAATACCGGGGCTGAACACTACAACAAGGATATTCTAGCGGGCCGCGTGAGCGCCGAGTGGTCACCCACGGAGAGTTTCAATTTGCGTATAGCCGGCGACATGACGAACGATGATTCGAACGCCAAGCACGGTCATCGTCTAATCCCGAGTTTTGATGGTACGTTGCCTGTCACGAGCAGTGAATATGATACCCGTGCCGGTGCGGGTGATTTGAACGAAGTAAAAACAAAGGGCGTATCTATGGCCGCCTCTTGGGATGCCTCAGACACGATAACCCTAAAATCCATCACCGCTTACCGCGAAGGCGAGACTGTCACGCCAATTGATTTTGACGCGCTGCCTCAATCAGATTTTGACGTACCTGCGTTATATGAAGACAACCAACTGAGCCAAGAATTTCAGCTCTTATATAATAGTGACCGACTGTCAGGTGTTGCGGGTCTGTATTATTTGGATGGTGAAGCTGAAGGCCGCTTCGATGCCATACTTGCGGGGCTGGGTTTAACAGTCTTCACAAATGGCCGCCAAGCCAAGGAAAGCCTCTCTGGATATGCAGACTTTACTTTCTCGGCGACGGACCGTTTGGATATCTCGTTGGGGGTACGTTATACGCAAGATAAAACTGTAGCCGATGTGAAGCGGGAGTTGTGGCTGGGTGCGGGATCAGGGTCATTTGATGCCTCTAACGCGTCAATCCTGTTTCGTACAGAAACAGATTATAGCGGTTTAGAGCGCAGCGACGAAGAATTTACACCACGGGCGGCCATAAGTTATGAGTTAACGCCTGAAACAAATATTTACGCATCATACTCGCGTGGTTTTAAAGCGGGCGGATTTGATCCCCGGGCGAATGACTTTGCCGATGTAGCGAATCTGAGCTTGGATGGATTTGGACCAGAAACAGTCACCAGTTACGAAATAGGCTTAAAAGGGTCTTTGCTTGATAACCGTTTGAACTACACTTTGACCGGGTTTTGGGCTGATTATCAAGACCAGCAAATTACGGTACAGCGCGGAGCTGACTTGCTCTTGTCAGATCTTACGACGCCCGGCCAAGACGGCGAGAATGACACCTTTACCTCGACGGTCTTTAATGCCGGTAATTCCGAGTATAAGGGCGTAGAGTTTGAAAGTAATTTGCGTCTTTCCGAAGATTTTACACTCTCAGCTATGGTGGGTTATATTGATGCGGACATCACGAAAATTATTGATGACCAATTGGGAAATATTGCAGATCAATTTGTAACGCAAAACACCCCTGAAATTACAACACGGTTCGGTTTTGCCTATAATCATGACATCGAAGGCTTGGGTGATTTACTCTTTACCGGATCTGCGTCCTACAGGGATGAGTACTTTCTCTTCAGCGCGCCCAACCAAGGGTTTGCGCCGGGCTCAAGCGCGTTCTTCCCGCAGGGCGGTCCCAAGCTTGACCCTGATAAATACACTGTTTTTGATCTTGGCGTGAATTGGACAAGCGAAAGCGGTCAATGGGAGATGGGTTTGTTTGGACGCAACTTGACGGATGAACGCGCACGTGTGGCCGCGTATAACTTTGTCTCGCCGTCACAGCTTGGCGTCGACGGTGCTTATTCGGCTTTTTACCGCGCGCCGCGAACGTTCACAGCTACTCTCGGATTTAATTATTAAGCGCTGAGGGGGGCGAGCAAATAGCTCGAAACCCCGATGCGATGAAGGGTGTCATATGTGCATACCCGGTCGCAACATCTGATGATGAGGCTTTGCCGCCGGATAAAACGTCCAGACGTTGCGTGTCGGCAAAGGTGAGTGTCAAAGCGCCCGACATATAATTATAGCCCCAAAAAAGTGTTTGCTCGTCCGCATCAGGAAGAGCCTCTTTGAGGGCATTGATAAATTTGAGGACAAAGGGATTGAAATTGTCAGTCATAAACTCACGCCCCCATTTGGGCGAATTGTTGACCCAAGCGACGAGGGATAGATAATGTTTCCAGCCTTCGTTCGCAGAGGCCTGCACTTCTCCCAACGGGCGGAGATAGGCGTCGATAATGTCCTCCAGTTTAGCCGGGTGTGGGGCGGCTTGCGCCAGGCAAGCATCAAGGGCTTTATTCCGGACGTCATTCAGAATCACGGCCCGCCGATGAAAGACCGCTGTCAGAAGATCGCGTTTGGTGCCAAAGTGATAATTTGTCAGAGCCACATCGACATCTGCCAGCTTAGCGATTTCCCGCAGGGCGACACCATCAAACCCATGCTGGGCGAACAGTTTTTCCGCAGCGTCAAGAATGCGCGTTTTTCGTGGAGTTTTTGGGGCGTTATTTGGCAATCGAATTTCCTAAATGCGGACTTTATACCGTCCCGTATATGGGCGCAGATCAGGCCGTGGTCAAATCATGGGCGCAAAATTCATGATTAATCCAACAAACCCTCTATTACCGGATTATTTCGCGCTGCATGCGCGGTGGCGCGCACACAAACCAGCCTTGATTGCAGATGGGCAAACCTTGTCATGGCGCGATTTTAATGCCCGCCTCAACCAAATTGCAAATGGTCTCAACGCCGCCGGGTTAGTGCACGGCGATCGTGTGGTTGTGTTTATGAGTAATAGCGGCGCGATGGCGGAAGCCTTGTTTGGCGCGATGGTTGGCGGATATGTCTCAGCTCCGCTGAATTTATCAGTGAATGATGGTGCTATTGCCGCCATGATTCAAGATAGCGGGGCAAAGGCCATTATTGCAACGGCGGATCAGACAGATCGTCTTAACCGTATACTGTCAAAACAGTCTGCCCCAGCGCCGTGCATTCTTATATCTGCGGAAGGCAATGCGAAAGGCTGGGACACCTTCGAGTCATGGAGAGATAGCCAAAACTCCGCTAGGCCTGATGTCTTCATAAAGCCGGATGACTACCTGAATATTATTTATTCTTCAGGAACGACAGGGCAGCCCAAGGGTATTGTGCACACGCATCAGGGACGCCGTGACTGGTCATATGATTTGGCCAATGCCTTACGCTATAACAGCTCATCGCGCTTTATGGCGACGATTGGACTATACTCTAATATTACATGGGTGGGTATGCTATCCACACTCCTGTGCGGCGGTACATTAATTGTCTGCCGGTCTTTCGAGGCGGGGCAATTATGGCGCGACATTGAAACCTATAAGGTAACACACCTTTGTATGGTCCCTTTGATGTATGAGCGCTTGCTCGGCGATCATAATGGCCGTTTGGCGGATACGTCATCCATGCAGGGTTTAATGAGCGCGGGCTCGCCTCTGCGGGCTGACATCAGAGAAGAACTCTTTGCAAGATTTCCTTGCGGTATTACCGAGCTTTACGGTCTTACAGAGGGCGTTATCACCACTCTTGACCCTGAGGATGCGCAGGGCCGTATGTCATCTGTGGGTGTCCCTATCCTGGGAAGTGATCTCATCATTCTTGATGATAATAATATGCCATGCGCGCCGCGTCAGGCGGGCGAAATTGTGATGGCGACACGGTTTGTTATGCCGGGCTACCTCAACCGCGAACATGCGACCCAAGAAAGCCTTTACATTGATGCAGCGGGTCAGCATTGGCTGAGGACCGGTGATATTGGTTATCTGGATGAGGAAGGCTTTCTCTATATTGTCGACCGGAAAAAGGATATGATCTTATCCGGCGGCCAAAACATCTACCCACAGGACATAGAGGCTATTATGCTAACCCATGATGATGTGGCCGACGTGGCTGTGATTGGCGTTAAAAGCGAGCGCTGGGGGGAAACGCCTGTGGCTATTATTGCAGCGAAAAATGGCCATGCGGATCCAGAGGCTTTGATGGCGTGGACAAACACCAAAGTGGGAAAGCAACAAAGGATTTCCGGTATTAAATTCATTGATGAAATTCCTAGAAACCCTAATGGAAAAATTCTCAAGCGGAAATTACGCGACCACTATAAAGGGTTAAGCTTTGACTAGGCAGCAAAGGGAATATGAGGATATCTATTATGATGCCCCTGACGGGCTAAAGCTTTATGCGCGCCGCTATTCCGGCCTCTCTGAAAAACCTGTTTTATTGTGCATGCATGGCCTGACACGTAACTCAGCAGATTTCCACCCTTTGGCTGAATTATTACCGGACTACCGGCTTATCAGTGTGGATCAGCGCGGACGTGGACGATCCGCCTATGATCCAAATCCCGACAATTACCGCCCTGATGTTTATTGCGGGGACATGTTCGCATTGTTGGATTATTTGGGATTAGAAAAAGTCATTGCGGTTGGTACATCGATGGGTGGTATTATGACGATGATGATGGCGGCGATGCGGCCGGGTATATTCAGCGCTGCGATTATCAATGATATTGGGCCCGAAGTTTCGCCAATAGGGCTGAACCGGCTTCGTAAATATGTAGGAAAAAGTACCGAATTTGAGGATTGGGATGTAGCGGCGGCCTCAATAAAAGCTCAAGGTCCGGCTCTGTTTCCTGATTTTATGCAGGATGATTGGGTGGCATTCGCGAAGCGAACCTGCGAGGTCACCACCGATGGAAAAGTTCGCTTTGCTTATGACCCGGGCATTCAATCCGGTATAAAAGAAGATAACGCTACAGCTGCCCCGGTCGATATGTGGCCTTTATTCGAATCTTTGCTGCCTGTTGATGCCTTACTCATCCGGGGCGAGAATTCTGATATCCTTACTCGCAGCACCGCGTCTGAAATGGTCCGCAGACATAATAATCTAACGTGGGTGGATATCCCCGGCAGGGGTCATGCGCCGTTGTTAACGGAGCCTGCTGCGGTTGCGGCCATAGAGAATTTTTTGGAAGGGCAAGCCCTATGATACGTTTACTGTTCTCAAGCCTGGCTTGCATTTTACTCACCGCGTGTCAGCCTGCATCTGACGCGCCGGAGTTTGACACGGCGCAAAGTCCTTACTTTCAGGTCAATGATCACCTGATTAACATAGAGGGAGTTGCTCTTCGGTACCGCGATGAAGGGGACCAAGCGGCACCGGCCATTGTCATGGTACACGGGTTTACATCCTCGCTGGAAACATGGGATGCTTTGAGCGCGGAGTTGATCTCTGATTACCGGATTATCCGTCTGGATTTGCCGGGGCATGGATTAACCGGGCCTGATCCACAAGCCCGGTATACAAATGACGAAACAGTCGACATTCTTGCGGGCTTTATGCGGGCTCTTAATCTTGAGAACCCAGCTTTACTGGGGAATTCTTTGGGCGGGCTTTTGTCTTGGCGGTATGCTTACAAACATCCGTCTAAACTTAAGAAATTAATCTTAATCTCACCAGGCGGTTTTTCCATTAATGGCGTTGGCGAAAACCCTGTTGATGTCCCACTGATGGTTAAATTTTACCTGACTACAGCCCCTGAGGCTGGTGTAAGTCAAGCCCTACAGGCGCTTTATGGGGACCCCGAAAAAGTACCGGAAGGCCGTATGCAAACATTTCGGGATATGATGCAAGTGCCCGGAAATGGAGACGCATTTGTTCAGCGTGCGGCGGAGTTTACGCTCCCGGCGCCGGAAAAAGATCTCTCCGGGGTGAGCAATCCCACACTAATTTTGTGGGGGGAGAAAGATGTCATGGTCTCCGTAGAGCACGCCGATAAATTTCAAGCCGTGATGCCCGATGCCAAAGTTATAAAGTATGAGGGCGTGGGTCATATCCCCCAAGAAGAAATCCCCTTGAGAGTTGCCGCAGACATAAGAGTCTTTTTAGATCAGGATAATCCATGAACTTACGCTCAAATAACCGGTGGTACATTCTCTTTATTTTGACACTCGTTTACGCGCTCAACCATGTTGATCGCCAAATCATGGTCATATTGCAGGAGCCGATAAAGCAAGAGTTTGGTATTTCAGATACACAACTGGGTCTGTTGACGGGTGTCTTGTTTGCAGCATTCTATTCGACGCTTGGCATACCGTTTGCGGCATGGGCAGACCGCAGCAATCGCCGTAATATCATTGCTCTTGCTCTAACGATTTGGTCAGGCATGACAGCTTTAAGCGGCTTTGCGGGTAATTTCTGGCATCTGGCTTTGGCCCGCATGGGGGTGGGTATTGGCGAAGCTGGAGGAACGCCGCCCGCAACCGCGATGATTGCGGATGTCTTCCCGCCCAAGCAGCGCGCATTCGCCCTTGGTATTTACACGACTGGGATTAGCCTAGGTATTCTAATCGGATTTATTTTAGGCGGGGCCATAGCCGCTAAATATGGCTGGCGTATGGGCTTTTTCGTAGCCGGAGTACCGGGTTTAATCATGGCGCTTATTCTGCTGATAACCGTTGCAGAACCCAAACGGGGTCAGGTCGAAAACCTAGCCGATAGTGATGTACCGAGTTTAAAAACAACTTTGTCTTATTTTCTATCTCAAAAGGCAATGGTCTATCTGCTGCTCGCGGGTGTTTTTGTATGCATATCAGCCAATGCGTTTCTGGTTGGAACGCCGCTTTACCTTATCCGAGTGCATCAGGTTCCGATTAGTGAATTAGGTATCGCATTGGGGCTTTTAGTTGGCGGTGTTGGCGGCGTTGGGGCTATTTCAATCGGTTTATTATGTGACCGCTTGTCACAAAAAGATTTGCGGTGGCGCCCATGGACGATCCTCATCAGCGGATTAATCGCGTTTCCTTTTATTGTCTGGTTTTTATATGCGCCCGACAAGCAAACCGCTTATCTCGCCTATCTTGTGCCAGGTTTTTTTGGCCTTCTCTATGCGTCTATATCTTATACCGCGATGCAAGAGCTGGTTCCCCTGCGTATGCGCGCTATGGCCTCGGCGGTCATGCTGCTATGCTTAACCCTGTTAGGTATAGGTTTGGGCCCGGTCATACTCGGGATGCTATCAGATTTTTATACGCCAAACTTGCAAAACTTTGCGATCCGCCGCGCTCTGACGATTATCTTGGTATTCAACCTGCTCAGTATTGTATTCTATCTACTTGCCGCCAAACATTACCGTGCGGGCGTCGCCCGCGCCGCGAGCTACCAAGTTTAATTCTACTTCGCTTGAGAGGTCTTCATTTTGCGATTATGACAAAAGGTGAAAGAGATTTTGACGATGTTGTCAACGGCGGAGTAAAAACCTACCAGATGGAGGTTTAAGGCCTTACTGAGGTGCCCCCCAATATTCCGGCAGTGACTTAAGCTACAAATTTGTGTTGTTTGATCTCAATTATAGGAGATCAAAATGACAAAACGAAAGAACCACAAGCCTGCGTTCAAAGCACGGGTAGCACTTCAAGCGATCAAGGGTGAGCGCACGGCGGCAGAGCTTGCCAGCGAGTACAGGGTTCATCCGACTCAAATTCATCAATGGAAAAAGGCATTGCTCGACGGCGCGCCCGAGGTTTTTGAACGGGGTCACAGATCCGTACCAGAAACCAACCCAGAGCAAATCAAAGACCTGCATGCCAAAATCGGCGAGTTGACAGTGGAGCGTGACTTTCTGTCAAAAAAGCTCAAGCCACCTTTGAACTTGGGGAGCGCCTGTCATGAAGCGGGCCATGATTGACAGTAAGAACCGGATCTTGTCAATAACCCGCTAATGCCGTGTTTTGAAGCTTCCGCGCTCGTCGCTATATTATCAGCGCAAGGGCGAAAGTGCCTATAATCTGGAATTGATGACGCTCATCGACAAGCAGTTTCTGGATACGCCTTTTTACGGTGTCCGCCAGATGACAGGGCATTTGAAAGGTGAAGGACATAAGGTCAATAAGAAGCGCATCCACCGCCTTATGTTGCACATAGGTTTAATGCCAATCTACCAGAAACCTAATACGAGAAAGCCTCACAAAGCTCACAAGACATACCCGTATCTGCTTGGGGGAATAAAGATCACCGTGGCCAATCATGTCTGGTGCGAAGACATCACCTATATCCCCATGCGAAAGGGCTTTCTGTATCTGGTCGCTATTATGGACTGGGCCACCAGACGGGTTCTGTTTTGGCGATTATCAAATACACAGGACGCTGACGTCTGTGTTGAAACCTTGAACGAAGCCATCTCGCGCTTCGGATCACCGCAGATATTTAAGACGGATCAAGGCAGCCAGTTCACATCCTTCAAGTGGACGGATGCTTTACGCAAAGCCGGTGTCAGAATCTCCATGGACGGTAAAGGCCGCTTCATGGACAATATCTTTATCGAACGACTCCGGCGCTCACTCAAATATGAATGTGTTTATCTGCATGCCTGAATCGGCGGAAGAGAAGCCAAAGCTGGAATCGCCAAATGGATGGAGTTCTACAACACGCGGCGGCCACACTCCGTTCATAAGGGCTTGATCCCGGACGTGGCCTATTGGAAAAATAAACAGAAACAAAAAACCGATCAGAAGATGAAATCTGTAGCTTAAAAACAGTCTCAATCTGTCCAAATAATGGGGAGCACCTCAATAGCAACACCCAGAGACCTTAGAAACGGATCGCTTTTACGCCCTTATACATATTACGTGCCGATTGATCGTAAGGCATTTTCGGGCCATCATTTTCGGCGATGAAATATTTCATGCCGGATATGTCGTTGAGGGCGAGATAATCCTCGAAAGGCGTGTCGCCAAGCCCGACATCCACCATCAGGGTTTGGTGGATTTTTTCATAGCTGTAGTTTTCCGCTATGGCTTTATCGGGCGTACCCTTCATGTCTTTGATGTGCGACAGCGGAAAACGTCCGGGATACTGACGTAAAAGCGCTGGAATGTCGATTTTTGCCAAGTTCGCCCAAAAGAAATCCAGTTCAAAATTATTGTACCGCGGATCTGTTTCATGCATCAGGATGTCCATGGCCGTTGTACCGCCTCCCAAATCGTCAAATTCGAATTGGTGATTGTGATAGGCCAATTTAACACCCGCATCGGCGAGCTGCTCCCCTGCGCTGTTGAGTAGGAGCGCGTGTTGTTTCCACTGCTCGAGTGAACGCTGGTCTTCGCCGATGTAGGGCAGGATCATATATTCGCAGCCGAGTATTTTCGCCGTTTTAATAAGGCCCGCGACGTTATTTTTGAGATTGTCATAGCTGATATGTGTGGCAGGGCAGGGCAATCCAAGGTCATCAAGCAGGGCTTTCAACGTGTCTTCGGAGCTATCTTGATAGTTGCGCTCATTTAATTCCACATAATCAAAGCCGGCTGCTTTGATCATTTCAAACGTTCCTTTGAAATCCTGAGCCAGAGCGTTTCTGAATGTATAAGTCTGAAGGCCGGCCTTCTCGACGCGGCGAGAGGCCGAGGCTGGCTTGGGCGAGCAGGCGGTAAGGGATAGGGCTGCGCTTGAGGCCGCTAAAAATTCTCGTCTGGAAAGAATCATTATAACACTCCTTGCTGAATGAGGTCAGCGGCATGATGCGCCGCGCGGGCCGAAAATGCCATATAGGTCAGAGACGGATTTTGGCAGGCGGATGACGTCATGAACGAACCGTCCGTGATGAAAAGATTGTCTATGTCATGCGTTTGGTTCCATCCATTCAGGACGGATGTGTTTGGGTCGCGTCCCATGCGCGCGGTTCCCATTTCGTGTATGGTCCCGCCAAACCTGTCCATGTTGTCTTCGGGGTTTACAATCTCCCTCAGGTCATGAAACCCGGCTTGTGATAATATATCTATTGCGTCGGCATGGGCGGCCCGCATCAAGGCTTTATCATTATCGCCGAGCCGCAAATGAATGTCCGCTATGGGTTGGCCCCATTTATCTATTTTTGTTTTATGGGCCTCAATCCGGTTATCAGGGTTGGGAAGACATTCTCCGAAAGCATGCAGCATAATCGACCAGCCGCCCGGGCTTCTGCTGGCATCTTTAAGCGCCTGCCCCACGCCCACGTGCCAGCCCCCGGCCCCGCCGCGCGAGGAATAAACCTGGTAACCCCACCCGCGTTTGTAATCTTCTCTTTGCCGGGGGTAGTTTCTGTAGCGCGGAATATAACCGCCTATGGGACGTCGGCCATAATAATATTTATCGTCAAACCCATCAGCTTGGGCTTGAACCATCGTACCGCCTAAATGATCCATGAAATTTCGCCCCAGTTGCCCCGAGCTATTCGCCAATCCTGTAGGCATCGCTGCGTTTTTAGATCCGAGCATAAGCAATGTCGTGGCGATTGTGCTGGCGTTCAAAAATAGGAGCCGGGCCGTGTAGGACTTCACAGATTTCGCGTTAGCATCAATTGTCTCGACCCCTGTTACGCGTCTGATTTTAGGATCATAAACAATCTTTGTAACGATAGAATCGGTGATTAGCGTCAAGTTGCCTGTCGCCTTTGCGGCGGGCAAGGTTGCTGAAACTGAAGAAAAGTACGCGCCATGTGAACACCCATGAAAACACAGATTACGGGCTTGGCACTGTCCGCGTCCAACGGCAATTTGATCCTGGGAGAGGCGCTTTAGGTTTGCCACCCGGCCCATAATAAGACGCCGGTCATCATATAGGCGTTCCATTTCCGTCTTGAGTTTTTCCTCGACGCAGGTGTGGTCAAAAGCCGGGAGAAAATGCTGTCCATCAGGGAGTTGAGGCATACCATCACGATTGCCGGAAATACCCGCAAATTTCTCCACGTAATCATACCAAGGGGCAATGTCATTATACCGAACAGGCCAATCGACGCCTTCGCCGTCAATTTTATTAGCCTCGAAATCATGCGCGGATAACCGATAAGACGCCCGTCCCCACATCAGCGAACGGCCGCCGACTTGGTTCCCACGCCGCCACCTGAAACCGCTTCCATTGGGCTCATACGGCTGATCGCTGTCCTTCATCCAGAAATGCTTGGTGCTTTCCTTCATTGCGTAATTCGTGCCTTGAATGAAAAAATCACGAGCAACCTCGTCCGGCGGTATCCGGTCTAGATGTTTTTTATCCCAAGGATCCAAATGATCGGAGTAATGCTCAGTAGGAATCGTCTCCCGCCCGCGCTCCAAAACTAAAACCTTTAAACCGCGTTCACATAACTCCTTGGCCACCCAGCCGCCTGAAATACCGGATCCAACGACAATAGCGTCGAAATCCGGCATTTATAGTATGCCGTCTTTCATAAGCTCCGCCGCGTGATGCGCGGCACGGGCTGAAAAAGCCATATATGTTAAAGACGGATTTTGACATCCACCGGACGTCATAAACGAGCCGTCTGTAACAAATAGATTAGGCACGTCCCACGTCTGATTCCATTCGTTAAGGACAGATGTTTTGGGGTCGTGTCCCATTCGGGCAGACCCCATTTCATGGATGCCAACGCCCGGCGGCGCAGCTTCAGCCGTCTCGGGGTTATCGGTCCAAATATCAATACCGCCCGCTGCTTCGAGCATCGCGCGCGTATCCCGTATGGCTTGCCGGATCATCCGGCGTTCGTTTTCGCCCCATTGGACATCTAAAACCGGAACCGGGAACCCCCATTTATCTGTTTTATTGGCATGCAAGCGTATATGATTATCATAATTTGGCAGAACTTCGCCAAAGGCAATCATACCGATACGCCAGACTCCGGGGCTGCGTACGTCGCCCTTGAAATCTTTACCGACACCTTTTTTGCCCATGTGCTCATGCCAGCTCGCGCGGGTTGCGCCGCCCTGATAACCAAAGCCCCGCAGAAACCCGTCGCCCTCTTCGGTATGGTTCCGGAAGCGCGGTATATAAAATCCGTTAGGCCGCCGCCCAAAGTGATACTTATCAAGGTGCCCCGGCAGGGTTGCTGAACCACGGGCGCCCGAATGGTGATCCATGATATTATGCCCCAATTGGCCTGAACTATTGGCGAGGCCATTCTGGAAATCATCGCTGGATGAATTCATCAAGATCATGCTGGTTGGGATCGTGCCTGCGTTTAGGAATATAACGCGCGCCGTCATGACTTTTGTCTCGCCCGTATTCACATTGACCGTTTCGACGCCGGCGGCGCGGTTGGTGGCTTTGTCGTAGACAACTTTGTGGACCGCAGTATCCGGAATAAAAGTCATATTGTTTGTCAGTCGAGCCGCCGGAAGCGTCGCGGAGTTCGAGCTAAAGTAAGCGCCGAAGCTGCACCCTTGATAACAATGGTTGCGGGCTTGGCATTTACCGCGGCCGAGCGCTGTTTGCTCTTCTGTGGGCTCTGTTAAGTTCGCCACACGCCCCGGAATAACGGTTCGCCCCGGAAAGTTTTCTTCGATCTTGGCTTTGAAATCCAGCTCCGCACAGGTCAAATCATGGGGGGGCTGGAAAACGCCGTCAGGCAGTATATCCAACCCTTCTTTCGAACCTGATATGCCCGCAAATTTCTCGACGTAATCATACCAAGGCGCGATATCTTTGTAACGTACGGGCCAGTCTACGCCGTGTCCGTCTTTCTTATTCGCTTCGAAATCAGTCTCTGACATGCGGTAGCTTTGACGCGCCCACATGATGGACCGTCCGCCCTCTTGATACCCCCGATACCAAATGAAATCTTTACCCTCAGCCGTCTCATAGGGGTGGTCGTTATCCTTAACCCAGAACTGTTTGGTGTAGCTTTGAAACGCATAAACATTACTTTGAATCGGGTAATCTGCCCGGTCTTTGGCTGTTTTTTTGTTTAAATGTTCCGTATCCCACGGGTCGATAAAATCTGTGTAGTCTTTCGTCGGTTCAATTTTGCGTCCGCGCTCTATCACGGCAACTTTAAAACCGGCTTCGCACATCTCTTTGGCAACCCATCCGCCTGACATGCCGGAGCCCACTACAATAACGTCAAAATCAGCCATAATTTAGGTCGCCCATGTTTTGGGTTGGTCGGATAATGGCACGCAGCCAATCCATTCGCCGGGGACGGCTTCATAAGCAAGCTCTTCGCTCGCGCCGGCTTCCGACATATAGTAAGCTTGAACCACAGTGCTTTTCAGGTCGCGATAAAATTTATTATCCGCGCTGCCGTCAAAAACTTTGGCATCAAATCGCGAAAGAAGATTGAGCTGTTGAGCGTCCGACATATCGGCGAAATTCTGCCCGGATTGCTTTCTGAAGGCCCCGCTAAGCTCGCGGACGCCCTCGCGCCAATACCGGCGATATGCGTCATCACCCCATTCAGAGGCCAGACCTTGCAAGGTTTCCGGCACGCCGGCCTCAACAGCTCCAGCCGTGTCTGTTTGCGGGATAATGGTTTGAGCCACGCTCGACAGGAACGCCATTTCCGATGCGCTGAAAAACGCACCCTCACTCGCATAGGCCAGATCTGCGGCGTTTGTGCTCTTTGTTTTCCCTGTATCACTATTGCTGCAGGCCGATATCGCGCCTGCTGCGGATATCGCCAAGAGACCCTGTAGTGTTTTGCGACGGCTTAATGTGATATCAGTCATTGGCATGCCCCTTAACAAAGGATTTTCTAAGGACGAAAAGTACAAGGAACGCGACAACCAGAATAATCGGGAACAGTAGTATTTTACCCAAAGTGTCTTGCCCTGCGGCTAAAGTCACCGCATCTTCGGTCAAGCCCGCCGCTTCGGCTGCCGCTGTTGCCTTATCTAACCAACCGCCAATGATGGGCTGCCAAACAGCAAGCCCCATCATACCAATACCGCCGATAACGGATAAACCGAGTGCGCCTGTTTGCGGCATGTATTCCGCGACAAAGCCGATCATAGTCGGCCAAAAATAACAGACACCGAATGCAAAAACGACAGCACCAACATAAACTAAACCACCACTGGCAATGCTCAATAGATAAACTCCAATGGTTGTAATAATGGCAGACATCAAAAGCACGCCCGTCGGGTTAAGGGCATGCACCAATCCGCCGGCAAAGAAACGGCCAACCGCCATAATGCCTGTAATAAGAGCGACCACGAGCAGAGGATTAGCCCCTGAGGATGCGCCGACCAATTTTTCGGCCCATTGTTGGGTTCCAAGTTCTGATGTCGCTGTTAGCGTCATCAGGACACACATAAAAATGAATAAAGGCGCGAAAAGTGCTTTGATATTCTTAAGAGTATCTGTTTCGTCGCGTTTATCGGCCTTCACGTCTGGAAACGCCGTTGTAAACACCATGAAGCCATAAATCAGTGTCGGAATGAGTATGACGGAAAGTTCCATTTGCCATCCAATGTCCGCTGCAGTCCCTGCGTTAATCTTCTTTAGGAAATATGAAATCAAAACACCGATGGCAATTCCACCGGGAAACCAAACATGAAACCGGTTTAGCATAGTTGTTTTGTTGTCATCATACATGTTGGCGATCATGGGATTTGCCGCAGCTTCTACAGAACCATTGGCAAAACCTACGAAGAATGTAGAAATGAGCAGCCCGGTAAACCCGCCTGCGAATATTGTGAGTAAGATGCCGAGCAAATGACCAACAAAGGCAACAATAAAAATAAGTTTTGGACCGACTGAGTTGTAAAGCAAACCGCCAATCATTGTTGCGGCAGGAAAACCCGCAAACGCCATGAAAGTCATCCAGCCGAGCTGCGAATTATCGAGGTTAAAGCCCTCTCCTAAACTGCCCATCATGCCCGCGCGGATGCCAAATGTCAGTGACGTTACGAGTAATGCAATACAACTGAGTAAAAACAGCCTGTTGGGTTTAAGGCCGTGTCCAGCTTCTAGTGTTGATGTCGACATAGTATTCCCCTTTTATTTTTCTGTGAGACTTAGCTCAAACCCAGCATTTTTCTATTTGTTAAAGTGTCTGCTGTGCCGCCTGCGAAATCATCGAAGGCTTTGTCTGTAACCCGGATGATATGATCCGATACGAATTTCGCGCCTTCACGGGCCCCGTCCTCCGGGTGTTTTAACGCGCATTCCCATTCGACAACGGCCCAGCCGTCAAAATCGTACCCTGTGAGTTTTGCAAAAATGGCTCCGAAATCGATTTGACCGTCTCCTAATGATCGGAACCGGCCCGGGCGCTCCAACCAGCTTTGGTATCCGCCGTAAATGCCGGATTTTCCACTAGGCCGAAACTCAGCGTCTTTGACGTGGAACATTTTTATACGGTCATGATAGTGATCGATAAAGGCGAGATAATCGAGTTGCTGCAGGATAAAATGGCTGGGATCATAGAGGATGTTACAGCGAGGGTGCCCGTCGACTTCTTTGAGGAAACGTTCAAACGTGACGCCGTCATGAAGATCCTCACCGGGATGGATTTCATAACAGACATTGATCCCGCATTCGTCGTAATAATCCAGAATGGGACGCCAGCGCTTGGCAAGTTCTTTAAACCCTTCTTCGACGAGCCCGGCAGGGCGTTGCGGCCAAGGATACATAAAAGGCCAGACTAGGGCACCGGGGAAGCTTACGGAATTTGTTAACCCCAACCTTTGCGAGGCCTTGGCCGCATACATGACTTGCTGAACGGCCCATTCTTGGCGGGCTTGTGGTTTGCCGTGAAGGTGTTTTGGGGCAAAGGCATCGAAAGCTGTATCATAGGCCGGATGAACGGCCACGAGCTGCCCTTGAATATGAGTCGATAATTCTGTGATTTCGACACCGGCTTTCGCGCAAGTGCCTTTAAGCTCGTCGCAATAATCCTGACTTTCCGCCGCGAGCTTTAAGTCCATACAGGCCGGGTTATCAGACGGAATTTGAATGCCCTTATAGCCGGCATCCGCCATCCATTTGGCGGCGTTCTCCAGAGTGTCAAACGGCTTATCACCCATAAATTGAGCCAGGAAAATGGCAGGACCTTTAAGTGTTTTCATATCTTTATCTCTGTCCATGCGGAATTGTTTTCACTGCTTTTAAGAAGGGCCTCGACAAACGCCATGCCGCGTACGCCGCCGTTAATGCCTGTATGGCACCCCCCGCGTGTTCGAAGAGCGTTCGCAAAGTCCAGATAGACGTTTGCAAAAGCCTCGAGATAGCCTTCAGGATGGCCGGGCGGGGTGCGAAACCCGGATTGTGTGGCGGGATGAAGATATCCCTGGGCTGCGCGCAGAACTTGCGTGGGTTGATCAAGGAACGTACGGGTCAAACTATTGGGCTCTTCCTGTGACCAACACAGTCCGCCGGTTTCGCCGTACACACGTATCGACAGACTATTCTCTTGCCCGACGCAGATTTGAGAGGCGCTGAGAGTGCCTTTGACCCCGTCCTCCATGCGAAACAACGCAGACCCGTCATCATCAAGACGGCGCCCGTCAACAAAAATGGATAAATCCGCGGCCACATGGGTCATGCGTTTCCCTGTTATAAACTCGGCAAGATTGTGCGCGTGTGTCCCAATGTCGCCCATACATCCAGATCCGCCTGAACGCGCGGGATCCGTGCGCCAATCCGCCTGTTTATTGTCAACCTCTGTGGCCAGCCACCCTTGGATATATTCGACAAACACTTTGCGGACATTGCCGATTCCACCGTGAGCAATAATGCGCTGGGCTTCTCCGACCAATGGGTACCCAAGATAGGTGTGCGTAAGGCCATATGCCTTTCCTGAGTCCTTAACAATTTTTGCGAGGTCTTTGGCCTCTGCGAGGTTCAGCGTTGCGGGTTTGTCCGATAGAACATGAAAGCCTGCTTTGAGCGCAGCTTTAGCCACAGGGAAATGGACGTGATTTGGCGTCACTATGCTGACGAACTCCATGCGCTTTTCTGCCGGTAATTTTGCTTCGCTTGCCATCATGGATTGGAAATCAGGATAACACCGGGAGGCATCGAGTCCAAGTTCAGCGCCTGTTGCTAAGCTGTTTTTGGCATCTCGTGAAAACGCGCCGCAAACGAGCTCGATTTTCCCGTCAAGCCTCGCGGCCCAGCGGTGCACCTCGCCAATAAAAGCGCCTTGGCCGCCGCCAACCATACCCATGCGTATCGGTGAATTCTCGTTTTGGCCTTCAGGCTTTGACATTTAACTCCCCGTTTCGGCGCAACTGTCTCAGCAGTCTTGGCGTCAAATACAACGTTGTCATTTACGCTTATAAAAGAACGGGGCAACAGGAATGTCAAGCTTGACGACCGCAATGTTAAAGAATTGATGGTTTCAGAGCCGGGTATCTTGACCTGAAGCGCAGAATGTTGAAACCAAGGTTGCTAATTTAGGTTTATCGAGAGCGCTGTGACACACCTCATCATAATCATGGGCGTTTCCGGATGCGGAAAATCCACAATTTCCAACGCCCTCGCGGAGCAAACAGGCTGGTGTATGCTAGAAGGTGACGATTATCACCCTGACGCAAACATTCAAAAAATGGCCGAGGGCATTCCATTGAATGACTCGGACAGGAAAGCGTGGCTGGAGGCCATTATTAAAGCGATAGAGTTACAGGATATATCGCCGATCATTCTCGCCTGTTCGGCTCTGACGCCTTATGTTCAAAACGCCCTTAGGAGTGTTAAGGGGCGTAGTTGCGTATGGGTATTATTGGACGGGCCCAAGGGCGTGATCAAACATCGTTTGGAGACCCGCGCCGGGCATTTCATGAAAGCTGAATTGCTGGATAGTCAGTTAGCGGCTTTGACAGTACCAGACGACGCCATAGCGGTATCCATAGATGGCCCTATAGCGGCGATTGCCGAGAATATCTTAAGCGTTATTGCGTTGGACTAAACGATGAGCATCAAGAGTGCGGCCACGAGAAACCCGACAAAGCCAACCAATGTTGCGCTGACAGTCCAGGTTTTTAGTGTTTGAATTTCTGAAAGGTCGAAATATTTGCTCACCAACCAAAACCCTGAATCGTTGACGTGGGAACAGGCCGTAGCCCCGGAAGCGATAGCAACAACCACAAGGCCGGTTTGAGCCGGGCTTAATCCGGCGGCGGTTATGATCGGGGCCGTCAGGCCGGCTGCGGTAATCATGGCGACTGTTGCCGACCCTTGCGCAATTCGGACGAGGAGCGCCAGTATAAAGCCCGCAAACAGCGGTGCTAGGCCTATGGATATTGCGGCATTGGCCAGCTGCGCGCCTGCGCCCGTATCCACGAGGACTTGCTTGAACGCCCCGCCTGCGCCTGTAATCAATATGACAGCACCTGTGGGTTCCAAGGCTTTAGAGAGAGCCGTGCTAAAGGTCTTTTGCTCACTTACACTGTTGGGTTTGAAAACCACATAGGCTGCCCCGCAAGCCATTAACAGGGCGACAAATGGATGTCCTACAAACGTTAGGAAATCCAGAAAGCTGCTTGGCTTCATCACGGCTTTGGATAGGGTCGCTGTTAATATTAACACCAACGGAATGGCAATAATCACGAATGCCGTAAAGGCTGATTTTGGGTGGGTTACGTTCGAAATATCAGCGTGCGGCATTGCCATGGTCTCAGTCCCCGTAGGTTCAAGCCAGCCGCGCTTTTGCGCAAATCCCGTATATACAGGTCCCGCGATGAGCATGGCAGGCAGGCCCGCCATGAGGCCAAATAAAATAACCCACCCCAAATCAGCATTCACAAGCTCTGCGACGGCAATCGGTCCCGGGGTTGGCGGAATGAAAGCATGCGCGGTGGCCAATCCCGCAAGCAAAGGCAAGCCAAAAACCATGGGGGCAGTCTTGGCGCGTTTGGCGAGATTAAAGATCAACGGCGCAAGGATAATCAGCGCAACATCAAAAAAGACCGGAATAGCGACGATCAATCCGACCATTCCAATCGTCCACTTTCCGGCCTTCAGTCCCGTTCGGTCGAGAAAGGCCTTCGATAAAGCCTGTATGCCGCCGCCGGCTTGAAGAAAAACCCCGAACATCGCTCCAAGGCCCACAACGATAGCAATGAACCCGAGGGTGCCGCCCATGCCTTTTGTTACCGTTTGCAAAGCGGTCTCCGCTGACATACCGCCCGCAATCGCTCCAAATAGACTCATAACGAGGAGCGCGGGAAAGGCATGCATTTTTAGCCTAATAATCAGGTATAACAGGCCTATTACGGAAAGAACTGTGGCGATAAGCACGCGGTATTCGGTAAGAAATTCCATATCAAAGCTGAACGCCTTTCAAGAGGCGAACACGGACTAATATGTCTCCGGCCGTTATATAAAGGGATTTTCCGTCATCTCCGAAGGTGCAGTTTGCTGTCGCGCGCCCGGTTTGAATTTGGCCAAGAGCTTTGCCGTCCGGCGAGAGGATAAATACGCCCCCGGGGCCAGTCGCAAATATGTGGCCGCTATCGGCGACCGCCATGCCGTCGGGTAACCCGGGCAAGCCCTTGTCTTGATAAGGTTTTGCATCAAACCAGAGCTGCCCGTTTGTGAAACTACCCTCTGCATCTTTGGTGTATTTCATGATCTTTGGTATCTCGGAGTCGGAAACCGCAACGTACAATGCGCGCTCATCCGGCGACAATGCAATGCCATTCGGGAAGGTTTGTGCCGTGTCGATAACCTTTAGGTTTCCGTTTGTTGACAATTGATATACCCCGCTGAACGGTAGCTGTTTAAGAGGCGAGGCGTTTAAACCTGCTAATCCATAAGGCGGATCCGTGAAATAGAGCATGCCGTCTTTGGCCCGTACCATGTCGTTGGGGCTATTCAAAGTTTGCCCTTCAAACGTCGTGACAACTGCCGTGCGAGCCTTGGATTCGACGTTGATCAATTCAAGCGCCCGTTTCCCGTGATTAGCCATGAGCAATTGTCCGCCGGGCATCATCAGAAGACCGTTTGTTCCGGGTTCGCGAAACCCTCCGGCTTGATCAAGAGGAATACCTGACGGATCGAGAAATGTGTTTAGGCCGTTCTTTTCGGACCAAACATAGGCTTTGTTTTTCGGGACATCGGAGAAATAAAGCTGTTTGCGCACCGGATCCCATGCCGGTCCCTCAGACCATTGAAACCCGGTTGCCAAGACCTCGATCGGCGTGTTTTCTGAAATGACTTCGCGCGCAGCCTCATCCCAGACGGCAATATTACCAATTGTTTGGGCCGGGGAGGCGAGTTTAGATGGCTGGGTACATGCCGTGATGAAAGCTGCAATACAGATTATGATTGAATAAAGCGTATGTTTCATTTGAAGGCTCTTCGGTTTGACCGTTAGCGGGAGAGGTTCATCGGGTCGAATATGAATTCAGAGTTCGGTATCTCGCTCGCGGAGCTTGATTTTCTGATAACGCGAATGTGTTGGTCTGGCGTAATAGAGACTTCCGTTATGGCTCCGTTTGCGAGATCCGCTATATTTTCATGTACGAGCGCGCCGCCGGAGCCCCGATCATCCTGCCAGCGCATCTCTGAAAACGGAACATTTTGCTCCCACCATTGGCGCAGCTCCGCAGATTTGACCCACAGCGTGTGACGGGAGCGCATATCTTCGTTGGATAGGTCGGATGTCGGTGCGTTATTTTGCCACCCGAAATACCAACTGACGCCTGCCCCGCCTGACATGAGTGCGGGAAGAAGAACGTCTTTTATCTCTTTTGCTCTGTCTTTGACATCTCTGTCCGGCGGAGCCCCAAACTCCCACCCTTGAGGTTCGTCGATTGTGACAATCCACGGGTGTCCCGCCTCACTGGATTTACGCGTCCATGTCGAAACTTTGTGGCCGTAATTATCATGTGCCTGAAGGCTGATACCGGAGAAATTCTGAGTTCTGAGTTTGGGGCCGTATGTTTCTTCTTCCATGTCGGGCCAATTGTGCGACACGACCGCATGACCATAAGGGTCGAGTTCAGTAATATAGTCCGTAAAGGCTAAGCGCTGTTTGGCGGTGGTGGCTTTGCGGTAAATTTCATTGCCGCTATTCCCGTCAACGCCGTGTTCTTCAACAAGATTCCAAACAAGGCCAAGCAAGTGTCCGAAACGTGCAACCATCTCCCGGTAATACACCTTACGGGCATCTGAGAATTCGGCATCTGTTTGATCGGTAATTTCAAACCAGCTTTCGTTTTCCGTTTCGGCTAACAGCAAGTCTTTTAAAATGCCATTATGATCCATATGGGTGAATACCCGCTCCCATTGGGCGAGTTTTGAAACGTCATACACATAAGGCGTATCATGTGAGGTCCATGGCCAGACATCCTGGCCATCACCTTCCACGTTCATGAGAAGCATATATTGCGCATTGACACCAACGTCCGAAAGATAGTTAACCACCCCAAGAAGGTTACCGCCTTTGCCGTTTTGCCACGTGGGGTCTGTTGGCCGCGCATCGCGATTATGGGGATCAAACGCGTGTAGCTGATTTTCACTTAAGGCAGGGAAGTGCGTGCCGCCGACATCATAGGTATTGTCGAAGTCTTGATAGGCCAACATGTTTTCCGGACTGCCTGCGCCTGTTTTGATGAAATATTGTCCCGTGCCTTTGAATTTCAAATACCGGGCATTGGCATTAGAGAGCATACCGTGTTTGCGAAAGTCGGTGGCATTCGCGTCTAAATCGGTTTCGCGAATGTTTATTTGCCCCCGCGAGCGGTCAAAATATCCAGCGCTGACACCTTTTAAAGAGGGGTTGATAGCAATATTTGCCCCTTGGACAAACGAAGTTTGGTAAGCCCATTGTCCCGCGCTTGGGGGCACAAATTTGACTTGCCAGACTGTGCCTTGGGTTGCGCTTGTGTCGCTGGCATTCCCATCGGCAGCAAAATATCCGGGGACGGTTAATGTCGTTCCGTCTTGATGCGCGAATGTAACATCGAGCCTGTAGTCCGTATATGTTGTGCGGGTTTCCCCGGCACTGGGCCCATTAAAGGAAAGGGTTTGCGTGTGCCAAACTTTATTGTCGCCTTCGATTTTCACGTCTTGAGCGCTTTCACATGCTGACAGTGTATAGCATAATAGGGATAGAATGAGAGGTTTGGAAAACGGCTCCACTCTTAATCCTCAATGATCCAGTTAAATGTGTTGGTAAGAAGCCGGATATATTCCGGGTAATCATAAGATGTGTGACTGTGCCCTATGGCTGAGTAGGCGGCTTTGCCTTCACCGATCTCTCCGACCCAGACCACTGGATGCTGTATTGGGGTGTCGCCCATCCTCAGGTCACTGACATCGCCGTAAACATCGTTCTTGGGGCTGTAAGTGGTTTCATCGAGGCCAACAATTGGCGTAAGATTATAGTCTTGCGGGACACCGTCAAAACTATACCACTCATCGACTTGCATCCACTCAGACGGCATGTTTGCCATTATGGGATGGTCTGATTGTAAGTTTACGAGCTTGGCTTCTTGAAATTGTGGATCAGCAGGGTGACCGATAAATTCAGGGCCGATGAGCGTTTTGTCGTACCAAGGCCACGCCGTATGACTGCTGTCACCGGAGCCATGCAGGCCGATCCATGCACCGCCATTTTCCAACCAAGACCTGAACGCGTCCCTCTGCGGCGGGCTTAATGTATCGCCTGTCATATTATTGAAAACGATGACTTTGAAGCTGGCAAGGTCTATGGGGTTGAAAATCGCACCATTTTCGGTTGTGAAAAACCCATAACCTTTTTCTGTTGCAAGATCAGCAAAAAACCGATCCGCGCCGGCGATGCCTTCATTATGTCGCCACTCCTTTGTCTTAGAAAAGACAAGGATGGCCGGTTGTTGCAGCCACTCTGTGATCTCTGGCGCGGTTTGATCATAGGGTGATACCGGATCCGGTATAGCTTGCGAACTTGTACACGCGGTTAAAAATACCGCCGTAATGGGAATGAGAAACTTACGCATTTGGCCTCCTATGCCTGCGGTGTATTTAACCTACTTCACAAATTGAGTAATAATATTTTCCAGATGTTCTTGGCGCCCTGATACCGGAGCTGGCGACACATTGGCTTTGAGGCAAACCTCAGACATGTCGTCCAAACTTAATACGCCGTCCATCATTTGTTTGCCGAGGCCGCTGTCCCATCCTTTATACCGCTTCGCGGCGAAGCTTGATAGTTTTTCACTTTGGATCAACGCCGCTGCGTTATCGAGCGCGCGGGCCAAAAGGTCCATGCCGCCGATATGGCCATGGAATAGATCTTCAGCATCAATACTTTGTCGCCGTACTTTGGCATCGAAATTAGAGCCGCCGTTTTTAAACCCACCGCCTTTTAAAATGTAATAAAGGGCCACTGTGGTTTCTCTAAGATCGTTCGGGAACTGATCCGTATCCCACCCGTTTTGAGGGTCGCCGCGGTTGAAATCTATGGACCCAAAAATACCGAAAGCATTCGCCATCTCAACTTCGTGCTCAAAGCTGTTTCCGGCCAAAGTCGCGTGATTGGGCTCGATATTAACGCCGATTTCGCCCTCAAGACCATGAGTTTTTAGGAATCCGTAAACTGTCCCCACATCTCTATCATACTGGTGCTTGGTGGGTTCGTGAGGCTTGGGCTCTATCCATAAATCACCCTTGAATCCGATCTTATGCTTATGCTCCACGGCCATATTTAGGAACCGTCCCAACTGGTTCATTTCCTGCCCGACATTGGTGTTCAAAATTGTATCATAGCCTTCACGCCCGCCCCAAAAAACATATCCCGCCCCTCCTAAACGATGGGTCGCTTCCATGGCGTGCTTGACTTGCAGCGCCGCAAACGCGACCACATCCGGGTTCGGGTTCGTGGAGGCCCCGGCGATATAACGCGGATGAGAAAACATGTTTGCCGTGCCCCACAAAAGCTTGAGATCCCGAGAGTCGAGTTTGGCTTCTATTCGGTCAACAATCTTTGCTAAGTTTTCTACATGGTCTTTCGGGGTCTCTGCCGCCGCCATAACATCAACATCATGAAAGCAAAAAAAAGGATTGCCAAGGCGGTCAAAGAATTCCATGGCGGCATCAAGTTTGGCGTTTGCCGCGGCTTGATCATTTGTACCGCTATGCCACGGACGATTAAACGGCCCCGCACCGAATACATCGAACCCATCCCAACAGAATGTATGCCAATAACAGGCTGCAATGCGGAGGTGCTGTGCAACGGTTTTCCCCATCACCACCTTGTCGGCTTCATAATGTTTGAAGGCCAGTGGATTATCGCTTTCAGGGCCTTCATATTGTATTTTTGGAATATGGTTGAAATATGTACTCATCATAGTCTCCGAGTTAGCGACTCACTCGCTGTGTATAGGTTTTGGAAAATCTCTCGGCGCTCCGCATAATGCTCTTGCAGATACTGGTCAGGGTGAACCGTATGTTCAATAGGGGGCGGTTTGCAAATATCCGAAATTTTATCTGCATTCAGGCACAACCGGGCTAGACGCGCCGCTCCGAATGCTGGGCCAACGGCAGCCCCGCCCCGGTAATGCAGCGAGACGCCAAAAGCAGCGCTGAGTATCTTGCCCCAATAAATAGATCGCGCACCACCGCCGATGACGCTTAAGGCTGTTATGTTCGCGCCTGCGCCTCGTAGTGCATCAAGTCCATCGGCCAAGGCAAAAGCCACACCTTCCAGGGCGGCCTGCGCCAATGTAATACGGTTATCTTCGTGGCTGAGACCGAAAAACGCGCCCTTCGCGTCCGGATTATTATGCGGGGTGCGTTCGCCGGAAAGATAAGGCAAGAAAAACGCGCCGTCTCCGGGTTGGTTCGCGTCTTCTGCCGCCGCATATAGATCTGCGGGCGTGTCGTAGTCCATAATTTTCGCGGCAAAATCTATCGCGCTGGCAGCCGAGAGAATGACGCTCATTTGGTGCCATAAACCGGGGAGTGCATGGCAAAATGTATGGACCGCGCCAGCGGTGTTGGGACGAAAGCTGTCATCCGCCAAAAATATCACGCCTGAGGTGCCCAAGGATATAAATCCGTCACCATTGGCAATTGTTCCGCTACCAACGGCACCAGCAGCATTATCACCTCCGCCTCCCGCGACGGGAACACTCGGAACGCCCCAGTCCTGTGCAATTTCGCGGCGTAATTGCCCCGTCGCTTCTGAGCCTTCGAATAATTCCGGCATGTGATGCCTTGCAAGCCCCGTTAGTGCCAAGACATCATCAGACCAGTCTCTGGCGCCAACATTCATCCAAAGCGTTCCGGCGCTATCGGACATATCCGATGCGTATGTTCCGCACATCTTAAGGCGCACATAGTCCTTGGGTAAAAGAATTTTGCGAATGGCCTTGAATGCATCTTGTTCATGGGCGCGCATCCATTGGAGCTTGGGCGCGGTAAATCCCGGCATCGCCAGATTGCCTGTTATGTCCGTGAGGGACGGCATTTCTTTCATCATGTCCGTGCATTCTGCTCCGCTGCGCCCATCATTCCATAGAATAGCGGGGCGCAGAACTTTATCATTGTCGCCTAAACAGGTTGCGCCGTGCATTTGCCCAGACAGGCCAATAGCTTTGATACCGGACCGTTTAAATGGATCGAGCGCTTTAACGGCGGCGCTGGAAGCGGCCCACCAATCATGTGGGTTTTGCTCTGACCAAAGGGGATGCGGTCTGTTGACTGTTAATGGAACAGCCGCTTGATCCGCAATTTTTTGCCGCTCATCAACAAGGACGGCTTTGACCCCGGATGTGCCGATATCAATACCGAGATACATTATTGAACGGTAAGTGTTACAGATTTTACGTTATCGGAACTGTTGCCGACCATGATATCAAATTCGCCCGGCTCAACAACACGTTTCATATCCTTGTTCCAGAAATGCAGGGACGCCGGCGTGATAGCTAGCTCAACCGTTTCAGATTGCCCCGGATCCAAGGTAATCCGCTTAAATCCTTTTAACTCTTTTACGGGCCGGGTTACCGAACTGATTTTATCGCGAATATAAAGCTGAATAACTTCATCTCCTGTATATTTCCCGGTATTGGAAACCGTCACGCTAACACTAGCCGTGCCGTTCGCCCGGATATTTGTAGAAGACAGCAAGGGTTCGGACATTTCAAAACTTGTGTAGCTAAGCCCGTAACCAAATGGATAGAGCGCACTGACATCGCCAAATGCGTAGCCTCGCCGTGCAGTCGGCTTGTGATTGTAAAAAGCAGGAATGTGCCCGACTGACCGCGGTATGCTCACCGGCATTTTGCCTCCGGGGTTCGCGTTGCCAAACAGAAGGTCAGCAACCGCCGTGCCGGTTTCCTGCCCTAATTGCCAGCCCCATAAAATCGCGGGCATCTTGTCTTGAACGTCGGTAATGGCGAGCGGGCGGCCGGTGATCATAACTGTGACCATAGGTTTGCCGGTTTGCGCTAATGCTTGTACCAATTGCGTTTGTTCGCCGATTAAAGTGATGTCAGAGCGGTCGCCCATATGGGTCTCGGACCATGCCTCCCGGCTTGTGCTCTCATCACCGCCAATCGCCAGAATGATAAGATCTGCCGACTTGGCGATTGCAACAGCTTCGTAAATACTCGCCATGTTTTTATCTTTGTCAGCAAGCTTCACATCGTCAGCCCACCAGTCCCGGTTTGTTGTAAGGGTCACGCCTTGGGCGTGGACAATATCGACGGCGCCGCCAACCTCAGCTTTAATGCCGTCTAAGATGCTAATAGTTTGCCGGGGTTCGTCAGAATACCCGCCCAAAACAGTAATCGCCGCATTCGGCCCGATCACAGCAATTCTTTTATAATCTGCTTTGTTTAGCGGCAGAAGATCGCCTTCGTTTTTTACCAGTACCGGGGCCTTAATGGCCGCTTCAAGAGCGAGTGCGCGCGCTTCGTCATTGCCTGTAATGGCGTCGGCAATTGTGCCATCCGCAAACGGTGTATCGAACACATTGCCGCGCACTTTCATGTCTAGGACCCGCCTGACGGCTTGATCAACATATTTCATGTCGAGCTCGCCTGTCTCGAGCCTTTCTTTCAGCGCGTAATATGCGACGCCGTCTGGAAGCTCCAAGTCAACTCCGGCTTTTAATGCAAGCTCTCCGGCCTCGGTGATATCTTTCGCAATGCTATGGCGAACATTAAGCTCATTGATTGCAAAGTAATCGGCGACAACAGCGCCAGTAAACCCCCATTCGTCCCGAAGTATATCTTCTAAAAGCCAGTCATTGGCATGGGATGGAATGCCATTGATCTCGTTATATGATGCCATCACAGATGCTGCGTTACCCTCTTTCACAGCAGCCTCAAATGGCGGAAAGAAAACCTCTCTTAGTGTCCGCTCCGATATGTTTGCCGGAGCGATATTTGTTCCGCTTTCCGGCTGCCCGTGACCCGTCATGTGCTTCAATGTCGTTAAAACTTTATCATCCTCGATTGGGAATCCAGTGCCCTGAAAGCCCTTAACGGCCGCTAGTCCCATTTGTGATACCAGATAGGGGTCTTCGCCGAATGTTTCTTCTATTCGGCCCCAGCGTGGATCGAGCGCCACATCTACAACGGGCGATAGGACGTGGTGTACGCCGCGCGCTCTAATTTCACGGGCGGTAATAGCATAAACATTTTCAATTAATGCCGGGTCAAACGTACTGGCAAGGGCAATAGATTGCGGAAAACTCGTAGCGTAGCGCCCCTGAAACCCGTGTAGGCCTTCTTCATGAAAGAGCGTCGGGATACCTTGCCGGGTTTCTTCAATCATCCATTTTTGAACAGTATTAACAAAGTCAACGGTCTCTGACGGTGTGCGCCCGCTCAGCGTACGCACGACAGTCGAATCGTTGACATCTTTGCGTTCCGTGTCTGCTTCCATACCAATGGTGTCTTGTGGGCGCGCGAAGCAACCGACTCCGTGAGGGAATCTCTCTTTCATTTTTTCTGGATTAAAAGAACCATCAGAATCCAAGACATCCGCTTTACCGAACCAAACGCACGAAATTTGAGCCAACTTCTCATCCAGTGTCATGTCTACTAGCAATGCTTCAACGCGGGCGTCGCTTGCTTTCTGGGCCGCGATTTCAGGACCCGCAGCGTCAGGCGCGCAAGCTGAGATGGCGAATAAAAGAGGTATACTCAATGAAAATTTAGTCCAATTATGTTTCGACATCTAAAAACCCCTGCTTTTTTCTCTTATTGCTACGGAAAAATGACAACCTTGTCAAAATTAAATTAAGGGGAGAATTTTAAGCTTGAAACTCATCGGGTTCGCCTTACTGTGCCCCAAATGACAACAATTATTGATATTGCCAACGAGGCTGGTGTCTCTTTCAAGACCGTTTCTCGCGTGCTCAACGGAGAGGCAGGGGTCAGAGAAAAGACGCGTGAAAAGGTGCTCACGGTTGCGTCGGAAATGAACTATCGGCTCAATTCCTCTGCTAGGAATTTGCGGTCTAAATCCCTGCCGCGGGTTTTCTTGTTAGGTGATAACCCCAGCCGGAGTTTTGTTGAGGCTATGCGCTTTGGTGCTGTGATGGGGTGCCAGAAATTCGGATATGAGCTTAAAGTCGAAAATTTATCAAATAAGGCTGTCATTAAAACGCTTTTATCCGCGAAAGATATTGTGGGCGCCGTTTTGGCTCCGCCTTTGGCGAACTCAAAGTGGATATTGGAGTACCTCAATAAGCAGCAGATACCTTATGTTCGAATATGTGCTGAACAGGTCAGCGATGAAGGGCATAAAATCGGTATTGATGACCGCGCTGCTGCGGAAGATATGACGAATTATCTGATCGGTCTGGGACACACACGCATTGGCTTTATTCAGGGGCATCCAGATTACGATGTGTCCCGCCGTCGTGATCTGGGTTACCGGGACGCTATAAAGGCCGCCGGACTTGAAATCAATGAAAGCCTTATTGCTCAAGGCGAGTTTTCATATGTATCAGGGCTAAGTGCTGCTGAAAAACTCTTATTTCGTTCCGATAGGCCAACGGCCATATTTGCTGCAAACGATGATATGGCGGCAGCGACGCTGGCTGTAGCCTATAGATACGGAATTTCTGTACCCGAGGATTTATCTGTTGCCGGGTTTGACGATTCTCCGATATCTGCAATCGTGGACCCGGGCCTCACAACCATAAGGCAGGCGGTTAACTCTATGACCGAGAAGGCCATCGGTATTCTGTCGCAGAAAATCATTCACAGGAACGGTGTTTTGGAAGATATAAAGTTCGTGTATGAACTTATCGAAAGGGCGTCTACGGCGCCTGTAGGAACAGAAACTCAAAAACTCTAATTGACAACGTTGTCTAGTTCCTGTTTTGTAAATAAAAATTAATGGGGAATATTATGTCAAAAAATATGAAAACAACCAGTGATACCGGGAATATGGGTTTCATCATCCTGATTTGCCTGGTCGCAACGTTAGGCGGGTTTCTTTTTGGATTTGACAGCGGCGTCATCAACGGCACCGTAAAAGGCCTCGATGAAGCCTTTGGCGCAGCAAATTTTGCCAGCGGACTTAATGTAGCGTCCATGCTGCTTGGTTGTGCGGCGGGTGCCTTCTTCGCCGGCCGTCTCTCGGATAAATTCGGCCGGCGCAACATGATGATGTTGGCTGCGGTTTTCTTCCTTATCTCAGCCTGGGGTTCGGGTATTGCGGGGAGCTCAAGTAGTTTTATCTTCTTTCGTATACTCGGCGGCCTGGCTGTTGGCGCGGCTTCCGTTATGGCGCCGGCTTATATTGCTGAAATCGCTCCGGCGCGATTGCGCGGCGGATTAGCGTCTTTGCAGCAAATCGCAATTGTTGTTGGATTAACCGTGGCGTTCTTTTCGAATTATTTTCTGGCTAGCGTCTCCGGCGGCGCAACGGCAGAGTTTCGGGGTACGGAAACGTGGCGGTGGATGTTCTGGGTGGAAATTGTGCCGGCGGCGCTCTTCTTCCTGCTTCTGTTTTTTATTCCCAAGAGCCCGCGCTTTTCTATGGTGAAAAATGATGAGGTTGGCGCTCGAAAAACGCTGACCAAATTATTTGGAGCGGGGGTCGCCGAGCACAAAGTGGCTGAAATTAAAGCGTCGCTCGCCTCTGATCATCAGCCGCGCCTCTCAGACATATTCAGGGGCGGAAAGCTCCGCCCAATCGTTTGGGTTGGCATTGGTTTGGCCGTTTTCCAACAGCTCGTGGGCATTAATGTTATATTTTATTATGGTGCTGTGATGTGGGAGGCCGCCGGCTTTACAGAAGCTGACGCGCTTAAGCAAAACGTCTTTATGGGCGTGATGTCTATTTTCGCCACATTTTTAACAGTGTTTCTCATTGATAAGTTTGGCCGGAAGCCGTTCTTGCTTCTTGGCTCTGTAGGCATGGCGATCATGCTGGCGGTCGTGGCATGGGCCTTTGGTACAGGCAATCTTGTCGACGGAAATTTGGTGCTGGCTCCAGCCATGGGAAGAACCGCGCTTTTAGCGGCTATGGCCTATGTCTTCTTCTTTAACATGACATGGGGGCCGGTCATGTGGGTCTTGCTTGGTGAAATGTTCCCGAACCAAATTCGCGGTTCAGCCCTGGCTGTCGCAGGCCTGGCTCAGTGGCTGGCGAACTTTGCCGTGACGATCTCGTTCCCTTGGATGCTTGCTAATTTGGGCCTCTCAGTCTCGTTCTTTATCTATTCCGGATTTGCTTTCATCTCGATTATCTTTGTGAAGATGGCGGTTAAGGAAACTAAAGGTATGGAACTTGAAGATATGGTCGGATAACTCCGCGTCTCATCAGGCTGCCGGTATCGTCGCCAGCTGCTTGATTAAAAGTTACTTAGCTCGCAAAATTGCGAGCGTATCCCTCGCGGCCATGTCCTTGACATGCTGCCGTGAGAATCCGAACGCGGTTTAATCTAATTTCCGGGCGTTCGCTATTTGAAAGGTTTATACCATGACCAAGTCTATTCTTTTGAGGCACGCAGCTGTCATATGTTTGAGTGCCTTGCTTTTGTCGTGCTCCAAGGATGCCCCGTCAAATATATCCGCCGATACAGCCGAGCGCGCGCCGGGTTCCGTAGACCCCTCTATTTGGCCGGCGGTGAAGAGCCCTGTTGGACTTGATGCCACCATAGAGGCGCGTATCACTGATCTTATGTCAAAAATGACATTGCGCCATAAAGTCGGACAAGTCATCCAAGCCGATATCGGCTCTATTACACCGGAAGATGTGAAAACCTATCCGCTGGGTTCTATTCTCAATGGCGGTAATTCTGCGCCAAATGGTGATAACCGCTCTCCGGCGTCTGCGTGGGTTGAACTCGCCGATGCGTTTTATGAGGCTTCGAAAGAGGCCTATAGTGACGGCGTTCCGTTTATACCGATGATTTGGGGAACTGACGCGGTTCACGGTCACAATAATATTCCGGGCGCGACAGTATTTCCGCATAATATTGGGTTGGGCGCAACACGCAATCCCGAATTGCTGGGTAAAATCGGCGCTATAACAGCCAAGGAAATACGGGTCGGTGCTCAAGAATGGACTTTCGCCCCGACGATTGCTGTCGTGCGTGATGACCGTTGGGGGCGGACTTACGAAGGTTACTCCGAAAACCCGGATGTCACAGCGTCTTATGCTGGTGAGCTTATCAAAGGTATTCAAGGCGAGCCGGGATCGGATACATGGCTCCGCGGCGATAAAGTTATAGCAACAGCGAAACATTTCCTCGGTGACGGCGGTACCAGCCAAGGACGGGATCAGGGCGATAATCTTGATACCGAAGCCGAGCTTCGTGATATTCACGGTTCGGGATATCCGGTCGCATTAGAGGCAGGCGCACAATCTGTGATGGCGAGTTTTTCAAGTTGGCAAGGCGTTAAGCTTCATGGCCACAAAGGACTGCTGACGGATGTGCTTAAGGGGCAAATGGGTTTTGATGGGTTTGTTGTCGGCGATTGGAATGCGCACGGGCAATTGGATGGCTGTACGAATACAAATTGTCCGGCGGCGCTCCATGCGGGACTCGACATGTATATGGCCCCTGATAGTTGGCGGGGACTATTTGACACGACTCTGACGCAAGCTGAAAACGGCGAGATTGACTTGTCCCGTTTGGACGATGCCGTACGCCGCATATTACGGGTAAAAATTCGCTCAGGACTTCTGGAACAAGGCAAGCCGTCATCGCGGGAGGGCGCTGCTGAGTATGACGTCCTGCGCGATCCTGATAGCAAAAATGTTGCCAGGCAAGCCGTCAGAGAATCACTTGTTTTGATCAAGAATGATGGCGTGTTGCCGCTCTCGCCGCAGTCTCGCATATTGGTTACCGGAGACGGTGCTGATAATATCGGAAAGCAAAGTGGTGGCTGGACGCTTTCATGGCAGGGAACCGGTAATACTAATGCTGACTTCCCGGGCGGAACGTCTGTCTATGATGGTGTCTCAAGACACGTTAGCGCGGCCGGCGGCGCAGCGGAATTGTCAGAAGATGGATCCTACACAGTCAAACCTGATGTTGCGATGGTCGTGTTTGGCGAGGAACCCTATGCTGAATTTAAGGGTGATATCGATAATCTCTCTTATAAACCCGGTGACGATAGCGATCTGAATCTGCTTTTGAAATTTCAGTCTGAAGGCATACCTGTCGTCGCTGTGTTTCTATCCGGACGTCCTCTTTGGATGAACCGCGAAATCAATGCGTCAAATGCATTTGTGGCCGCGTGGCTTCCTGGGTCTGAGGGCGGATATTTAACCGACGTCCTTTTCGCGAATGCGGCAGGCCAAATCGCCTATGATTTTAAAGGCACCCTTCCATATTCTTGGCCGCGTACAGCTATCCAAACCCCGCTCAATTATGATGATGAAAATTATGATCCCCAGTTCGCATTTGGTTATGGGTTGACCTACGCCTCAACCGTTGCGGCTTCGGCGCTATCCGAAGACGCGGGTGTGGAACTTTCAGCAAAAAACGATAGTGAGTATTTTAAGTCCGGCAAAGCCGTATTTCCATGGTCGCTTATTTTGGGTGATACGAGCGGAAAAACGACTGTAACGACTACGAAAGCGAGCTCCCCTGCCGGGCATCTGACGGTTGTTTCCGCCGATGATGGCGTTCAGGAAAATATCCGAACTTTTAAATTTACAGGCGAGGGAGAGGCGCGTTTGGAAATAAGCGGATCGCCTATTGACCTTTCTCGGCAAAATACAGGCGATATGGCTATACATTTGCGCGTTCGGCTGGAGAGCGGCAATGCGCCTGTGTCTATGACCCTCGGGTGCAGCGAGGGATGTACAGGTTCGCAAGCGCTGGGTGAAAAGCTCACGCGTGCACCCAGCGGGGAGTGGACGGATATCTCTCTAAAACTATCGTGTTTTGGAACCGGTACAGACATGGGACAAGTTTTCGCCCCGTTGATTGTGACATCGTCTGGTGAGCTGAGTTTCTCCCTGTCTCATGTCAACCTTGTGGCCAATGAAGGTCAAGCCATCTGTATAGAATAAGAGAATATCTATGAGAGTTTTCGCTGCGGCGTGCCTTAGCTTTTTCTGCTGCTTATTTTGCACTGTACCGTCTTATGCTGATGACGCCGCGTATGAAGAAGAACTTGCGCGGCAATGGAAACTTATGCCGCGTGTGCCGACTGTGCTCAGTTACCCTTCACCAGACGCATGGCAAGTTTATGGGTTAGGCCGGGTCCCCAAACTTAGCACATCGAAAGGCGGGGTCGGTGAAGCCGTACTTAAACTAAACGTTAAAGCTGCAACACCAAATCCATGGGACATAGGGGCCGTAGCGGCAACACAAGTGGCTGTTTCAGAAGGCGACGTTGTTGTGGCCGCGTTTTGGGCGCGTAACACTTCGCTCGGTAGAGATAAAAAAGAGAGCTTGTTGCCGGTTCATCTGCAACAAGCAACGGAACCTTACACCCAATTTGGTATAGCCAATGCCCGTTTAACAAAAGAATGGACTGTGCATTATGTGCACGGAACAGTGCCGCAAAGCTTTGGCGCTGGGGCTATTAACCTCGCGCTCCACCTTGGCGTCGAACGGCAAGACCTGGAACTTGGCCCTGTATTTTTATGGTCGCTCGGCTCTGGCGACCTTGACGAGAATGATCTGCCATGGAAGGCCGCATCAGTGAAAGAGCTGGGTTCCCGCGCTGACGGCCAACAATTGTCTCCAAAAGAACTAAACGCTAGGCTCGAAACTGATCTTGATAAAACCCGGGCTCAGGTTCCATATGAAGCGATTTTAATCAATAATCCAGATGTGTCGGTAGCGAACGCTTTCGGTGATTATAAATCGGCAAAGCATGTTAACGACGCAGGCGTTCCGGGCGGAAAAGCGTTTGAGGTTCAGGTCGAAAATCCAGGTTTAAATTCATGGAGCGCCGGCATTAATTGGCCCACGCATACTGGAATAAATAAAGGCGAGACTGTTCTGCTCGCATATTGGGCGCGCGCCGTTGACGTACATAACGAAGCCCAAACCGGGACGATCTCTGCGGCGCGTGTACAGCAATCAGGAGAGCCTTTTGACAGCGCCGCGAACCAAGCCGCATCGATCGATAAAACTTGGCGTATGTATTATGCGCAAGGCACGTCAGGATCGCCTATCGAACCGGGTGCGTCTGGAATATCATTTCACTTGGGGCTGGCTAAACAAACCGTCCGCATAGGCCCGGCCTATATCCTAAACTACGGCGCGGGAGTTGATCCTCAAATGCTTCCCCGTACGCGATTGACCTATCAAGGGATGGAAGCAGATGCGCCTTGGCGGCAAAAGGCCTTGGTTAACATTGATCAATACCGAAAAGCCGACCTGGAAATTCGAGTGGTCGATGTTGCCGGCAACCCTATTCAAGGGGTAAAAGTTGATGTGGAAATGACGAAACATGCGTTTAATTTCGGAACGTTTGTTGGCCATGAATTTGTCAAAGAGAATGGGCAAAAGAATGATACTTATCATCAGAGTTTTCACAAAAATTTCAATATGGCAACAGCGCCGCTTTACTGGCAGGATTGGGGGTGGAATGGAGGGTTTAAGGGGAATTACCGCGAAACCGTAAAATATCTGCATAACAATCAGATCAATTGGCGGGGTCACCCGATTATTTGGCCGGGCGAGAATTATATGCCCTCAGATATCAAAGCTGAGAAAGGCAACACCGGCAAGCAACGCAAAATGGTTTTAGATCACGTGCGGGACGTTATGGGGTTTGTAAAAGGCTATGATCCGATCGCTGTGGATATGGTCAACGAGGTTCGTGTGAACCAATATTTCATTGATTCTGGCGACCCGGGTTTGATTAAAGATGCGTTCAAACTCGCGCATGAAGTTGCACCGGACATTCCGCTTTTTGTTAATGACTACGGCATCCTCAATAGCGGAGGCTTGAACGCCAAAAGTATCGAATTTTATCATCGGTGGATAAAAGACATGCTGGCGGTTGATATCCCTCTAGGCGGTATTGGCTTTCAGGCCCATTTTGGGGCCGGGTTGACACCGCCAGCGCGGGTAATCGAAATCCTCGATGGGTTTGGCCAGTATAATTTGCCGTTACATATTACGGAATTTGATGTGGATACGCTCGATGAACAAGCCCAGGCGGCTTACACGCGCGATTTCTTGATTGCGGCTTTCAGTCAACCCAATGTTGAGGCTTTTGTCATCTGGGGGTGGTGGGAAGGCGATCATTGGAAGCCTTCTGCTGCGATGCTCCGACAAGATTGGTCAGAACGCCCCAGTTATGCCGCTTGGCATGACCTTGTGAACGGCAAATGGTGGACGCGAGAATCGTTGGTAACAGATGCAAATGGTACCGTACGTTTGCGCGGCTTTAAAGGTGATTATGATATAACGATTGCGGGGGAGACAACGTATCAAAGCTTGACTACCAATAGCTCGGTAACGCTATCCCGGTAAATTTGCATGATTAAGCTCTCACAGGATGCTTGGGAGGTCATGGTCGCGCCTAAGAATGGTGCGTCAATTTTGAAATGCCGTTATGCGGGGCGCGATATATTACAGCCCGCCGCTGAGAATTGGCTTGAAAAACCGGAGCCCTTTGCCTCCAGCTGCTTTCCTCTTGTCCCATTTTCAAATAGGATTGAAAATGGGCAATTTGGGTTTCAAGGACGTCACGTAAACCTTCCTCCTAACCACTCGCAACAAACCCACGCTATTCACGGTATTGGATGGACATCCCCGTGGATTATAAAAACACACGAAGCCGGCCTTTGTGAGTTGGAATTAAAACATACCGGCGGTGATTGGCCGTGGCCGTTTCGTGTATCCTATAGAATTAAAGTGACAGGTTCCGTGCTGCTGCAATCCCTGTCTATGACAAATACCGGCAGCGCAGCGATGCCGGCCGGGCTGGGATTTCACCCTTATTTTCCGGGCCGAATGAACGCTCGTATCCAGTTCAATGCTACGGGATTGTGGGAAACAGATGTCAACAACCTACCCACGCGCTGGCGCGCCAGGCAGGGTGTTTTTGACTTCAGTGAGCCCAAATATATTCAGGAAAAAGCGTATGATCACTGCTTTACAGAATGGGACGGGACGGCGATTATTGATTGGAATGACCGCCCGGATAAACTCGTTATCACGGGGGCGCCTAATTTGATCCACGCCGTTTTTTACACCCCGCAGGATCAACCTTATTTTTGCTTTGAGCCTGTTTCGCACGGCAATAATGCTCTGGCCAACACAGACGTTATGCTGCGCGGGGGCAACATGACCCTTAATGCGGGATCCACGATGCGTGCCGAAATGCGTATCACTGTGGAAACCACACAGGTTTAACACAAAAATATGCCGCTTAAGACGATGAGATTTTGCGGTATTTTGAATTCTGGAGGGGCGGCTTATTTGTTCTCGGCACCGGAAGATAATCTTGAAATATAGTAGCGGCCGAATTCCACAGTTTGTTTTGCATGCGCCAAGTTGTAGTTTAGGTTGGTCTTGTCCGCAGCAAAGTCACGGTTTGCCGTTCCAGTGTATTTATAGAGGGTCCATTCCTGAGATAAGGCAACTTCTTCATTTATAATTTGGTCATAGGGCTCGATATTGCGTTGTAAGGCCACGCTAATAGTGCCGACATCTGACCCTTTGGGCGGTTTTGCAGAGCGCGCCCAAAATGCAATCATGATCTCGTCGCCTTTGTCGATAGATGTCGTCATAGGCAATTGTGTCGCAATGTCCCAGACTTTGCGTTTTTTCTTTTTTACGCGAACTTGATAAGCAGCACCCCCGGGAATTTCGGGAGCATCAACAATCTTTTCTACCTTTTCAGACCCTTCGGTTTTCCAGCGAATGTCGTATGGATTATTGATGCGCGTACCCGGCAAAACCGGGTCTGCCGCGGTAGATGCCGTACTCGATACCGTCTGAGCGAAAGCCGGGACGCTCGCAGATAGAGACAGTATAGCAGCGCAGGATAATAGACAGATAGATTGTTTAAACACGATTATTTCCCTCATAAAATTTTCTTATATTATGTCAAGAACAGACAACGTTGTCAATTTTGACGTGGAGAGAAATGCAGTGATGAGAAATCGTTATGTTTAAATGTCCGTAGTCCGGGAGCTATCCCAGTAATTTTTTGAGATACTGGACTTGCTGTAACATATCGTCTTTGCTTTCACAGTCCCGGCATTTGGCTTCAAGTCTCTTGAGTTTCTTGAACTGTTTTTTGGCTTTGTCGATGTTCCCGTCTTGGTACTCTAAAAGAGCGAGCCTGAAGTGTGCGTCGTAAATTGTTTTCCTCAATACTGTGGCGCTCTTAAAATTCTTTTTGGCTTCGTCCAACTTGCCAAGCTTTATTTGAGAGAGACCCATCATATAAAGTTGAAAGCCGCGATCAGCACAGGTTCTGTCTGCTACGGATAGTGAATCCTTTTTTTGAAAGCTTGAACCCCGCATGCTTGCTGTTGGTACGCTGTTTGGCGCTGTAGGCAAGGAAACGGCCCCTCCACCAGGACTTCCTGCTGGTTGCGGCGCGGTATTCGTGCCGACCGATGGATCTGTCCTGTTAGTGCTCTCCACAGCGCTTTCAACACCAGCTTGCAAATTGCGTACTGCCCGCAAAGCGCACCGAGCGTTCTTCATAAACTCAATTTCAGCGACCTCGTAATCACCGGCAAGATAAGCAGACATCGCGCGGTCTGTTCGAACAGTACCGGAAACGATAACTTCATCTTCATTTTGTGTATCTTGCGCTGCTGCTGGCATCGAAATGCACGTGATAAGAAAAGCAACTGTAAGCGTCTTTGTGAGTATTTTCATCGTTCGAGTCCTTAGAGTTACGTGAATAATAGCAATAAATTATCGTTTATCAATAGAAACCATCTAATATTTGCAATTTGCCTCTATGAAGGCTTGATGTGACGGCATTTGATCCAGACATGTTTTAACGACTTTTTGCATTTGGCGCATTCGGCTCTGTAGTGTTTCTTCGGCCATGGAATTGGCGAGGGGATGATAAGTTTTCGGCTGTATACCTTGGCCATGCATGACTGAGAACCAACTCGTTTCGCCAAATATTTCATTGTCGTGGCGATAAAGCCTGGCATTGTCCCGGTAGAGTTCAATGCGGGCTTTGAGTGTTTCTGGAATACTCATATATTTACAATATTTCCAAAATGGCGTGTCCTCACGGTTTGTGGCGTGGTAATGTAATATAAGAAAATCACGAACTTGCTCGTATTCTAAGCGCGTTCTTGAATTGAAATAATCGATATTGGACTGTGCGAAGTTTTTATCAGGAAAGCTGGCCATTAGCCGGGCGATAGCCGTTTGAATAAGGTGAATGGATGTCGACTCTAAGGGTTCCAGGAAGCCCGCCGCTAAGCCCAAAGCGATTACATTTTTATGCCATGTTTTTTTGCGAATACCTGTTTTAAAGCGCAGGAAATTTGGTTCTGATATTGGAACACCATCCAGATCAGCATTTAAACTCCTGAGAGCATCATCGTCACTCAAAAATTCTGAACAATAAACATGTCCATTGCCGACGCGAGACTGCAAAGGTATGCGCCACTGCCACCCGGCTTGTTTCGCTGTAGCGCGGGTATAGGGGGCGGGTTCGCCTGTTGACTGACTGGCTCTTGCAACTGCGCGGTCACACGGTAGGACATGGCTCCAATCATCGTAGCCGGTCTTGAGTGTTTTTTCTATCAAGAGGGCGTGAAAGCCAGAGCAATCAATAAATAGATCACCTTCATAGGTGTCCCCGTTTTCAAGCTTTACGCTTTGAATGTGTCCTGTTTCGGGGTTTTGTTCGGCTTCTAGGATGCGGCCTTCTGTGCGAATAACGCCGCGCGCTTTTGCGAAATCAGCCATAAACTTCGCATAAAGAGAGGCGTCGAATTGAAATGCATATACAATAGAATTAAGCGGTGAATTTTTAAGGCTAATATCAGAGCGCTGGAACTTTCTCTCTCTTGCGGCCAATATTTGCAGGCAGTAATTATCAATATGCGGAGCCGGTCCCATTGCGTTGTACCGGTGCCAAAAATTATGGAAGTGCAGGCCTTCCATATCAAAACCATATGCGCCGAAGGGGTGAATGTAACGCTCGCCTTTTTTCCCCCAGTTAACAAATTCGATGCCGAGTTTAAATGTTGCATGGGTTTTTCGGACGAAATCATTTTCATCCAACCCTAAGAGCCTGTTGAAATAGGCAATATGAGGTATGGTAGCCTCGCCAACACCCACGGTGCCAATGGCTTCGGATTCGATCAGGCGGATGCTGATAGCGTCATCCTGAATGAGCTTTGACATAGCTGCAGCGACCATCCACCCGGCTGTGCCTCCGCCGACAATGACTATTTTTTTGATCTTGGTTTCCTGCATTAGATAGCTGCACCATAATGTTTGAGAAAATCAGCGTGAGTTGGCATTTTTTGTGCTGCCTTTACCATGGCGGCACGCATTGAGCCAAGGCTGTGATCGACTTGGGCATGGGGCAGAGATGAGACGACGGGGTCACAGGCTTTTGGTATAAGGTTTTGACCAACACAGACGGCAATCCAACTGGGCTTAGAAAATAACTCGTCATCATACCGAAAAATCCGGCCGGCCTCGGTAAATAATTCCATCTTACGTTTTAGGCTGTCGGGTATGCTCATCGTGCGGCAGTAATTCCAAAATGGGCTATCATCGCGCTGCGTGGCGACATAGTGTAAAATAATAAAATCGCGCACCTGATGAAATTCTTTACGCATCTGAATGTTATATTCATTCCTCACAACATCTGAAACACCAGACGTCGGGAAGAGAGAGATAAACCGGCTGATGCCTTGTTGAATGAGAAATAATGAGGTCGACTCCAGTGGTTCGAGGAAGCCGGCGGAAAGTCCGATGGCGATACAGTTCTTACGCCATAGGTTTTCACGGCATCCGGTTTTAAACCGGATTTTGCGCGGCTCGCCCAATGGTTTAGAGTCGAGCCCTTGCATCAGGATATCAATAGCGTCGTTGTCATTCATATATTGGCTTGAATAAATATGGCCGTTACCGGTTCGGTGCTGGGTGGGAATGCGCCATTGCCATCCCGCCGATTTGGCTGTGGCTTTGGTATAGGGTAATAAGGGGCCTGCTCGCTCTGTTGCGAGTGTTTGCGCTGTGTCACAGGGTAACCAATGGCTCCAATCGGAGAATGGAGCCTTCAGTGTCTTGTCGATCAACAAAGCGCGAAATCCCGTGCAGTCAAAAAAGAAATCACCCGCAATCACATCACCATTATCGAGGGTCAGGTGTGTGATGTCTCCTGTTTCATTATCCTGCTGAACGCTTTCAACTTTACCTTCAATACGCTGTATGCCGCGTGTTTCAGCGTAGCGCCGCAGATATTTTGCATAAAGGGTTGCGTCTATATGGTAGGCATATCGTAAGTGGGAGAGCACGGAGCGGGGATTTTGATCCGGAAGAATGAATTTGTTTTGTTCTGCCGCCACTGCGCATAAGCTGTAATCTTGTAGTTTTGCGGGATTGCCGCCAGCCATAGAATGCAACCAATATTGGTGGAAATCGATGCCTTGCATATCAACGCCGTGACTGCCAAACGGATGAAAGTAAGACTCCCCTTTACGGCCCCAATCCGCAAATTCGATTCCGAGTTTAAATGTACCATTTGTGGCTTTGAGAAACTCGGCCTCATTAATGCCAAGCATGGCATTGAAGTTAATCACAGCCGGAATTGTAGCCTCTCCAACGCCAATGGTTCCGATGCGGTCCGACTCGACTAATGTGACGCGGGTTGCGCCGGACGATAACAGGCTGGAGAGAGCCGCAGCCGTCATCCAGCCTGCAGAGCCGCCGCCAACAATGACTATATTTTTAAGTACCTTTTGCTGCGTTTTAGCCATGATTATCTTTCAAGTATTTTAGAAGATTTGACATGTAAACCTCATGGGGTGGCATTTTTTCCGCTGTTCTCAGGATTGCCATACGCATTTGGTCAAGTGTTTTTTCAAGCCGCTCTAAAGGCATTCTGTCCGCAAGAACATCGTAGCGCTCCGGAATGTGTCCTAATCCGAAATGCAGCATAGTCCACTCCTGCGGGTTAAAAGGCTCATGATCATATTGCACCAAAGCCCCTCTGCTTTTGAATTGTTGGATTTTTGCCATAAGCTTTTCGCACATAGGCTCGGACTGTGCAGCTCTCCAATAATTGGGTGTCATGTTTTCGCTGCACGCAAAAAAAGCGCGCTGAAATAAACCGGCGTGAGTATAGTCATCTTTAAACCGCCGGTTATACTCCCGGCTCTCAACGCGCATATCAGGCGTTAGGGGAATAAGCTCTAAGAGGCGGTTGACGTCGCGTTGCAGCAGGGTCATAGGCGCAGTAGTTAAAGGCTCTAAAATGGCCGCAGACAGGCCCAGGGCAAGACAGTTGCCTCGCCATGGGGCTTCGGCACGCCCAATCGTCACGTCCACAGACCGGTTACCGATGGAGCTATGGTTTTGCCGCGATGCAGCTTTAGCCCCGCGCTCGCAAACGTCCAGATAATGAACGCCGGTCCGAAGTGGTGTTTCAGACGTCCAGCCATGCTCAGATCCGGTCACAACACGGCAAACGCGACCGTTTTCTGGGCTCTGAGTCATGCCAGCAGAGACCTGTAGTTGACGTCTGCCAAGCCAAACCCGCGCAGTTTTAGACGAGAGTTTCGCGGCATCACCCGTGCAATCGATATATAAATCCGCTTCAATGCTGCGGCCATTTGTTAACTTAATAGATGAAATTCTGTCACCGGAAAACTTCACGGTTTCAATTCCGGATTGGATATTGTGCAGCCGATTGCATGATGCATGAGGCGCAAAAAGTCCTGCCCATTCTTCCGGCGCGTAATTGTAACCATATTCTACATCAGCGAGCGGGATTTTACGCTCTGACGGCGGATGTGCGAACACGCCTCTACAGGCGGCTTGCACAGACATAATGTAGGGTTCAAGTCTGACCGGTCTGCCGGTCTGCCGGTGATAGCGGACAGCATAATGGTGAAAGTCTACACCGTCGAATATAGGCAGAGGTAAGTGGAAGCTTTGAACCCATGTCCGGGCCTTCGCGCCCCAGTTTCTATACTGGGTTCCTAAGGAAAAATTGGTTCCAGTCTTAAACAGGAGTTCTGGCTCTGAAATACCTAAGCTTAAGAGGAACGCGTAAGTCTCCGGAGCCGCCACGGTACCATAAAGCATATCTTTATTATCAGCGTTGGGTGTCTCAATGAATGTGATATTTATGTTTGATGGCAAAACATGCGACAATCCTACCGCGCACATATGCCCCGCAAGACCGCCGCCGCAGATCGCAATGTTTGAAAGAGCCCTATCTGTCATGTCAGGCGTGCGTCACCGGTAACCGGATTGATCATAAAGTGTGCTGAACAGCGTTTCACGACGGCCCGCCAATAAATTGTTCAAGATATTCGGCATGATTAGGTGTTTGCTGCGCGGCCATTTGACTTTCGCGAATGATGGCTCTGACTTTGGAGTCCATGTCTTCAAAAGACAGCCTATTCACCCTTTGATCATAGCCTTGCGGGATTAAGTTCTGCCCGGCCATAACTGCGACCCAGCTTGGGGGTAGGAAAACGCCGTGCTCGTATCGCAAAATATAGCCTCTTGACGTCCATGCTTCGATTTTTTCTTTCAAACTGTCGGGCAAGGTCATGTTACGAAAATATTGCCACATTGGGCTGTCATCTCTCTGAGTGGCGACATAATGCAGCAACAAGAAATCCCGGACACGATCAAAGTTCAAATCCATTCGGCGATTATATTCATGCATATCCGAGACCTGAAAGCTCTTGTCCGGGAACAGTTCTATTAAGGCTGTGATGCCTTCTTGAATAAGGTGTATTGATGTTGATTCCAGAGGCTCTAAAAACCCTCCCGAAAGACCGATGGCAATAACATTTTTATTCCAGAGCTTCCGACGTTTGCCGGTCTTGAAACGAAGCCGTTTCGGGGCTGAGAGGGCCGGGCCCTCAAGCGTACTCATAAGTTGGGCCTCGGCATCGTCGTCAGAGATAAACTCACTCCAATAGACATAGCCGTTTCCAGTACGGTGCTGCAGCGGTATGCGCCATTGCCACCCGGCAGGCCGGGCGGTGGCGCGCGTAAAGGGTAAGCTCTTGCCTGAAGCTTCGCAAGACACAGCCACAGCGCGGTTGCACGGAAGCCATGCGCTCCAATCATCATAACCGGTCTTAAGAGCTTGCTCTATGAGCACGCCGCGAAAACCAGAGCAGTCAATGAATAGGTCCGCTGCGATCACGGTACCGTCCTCGAGACAAATGGATTGTACAAAACCCGTTTCCGAGTCCAGCTGCGTGCTAACGGCTTTGCCTTCCGTTCTGTGGACTCCGTTGGCTTCAGAATAGGTTCGTAAAAATTTCGCATAAAGACTGGAATCAAACTGATAGGCGTAACCAAAATTAGAGCCAATTTTTGAGGTATTATCACCAGGGTGTCTAAATTTACCCAATTCTGCCGCTAAAATTGGAAACGAGCTGTCATCAAGGCGGAGCTTGTGACCTTTCTGCAACAATCGAAAATAAAATTGATAAAAGTCAATCCCGTTAATGGGTGTTCCGTAATCACCAAACGGGTGTATGTAGCGGTCACCGAGCTGTCCCCAGTCACAAAACTCGATCCCCAGTTTGAATGTGGCGGACGTGGCCCGCATAAAGTCGCGCTCGTCTATGCCAAGCGCATTGTTAAAGAAACGAATGTGGGGCAGCGTCGCTTCTCCAACGCCAATGGTTCCAATTTGGTCGGATTCGACGAGCTCTATGGATATGCCTAAGGACTTGAATTTATTCGATAATCCCGCTGCAGTCATCCAGCCGCCCGTGCCGCCGCCGAGGATGCAAATCTTTTCAATGTTCATAATTGCCCCTCCTTAAGTTTAGGAAAACCTCTGTAGCGCCAACAGCTTATTCCATTCCAAATTAGCATAGTGATGCAATAGCCGCGTATGTTTCCGGCGCCGCTTGATGCCCCGTATGGCTATACCTGTTAATTCGATGCGCAATGTCAAGTGCCGTTTTTGGGGCCTGAAGAACATTACTGAAATGCAATTGACATCGTTGTCATTTTGGGCTTAGAAAATGGGTGTTACGCGAATTAACACTGCGGCATTCTCTGTTTGAAAAGATCAAAGGGATGCCGTACTATAGAATAATAATATCAAACCTCAAAGGTTTGCAGGGAGAAAACAGTGAAAATGAAATCCAATACACATACGGCTATGGGCACGTTCAATAAGCTTTCATTGCTCGGAACCACGGCTTTGTTTGCGACAGCCTTTATAATGCCGGCGGCATACGCTCAGCAAGACACCTCACCGGCCACGGTTGAAGAGGTTGATGACGAAGTCGTCGCCACCGGTATTCGTCAGTCCCTCAAAGAAGCGCGTGACCTCAAGCGTAACGCTGATACAGCTATCGACTCGATCACAGCTTCGGACGTCGGCGCGCTTCCTGATCTTTCCGTTGCTGAAGCTTTGGCCCGTGTTCCTGGAGTTGTTGCGCAGCGTTTTGATATTTCTAATAATAATGGCGGTGATTTTCCATCCCCTGAAGGCGGCGGTAACCTTATTCGCGGTCTTACGCTCGTTCGGTCAGAATTTAACGGTCGGGACACGTTTTCTGCCAATGGTGGACGGTCTCTGGATTTCGGGACCATTCCTCCAGAGCTTATTGGCGCGGTTGACGTCTATAAAAACTCATCTGCAGATCTTATCGAAGGCGGTATTGGTGGTACGATTAACCTACGGACGTTAGTGCCGTTTGATCAAGACGGCTTAATCGCTCAAATATCGGTTGATGGCACTTACACTGATCTTCGTGACAAATGGAGCCCCGAATATAGTGCTATTCTTGGGAACCGTTGGGACCTTGATGGAGGCGGTGAGTTTGGTCTTCTTGGGTCATACTCTTCTTCTGAGTTGCAATCAGAGCTTCATGGTTTCCAAATTGGTCAGGTTGTTCCGTTCAATACGGGGACTGAAACGATTGGCCTTCCGGGTGGCTTCCAGCTTCGTACCAACGAAATTAACCGCAAGAGAGACAGCTACTATCTCGCGGGGCAGTACCGTAATGAAGATGGGACGCTTGAAATCACAGGTAAATACTCTCTTGTGGAAAATGACACAGATAGCGATGAGCGTACCCTTGAGTTTTTCCCGGACGGCGAAAGCTGGAACCAATTCGAAGTCGCAGGGCTAACAACGACGCCCTTTACATCAGCAGGCATACCGCAGTGTCAGGGGGGTAACGATCCAACACCAGATAATCCGACATGCGAAATGACACAGGCCATAACAGGTCTTTACGAATCTGGTCTGATCTCTAACAATCTAAGAGATTGGACGGGCGCTGCAGGGGCTCCGTTCACAAATCTCGGAATCAACCAGGTGGATAAATCCACGACTGATGATATCAGCTTGAACATCAAGTGGCGTGCCACAGATCAGTTGTTTATTACGCTTGACGGACATAAAACAACGGCAGATTTCTCACGTGAGCGTCTCTGGGGGGGGACACGGTTCTTCTCTGATTTTGAATTGAATGCAGATCTTAGCGATCCATGGATTATATTGACGCCTAACGCCGCAAATAATCCAAACCGACGCGCAGGTGGTGGTGCACCTACAGGTGTAGACCTTTCTAGCCCTGCGAATGCTAACCTCTTGTTCTCTGCCGATGAATTCCAAGATAATGACGGCGAAATGTATGCTTTCCGCGGCGATGTAGAATATGAATTTGATAATGATGGTTGGTTCGATTCGGTTAAGTTCGGCGCGCGTATTGCGGATCGTGAACAGGTAAACCGCTCAGCCGGTTTAAACTGGGCCGCTGTTGCTCCGCCATGGGCTGGCGGTGGCTACCTTCCATATTCTGAGTTCTCAGGTCCTGGCGTTGGCGAGCTTGTCGAGTTTTCCGACTTCTTCCGCGGGGATATTGTTCGTGGTGCGAATACCTCTGTCGTGTTTGCAAACCGTGATTTGCTTCAAGACTATGATGCTTGGGTCGCGGCTTTGGCAGGAGAAGCGACAATACCTCAAAATGCAACGGGAACACAGTTCGGAGATTGGAGTCCGCTTCGTCAAAACGGCTCTGTTGACTATGATACCAGAGGTGCGATTGGTAATGTTCAAGAGAAAGCACAAAACTTCTATGCCCGTCTTGATTTCGGTAACGAGTTTGACAACGGAATGTCTATCGATGGTAATATCGGTGTGCGTTACACGACTACCGAAGTAACTGGTACACGGGGTACGGACTTTATTGAGATTGCTAACGGTAATGCGGCTGGGCAAAACCCAATCGACTTTAGCCCTCAGGCCGTTGCATATTTTGCACAAGCTGATACCAGCATCGCCGAGCAAAGACTCTCAACTGATGACCGTTGGTTGCCTTCTCTCAACTTGAAATGGAACCTAAACGACGATATGCTTATTCGTTTAGGCGTAAGTGAAAATATCACGCGTCCCCGTATCGATCAGCTACGTGGAGATCAGGTCGCAGTAGGTGCATTACAGTTTGTTACGACGAATGACCCGACTGTTCCGGTTAACATGCGGATTCAAGACATTCGCTTGAATACAATTAACCTCTACGGTGGTAATCCGGATCTAAAACCAATCGAATCTACGAACTTCGATCTTTCGTTTGAGTATTATTTCGGGGATGATAACTCGTTTACCCTGAACCTCTTCAAGAAAGATATTCGTAACAATATTATTTACGGATCAGAAACACGAGAAGTTCTTACGTTGGATGGAAGTCAAGTACCGGTTGTTTTCAATGGTGATCTCAATCAGGATGAGGCGAAATTAAAAGGTCTAGAAGTCGCTTATACGCAATTCTATGATGAGCTTCCAGGTATTTTGGGTAACCTTGGTATTCAGGCCAACTACACCTATATTGATGCTAAGACGAACGCACCGACAGCCAATGTTGCTCCAGGTGATCCGAATGGAAACTTCGAGCGGATTTATCGTTTTGGTGTAGATGAGTTCCCTGGATTGTCTGAGCATTCTTATAACATCATCGGTATCTACCAAGATGATAATTTTGAAGCACGTTTAGCCTATAACTGGCGTTCTGAGTATTTGAGTTCTTATCGTGACTTTGTCACGGGTAACCCAATTTACCAACAGCCAACGGGATATCTTGACGGGTCAGCAAAGTATGACATTAACGATAATCTGCAACTTCGTTTGCAACTTGGTAATATCTTGAACGAAAAAGCGAATTCCGAACAGCAAATTGATCAGGCTGGTCAACGCTTTGGCCGGACAAGCTTTGTTGGTGATCGCCGGATCAAAATCGGGGCTCGTTATAAGTTTTAACCTGCTTCCCTGTCTGACGTCAGCCCCTATGGGGCTGATTTTAGGCTGGGCTAAGCGAGGGTTTCGGACTTGTCTCGGTTTGGCTTCGGGTCCTTGATGAGTAATGTGCATCAAGGACCACTATCATGGCACAGCAACATAAAGAAGAATTCCTAGCAGAAGCTGTTCTGTTAGGAATGACGGGCGGACTTTCGCGCAAGAAGGTTGCAACTGAGCTCAGGGTTGGATTTTCAACATTAATCCGTTTGATATGGCTTCATAGGCTGCTGTGCCCCTAGCTTTATGGACACCTTGCTACTTCATTTTGTTGCCATCTCAAAATCAAAGGGTGACAACACCCCTTGTTAGCATGCCTGCGTTTTGGATTGTAAAAAGTCTTGATTTAATTAAACATGTCTTGCCGTGCTTCTTGACGGGTTTTGTAAGTTTTTCTCTAAATCCTCTCAGTCTTGACCAAATGGAAGAAGCTCTCCGCGACAGCGTTAACATATCACAATCGTAGCAATTCTCACGACGGCTCATATTGGCTTCCAAATTGTGATCAAGGAAGTCGTACTGTCTTTTCGGCCCCGTTCACACAATTATCCGCCTGACCGACTCGATAAAGTTTTCTGTTGAAATTTCGTGTGTAAGCGATTCTGAAACTCCGTCATCTTTTATATCAGCGGACCTTACCTGTGTCATTCCGTCAGGAAAGTGGACGTCGCAAATTTGAAGTATTCTGATGGTTTTTAGATTTACACTCACAGTTCTTAATAGGTGAAAACACCAAAATTACACAAATGAATATTAGCACAAATTTCATTATCAAGGATATCGAAGCATCTCAGCAAAAGTTGGGACGCGCAGAAATAGTCCAATAGTATGAAAGCTCATGCCAATTATTGGTAAAAACGCTATTTATCAATAATTTAGATAAAAGAAATGGTGGAGCCTAGGGGAGTCGAACCCCTGACCTCTTGCATGCCATGCAAGCGCTCTACCAACTGAGCTAAGGCCCCATTTTCAAGTGGTCAGTGACCATGAAAGCGGCGCAAACCTAATTCGGGCAAGATATGTAATCAAGCCCAAAGGTCATATTATCGCGCCGTGAGTGTATTAAATTTCGACCTCTTCGACATCGTCGTCATCAGAGTCGTCAGGTGGGGGAAGTTCGTCGTCTTCGTCGTCGTCGACAAGTGCGGCGTCCTCATCCTCATCTTCGTCCGGAGAGTATTCGTTGAAATTGGGCGATTCTTCGTCGTCATCGCTTCCGCCGCTGATCACGGCTGCGTCGTCTCCGTCAAGCTCAAGTTCTTTGGCTTCTTCCTCTTCTTCGTCGATGTCTTCTTCATCAACCTCTTTTTCTGTTTCGTCATCCTCGTCATCATCATCCGGTTTGGATTTGAGCGGCTTTGCGGCAACGGGAATTGTCGCGGGGTCGAAAGCCGTTGGGTCAAAGCTATGTTCGCATTTCGGGCAGACAGCCGGGCGCTTTAGCAAATCATAAAATTTGCTGCTGCATTCGGGACAGACCCGTTTCTCTCCAAGATCCACTTTTGTCATGTTGTATCCTCATCTATCCGCGCGCTTATCATTATGCGTCTTGCACTCACCGTGCGTCAATGTAAAAGCGACGTCAAACACTTAACGCCCGCGTCTTAGCGGTTGAAAAGATCAAGTCAACAAACAATATGATCAATACGAAGCCAGACCCCAATGTTCGCCCGGCAACGGCGGAAAAATCAAACCGTTTAATTGGACAGGCGTCTGCGCCCGGCGACAAGTCCATGTCGCACAGAGCCGTTATTTTTGGCAGCCTTGCCAAGGGTGAAACCCGCGTCTCTGGCCTTTTGGAGGGGGATGATATTCTCTCAACGGTAGGGGCTATGAGGGCCCTTGGTGCGGATATTCACAAAGACGGAGATGACTGGATTGTGACGGGCTGCGGCGAGGCTGGCCTTAAAACTCCTGATGAGGTTATTGATTGCGGAAATGCCGGAACTGGCGTGCGCCTCATTATGGGGGCGGCCGCCGGTTATAATATTACCGCGACATATACGGGCGATGTCTCGCTGCGCGGACGTCCTATGGGACGCATCGTTGACCCGCTGCGCGAGATGGGCGTTACCGCCGCAACACAAGAGGGCGGGCGTCTGCCCGTAACGTTATCGTCATCCGGCATGTTGGCGGCTATTGATTATTCGCCCAAGCAAGCGTCTGCGCAGGTCAAGTCGGCGATATTGCTTGCGGGGCTTCGTGCAAACGGCACCACCACTGTGCGCGAGCCAAGATTATCCCGGGATCATTCTGAAAATATGCTCAGAGCGTTTGGTGTTAATGTGGACTCTCGCTCCGATGGTGAGGGCCAAATCGTGAGCCTAACAGGTCCGACTCTGATGAGCGCCACAGATATAAATGTTCCGGGGGATCCGTCCTCAGCTGCCTTCCCCGTAGTCGCGGCTCTAATAACGCCCGGCTCAGATGTTTTGATAAAAAACGTCATGATGAACCCGACGCGGACAGGCGTGTTCGATACGCTGCGGGAGATGGGCGGAGATTTATCATACGAAAATGAGCGGGCTTCCGGCGGAGAAAACGTCGCCGATATCCGTGTGCGCTACTCGCGCCTAAAAGGCGTCACTGTGCCACCCGAGCGCGCGCCGTCTATGATCGATGAGTATCCTGTTCTGGCCGTTGCAGCCGCTTTCGCTGACGGCATTACCCATATGCCGGGTATTCATGAACTGCGCGTCAAAGAAAGTGACCGGATTGCAGCGACCTTTGATTTGCTGACGCAAAACGGCGTTATCGCCGCGCAAGGCCCGGATAGCTTGACGGTCACAGGGGGGGCGGTTAAAGGCGGCGCTGTTGTGAAAGCCCATCACGATCACAGGATTGCTATGTCGGCTTTGATTTTAGGTTTGCGGGCCGATCAGCCCATCAGCGTGGATGATGCCTCAATGATTGCGACAAGCTTCCCTGAATTTTTTGAGATGATGAAACGTCTGGGCGCAAAGATTAGCTTATCCGCTATAAGTCAATAATCATGACCGTCATTGCCATAGATGGAACATTTGCGAGCGGTAAGGGCACACTTGCCCGAAAACTCGCGGAGCATTATAGCCTTACATATTTAGACACGGGCAAACTTTACCGCGCAGTGGCGCATCAGGTTTTAAAAGCAGGCGACGATCCGAACGATGCTGAGGTGTGCGCGCGTCATGCCGGACATATTGATACATCAGCCCTTGATAACCCTATTCTTAAGAGCGGTGGCGTTGGCGCCGCGGCATCACAAGTGGCCATCCACCCAGCCGTTCGCGCGGCTCTTTTTGATTTTCAGCGTAGCTTTGCATCTCGCGGCGGCGTACTTGATGGGCGTGATATCGGAACTGTGATTTGCCCCGACGCCGACGTAAAACTCTATGTCGACGCACAAGCCGGGGAGCGCGCGCGTCGCCGTCATGCGGAGCTGACAGGTTACGGTGAACACATTACCCTTGAGACTGTGCTGGCACAGCTTACTGAACGCGACTCGCGCGATGCAAATCGCACGGAAGCCCCGCTTAAGCCTGCACATGACGCGCATCTTTTGGACACGACGCAGTTATCTATAGACGAGGCTTTTACATCGGCTGTGAAAATTATTGAGGCTGTGCTTGAGGCGAAAGCGCCTAAACTATAGTGTTGCCTGTATCCTATACCGGATCTACGGGTTTTTTGCGTGGAATTGTCATCACCGCATGTCCCATTGCGGCATTTCCAAAGGTAATGGCAAACCCCACAGCGAGTAAAAATGTCGCCAAAACTGTATCTGAGGACGAGACGATAAGGTCGCGAATACCACCAAGATTTAAGATCAGCAGAAGCGCCAATAATGCCCATCCGACAAGCACGCCTTTAAGCAAGCTCCACAATAAGAGTTTATGAATTCGCGTCATGCTAATTCCCCGTAGCATTATTGTTTTGTTAATATCCCTTATAACCACATGCGACCAAAGGACAAGTTGGACGCGGACCCTGCAAAGGCATAAGCCTTTGCATTGACAACGCAAAGTCGGCATCTTTGCTTGCAGCCCGTATCTAAACACTCTATAGAGCGCGCGTTCGACGTAGCCGCAAAGACATACACGGCAGTTTTAACGGTCAAACCGTTAACTAGAGAAAGACTTGAAGGTCTAAACCCTACGAACACATCTTAGTAGGCCCGGATTGGCTGGGCCAGACCGCAGGATACAACCTGTTGGCCGGAAACTATACTTTTGGAGTAACCCTATGAGCGCGGCTCAAGAAACAATGAACCCGAGTACAGATGATTTTGCTTCGATGTTCGAAGCTTCCTTTGAAACCAACGATATGAGCGAAGGCTCCGTTATCAAAGGCACAGTCACAGCCATTGAAAAAGATATGGCCATGATTGATGTTGGCCTGAAAACCGAAGGCCGCGTGCCTTTGCGTGAGTTTTACACCCCTGGATCCGATGTCCAGATCAAAGTCGGCGACGAAGTCGATATCTACCTTGAACGTATTGAAAATGCCCTTGGCGATGCTGTTTTGTCACGAGACAAAGCCCGCCGTGAAGAAAGCTGGATCAAAATGGCGAAAGTCTTTGAAACTGAAGAGCCCGTGCCCGGCGTGATTGTGGGCCGTGTTAAAGGCGGCTTTACGGTCGACCTTGGCGGCATTAACGCCTTCTTGCCCGGCTCACAGGTTGATATACGCCCCGTGCGCGATATCGCGCCGTTGATGAACCAAGAGCAGCCTTTCATGATCTTGAAAATGGACCGCGCGCGCGGCAACATTGTTGTCTCCCGCCGTGCCATTCTCGAGGAAAGCCGCGCCGAGCAGCGCGCTGAGCTTGTTAATCAACTCGAAGAGGACGAAGTCCGCGAAGGCGTTGTCAAGAACATCACTGATTACGGTGCGTTCGTTGATCTTGGCGGTATTGATGGTCTCTTGCACGTCACGGACATGTCTTGGCGCCGCATTTCGCACCCGAGCCAGGTTTTGGCTGTGGGCGAAACAGTTAAAGTCAAAGTTATCCGTATTAACCCGGAAACCCAGCGCATCAGTCTTGGCATGAAGCAGCTCCAGGAAGACCCATGGACAGCAGCGACAGCCAACTACACCGTTGGATCACGCCATAAAGGCACCGTCACTAACATCACGGATTACGGCGCGTTTATCGAGCTTGAAGAAGGCGTCGAAGGTCTTGTGCACGTCTCTGAAATGTCTTGGACCAAGAAAAACGTTCATCCGGGCAAAATCGTATCAACGTCTCAGGAAGTTGATGTCGAAGTTCTCGAAGTTGACGAAGAAAAGCGCCGTATCTCTCTGGGTATCAAACAGACTCAAAGCAATCCATGGGATAGCTTCTCTGATAAATACCCTGTCGGCGGCATTATTGACGGCGAAGTCCGCTCTGTGACTGAATTTGGTCTGTTTATTGGTCTTGATGGCGACATTGACGGTATGGCTCATCTCTCAGACCTATCTTGGGACAAGTCCGGCGAAGATGCTTTGAAAGACTTCAAAAAAGGTGACATGGTTCAAGCCAAAATCCTCGAAGTTGATATCGAGAAAGAACGTATCAGTCTGGGTATCAAGCAGCTTGCGAAAGATACAGCGCCTGCCGGTTCGCGCCGCGGCGCAACGGTCACATGTACCATCACAGCAGTTCAGCCTGCGGGTCTTGACGTGACATTTGGCGAAGAAGACGAAGTTAAAGCCTTCATCCGTATGGGCGACCTGTCGCGTGAGCGTTCAGAGCAGCGTCCTGAAAGATTTGCGGTCGGCGATAAAGTCGACGCGATGATCACCAAAGTCGACAAATCCAAGCGTCAGTACAGCCTGTCCATTCGCGCTCTTGAGATTGCGGAAGAAAAAGAAGCTGTTCAGCAGTATGGTAGTGTTGATGCCGGTGCGTCTCTGGGTGATATCCTCGGCGCGGCTCTCAAACGCGGCGACGAGTAACCGTCTCAATATAACATGATTAAAAACGGCCTCTTTGTAAGGGGCCGTTTTTTTATGCATGGAAAACATCCGAGGTTTCTACCTTTCCATTCCGACCCGGGCGCCTAGCCTCAAGAGATTGAGAGCTGCCTATCAATCTTTCCAACTTTATAATCTTTATTTTCCCAGTAAGGGTTGGACTGTCAGGAGACTAATCCTCGATATTGATTTTGGGGGTATGGTCTTATCATGATACATTTTGATGAAACCGGATCAAACCCACACACCGCACCGCTGCAACCCCGCCGTGCGGCGCGGGTTTCACGGAGGGTCGGAAATTATTGGTACGGCGGGTCTACGCGGGATGATACCTGTGCTGTTTAGCCAGCTTTATGCATTGTTTGTATCAGAGCACGTCGCGCGCGGGGCGTTGACGCGTATTCGAGATCTGCGCAAAGCCTTGCAGTCGCTTTATAAGGCTGAGAAACAAAACTTTTGTGTATGGCTCACCCTCGCCATGAAAAGTGATCCGGTGTGGCAGGCCCAAACCTATTCAGCTCACGCCGCAGGATTTATGCTCGCGTTACGCCCCGGACGGACGGGCGCAGGAGGTAAATAATATGGCCGCGCCAACGCGGCAGCCTCTCTACCGGATATGGGATTAACGCCAAGTCGAGCACTTCAGGTGGAATTACCAACTCATTATGGCTGATGTTGCGATCGTCTTGCCATCAGCCTGCGTAGATCTTGACCCTCCGTGAAGAGCTCATAGCGCTTAAACCCTGTAAAAACTTTTATACCAAGTCACGAACTGCTCCAGACCTGCCGTTATATGTGTGCTGGGCGCAAACCCGGTCACAGCCTCAAGGCTGGACGTATCGGCGCGGGTCGATAAGACGTCGCCGATCTGCATGGGCATCATGTTGCGAATAGCTTTGATCCCGATTTTATCTTCAAGCGTGTCGATGAAATCCAGCAGCGGGATGACATCACTATTACCAATATTAAACAGGCGGAACGGCGCAACGCCGCTTCGGCTCGGATCAGGATTGTCTCCATCCCAAGACGGATCACGGGCGGGAGGATGATCGCAGAGTTTGACGATGCCTTCGACAATGTCATCAATATAGGTAAAGTCCCGGGACATCTGTCCGTTATTGTAAATATCAATCGGCGTACCATCGATGATCTTTTTTGTAAATTTAAAATAGGCCATGTCGGGCCGTCCCCACGGCCCGTAGACTGTGAAAAACCGTAGGCCAGAGCAGGGGATATCAAATAAATGGCTGTAGGAATGCGCCATCATTTCATTAGCGCGTTTCGAGGCCGCATAAAATGTCAGTGGGTGATCGGCGGGCGTGTGCTCAGTGAAGGGCTGGAGCGTATTGGCTCCGTATACGGAACTGGTTGAAGCATAAAGCAGGTGCTTAACGTGGTATTGTCGGCAGCACTCCAGCACATTTAAAAAACCCGAAAGATTGCTTTTCAAATAATCACGGGGATGAGACAAGCTATGCCGCACCCCGGCTTGTGCAGCGAGGTTAATGACAATGTCCGGGGCGTGGGATTTAAACACGGCGTCTAAGCTTTGCGCGTCGTCAATATCAATGCGGGCTTCGATAAAATTATCGAACCCGCGCAGCCGCTCAAGGCGGGCCTCTTTGAGGGCCAGATCATAATAATCCGTCAAGCAATCCACGCCGACAACTTTGTGTCCGGTCTCAAGAAGCGCGAGCGCCGTGTGATTGCCGATAAACCCGGCGCTGCCTGTAACAAGATAGATCATGGCGCCTCTTAACAGGTCTTCAGGTGTTTTCTACTTTCTATATTGAAAAATTAGGAAATTACGGCCATGAGGACGTCAAACAGGGACTGACTATGACTGACCACAAGTTGCACTATGACCGATTGGAAACCCTTGCAGGGCAGGCGGTTTCTATTTTGGATTTATTTAAGCTGGAACCGGGGCGGATGGAAACGTTCGTACACAGGGAAGGCCCCCTCCGGGCTGATTTTTCCAAACAAGCCATCAGCTCTGCGGCCCTGACCGCGCTGATGGAGTTGGCGCGCGCTTGTGATCTCGAAGGGTGGCGCAACCGGTTTTTTGCGGGCGATAAAATCAATACGTCCGAAGATAGAGCCGTTCTGCACATGGCGCTGCGCGGCACCGGGGGTTCCAAAGAGATTCAAAAAGACGTCAAAGCAATGCGAAAGCGGCTCGCGGCGTTTACCAAAGATATTCACGAGGCTGGTAAGTATAAATCGATTGTGCATGTGGGTATTGGCGGGTCAGATTTAGGCCCGCGCCTTGTGGCTGACGGGTTTGCCGCCAGCGTGACGCCCAAGCTAGGTCTCAGATTTGCTGAAAACGTCGACGGGGCGTCGATTAATGACGCGCTTGAAGGGCTCGATCCTAAAACAACATTGGTCATCGTTGTGTCCAAATCCTTCACGACGCAGGAAACGCGGATGAACGCGATTGCCGCGCGCGATTGGCTGGCGGCGGCGCTAGGCGATAAAGCGGGCGCAAATTTCATTGCAGTGACCGCGAACCGCGCTGGCGCTGAAGAGTTTGGCATAGCGGCGGATCAAATTTTTGATTTCTGGGACTGGGTCGGTGGACGTTATTCTGTGTGGTCTGCCGTTGGGATGTCGCTCCAACTGGCTTACGGGACAAAAGCCTTTGATAATTTCCTCAAAGGGGCCGGGGCGATGGACACGCATTTTCGCGACGCGCCGCTTGAAGAAAATCTGCCCGTCCTGATGGCGATGTGTGGTATCTGGAACAGAAATATTTTGGGCTATACCAGCGTTGCCGTTATTCCTTACGCGCGCCGTATTCGCAAATTGGCGGCTTTTCTCCAGCAGCTTGAGATGGAAAGCAACGGCAAATCAAAAGGCCGCGATGGTAGCGATGCAGGTCTGACATGTCCTATCCTTTGGGGTGATGAAGGCACAAATGGCCAGCATGCCTTTTTCCAATGGCTGCACCAAGGCACGCCCGGCGCGCCTGTTGATTTTGTGGCCGTGCTCAAAGACCATGAAGGCCGCGCGGATCATCACAAAGCTTTGCTGGCCAATTGTTTTGCCCAATCAGAAGCTTTGATGATCGGTAAGCCGGAATATAAAGTCCGCGAAGACCTCACTGCAAAAGGTATGAACGCAGATTTGATCAACACTATCGCGCCGCAAAAAACTTTCCTCGGAAACCGTCCGTCAACGACTATTACGCTAGATGAGCTATCTCCCTTTGCCTTAGGGCATTTGATCGCGCTTTATGAGCATAAAGTGTTTGTCCAAGGCGTGATCTGGGGCGTGAACTCCTTTGATCAATGGGGCGTTGAACTGGGTAAAGAGCTAGCAGGAAAAATCCTGTCTGAGATGGGCGGCGAAGCAGGTGAGCACGATCCGTCTACCGCGGCTTTGATTAGGGCAATTCACGTTTAGTTGTATTCCGATTTAACGTGAATTGCACTGATATGACAAGCGCGTTAGCTTAGAATGAAGCGGTGCCGAGTTTCAGCGCTTGGCACATAACAGATGTCGGTGCGCCCGAATAGGCGGTAACGGTTTTTGGCGATCCGGCGATATAAAAAATCCCGAATGGCCTTGGGCACAATCCGCCCGATCAGCAGAAATCTTGCGGGTCCGCCGATGCGGCGCAATAATTCTAAAACGGCGTCAGAGCTTTGATAGGCGCGGTCTCCGCTAATGAAGAGAAAACTGTCCGGATTTTCAGGGTCAATATCGTGTGCTTGAGCAAGCGCTTGTCCTTGACTTGAGAGGATCGCGATAAAGCGTGTGTTCGGCGTTTTCTCATATTTAAGGATATAGCCGACGCTGCGGGAGCAAAGAATACAATGTGCATCAAACACATATAGGGGCGCGTCTTGCATGATAACAAATTAGAGGGGGCTTTCTATTCTGCCAACTCCTATCTTGAGTTGCGGCGATACGTCCATTACACCTGATCATGGGCGCTAGAGACCCAAACAGGGGAATTGCAATATGGCCAGTAACCGACTTCACCCTATCCCTAAGCCGGATGGCTTGCCTGTCATCGGAAATATGTTGACCGTTGACGCTGGAACGCCGCTGCAAAGCCTTATGACATTATGCGAAGAGCAAGGCCCTATATTCTGGATGGATATGATGGGCAAACCCATGATATTAATCTCCGGCGCAGATCTTGCGCACGAAGTTTGCGATGAGACCCGGTTTGATAAAACCGTGCGCGGCCCGCTGCGGCGGCTGCGCGCCATCGGCGGTGACGGCCTTTTTACTGGCGATACCGCCGCGCCGAACTGGGGCAAAGCTCATAATATCTTGATGCCAACCTTTTCACAAAAATCGATGCACAGCTATCTGCCCATGATGATCGACATCTCCGAGCAACTTATGCAAAAATGGGAGCGGCTGAACAGCGATGACGAAATTGATATTCCGCATGACATGATCGGATTGACGCTGGATACGATTGGTCTTTGCGGATTTGATTACCGCTTTAACTCGTTTTACCGGGAGGGCTTCCACCCCTTTATTGATGCGCTGACCCGTACGCTCGAAGTCGCGATGATCAGAAAAGGTCTGCCGTTTGAGGACTTTACGATGCAAGGTCGCCTCAAGCAACTTGACAAAGATATCGATTATATGAACACGCTGGTGGATGATATAATCCGCGAGCGCCGCCAAACTGGCGGGGATCAAAATGATCTGCTTAATTTTATGCTTGCGGGCAAAGACCCTGTCACGGGCGAAGGTTTGTCAGATGAAAACATTCGCTATCAAATTAACACATTTTTGATTGCAGGCCACGAAACCACTTCTGGCTTGCTGTCGTTCGCAATTTATTATCTTCTGAAAAACCCTGATATTCTCGCCCGAGCGCAGGCAGAGGCTGATGCTGTACTGGGTCGTGATATCTCTCTACCGCCAACCATGGCTCAGGTCGGGCAGCTTGAATATATACGCGCAATTTTATTCGAAGCCCTGCGGCTTTGGCCCACAGCTCCGGCCTTTAGCCTCACGCCCTATGAGGACGAGACAATCGGCGGTAAATACAAAATTAAAAAAGGTGCATTCGTCACTGTCCTTGCCTTGGCGCTGCACCGTGATAAAACGGTGTGGGGCGATGATCCTGATAAGTTTGATCCTGAAAACTTTATGGGTGATGCGGAAAGTCAACGCCCGCCCGACAGTTATAAGCCCTTTGGTAACGGGCAGCGCGCCTGTATCGGGCGGCAGTTTGCTATACAAGAAGCGGTGCTTGTCATGGGTATGATTTTGCAGCGGTTTCAGCTCTTTGATCACACAAATTACGATCTTAAAATCAAAGAAACCTTGTCGATTAAACCAGATAATTTTAAAATAAAACTCCGTGTGCGAAATGATGTGGTGCGCGGAACAGGCTCGGATGCGGTAGAGGCACAAGACGGCTCCCAAGCCGACATGGCACGGCGGCCCAAACACGGCGGAAAGCTAACCGTGCTTTACGGGTCTAACCTTGGGACGTCCGAGGGGTTTGCGCGCACGACAGCTCTGCTGGGTGAGGTCAATGGGTTTGAGACAGCTCTTGGAACTCTGGATGATTTTAAAGGCCGCCTGCCAACGGACGGCGCGGTGATTATTCTATGCTCGTCTTATAATGGCGCCGCTCCGAACAATGGGGCAAAGTTTCTGGAGTGGATAGAAGCAGCGAGCCCCAATAGCCTGAAGGGCGTGTCTTACACCGTCTTTGGTTGCGGCTCACGCGACTGGGCGGCGACATATCAGTCCGTGCCCCGGCGTATTGACGAGGCTATGCAAGCGGCGGGTGCATCGCGCATCATGGAGCGCGGCGAGGCAGATGCGCGCGAGGATCTTGAAGGCCAATTTCACGATTGGGAGACGGCCGTTTGGCCCGCGCTCGGGCAGGCTTTGGCTTTGGATGTTGATTTCTCAGAAGCAGTGGAAACCACGCCGCTTTACACTGTCGAAGTTGCCGAGAGCGTCACCGCAAACCCGGTTGCTAGCAAGGCGGGCACGTTATCGATGCGGGTTGCGGCTAATACGGAGCTTCAGACACATGCCGAAGGGCCAGATACGGCCCGCTCAACCCGGCATATTGAGGTCGAACTCCCAGAGGGGGTTAGCTATCAACCCGGTGATCACCTCTGCGTTGTTCCCGTCAATAATGAGGCTTTGGTGCAGCGCGCGCTAGACCGCTTCGGCTTTGATAAGGATGCGCATATTCGCATTTACTCTCACAGCGAAATGCGCAGCCCGTTTCCTAGTGGAAGTACGTTTTCGATCCGGCGGCTCGCCGAAGTTTTCGGAGAACTCCAAGCTGTTGCCAGCCGTAAAGATGTGCAAACGCTCGTGCGGCACATACACTGTCCTCAGTCTAAACCTAAACTTGAAGCCTTAGCGGCCCCCGAAAAAGGCGGCGAAGATTTGTACCGCACAGAGGTGTTTTTGAAGCGTAAATCTGTGCTGGATTTACTTGAAGAGTTTCCAGCCTGTGAGTTGCCATTTGCTGTTTATATGGAAATGATTCCATGGCTGTCGCCGCGTTACTATTCCATATCATCGTCTCCGAGCTCTGATCCCTCGAAATGCTCCATAACTGTTGGTTTGGTGCAGGGCCCTGCGCGGTCCGGGCGCGGAACTTACCAAGGTGTGTGCTCACATTATCTCAGCCACTTAACCGAAGGGGACACAATTCAAGCCGTCATTAAAGAACCATCGACACCGTTTCGTCTGCCAACAGACCCGTCTGTACCCGTGATTATGATTGGCCCGGGAACAGGCGTTGCGCCGTTTCGCGGCTTCATACAGGAGCGCCGCGCCCAGAAAGCGGCGGGCGGCACGCTTGGAGAGGCGATGTTGTTCTTTGGATGCCGTCATCCCAAGCAGGACTTTCTTTATGAGAAAGAGCTGAAAAAGGCGGAGAAAGACGGTATCATTGATTTGCACCCGGCATTTTCGCGCCTGACATCTGACCGTGTCTATGTGCAGGATTTGCTGCGCCAGCAAGAACCCAAAGTGTGGAAATTGATTGAAGACGGCGCGGTTATATATGTCTGCGGAGACGGTGCAGCGATGGAACCGGATGTAAAGCGCGCGCTGGCTAATCTTTATGCATCAGAGAAAGACGTCAGCTTTGGCGAGGCGCAAGCGTGGATGGAAACTATGGCGCGCGAAGGCCGGTATTTGCTTGATGTTTGGGCGGGAAATTAGCAGTCAATCTACTCAAGGCCCAAGACGGTAGAAAAGTTTAGCGGGCGGCGGACATTTCTGCCTTCGCCCGGGCCAAGGCTGGCGCGTCGTCTACGTCGGTTAAGGTTCGCAGATAATGCACGGCGCCTGAGATATTACGCTCAACGTCGGCCAAAGCATGCTCGCTTGACCACCGGACATTCTCAAAGGTTTTGACGTTAGCTGGCCCTCTTAAGCCGATGAGCCAAAATCCGCCATCATCAGCGGGGCCAAAGACGGCCTCACATGATCTAAGCTTATCAAAAGCTTTTGCGATATCGTTGCGGCCGATTTGCGGACTATCTGTACCTATGACCGCGACGGGGCTGCGGCTTGAAAAAGCCTGCACGAGGCGTGGTGACAGTGAGCCGGAAACCTGAGCGTACTGCGCGGTTTGGCTCCATTCTGGTACGCGCCCAAGCCAAGCTTTTGGTGTGACTGCGAGAACCGTATCCCATTTGGGAGATTGTACGTTTCGAATGATGTTAGCCGTCATAGCGCGGTAGATACGTTTGGCATGAACCGGACCAATATCAGCAGCCAAGCGAGTTTTAGCGCGGCCCATCAGGGGGGCTTTGGCAAAGATGATCAGTTGCGGGCGCATTAGCGGTAGGTCTTTGCGAGCGTTTCCGGTGTCTCGCCCTTCAGATATCGGCGCAGCAACCGAAAATTACGCCAGCCGCGTCTGAAAAATCCATCGGTCTCATATTTCGCAGCGCTTGTGATCAGCGGAATGCCAAGTCGACGTAAACGAGATTTTCCCAGTTTGCGGATCAAAGCCACATCTTCGAACAGAGGAAAGTCGGGATAACCTCCGACTTGGTCGTAAAGGTCTCTGGATATCAGAAGCCCCTGATCTCCATAGGGTAGGGCGAAGACTGTGCAGCGCAAGCGTACGAGGCCTTCGAGTAGCCGAGCAGAAGGATTGCTGCTGTCAAACCGAAAATCAAAATAGCCGGCTCTGTTGGGATGATTTTTTATGTGCGCCGCTATAGCTTTTTGCCATGTTCCGGTCAGGCTGCTGTCGGCATGCAAAAAGAGCAGCCACGTACAGTCCTGCGCCCAGCGCGCGCCGCGGTTTAATTGGACGCCGCGCCCTTTATGGCCCAATGCGATGACGGCGCCTGATTTTGCAGCAGTTTGGAGCGTCTCATCCTCAGAACCGCCATCACTAACAACCATGCGCTCTGTGTTCGGACTTATATCTCTTAGCAACGCGTCCAGAGACTGGCCGCTATTGAGCGTTGGTATGATAGCGCAAATCATATGGTCTTTATGCGGTAGAGCCTGATCAATTCAAGTCACAAAGCTGAATATAAAAAACCCGCCAAGGCGGCGGGTTTGAAACTTAAAAGGTAGAGCCTTGAATACTTTTCACAGGGGCGTCTAGTCTTCTTCCTTGTCTTCGGCTTCTAGTGCGACCTCTTTTTTGGTGTCATCCATTTTTGCTTCGACCGCTTGTTCCGGTGCGGAAACTTTTTTCTTGCCTTCAATCAGCATGATTTTACAAAAAACGCCATCTCCGATCAAATCGCCTTCGCACTCTTTGACGCCCAGTTGCGCGTCGTCATATTCTTCACCGTGAAACTCTTCGGCGCGAATGGGCACAACACAGACAAGATCGCCGGCAATTGTGAAGGCTTCGCCGCCTTCATACTCACAAGACGCTTTGGAATCGATGGCAAACGCATGGCTTGCAAATAGGGTTGTGAGCGCCGCTCCCATGACCACTGTACCTAAACGAAATTTCGTCATAGTTTACTCCTTTAAAATCCGGTAAAGCCTATTAACAGATAGACCTTTTCCTCAAAAGACCTTGAACTGCAAAAAATGCAGGAATCAGGCCAGAAAATACATATGCCAAAATACGTCCCGGATTGGTCTTTTGAGGCCCAATGCAACGGCCCCGTTTGCGGAGTGGATGAGGCTGGACGCGGGCCCTTGGCCGGGCCTGTGGTCGCGTCTGCCGTCATCCTTGACCTTCAAAACCTGCCGGACGGATTAAATGACAGTAAGGCCTTATCGGAAAAAGCACGTGAACATGTGCTGAATGATTTATTGGCCAAGGCGCACATTGGAATAGGCATTGCCGAGCCCGAAGAAATTGACAGAATTAATGTACTGGCGGCGTCAATGATCGCGATGCAGCGCGCTGTGGCGGCTTTGCCGCTGGCACCGCGTATGGCGCTTGTCGATGGTAACCGCGCGCCGGACTTGGATTTTGCGGTAAATACTATCATCAAAGGCGACGCACGGAGCCTGTCGATTGCTGCCGCCTCTATAGTTGCCAAGGTTACGCGCGATAGGCTGATGAAACTCGCGGACACACGGTTCCCGGGTTACGGGTTTGTGTCTCACAAAGGATATCCCACCAAAACCCACAAGGAGGCTCTGGCCCAAATCGGGCCGTGTCCGCTGCACCGGCGCAGTTATGCCCCTGTCAAAGCCGCAATAGCTGCCCGCAGCGAAGGCGCAGCCTAATCAAACAAAGGCGTTGAGAGATATCTCTCTGCAAAACTTGGAATGATCGTAACGATACGCTTGCCCTTCATCTCTGGCCGCGCGCCGACGATGAGGCTGGCTGCAATGGCCGCGCCGGATGAAATACCCACGGGAACGCCGTCAACCGCCGCTACGTGTTTGGCTGTACCAAAGGCGGCGTCATTACCGATTTTTACCACGTCATCAATTAGGTCAGTTTCAAGCACATCCGGAATGAAGCCTGCACCAATCCCTTGAATTTTGTGCGGGCCTTTCGTGCCTTCTGAAATCATAGGGCTGCCTTCGGGCTCTACGGCAATAATTTTTATATCCGGGTTTTTTTCTTTAAGGTAACGTCCGGTGCCTGTCAGCGTTCCGCCGGTCCCAACGCCAGAAATGAGCGCGTCTACGTGTCCGCCGCAGTCATGCCAAATCTCCGGGCCTGTCGTTTTGTAGTGAATAGCCGGGTTTGCCGGGTTTACAAATTGCCCGGCTTGAACCGCGCCGGGAGTGGCTGCAGTGATTTCGTCAGCTTTGGCCATCGCAGCGGGAATACCCCCCGCAGCTTCGGTTAAGACAAGCTCCGCGCCGAGCAGTTTCATCATCTTGCGCCGCTCAATCGACATTTGCTCCGGCATCACCAAGATGGCCTTGTAGCCTTTGGCGGCTGCTGCAAAGGCAATGGCGATACCTGTGTTGCCTGACGTTGGCTCTACAATTGTGCCGCCGGGTTTAAGTTTTCCTTCTGCTTCTAGGGCTTCAACCATCGCAATGCCGATACGGTCTTTCACAGAGGCGATAGGGTTGAAAAACTCAAGTTTATAAACGAGATCAGAGGGCATGCCTTCGGTGATACGGGGCAAACGCACGAGAGGCGTTTGTCCCATTGTTTGCAAAATATTGTCGTAAATGCGTCCGTGTCCAGCTTGCGTCATCTTATGCTCCCTTAGGTCAATCTTACTCTAACAGTTAAGGTGCCTGGCGGGATTCTCCAAGAGGGGCTCTTGGATATTTCACACTTAAACACGGCTCTGACGGCGCATTGACCACCTGTTAAGTACGTTTCTTTTCAGAATTTCAATATAGTTTGGCTATGGCTTTTGCTCACTTACGTGGTGGGGATGCCGTATGACTGGGTCAAAAATGAACGCTGCGAAGATATTTCGCCGTTTTAGAAAAGATAAAGACGGGGCTACCGCTTTGGAATTTGCAATTCTTGTCGTGCCCTTTAGTGCGCTACTCTTCTCGATCATAGAACTCGCCATTGTTTTCTTTATTGGCTCAACCGTCAGCCATGCCATGCAAACGACAGCCCGCGAAATTCGAACCGGAGAATTTCAAGCGAGCTGCGGCGGCGCTGAAGAATTTAAAGCCCAAGTTTGCAACGGCATGTCCGGACTAGGAAACTGCCAAGCCAATATGCGCATTGATGTTGTGACGTCACCGACAGGGCGTTTCTTGCCTGACCTTTTACCGCCTACACCGAACACTGAAGATCCTGCTAATCCGGGTCAGCCTGTTATCCCGCCTGACAGTTATGTCGATACGCCGGCCTCAGCCGTCGTTGTTGTTCGCGCGCAATATTATCACCCGCTGACCATACCGGGAACGGTTACCCGCCTTGCAAACCAACCGGGCAATCGCCGCGTGATTACGGCGACAACAGCATTCCGTAATGAGCCTTTCCCCGGCGGATGCGGAAGCTGATATGAGACACGACATGATACTTTCAAAGATAAAAAATATAAGCACATCCACTCTGCGGGCGGGGAAACTACCGGCGCAGTTTATTAAAGACCGCCGCGGTGTGGCGGCCATAGAGTTTGCGTTGATCGCGCCCGTGATGATCGCCTTTTACTTTGGCTTATCTGAAATTTCTTTAGGTATTTCAGCGGATCGGGACGTGACTCACGCAACAAGCGTGGCGGGCGATTTGGCCACGCAGGCCACGACCTTAAACCGTTCGGACGTTGAGGATGTAATGACAGCGACTTTGGCCGTTTTGAATATTCGCTCAGCCAACCGCTCTGATGTGTCGATCGAGTTGAACAGTTACCGGATGACCGGCGGCGCTATTCAGCGTGTTGGTTATGCTTTGCTAGGCCCTGCCATTTCGGCGGGTGGCCCGGCGACTTATAATCCGGCCACCATTGGTAGTAACATGCTCAATAATACATCAGGCGTTTTAGTCGCGCGTGTAAATTATCAATATAAGCCTGCGACATTGGTGTTCATGAAAAATGTCACACTCAATGAGACATTTCTGCTCAAACCCAGAAAGTCCTTGGCTGTACCTTTTGATGAGGGCGGAAGCACAAACTTTAACTGCTCGGCTAACGCGAACCTCTCCGTGTCCTGTAGCGCGTCCTAAGTTTCTTCTAGGTAGTGAGCTCTGAGAGTTTGTATGTCATCTCGACTAAATCCAAGCGTGTCTGAAATATAAGCGTCCATATCGCCAATTGTATCCAGCGCGGCGCGTAAGTAATTTTCTTCAACACCAAACATCGGCCGTAAGGACTCGGGATCATAATCCCGGCCAAACCTTTTGCTCATCATTTTAGCGGCGGGTTCCAGAAAGCTATCAATGTCGACGGCTGTCATCGTCAGCATGAAGTCTTCCATGACGGTCTTTTGATCAACACCCAGTGCACCGTGGATAATGGCCGCAAGCGTACCCGTTCTATCTTTACCCGCAGCGCAGTGAATTAATATAGGATCACCAGTTTCGCACATGTGCCTGAGCGTATCTGAAAAAATACGCTGAAACCCTGGGTCGTTAGGTCGAGTAGAATATGAGGTCATCATATAATTTCGTGCGTCTTCTGGTGCTCGGAGGTCGTTTTTCACAAACATCTCGTGGGGGGCATATTCTGATTTTCCTGCCGTCATGTGATCGGGATATTCGTACACATTTGGGGCGCGGGATGTTGGAAGGCGGTTGGGTTGCCTCTCACGCTCGGGTTTATAACGAAGATCTACAACGAGCCCGATCTCAAGGTTTTCCAGCAGCTTCATATCTTGGGGCGAAACCTCACTGAGATGTGCCGAGCGAAACAGGCGACGCGGGGCAATGCGGCGTCCGTCCTGTGTTCCATAATTGCCGAAGTCACGAAAGTTATGAACAGATGAAAAATCTAAAATGCGACTCATAAAATGTACCTGATAGTGATCAAGTGGTGCAATTCACGAAAAATCAATATCGACCATTGGGCTTTTTTACCCAATTTTCGATTGCCTTGTGGGTATGATCAAACGTGAAATGTGCTAATTTAGAACGTCTTCCGATTTGCGAGATTGAATTTTCTCAAATTGATCCCAAACACCATCCGCCCCATGCCAACTTCCTTCTGTCGCTCCTTTGGAGTACTCTGTGGCGCGGGCTTCGAAGAAGTTAGCGTGCTCTACGCCGTTTGTGATCTCGGTGAGCCACGGTAAGGGGTGTTGTTTGATGCCATAAATCTTTGGAAGGCCAAGCTGTCCAAGACGCCAATCGGCAATATAGCGGATATAACTCTTTATATCCTCCGACGTCATGCCCTCAACAGGCCCCATCTCAAAGGCCAGATCGATAAACTTGTCTTCAAGTTTTACTACGGTTTTGCAGCAATCAATGATGTCATCAGCCACAGCCGGGGTGAGCGCACCTGTTTCTTGCGCAAATGTATGGAACAGCTTGATCATGCCTTCACAGTGAAGGCTTTCATCACGGATAGACCACGTCACAATCTGGCCCATCCCTTTCATTTTATTCATGCGCGGGAAGTTCATGAGCATGGCAAAGGAAGCAAAAAGCTGCAAGCCTTCGGTAAATCCGCCAAAGACTGCCATAGACGTCAATATATCGCGATCTGTCTCGACGCCAAATCGGCCGAGATAATCATGCTTGGCGGCCATTTCTTCGTAATCCATGAAGGCAGAAAACTCGCTGTCCGGCATACCAATGGTTTCAAGTAGCAATGCGTAAGCGGCAATATGGATCGTTTCCATGTTAGAGAATGAGGCGAGCATCATCCGGACTTCAACGGGTTTGAAAAGCGGCATGTAATTTTCCATATAGTTCGCCCCGACTTCCACATCAGACTGGGTAAAGAAACGGAAAATCTGTGTCAGAAGATTGCGCTCTGTGTCAGTGATATTTGTCGCCCAGTCTTTGCAGTCTTCGCCGAGCGGGACTTCTTCTGGCATCCAGTGAACCTGTTGCTGTTTTTGCCAAAAGTCATAAGCCCAAGGATAACGGAACGGTTTGTAGCTGTGGGATGGAACCAAAAGTCCTGATTTTGAGCGTTCAAAATTATCAATATTTCCCATTTAGGCCCCCAAGAAGGATATATGTGTTTAAAATTATGACCACATCTAGGTCAGTCTCATCATTTAATCACAATATGTAGTGATGCGCGCAAACATCAAGCGCTATTCTTGCGGCATGGTGTCTTTTTTGAGGATAAGTGGCGGGAAGAGTGAAGAGAGAAGAGAGAAGAGAGCTCAGGTCTGTGTAGGTTTAAAGTTCAGCCACAAATTAAAGGCCCGTGTGAATTCAACGCGAGCTCATTCATTAAACTGTGATGAATGATGGAGGGCTTAGCGTCGCCACGTAAATGACAGTGCCGCAGCGTCTTCCTTGAAGGTGATGCCGCCCGAGTCAATTTCGCGTCCAAATGATGTCACTTCCCGGCGGAAATACCCGAGCGATAAGTCCGCTTCGCCAATCCGGTAACCAACACCTGCTTGGGCATCGCCAACAATGATACGGTCTTGAAGTCCAAAATTACCGTTTGTAATACGACGCATGCTGTTAGGGGAATAAGTGACGGCTTCCGCGTCAGCCCCGGCGAACATGTACCAAGTGTTGGCCTTTAAATCGGCATCTTCACGTAAATCATCGCCAATGCGAACAATAGCGCCCACGACGGCGCTTGAGGTTTCATCGTTGAAGCTGACAGAGGCCCGTGGCGTTAGCTGAATGTCCAACTTGCCATCAAGTTTTGTTGTAATTGATTTGGTATATCCGAGATCCAGTGTTTCTGATCGCTGGCTACAGCCTTCTTCACCTGTTAAGCAGTTGATATTGGCCATGTCTAAATTAAACAGGCGTGATCCAACACTTTGCGACGGTATATCAATCACGGCCCCTTGTAGAGACGGGCTCAAATTAACGAAGTTTGAGCTGTCGAATTCTATCATTTGAGACTGAGTCATGTTCAAAGTCAGCCCGTCCGAGGCTGGCATTACTGTTTTAAGAGCGGTATCGTCTGTTTTTGTTTGGGCAAGTGCGGTGCCTTGGACACACAAACCAATCGCGCTTGTCAGAAAGACTGTTGCCAAGAGTTTTGAGCCGGACCGAGTGGTCCGTTGGGTAATTTTAGCAATGTTGTGTCCGATTTTGGACATAACCACCTCTAACTAACAATAGCGTATCCTTAATGTACGCAGTACTATGCAATTACCACGCAATTGTGAAAAAATTGTGGCAAAAACATAAAATAGGAAAATGATCCTTAACATAATTCTAACGAAAAATCAAGGTTCACGCGAGGCCGGCTGACATATGATTGTCTCTGATAAATACGCGATATAAGTGCGTTTATGAAAGAGGGCTGTATATTTATGTAGCTCACGAGACGCCCCCGCTTGTATTTTTTGGGCTTAAATCGGCGTATTTTAACGTGGCGGCATCCTCGCGCCCGCATCCGTGCGGATATATTCGCCGTTTAGATATGTGTGTTCACACATAAAAGCTGCCAGTTCGCCATATTCTTGCGGCTTCCCGAATCGCGCTGGGAACTGCACGTGTGCGCGCAAACTTTCTTTAACTTCGGGCTTCATTTGCTCATAAATGGGCGTCTCAAAAAAGCCCGGCAAGATTGTATTCACGCGAATGCCTTCGCGGGCCAAATCACGTGCCATAGGCAGTGCCATAGACAGTATACCGCCTTTGGACGCTGCATAAGCGACCTGGCCGATTTGGCCGTCTTGCGCGGCCACCGAGGCCGTATTAATGATCACGCCGCGCTCCCCGTCGGGCTCGGTGGGCTCAAGGCCCATCATGCCCGCAGCGGATTTTGACGCGCAGAGGAAAGACCCAATCAAATTAATATTGATGACCTTCATGAATATGTTTGGATCGTGGGCGGATATTTCGCCTGTGTCACGTTTACGGGAGGCTGTTTTCATGCCCATGCCGATACCCGCGCAGTTTATCATGATGCGTTCTTGGCCGTTTGCGGCGCGGATGAAATCCAGGCCTTCGTCCACGCTGTCATTACTGGAAACATCGACCTTGGCAAAGACGCCGCCAATGTCATCGGCAACGCTTTGTCCGCGTTCGCTGTTCATATCAAAAATGCCTACGTGAACCCCTTTGCTGGCCAGTACGCGCGCCGTGGCCTCGCCCAGACCAGAGGCTCCGCCGGTTACGATCGCGGCAATGTCAGAAGAAAGTTTCATAATATCCTCGTTTGATTTACGTATGTACATCTTATCTGATGCCCGGGTGGGCTCAATACCTATTATGCCGCAGGAGACATTTATGACCATTGCACTCGCTCTGCATGGAGGCGCCGGGAGTTATCACGGCAAAGAGCAGTCTGCCAAGATCGCTTTTTTAAACGATCTAGCCTTGAAGGGACAAACCGCACTCTTGTCCGGCGTGCGGGCACTAGATGTTGTCACGGACTGCGCGGCGGCGCTCGAGGATAGCGGGCTTTATGTGGCGGGTCGGGGTTCAGGCCCTAACAGCCTTGGCGAGTACGAACTTGACGCGTCCGTTATGGACGGAGCGACGCGACGCGCGGGCGGGGTTTGCGCCCTCAAAGGGTTTCGGCATCCGGTCGAGGTTGCGCGCCGCGTCCTCGAAGACACGCCGCACCTTTTGCTGGCGGGAAACGGAGCGGCGTATTTTGCCCGCCAAAAAAACTGCGAGGTCGTTGAGAATCCAAAAACTTATTATTTGGTACAAGGGACAACTGCAACGCCGGATCAGCTTGATACGGGAACGGTCGGTGCGGTCGCGCTTGATGATAAGGGACACTTGGCGGCCGCCACATCAACGGGCGGATTGCTTGGAAAAATGGCTGGGCGCGTGGGTGATAGCCCTTTAATTGGCGCGGGGTGCTGGGCGGACGAGCGTCTCGCTGTGTCGTGTACAGGCCAAGGGGAGTATTTCATCAAAGCCGCCGTGGCGTCAGATATTTCTGCGCGGATGAAATATCTCGGTGAAGATTTAGACGTAGCCGCTCGCTCTGCGATTTCCGATATGGGGAAACTTGGCGGTTATGGTGGGCTCATCGCGATTGACGCTTTGGGGCATATTGCAGTGCCCTATAACTCGGAAGGAATTCGTCATGCTTTTGTTCGCGGTGAGGGGCCCGTATATGCGAACGCGTATTAAACTAGACTTGGTTAGTTTTATTGTTGTTGACAGTTTGATATCATAATGATATCTTATTGTCATGTTTATGAAAGGAATAATTATGAGTGCCATACGCGAAAATGACGTAAAATCCGTCAGCGGTATCCCATTTCTCTTTATTATGATCGCTGCAACTGTAGCTGCGGTTTATCTGTTTATCCAAGGTGTCGATAATCGCGACGTTGTTTTGATATTTAGCGGCATTGTGTTGTTTTTGGCAGTCTTACTTGGCTTGTCCGGCCTTTATAAGGTCGAACCAAACCAGTCTGCGGTTCTGTCACTATTTGGTAAGTACATAGGCTCGGTCCGCACGCCGGGTTTGCGATTTAATAATCCGTTCTATACAAAGAAAAAAGTCAGTCTGCGGGTGCGCAATTTTGAGAGCGGGCGTTTAAAAGTCAACGAACTTGATGGATCTCCTATTGAGATCGCGGCCATTGTTGTCTGGGAAGTGTCTGATTCAGCCGAAGCGGTCTTTAATGTGGATAGCTATGAGAGCTTTGTGCAAATTCAGTCCGAAGCCGCAATTCGCGCGATGGCGACAAGTTATCCGTATGATCAGCATGAAGAGGATCAAATTTCCCTGCGCTCGCACCCGGCGGAAATATCAGAGCGCCTGAAGACAGAAATTCAAGACCGTCTCGCGCAAGCCGGGATTAATGTGATCGAATCCCGGATTTCGCACTTGGCCTATTCGCCCGAAATTGCGCAAGCGATGTTGCAACGACAGCAAGCCGGCGCAATCATTGCGGCGCGTCAGAAAATTGTCGAAGGCGCTGTCGGTATGGTTGAAATGGCTTTGAGTGAGCTGTCTAATAAAGGTGTTGTAGAATTGGACGAAGAGCGGCGCGCGGCTATGGTCAGCAACCTGTTGGTTGTTCTGTGCTCGGATCGAGCAACGCAACCTGTCGTTAACGCCGGATCGCTCTATTAAAATGCAATTTACGTTTGACCATCCTTGGAGCTGGGGCTTTGTTTGTCCGTGTTCTAAGATGTCAACGATCTTTGTCAAATGTAACACGCACTAGAGCCCCTTGCACCAATGCCCGCCAAAAAATCATATCCTCTGCGCATCCATCCTGATGTACTTGAAGCTATGAAACGGTGGTCAGATGATGAGTTGCGCTCTGTGAACGCTCAGATAGAATATGTTCTCAGGGAAGCTTTGCGAAAATCGGGGCGGCTACGCGAGACCCGCGCAAACCCTGTGGAGACGATGCCTGAGGGCGAAGAAAAAAAAGGAGTAACTTATGCACGACCACAGATGGAAATATAAAGCGGTTCAGCTCAAGACCCCCGCCTTTTCGACTGTCGAAAAAAAGGCTGAAGAGATTGAGGAGATGCTCAACCGGCTTGGCCTTGAAGGGTGGGAGCTGACCAGTATTACCCATGACAGTATGCATATGTGGGCGTTTTTGAAAAAACCTTATTAGGTTCAAGCTCTTTTACCCCGCAAAAGACGCCATGTTTTGCGCAGGATTTTTTTGATCAAATGGTATGGACTGCTGGCGATTTTTGCCAGCCGCCGCGTCCGTCGCCAGCGCTTTCTGGCGTTTGGTGCGTATTCCGGCGTTAAATAATCAAAAAATGTTTGGGAGACCGCTTTCCAAGAATATTTTTGAGCATGCGCAGCAGCATCTTCCCGGTTTAAATCAAGGCAAGCCAAACAGGCCGCTTTCAAATCATCATCCAACACGCCTCCGCCGCTGCCGGGGACAATATCAATGGGACCTGTCACCGGGTAAGCCGCCACGGGCGTTCCCGTGGCCATAGCTTCGATAATCACAAGCCCGAATGTGTCCGTCTTGCTAGGAAAGACGAAAACGTCAGCATCGGCAAAATGGCGGGCTAGATCATTGCCAAATTTCGCGCCCAAGAAATGCGCCTTGGGATATTTGCGTTTAAGCTGCTCCAGTTGCGGGCCGTCGCCAACAATAACTTGGCTGCCAGGCAAGTTAAGTTCTAAAAAAGCTTCGATATTTTTCTCGACGGCCACGCGGCCCACATTGACAAATACAGGGCGGGGCAGACCAGCATAGACATCTTCGGGTGATAACCGCTTATCCGTATTGAAGGTTTTAAGGTCAACGCCCCGCGCCCAAGCGGCCAGATTTGTAAAACCGCGCTTTTCTAAAAATTCAACCATGGACGGCGTCGTGACCATGGTGCGTCCGCCGCTATTATGAAAATCACGTACAAATTTATATGGCAGGGCAAGCGGCACAAACGGGAACCGCGCCTTGATATATTCCGGAAATTTCGTGTGGTAACTTGTCGTGAACGGCATGGCCCATTTTAGGCATAGGCTGCGCGCCGCTTGGCCCAGCGGGCCTTCTGTCGCGATGTGAATGGCTTCGGGGCCAAAGCGGACGATGCGCCGCTCGACATCAGCCTTGGCAAAGGGCGCTAGTCGAATGTCAGGATAAGTCGGCAACGGCAATGTCCAGTAACCGTCCGACGGCGCGATGACTTGAACTGTATGCCCTGCGAGCCGTAACTCTTCCACAGTCTTGGACAAGGTACGTACCACGCCGTTCATCTGCGGTTCCCACGCATCCGTGACTATAAGTATTTTCATGCTCGCGCCCCGCCGTCTTTTTCTTGCTGTTACTATTATTCCTCATAAGAGCACAACAAAACAGAATTGTGAAATCTACAAGATCAAAGGCGGATAGAATGCTGGGAATCAGGTTTGTGAGTCCTGTCTCATAAACAAGCCCTAAGCCTTTAAGTCCGCTACACATTAACTTAAGCGCTGACTTTTTCGTCTCTCTGCGTCAATATTTCTGTTCTCGCCGCCATAATTATCATTGTCATTTTAGCGACTCGCCTAAAGCTGTGAGTCGCTAAATTAGGCTGTCATAAAAAATTTATAAGCACGGGAAGGATTTAACGGCTTGTTAACAGAAAATTTCCTTTTTTGGGACACAAGGTGTTGACGACAAAGGGCAAATCAACACTATATGTAGTATAGAAGTTGAACGGACTTCTGTCTTCAAAATACAAGGACACAAGCGCGCAAAAACACGCGTGACGGGTATGGTTGGGTTAAATCGCAGGGAATAGCGCATCGGGCGCATGAATTTTAGGGGTAAATATGTCAGAACAGTCCACCACCGAAGCCTTGGCTCTTGTGCTAGAAGAGGCGTCCTTTGAGACCGCTCATCAGGCTCCTGCGCCCACAATCGCACCCGCACCTCATAGAGGTAAACCGGGACATTTGCGCGAAGTTAAGACGGGCACCGTCCGCCAAGACCGCAACCGCGATGAGCTTCTAACGGATTTCGGTAAGAAAACACTGGTGGACCGTTATTTGCTAGCTGAAGAAACCTATCAGGACATGTTTAGCCGCGTGTCCGAAGCTTATGCTGATGATGCGGCTCATGCCCAGCGCCTGTATGATTATATGTCCAAGCTTTGGTTTATGCCTGCCACGCCTGTTTTGTCGAACGGCGGCGCAAAGCGCGGCCTACCGATTTCCTGCTTCCTAAACTCCGTCAATGACAGCCTTGATTCTATTGTTGATATCTGGAATGAAAATGTATGGCTGGCCTCAAACGGAGGCGGCATTGGCACGTATTGGGGCAATGTGCGCTCAATCGGTGAGAAAATCGGCGGCGCAGGTAAAACCTCCGGTATTATTCCTTTTATCCGCGTTATGGACAGCCTGACGCTCGCTATTTCCCAGGGCTCACTGCGCAGGGGCTCTGCGGCGGTTTATCTGGATGTTCATCACCCGGAAATTGAAGAGTTCCTCGAAATCCGTAAACCGTCTGGTGACTTTAACCGCAAGTCTCTGAACTTGCATCACGGATTGAATGTCTCTGATGAGTTTATGGAAGCCGTGCGCACGGGCGAGACCTTTGGTCTGCGTTCCCCGAAAACCAACGAAGTGATTAAGACCGTCGATGCGCGTCAGCTCTGGCAGAAAATTCTGGAAATGCGTATTCAAACGGGCGAGCCTTATTTGGTGTTCTCTGATACGGTGAATAACGCGCTCGCGAAACACCAACGCGACCAAGGCTTACGGGTTCAGCAGTCAAACCTCTGTTCCGAAATTATGCTCGCTACGGGCAAAGACAAGTTTGGCAGAGAGCGCACCGCCGTGTGCTGCCTGTCATCTGTTAACGCTGAAAAGTGGGACGAGTGGAAAAACGAAGAGGGCTTCATCGAAGATATTATGCGCTTTCTTGATAATGTTCTCGAAGATTTTATTCAGCGCGCGCCCGAAGAAATGAATGACGCGAAATACTCTGCCATGCGGGAGCGTTCCGTAGGTTTGGGCCTCATGGGGTTCCACTCTATGCTCCAAGCCAAAGATATTCCGTTTGAGAGTGCCATGGCGAAATCGTTCAACACACGCATGTTTCGCCATATCCGGCGCGGCGCGGACGCGGCCTCTGTGGCGCTGGCCGAAGAGCGCGGTGCGTGCCCCGATGCTGCGGACATGGGCATCAAAGCCCGCTTCTCACATAAAATGGCCGTTGCGCCGACCGCGTCGATTTCGATCATTTGCGGCGGCACGTCGGCGGGTATTGAACCGATTCCTGCCAATATTTACACGCACAAAACGTTGTCCGGCTCTTTCACAGTTCGGAATAAATATCTCGAAGCCTTGCTAGAGTCTAAAGGTCTGAACACCAAAGAAGTCTGGGCCACGATCCTAGAGAATGAAGGGTCTGTCCAGCACATGGACGAGCTTGATGACCACGAACGCGCCGTATTCCGCACAGCCTTTGAGATTGATCAGCGCTGGGTCATTGAACATGCGGCTGATCGCTCCGATTATATATGTCAGGCTCAGTCTGTGAATATTTTCATCCCAGGCGACGTGGATAAATGGGATTTGCATATGCTGCATTGGTCAGCATGGGAAAAGGGCGTGAAATCGCTTTACTATTGCCGTTCCAAATCCGTCCAGCGCGCGGCTTATGCCGGAGCCGCTGAAAAGGCGGAAGATACCCGCACGGATATGGAAAAAAGCATGCAAGCCGCCGCGCCAACAGACTATGAGGAATGCCTCGCCTGTCAGTAATAGGGCTGCGCAAATCCATTTAAGTATTAAGGCTCTGGTTTTTCCAGAGCCTTTTTTGTTTAGAGGATCACACTTTTTAGGTCATCGTCATCCCGCGCTTGACGCGGAACCTAGCATGACTCTCCGTGAACTTTCAAAGGCTCTCCAACTCTCGAGGTTCCGCATAACCTGCGGTTTTACGGGATGACAGGATAGGGAAGTGGAGGGGCCATTGCGCGTTATTAAGCGCGCCGCCACGTGGTGCCATCCGCGCCGTCCTCGAGGACAATGCCGCGGGCTTTCAGCGTGTCTCTGATCTCGTCCGAGCGCTTGAAATTTACGCCCATAGCCGCTTTGTCGCCGGCTTTCTTAGCCGCAATCGCGGCGGATTTCGCGGCGTCGCGCTCAATGATTAACGTGTTGATGTCAGCTTCTTCGTCATCGCTGGTGCCGCCCTTGAACCACTCTTCCGGGTCTTTTTGCAGGAGACCGAGGACACCTAATATAAAAGAAATTCCACCTAAATTAGGCCATTCTCCTAAGTTGCGTATAGCTGGGGAAAAACCATCGCGATGTACTTTTCTACCTAAGCCTTTTGGAATTCCTTGTTCTAGTATCGCTATATCTCTGAGAATACTTAGGGAATTCATATCATCAAATAAAGGTCGCATTATTCTTTCTTCGAAACCTTTTTTATGAATAAACTGATCTTCCATATCTGCCGTAAATTTTTTTCCATACTCAGAAATCAATCGATACCATCCATCCAATTGAGTCTTACTCTCTTTCAGCAAATCCTCCGACCACACGAGCTCACTCCGGTAATGCGCCTTGAGCAGCGCGAGGCGAATAACTTCCCCGTCCCAGTCTTTCCGCAGATCGTGAATGAGCTTAACATTGCCGATGGACTTAGACATTTTTTCGCTGCCCATATTCAGGAACTCATTATGCACCCAATAATTGGCCATAACTTGCCCGTGAGCGCATTCGCTTTGCGCGATTTCATTTTCGTGGTGAGGGAACTTTAAATCAACACCGCCGCAGTGAATATCTATGGTCTCGCAGAGAACAGCTTTGGACATGGCGGAGCATTCAATATGCCAGCCGGGGCGTCCGCGTCCAAACGGAGCGTCCCATCCTACGCCGTCAAGTTCGGGCTTCCACAGCACAAAGTCAGCCGGGTTCTTTTTGCGCGCAATTTCGCCTTCGCCCACGCGGTCGCCGCCCCGTAGGGCTTCGAGTGTATTGCCGGAAAGCTTGCCATATTCGTCAAATTTGGAGACCTCAAAAAACACATGTCCTTCGCTCTCATAGGCAAATCCGTCCGTGATGAGCTTGGAGATCATCACGATCATATCGTCTATGTGCGCGGTGGCTTTGGGCTGATGCGTTGGCGGCAAGCATCCGAGCGCGTCTAAATCCTCATTGTAAATCCGCGCATATTTTTCAGTGATATCCGAAATATCCACGCCTTGCTCTTTGGCGGCAGCGATGATTTTATCGTCAACATCAGTAATGTTGCGGGCATAGACCACGTGTTCTTCGCCGTAAATATGGCGAAGAACGCGAAACAGCACATCGGCGACAACGGCGGCGCGGGCATTGCCGATATGGGCGTAGGAATAAACGGTCGGCCCGCAATTATACATGGTCACGCGTTTGGGGTCGATTGGCGTAAACACCTCTTTGGTTCGGGTCAGCGAATTATACAGCATCAGATTACTGTTATTTTGGGTATGTGCGGTCTGGTCAGTCATGGCGATACCCTCTAAAGACTGCGCGCTGGTTTTGAAAGTCCGATTTTAATGATGCTTAGCATGAAAACGAAACAATATCTGGTGCTAGCTTTGATCGCAGTGCTGATTTTTGCTTCTGTGCGCGGGACGATGCGGCCTGATCCGGGATTGCTGTCGTTTCGTGCCAAGGGAGAACTTGCTTATGGTTACGGTACGTCTGATGACCGCTCGGTGTCGCAGGTCACCCAGTTTTTAGATGAACATCCAAGGGTCGAGACATTGGTGCTAAGGAATATGCCCGGGACAACGGATGCCGACATGAACCTGCGCCTCGCCCGGCGTATTCGCGCAAGGGGGCTAAATACACATCTTGAGCGCAGCAGCCGGATTGCCTCCGGCGCGGTTGATCTGTTTTTAGCGGGAACGCAGCGCACTATGGAATGCGGCGCGCGGATCGGTGTACATAGCTGGTCAACGGGCGGCGAGTTCTATCCGGCTAATATGGGGCGCGACCCCCGCCAAAGACTGCATGAGCGGTTTTTAACTGACATGGGCATTAACCCGGCCTTTTATGCGTTCACGCGCGAAGCCGCGCTGCCGGACGATCTTTATATTCTTACGGCGAGCGATATAGAGCGCTTTGGTTTGCTGACCCAGCCGCTAGATTGCTCCTGATTTCGCCGTATAAAACTAAAACAGGTCTGGCAGGTAAAACCCGTCAGACCTGTCACAATTCCACCCCTTAAATAGATACAGGTTGGTTTTAAAGTTTTATGTCTCGGTGAGTGAATCTTCCGGAGTGTCTGAAGCTTCACTTTTACTCACATGATAGTTGTTCAAAACGTCAATATTTGCTGTCCGAAGGAATTGCTCCATCAGGTCAGCGGCGCAGTCTTGGACGCTTTGCCCTGTAAAAAACAATGTCGCGCTATCAGACCGGCAAGCTGATTTAGCCCGCTTTTCAAGTTTGGCATAGGTTTTTTTGACACCTTCATAGTCTTGAATATCAGACGTGGAAAACTTGACCGTTACTTTTCTTTCAGTGAGCATTGAATTATCAGCGTGAGCCGGAACGGCAGATAGGCTGGTAGAAATTCCGGTCAGAAGCGTTAAGGCAATAGCCGAGAACTTGACGGTGCGGGGCTTGGAAGTCATAAGATTGGAGCGTTTGATAAGCATTGGGTGGACCTTTCTTTTCAGTGCTTGTTGATCGTGATGCGGCGAGGTTGCACCCTCGCCGCACGTTCTTTCTACAGAATTGAAAATATGTGAGAATAGCTATCAGCGCTGTAACAGGCATGCAAAAAAGCATAACAAAAACAATTACTTAAGAGCCAATAGCGGCCAAGATAGGTTTCAACCTACCGCCGAAATTCAATTGTTTCTGTCGCGTAAAATAATTAACTTTATAAAACTTCACTGAAGGTCGATGGTCAAGCAAGGCGTGTATCAAAAGTCAAAAGCGATGGGTTTTGGTAAAATACGGACGAAATTTTTAGAATTTGCACTACTGTTCATCGTTACACCGGATTGATTACAGACAGTATCATCTTCGATGTGGTCTTAGCGGCGCGTAAATTTTGAACGCGGCCTGTGCAGTTTTGTCTCTGGTCAATTGGGGCGATCATGGGCTATAGGACGCCGCATGACGATAGAGACACCCAAAAAGCCAGTTTTAAAAGCGGTAAACTCAGTGCCCCGCCCCTCCAGAGAAGCGGCCATGGAGGCCGTGCGCACTTTAATCGCGTGGGCTGGAGATGACCCTAACCGCGAAGGTCTTCTGGATACGCCCAAACGTGTGATCAATGCTTATGGCGAGTGGTTCCGGGGCTATGACATGGACGCCGAGACAGAGCTATCACGGACATTCGAAGACGTTTCGGGCTATGACGATATGGTTATTTTGCGCGAGATTGATGTGGAAAGCCACTGCGAGCATCACATGGCGCCGTTCTTAGGCACCGCCTATGTGGCTTATCTGCCGACAGAAAAGGTTGTCGGAATATCAAAATTGGTCAAAGTCGTAGAGGTTTATGCCAAGCGCCTACAGACACAAGAGACGATGACGGCGCAAATCGCTGATGCCATTGACGGCGCGCTGAAACCGCGCGGAACAGCCATTATGATTGACGCCGTGCATCAATGCATGAGCACGCGCGGCGTTCATCATCCGAACGTGTCAACGATTACAACGCGGTTTACAGGCGAGTTTAAAACCAACCCGGCTCTGCAGGAGCGTTTCTTGCGCTTGATCGGAAAGACCGGATAGTGACGAAAGCGCCGCGCCGCAAAGGCGGCTCAGAACCTGCGTCACTGCAGGTTGATATTGTCTCGGATATTGTGTGCCCGTGGTGCTGGCTTGGCTTTCGCTACTTTCAAAAGGCCGTAGAGCAAAGCACTCTCGAGGTTAAATTGACATGGCGGCCCTATATGCTCGACCCGTCGGTGCCACAAGGCGGCGTGCCTTATCGGAAATATATGACGACGAAATTTGGCGATGGGCCCTCTGATCGGTTCAAAGCTATGCGAGAGGCTTTGGAACTGGCCGCGCCGGGTGCGGGTATAAATTTTCGTTTCGGTGATATCCCTATGCGGCCCAATACGCTGGATGCCCACCGTGTGATGCGCTGGGCGGAAGGTCAAGATGCGGCCACGCAAACCGCTGAAGCTCTTTTTAAAGCCTTTTTTGATGATCTTGAAGATATTGGCGACCCGGCGGTGCTTAGCCGTATTGCTGGCGGCGTTGGTTTAGATCAGACTCTTATATCTGATTTGCTCGCGGGTGATGATGACTGCGCAGCCGTTGAAGAAGAAATCACTTTTTTTCAGCGCCTTGGCGTGACCGGGGTGCCGTGTTTTATTTACGCAGGGCAGTTTGCCGTGCAGGGCGCGCAACCACCCGAAACACATCTTGCAGCCATTGAAAAAGCGGCTAGTCTGCCAAATACACCTAATGGACCTTAAAAGGATAATCTCATGACTTTATTTCAAATCGTCGCGCTCTATGTGGCGCTTAATCTTATTTTGCTTCCAATTTTAATGCTGCGCGTCGGCCAGAAACGTATCTCTGAAAAAGTCAGCTTGGGCGACGGCGGCAATACAAGCCTTTTAGCCCGAGTGCGTGCGCACGCCAATTTTACGGAAACAACGCCGTTTGCTTTAATTGGTCTTTTTTCGCTCGCGATGCTCAGCGCGCCATCTGTGATGCTTCATATTTTCGGGGCTGGATTCACATTTGGCCGGATCGCTCATGCGCATGGTATGGCCGGGCTAGGCGCAAATGGGAAGGGCCGGACAATCGGCGCAGTTCTTTCTCTGCTGACCTTTCTCGGCATGGCAATCTGCTTGCTGTATCTAACGTTTGCTGGGTAAATATGAGCCCTGATGCCCCGATTGTCGCCGAAGATTTAGCTCCGGCGCTTAAAAGCCTTTTGTCCAAAGCGGCTGCGTTTGGCGCGGATGCGGCTGACGCGATTGCGAGCCATGGCCGCTCGCTCAGCGTTGCTGTACGCGAAGGCGACCTTGAGGATGTCGATAATAGCGAGGGCAAAGATATAGGCCTGCGTGTCATGGTGGGACGCCGCCAAGCTTGCGTATCGAGTTCTGATTTTTCGGGTGCGTCTTTGGATGCGCTGGCCGAGCGCGCTGTGGCGATGGCTCGGCTTGCACCCGAAGACCCCTATTGCGGCTTGGCCGAGGCGGGACAATTAGAAGACAGCCCGCGCGACCTAGATCTGTTTGATCAGTGCGTGATGACGCCTGAAACCTTGAAGGCGCGGGCACTTGAAATCGAAAAAGCGGCGCTTTCGGTACGCGGTGTGGCTCAAGCCGAAGGGGCTAGCGCAAGCTGGTCGACATCCGGTGTCTATTTTATGACCAGCGGCGGGTTTAAGGCCGGGTGGCGCTCCTCACGTCATGATGTTGGCGTTATGGCGCTGGCATCCAAGGATGGCGATATGGAACGGGACGCGGATTATGACGGCGCGCGCTGGCTGGAGGGCCTCAAAGATATCGAAAAGATTGGTGTGTCCGCCGGGGAGCGGGTCATGGCGCGTCTTGGGGCCGTGCAGATGAGCTCCGGCGAAATGCCTGTTATGTATGACCGCCGCGTATCGGGCGGACTTGTTGGCGCGCTGATCGGCGCAGCGAACGGCGCGGCCATTACCCGGGGCATATCTTTTCTCAAAGACGATATGGGTAAGTCAATATTTGGGCCCGGTATTAATATTATTGATGACCCCAACATGCTGCGCGGGCATGGCTCGCGTCCATGGGACGGCGAGGGTGTGCGCACAGTTTCGCACAATATTATCGAGGATGGCCGCTTAACCATGTGGCTGCTTAATAGCGCATCCGCTCGCCAGCTTGGTCTTAAAACGACGGGACATGCGAACCGCTCTATTGGCGCGCCGCCGAGTATCTCATCGTCCAATACTTATATGCAGGCTGGTGATAAAACACCGCAAGATTTAATGTCGGGGATTAAACAAGGGTTATTGATCACCGAAATGTTTGGGCCGTCGCTTAATCATAATACGGGCGATTACAGTGTGGGTGTCGCCGGATTTAAAATTGAAAATGGCGAGCGCACCGTGCCCGTCTCGGAGATTACTGTGGCTGGAAATTTGAAAGACATGTTTCGCAGCCTAACGCCTGCCAATGATCTTGAATTTAACGGCTCGACCGTTGCGCCGTCTATCTTGATTGAAAGCATGGCCATTGCCGGCAGCTAAGCCAGACTTGGTCGCCGAGCAGGCCTTACTTGCGGGAGCCGTGCGGGCCGCAGGGGCCATTGCGCGAGATGCATTTATCGCCGGAGAAACAAAGTCTTGGGATAAATCTGAAAATCACCCTGTAACGGCCGCCGACATTGCGGTGAATGACTTTTTGCTCGGTGTTTTAATACCTGCCAGGCCTAATTATGGCTGGTTGTCTGAAGAAACGAAGGATGACCGCTCTCGCCACGCAGCAGCGCGCACATTTGTTGTCGACCCTATTGACGGTACACGTGCCTTTATTGATCGCAAGCCAAACTTCGCGATCTGCGCCGGGATCATTGAGAACGGACATACGATTGCCGCAGCCATTTACAATCCGATGAAAGATGAGCTGTTTGAAGCCTCTCTTGGCGGCGGGGCCTTTTTGAACGCGCGCCGTATATCCGCTCGGGATCGCAACGTTATCCACGGCGCGCGAATGGTCGGTTATCCGCGTAAGTTTAGACGGCTGGATTGGCCCCATATGAATGTGTCCGTGGTCAATTCTATGGCCTACCGTATTGCATTGGTTGCGGCAGGGCTCAAGGACGCCACGGTATCGTTTACGCCAAAATCTGACTGGGACCTCGCTGCCGCTGAATTGATCGCGCAAGAGGCAGGCGCGGTAATTACCAATCTACGCGGACAAGCGTTTCATTACGATCATGAGAGCGTCACCGAATTTGGCGTGATTTGTGCTGGCCCGAACCTTCATGCTTTGTTATTAGAGCGTATAAGTCCTGTGATCACCAAGTTTGAAAAGAGCGAGAGCAAGACTAAAGATTTTGGATTTATGGGTACCCTTATGACTGACCGCAAAGAAGACAATCTACAACTCCTTCACCTCGTAATAGGCGGAGAATTAGTAGACCCGATGCGTACCGAGTTTAAAAACTTGAAGCAAGTCGACTATGTTGGCGCTTATGCCAATTACGCCGATGCGCACGCTGCCTGGAAAGGCGCCGCCCAGCGCACGGTTGATAATGCCCATATGCGGTATTTTATCCTCCATGCACATGAGTTAATCGACCCTGATAATGACGGCGTCATTGGGTAAACTTACTGGCCGTGGCCGACGCCCAAAAAGCTAATATTCTTAACCTTCAGGACCGCGATCGTGACCGAGCCAATAGGCTATGGAAAGATTATATATGGCTGCAGAAAAACCGCCTACTTGCTGCGGGGGCTTTCATGTTGCTGCTTTCTTTGGCTACAGCCGCTTACGGGTTTTTAGTTAAATATATTATTGATTCCGCGATGGCGATGGAAGGTGGGGTCGATGCTGCTACCAATGCAAAAACTTACGCCTTCATGATTGTTCCTGTTTTAGTAGGTGTCACAGGCATTTCAGGTTTTGCGATGTACATGCAACGTATCTTGGCAAATGCTTTAGCACTTAATGTGGTGGCAGATTTACAAAAGCAAATGTTTGCAGCCGCTCATAATGCGGACTTTGCTTATTTTTCACGCAATCCCATAGGTGATTTGATGTCCAAATTCACCAATGATGTCAGTGTTTTGTCCAATACACTGATCCGTACAATATCAAATCTTATACGCGACAGTTTAACAGTTTTATTTTTGTTCGTATCAATGCTGATCATTTGCTGGCAACTCACACTTTTGATTTTGGTCGTTTACCCGATTGCTGCTTTACCTATCATTCAAATTTCTAAGCGGCTTCGTGGCAATGCGAGCGATGTTCAAATCCATCTTGGTAAAATCACATCTGATTTAAAGGAGAGTTTTTCTGGGACGCGCATGATTAAGGCCTACGGATTGGAAACGTCGGAAACAAAACGTCTGGGTAAAACATTCGATGAGCGCATCCGGCTATATCTCCGGCTTGTGACGGAACAAGCAAGAGTTGACCCAATTCTTGAAGTTTTTGGTGGGTTAGCTATTGCTGGTGTTTTTGTTTTTGGTGTGTATCTCGTCACTGGTGGACTCGCAAGCGCGGGTGATATTGGTGGCGTGTTAACGCTTTTGCTGGCGGCTAGTCCGCGTATTCGCGCACTGGGTACCCTTAATAATGTTGTGCAGGAAGGGCTGGCTTCATTGGCGAGGATTTTTAGCGTTATCGACGAGCGCCCCGCGATTACGGATAAATCTGACGCGGTTGTGCTCTCCAATCCACGCGGAGATATCGTGTTTGAAAATGTGTCCTTTACTTACGCAGATGGAACGCAGGCCCTTGATGAGGTTTCTATCAAAGCTTTGCAGGGCGAAACAATTGCTCTTGTGGGGGGCTCAGGCGGCGGTAAGTCAACGATCATAAATTTAATACCCCGTCTTTATGATGTTACTTCGGGTCAGGTCACATTGGACGGTCAAGATATTCGAGAGCTCACGCTGGCTTCGCTCAGGCAGCATATGGCGCTGGTCTCTCAAGACGTGACATTATTCAACGATAGTGTCGCGGCCAATATTGGGTTTGGTGATCAGTCTTTGCCCCGCGCCGAAATTGAGGCGGCGGCAAAGGCCGCCGACGCCCATGATTTTATTATGCGTCTCCCGCAAGGTTATGACACGATTGTCGGCGAAGACGGGGATAGTTTGTCAGGCGGGCAGAAACAAAGACTGTCCATTGCCCGCGCTATATTGCGCGATGCGCCTATTTTGCTTTTGGATGAGGCGACGTCTGCGCTGGATGCAGACTCAGAATCCAAGGTTCAAGCCGCGCTTGAGCGCTTAGCTGCAGGGCGCACGACGATTGTGATCGCCCACAGGCTCTCGACCGTGCAAAATGCAGATCGTATTTATGTTTTGGAAGGCGGGCAAGTCATAGAGACTGGGACGCATGCCAAACTCTCAAAGACACGCGGCGGCACTTATGCGCGGCTGTGGGGTTTGCAAACAGGCTAGGAAAACAGCGAAAGCTCAAAATTCTGTGTTTCAGCCGCGGGCCTGCGCTGCAACGTAGCCAAATGAATATGTGGATCGACTTTGGTCACGGCCGCTTGCCGCCACGCAAAAATACGCGCTAAATCACTGCCCGCCGGGCAGTACCAGCGTTTGACATTTGCATCCCAGCGCGCGCCAAGGCGTTTTGCCAAGTCCCGGTCTTTATATGCGACATCTAAATATTTTTTAGCCATAAGTCAGTCTCTGTTCTCAGGCTTAGAACATAACAAGAACAAATATAAATATCAAGCGGTTTTTACAGACAGACATATTGATAATCACAAGATAAATTACGCTGCGCTCATCTTGTTGAACCTCCGGTGCGTAGAAGATTTGTATGACACATCTTATCCCCATCTTCGCGGACCAGCTTAGCTGCAACTTGCCACCGTTGGAGACCGCGGTGAAATCTGACGCGGTCATTTTGATGATGGAGGTCAGAGAGGAAGCGGCTAGCGTCCAGCACCACCGCAAAAAACTCATCTTTTTATTCTCCGCTATGCGCCATTTCGCGCAAGAGCTCAGAGATGAAGGCTATAAGGTTGACTATGTTAAATTTGATAATCCGGACAATAGCGGTTCATTTACCGATGAAATAAAACGCGCTCTTGATCGATATGATATTGCAAAAATTTCTGTGTGCGAGCCGTCGGAATACCGCGTATTTGAGGTCGTTCAGGGCTGGGAAGAGCTACTAGGTGTTCCTGTGGAGTGCTTGCCGGATACGCGGTTCCTTGCCACCAAAGCACAGTTTGCAGCATGGGCAGGCGGGCGCAAACAATTGCGTATGGAGTACTTTTACCGCGACATGCGCCGCCAAACAGGGTTGCTGATGAAGGGCAAAGATCCGGCAGGTGGTAAATGGAATTATGATCAGGATAACCGCAAGCCTGCAAAAACTGATCTCTTTATGCCAAAGCCTCAAAGATTCGCCCCGGACGCTATCACTCAGGATGTGATTAAGATGGTTGGTGAGCAATTTGAAGATCGGTTCGGCGCGCTCGAAGGCTTTGATTATGGTGTCACCCGGGATGATGCGCTTGCGGCGTTAAAGTCTTTCGTTCAAATGTCTCTGCCGCATTTTGGCGACTACCAGGACGCTATGCTGACGGACGAGCCGTTTCTTTATCATTCTTTATTATCGCTATACCTGAATACGGGGTTGCTCGCGCCGCTTGAAATTTGCGAAGCCGTAGAAGCGGCATATGAGGCGGGCGATGTGCCGCTGAATGCAGCCGAAGGTTATATCCGGCAGATCATCGGTTGGCGGGAATATATTCGCGGTATTTATTGGCGCTTTATGCCGGGCTATGTCGATGAAAATAAGCTTGGCGCAACACGGCCCCTGCCAGAATTTTATTGGACAGGCGAAACCAAAATGAAATGCTTATCGCAAGCGATAAGCCAAACCATTGAGCATGGCTATGCTCATCACATACAGCGCTTGATGATTACAGGTAACTTTGCGCTCCTCACGGGGATTGACCCGAGAGAACTGCACGAGTGGTATCTGGCGGTTTATGTGGATGCGTTTGAATGGGTGGAGCTGCCCAACACACTGGGGATGAGCCAATTTGCGGATGGCGGCCTTTTAGCGTCCAAGCCCTATGCCAGCAGTGGGTCCTACATCAACAGAATGTCTGATTATTGCGGCAACTGCCATTACAATGTCAAAGACAGGATCGGGGATAAAGCGTGCCCGTTTAACAGTCTATATTGGGACTTCATGGCGCGTAACAAAGACGTTTTGAGCAACAACCCACGTATGGGGTTAGCCTATCGAAATTTGGAAAAAATGGAGGCAGGAACGCTCAAAGACTTACGTGCTCAGGCTCAAGCGTTCTTAGAAAAACTTTAGAATGAGTATGCGTAAAAAATCTGATCTGCCCTCAAAAATGTGCCCAGTTTGCACGCGGCCTTTTGCGTGGCGTAAGAAATGGGCGAAAAATTGGGGTAACGTAAAATATTGTTCAGAACGATGTCGCCGCGCAACCAAGTCCTCATAAAAAAAGCCCCGCTCCTGTCAATAGACAAGAGCGAGGCTTTATATAATCAATGCCGCTGGGCTTAGTGAGCAATCACAGCCAACAAGAGAAGCGCGATGATGTTTGTAATTTTAATCATCGGGTTGACGGCAGGTCCGGCTGTATCCTTGTAAGGATCGCCAACCGTGTCGCCTGTCACAGACGCTTTGTGAGCTTCTGAGCCTTTACCACCGTGGTGGCCATCTTCGATGTACTTCTTGGCATTATCCCATGCACCGCCACCGGCAGTCATAGAAAGCGCAACAAATAGACCTGTCACGATCACGCCGAGAAGCATTGCGCCAAGCGCGGACACAGCCGCCGCGTTACCTGCTGTGAATTTAACAGCAAAGAAGAGAACGATTGGTGCAAAGATAGGCAAGAGTGAAGGCTTGATCATTTCTTTGATCGCTGCACCTGTCAAAAGGTCAACCGCTTTGGCGTAATTCGGACGAGAGGTTCCAGCCATGATGCCCGGGTCAGCTTTGAATTGACGACGAACTTCTTCAACAATCGCACCAGCCGCACGGCCAACAGATTGCATAGACCACGCACCAAACAAGTAAGGAAGCATACCACCGATAAATAGACCGACGATCACATACGGATCTGTCAGGCTAAATGTCAGCGTGCCAAGACCATCAAAGAACGTTCCCGGCTCGGCTATTTTCGCGAAGTATTCAACGTCTTTGTAATAAGCCGCAAATAGAACCAACGCACCCAAACCAGCGGACGCAATCGCATAGCCTTTGGTGACGGCTTTGGTGGTGTTACCCACCGCGTCAAGCGCGTCGGTTGTATTACGAACCTCGGGCTCAAGCTCAGCCATTTCAGCAATACCGCCCGCATTATCAGTCACAGGACCAAAAGCGTCGAGCGCGACGATCATGCCGGCAACGCCGAGCATAGCTGTCACAGCGATGGCGATACCGTAAAGGCCGCCAAAGCTATATGTGCTAATGATACCGAAAACGATGATCAGAACAGGAATGGCTGTCGCTTCCATAGAGACAGCAAGCCCTTGGATAACGTTCGTGCCGTGTCCGGATTCTGAAGCTGCGGCAACAGATTTAACAGGCTTGTAATTCACGCCCGTATAATATTCTGTCACAACAACAATCGCGCCTGTAATAATAAGACCGATAATAGAACAAATGAACAGAGCTTTACCTGTTATAGCGGGGTCGCCATCAATGGCTGTTCCGGCAATTTCGCCAAAGCCAATCATTTGGTGCGTCACAGCCGCGATAGCGGCAACAGACAAAACGCCCGTTACGATCAAGCCTTTGTAAAGCGCGCCCATAACGTTCGTAGACCCTTTACCCAAACGCACAGCATATGTGCCTAGGATTGAGGTTACGATACAGGCCGCAGCAATCGCCATTGGATAAAGCGCGAGCGGACCCACAGCTCCAAATAGGATTGATCCGAGTACCATGGTGGCCGCGATGGTCACAACATAAGTTTCGAAAAGGTCAGCGGCCATACCGGCACAATCACCCACATTATCGCCCACGTTATCAGCAATCGTTGCAGGGTTACGTGGATCATCTTCCGGGATGCCAGCTTCAACTTTACCGACCAAGTCGCCGCCAACGTCAGCACCTTTTGTAAAGATACCACCGCCAAGACGAGCAAACACAGAGATAAGCGAAGCGCCCAAAGACAAAGACACAAGTCCGTCAATAACGGCGCGGCTTTGTTCAGGCGACCCTGCTTCTCCGACAGCCATTGGGCCGTTTAAGATCATGTAATATACAGCCAAGCCAAGAAGCGCAAAACCCGCAACCAACATGCCTGTGATAGCACCGGCTTTAAACGCGACGTTTAGGCCTTTACCTAGGCTCTCACGTGAAGCTTCTGTTGTCCGCACATTGGCTTGAACAGACACGAGCATGCCGACATAACCAGCGATACCGGAAAGAACCGCACCGATAATAAAGCCAACAGGGGCAATCGCGTTTTGGAACAGAACGCCCAAAAGAATTGTGACGACTATGCCAACCACGGCGATCGTTTTATATTGTTTGCTAAGGTAAGCTTTTGCGCCTTCTTGAATCGCGCCTGCGATTTCATTCATACGCTCATTACCTGTTGAGGCCTTCATGAGGCTGGCACGGGTGATTATCCCGTATAAAACAGCAAGCACGCCTGCTGCGATAATTAGATAAAGAGGATTCATTACTCTTTTCTCCCAAGTTTGCGAGGCTTATGCCTCATTTTAATAAGAAGTTGGCCGCGCATATTTGGTCGCGCGCTTCCCCTCGCGGAATGTGAAGTTGGCCGCACTCTATTGCCGGTGCGCTTCCCCTCGCGGTTAATGGGGGCGTTTTGACGCAATCAATCAGTCAAATCAAGGGAAGAATGAGGAATTTTAAGACCCTTTGATAACAATCGAGATTATTTTTTAACCCTGTTGGCCAGAGGGTATTGCGTCTTTGACATCGTTAATACCGGATTTAATGCTGCGCATAGTACTGCGGATACCCATAGTCAAATCAAGGCTGGCTTTGCTCTACGAGTTGCGCTGCGATGTGCCCGAAGATGCGTAATAGTTTGCGGCACCCGCCAAAACAGCCTGATTTCAGGGCACCTCCAGTTAATTTAATTGGCAGCGAACGGTGAATTTTGCCGCGAGTCATGTCAACTGTCGCATAAATATCGCAATTGGAAAAAACCTATCCCTTGCGGGCTGATAAACTGTAGACTCAGTGGCGATGAGTTGGCATTTGGACGTTCATTACCACTTCTCAATCTTTTAGGATTTTATCACCATGTTCAGAAAAATGGCTCTTCTCTCCACAGCCTTTATTGCCCCAGCTTGCCTCTCTAGCGCGGCGATGGCACAAACTGTATCGTCGGGTCTGGACGAAGTTATCGTCACAGCGCAAAAGCGTACCGAAAATTTGCAAGAGGTACCTGTCTCAGTCACGACGATGCCTACGGAAACTCTGACGTCTATCCTTCAAGGGGGCGAAGACATTCGCGCGCTCGCGACCCGTATTCCCGGCCTTTACGCTGAAAGTTCCAATGGCCGCGTTGCCCCGCGTTTTTATATTCGCGGTCTGGGTAATACAGACTTTGATCTTGCCGCTTCGCAGCCTGTTTCGATCATTATGGATGATGTGGTTCAGGAAAATGTTGTCCTCAAGAGTTTCCCTTTGTTCGACGTTCAAAATGTTGAAGTACTACGCGGTCCGCAGGGTACGCTCTTTGGCCGCAATACACCGGCGGGCCTCGTTAAATTTGACAGCGTCAAACCCACGCAAGACATGAACGGGTACGGCTCTGTATCCTACGGTACTTACGGAAGTATAAAAGCTGAAGGCGCTATTGGCGGCGCGATTATTAAAGACGTCTTGTCCGCTCGTGTTTCTGCTTTGTTTACATCCCGTGATGACTGGATTGATAACGGGTTTACCAACACACAAGATCAGTATGGCGGGTTTGAAGATATTGCGGGCCGGGCGCAACTTCTCTGGACGCCAAATGCGGATGTTGATGTACTTTTGAATGTCCATGCTCGCGATCTTGATGGTACGTCCGCTCTTTTCCGCGCCAATATCCTGGGACCCGGTGATAATCAATTGAACAGTTTCTTTGACCGCGACGTGGTTTTCCTCGATGCGGGCGATGGTAACAAGCAATCTTATAAATCCCAAGGGGGTTCAATCAAAGTCGGTTGGGACTTTGGGCGTATCAGTATGACATCTATTTCAGCGTATGAGACCGCTGATGGGACATCACGCGGCGATATTGATGGCGGTTCCGGCGCTGTTTTCTTGCCGGGCGGATCTTTCCCCGGCTTTATCCCTTTCCCGTCTGATACGCTCGACGGTATTGATGATGTCAATCAATTTTCCCAAGAAATCCGGTTCGCAAGCGAGACCTCAGGGCCGCTGTCGTGGCAGGCCGGGTTCTTCTATTTTGACAGTGATTTGACCATTACGACAAACCCGTTCTTTGCACCCGCGACAACTGTGCGTCATGACAATCAGACATGGGCGCTGTTCGGTCGGGGTGAATATCAGCTTAGTGATCAATTCACAATCTCTGCAGGCCTTCGCTACACGGATGACTCCAAGGACTTTACCGGTGTTGCAACTAACTTCCCGGTCACGCCTATCAGCGTCAGCGATAACGAGATTAGCTGGGACGCAAGCCTTGCTTATCAGGTCAATGATAATGTGAACCTTTACGCCCGTGCCGCGCGTGGTTTCCGCGCTCCAAGTATTCAAGGACGTGATGTCGCGTTCTTTGGCGCACCGTCTGTGGCCGAGTCCGAGATCATCCAATCCTATGAGTTTGGCTGGAAAACCCAATTTGCCGATAACCGTATTCGTTGGAACGCATCTGCATTTATTTACAATGCTGATGATCTACAGTTCTCTGCCATTGGCGGTGGTGGTAACTTCAACCAACTCGTCAATGCTGACGGTAAAGCCGCTGGATTTGAAACGGATTTTGAATTTCTGCCGCTGGACAACCTGCTATTAACGGCGGGCTTTGCTTACACAGACACTGAAATTACCGAGGATAATCTGCGGGTGGTACCATGCGGCGGCGGCTGTACCGTGCTTGACCCGGTTGACGCAAACGGTACGGCCTTGATCGAGGGCAATCCGTTCCCGCAAGCGCCTGATGTTACATTTAACGCAACGGCCCGTTTTAGTCTGCCTGTCGGTGACGACGGCGAGTTTTACGCGTTTACAGATTGGGCTTTGCAGGGCGATACCAACTTCTTCCTATATGAAGCGGCTGAGTTTTCGTCTTCCGGTAACATTGAGGGCGGCCTACGCGTTGGCTATCAGTTTATGGATGGTCAATATGACGTCGCTGTTTTTGCCCGTAATATTTTAGACGCCGAGAACGTCAAAGGTGGGATCGATTTTAACAACCTGACAGGTTTTGTAAACGAGCCGCGTATCATTGGCGTTGCAGGAAGTGCAAACTTTTAGGACGCATTCCGCGTGACCACACCGGGCAAGGGATCGGAACAGAGGCGAAAACGTCTTGGTTCCGGTCCCGAATTCGCTCAACTCTAATTGTCCAAAGCTCCGGATCACGTCTCTCTATTTTTGGATGCAGTTTCTCCTCCGCCGCCATTTTTTTGGCGCGGATAAGTCTGCTGTCAGGGTGTGTGGGTTGATGTTTTGCGCCTCGAGAGACGCGCTCAATAACTTCGGATATCGGAGCCTTCCCTAAAGGTGGGACTGTCCCGCGCAGCCGCCGCTCGGACGGATAAAAATTACCGTGATGTTTCTCCGATTAGCGTGTGTAAAATTTAAGAAATTTCACACTTACTGCGCGGCGGTGTGTCAGAAACAGAGCGCTTGCTTTCACTTAATCCTGCCAGTCTTTCCCCAAAACACGCCGTTTCGGTTAATCTACTCGGCGGAGTGTCAATCCGCGTCATTGTAGGGGCAAGCTACGCTCTATGTCCGGTGGCCCGCTTTTTGGGTCGGCGTTGAAGAGGCGGTTGTCACCTCCAAACCCAAACGCTACAGCTCACACCGTCTATACCGAAAACGATCAACGAACGCTCGCCTGTCCCCTTCGGCATAGAAACAAGGTGAATATAGGGGTGAAACTGAAGGCGAGGAAAGGATTGTTGATTTTAGCTGTAAGTCTTTGATTGTAAACGGCGCAAGAATGTTCAAAAAATGGGATTAATCCCCGCTAAGCATAAATGTCATCCCGCACGCCGCGCAGCGAAGATGCGGGATCTCGAAAAGACAGATTACCTTCGCTCATCTTTTCAGAACCAACTTCATAATACCCAAATATTTTTCTCACGATGGCCTTCTATTAAAAAAGGTATGATATAGTGGCGACAAAAATTGAGAAAATTAAGCTCAATAACAGAATTCCAAGTAAATCACTGTAATTACTAATCACTAAAATCGCGACAAAAACGATCATTCCTGCAAACAAAGCTGTGATAAGGCTTTGTTTGATTTTTTCTGGATTTAATTTCATCTAACCACTCAATAGCTTAACAGCCTTATTATTCACCTTGTTGTCATTGCATAGGTAATCATAGCCAAGCTCGCACGTTTCGCCTTTTCTTTTTAATAAGTTAGTTTGGTTCCTTTTTCCTTTAATGTTCAAATACTGGAGCTTTTACTCGCGCTTTTTTGGAAGTATTGCGATTAATCCAGCAACAAATACAATTGATAATAGCCAACGTATACGCTCCTCGTCTATTATTGTAAAATAACGAAACCCTCGCGCAAATAGTGTTATAAGTGTCCGTCGTCATATAAAATGGCACGGATTCCGGTCTGGGCTAAGAGAGACTTT
>CAYGTI010000005.1:0-159431 GCA_964352785.1 uncultured Caulobacterales bacterium
GCCCCCCCCTCCGCCGCCGCCGCCGCCAGAAAAACCGCCGCCTGAGCTTGAGCCTGAGCTTTGCGGCGCGGCGCTCGACACGCCGGAACTGATATTCGAGACCATACTGTCGGTCAGGCCAGAGATACCTTTGTAATTGCCGCGGCTGAGCCCGCTCCAAGAGGGATTATAATCTTTGGCTTCTGTCGGCATGACTTTTTCGAAATATTTACTCCACGGCGCTTCGACGCCCAAAGCAATCGCGTAAGGTAGCATCGCCTCATAATGAGCGATGCTCATTGGCGGCGGGGCTTCGGACAAAGGGTTGACCGCATCGAGCCGCTGCTTTTCTGCCGTTTTAAGATAAAGCTCAAAGCCTTCGATCTCAGCTTTTATTTTCTGGCCTTTAATAGTCGGTGCGGGCAGCAAAATCATGAACAAAATATTGAGCGCCAAAAGCGCGCCTAGCGCCCACCAGAAGAACGGACCGAACTGACCATAAGTTTGCGAAACAGCTGCAATAATAGCGCCCAATGACAGGAGGATACCCAACGTCATATAGCCACCATTCCATTTGAAATAATCACGTCCGAAACGCGCGCCGATTACCCGATTAAACTTAGCATGTGCCTTATGAAACTGTGTGTTGGGCGATTTATCTAGAACTATAGAGGCACTATTAGCCCTTGGAAACAAGGAGGTTAACAGTAAGACATCTTCCGGCATTATCGGCTGGTCACTATCCCTCGGCGTAATCACTGTCTGTTTTTTGCTGGTCTCTATATCGACATGCTTTTTAATCGCAAGCTGCATCAGGGTCGCGATTAAGGCCTTAAAGCCGCTTACGCTGCGGTGCTGAATAACACTAACCGCCGCTGGGGAGTAGTTTTTTGGCGGGGCGTAGCGGGCAAAGACAGGGTCTTTGAACGGGTCGCGCCCTGCCCGGTTCCAGCCACGATAGTAAAAGCCCAAAATCGCCAGTAGCGACACAGACAGCAATGTCACTGCGCCGTTTTTTACCCACCAAATAAACCGCCGGGTGGACGCCGGTTCCGGCGCGATAACGCCCTTATTGAGTCTAAGCGAAATCGTCAGGCCTTCATTGCTTTTAAAAGGTCTTGCTGCGGTAAAAAAATATACACTCCCGCGCACATCAAAGTTTGCATCACGTCCAGCGTCGCCAAGACGCCCCGTAAAAAAGTCGTAAGACTGCATTTGCGCGCCAGGGGGGACACTCACAACCGCGCGGGACTTTAAAATCGGATAACGCCAGTAATTACCCGTGACGTTCCAATAAACCTCATCAAATTCAGGGGTGCGCCGGATTTGGTCTTTGATGCTGTAAGTGATCTCATAGGTGTGCAGACCGAGGGGCAAAAGCACGTCCGCATCGCCAATCCGCAAACGCGCCGCATTCCCCTCTGTTTCGCGTGAATAAGGCTCGCGCGCGCCGTTTCGCGTGACAGACAAAAACTTATAACGCTGGGGCAGCTCGAACCCGTCAATCATCAAATAACGCGGCAAGTCCCGAAAAATACCCCGGCGAATGGTGTTTCCCTCCACATTGACCGTGATGCGTTCTGTCACAGTAAAATCGCCGCTGCTGGCTACATTTATCGCAACGTCAAAGTCTGTGATAACCTCATCAGCTTGGGCTGTAGCGCATAACAAAAGGGCAAAAAGACTAAGAACAAACCCACGGAAATACATCATATCAAGCTTTAAAATCAACAAGGGGCTGCTCGGCATCAGCGGCGTCGACGCGGAAATATTCACGCATTGAAAACCCGAAGGGCTGAGCGATTAAGAGAATCGGGAAGGTTTTGACCTTGGTGTTGAGCTGACGCACGGCGCCATTATAAAACCTGCGTGCCATTTCAATTTTATTTTCGGTATCGGTCAGTTCATGCTGTAAATCCAAGAAGTTCTCATTGGCTTTCAGGGCCGGATAATCCTCCGCCAAAGCCATCAGGCGCGCAACAGGACGCGCCATCGCCGTCTCTGCCATGCCGCGCCGCGCCGGGTCACTGCCCGCTTGCAAGGCTTGACTACGTTTTTCAGTTACAATGGTGAAAAGGTCTTTTTCATGAGCCGCATAGGCCTTCACAGTTTGAACGACCTGTGGAATAAGGTCCGCGCGGCGCTTGAGCTGCACTTCAATGTCTGACCAGCCATTATTGACCAGTTGGCGCGCCGAGACGAGGCTGTTGTACATGACAACAACAAGGCTCATTAAAAAAACAATGAGGCCTAAGACAATCCAAAGACTAGGCATAATTTCGGTTCTCCCTGGGTGCGAGACTACCTAATTATGAACACTCACGCAATTAGCGATTAAACGGCAGCTTTAAGCTCCACAAAAGCTTTGACGGCAGCCCAGATTGATATTCAGAAAGACCAATGGTCATGCCGTCATGACCATTCTTTGGCTCGGCCTTATAGGTCCTGAAAATACGGTCCCATATGGATAAATTAAAACCAAAATTACTATGGGTTTCGCATTGCAGTACAGAGTGATGCACTCGGTGCATATCCGGGGTTACAATCAGGTCCCGCAGAGCTTTATCCAGCCCCAAAGGCAGGCGCAGGTTGGCATGGTTAAACATTGCCATTGCGTTGAGAATAATTTCAAAGATGATTACCACCAAGACAGAGGGCCCAAGAACAAAAATAACAAGGCCCTTGTAGAGCATAGAAACCACAATCTCGAGCGGATGAAACCGCAAAGCCGTCGTCACGTCTATGTCCCGATCCGCATGATGCATTTTATGAAAACGCCAAAACAGCGGTACACGGTGAAACACAACATGCTGTACATAAATAGCAAAATCCAAAACGATCAATACCCCAAGTGATTCAAGCCAAACAGGCGCGTTTAAGATATTGAAAAGCCCCCACCCTTGGCTCGCCGCAAAAATAGCGGCGCTGACCGCTATGAGAGGTCCCATGAGGCGCACTATAAGGCTATCAATAAGAATGATCGCAAAATTCGTCCGCCAGCGTGCGGCGCGCGGCTGCGAGCGGGTCTTGCGCGGAAAAATAGCCTCAAGACCCATGAAAACCATCAATAATCCCGCAAAGACAAGCAGCCTGAGGTTATCGGGTGAAAAAGCAGTCTCCATAAGATTAACCTACAGAACTGCGCGCGCACTGCCAATAACTCTTCGTCTTATTTTGCGGTAAATAAACAAGGTCAAGACCGCCTTCCTGTTTGAAATTGGTTCTGGTCTAGGATAAGCCGCACACACAGAGATAAACATATATGAGGGACACATGAGCGATATGCAAAAACGGATATGTCTTGTAACCGGGGCTTCCGCTGGCATCGGCGCGGCTATCGCCGCCGAATATGCATCACGCGGCTGGGACTTAGCACTCGTCGCGCGCCGCGAAGAACCCATGACCGTCCTTGCCAAAACGCTCAAAAAAGACTTTGGAACCCAGAGTCATATTTTTGCAGCGGACTTATTTGAACCGGATGCAAGGCAAGACCTGATGGCTCGGCTGCGTAAAAAGAAACTCAAGATAGACGGATTAGTGAATAATGCCGGATATGGTCACCCTGGCTCCTATATGGACAGCCCTTGGGAAGACCACGCGAATTTCTTGCAGCTTATGCTGCGAGCGCCATGCGAATTAGCTCACGCGGTTTTGCCGGATATGCAGGAGCAAAGTTTTGGCCGCATCATTAATGTGGCCAGCCTCGCCGGGCATATCCCGGGCTCTAAAGGGCATACTTTGTACGCTGCCGTAAAAAGCTTCCTGATTAAATTCTCACAGAGCCTGAACCTTGAGATGCAGTCTTATGGCGTTCATGTCAGCGCGCTGTGCCCCGGGTTCACCTATAGCGAGTTTCACGATGTGAACGATACCCGCGCAAGCGTGTCCAAACTGCCTGACTTTATGTGGATGAACGCCGAAGACTGCGCGCACCAAGGCGTAGAGGCTTGCGAAATGAACCGCGCTGTCTTTATTCCCGGCGGCGTGAACAAAACCATAGCGGCGGCAGGAAAATTGCTGCCCGACTCGGTTGCGCTCAAGCTGATGGCGAAAAACTCCGAACGTATTCGAAAGGGTTGATATGCAGGCCGACCCCCGACTTTATGTAGCCCTTGATCTACCGTCCATAGACGGTGCTCGCGCAATGGTAGAAATGCTAGGCGATAGCGTTGTCTCCTATAAAATCGGATTGCAGCTTTTGCCTTTAGGCGGCGCGCAATTTGGCCAAGAGCTGGCGCGGATGGGCAAAAATGTTTTTCTCGATTTCAAACTGCACGACATTGATGCCACGGTTGAAAAGGCCACGCGCTCTATTGCGGGGCTCGGCGCAGATTTACTTACGGTTCATGCCCGCCCGGACGTTATGCGTGCTGCTGCAAAAGGGGGCGAAGGTAGCGATCTTAAAATATTGGGCGTGACCGTATTAACATCACTAGACCAAAAGGCTCTGAATGCCATTGGGTATAATAACACACCCCAAGAGTTGGTTATGCGCCGGGTCGAGCAAGCGCTTGAAGCGGGCGTAGACGGAGTTGTTTGCAGCCCCCTAGAAGCTGCCGCTATTCGCCGGGTTGTTCCAAAAAGTTTCTTGGTTGTAACGCCCGGCGTTCGCATGGCCGGGGGAGATAGCGGAGATCAAAAACGCGTTGCGACGCCCCGCGATGCATTGGAAGCAGGCGCATCGCACATCGTAGTTGGGCGACCTATTACGGCCGCAAAAGAGCCCCGTACAGCGGTGAGGGAAATATTAGAAAGCCTGTAGGCTTAATATCCGTAACGGCTGACGCCGCACCACGGGCGGGCACAATAAGACGCAGGCGGCGTATATTGAACGGGATAGCGCACATAAATGATCGGGCGCACAACTCGCAAATAGACGGGCTGCGGCGCAGGCCGATAAGCCGGAGGCCGCGTCACATATGTCTGCGCTAAAGGCGTACAAATTTTGTAACAACCGAGAACCTCTTCGCCATTTGGGTTATGAACATTGACGGGGCATTTCGTTGGGCAAAGGCGCTCATGCGGGGCAAGCCCCGGAATTGTCCGGGACGAAACATCGGCAACAGACAAATGCGACGGAAGCGAAAAGGGCGCAAACTGAACAGGTGTTTGACTTTGAGATTGGCTATCAACCCAACGCAAACAGTTTATATCGCTCCCGCAATAAATAGGCGGCGCGGCGTGAGCCAAAGCGCCTAAACCGAAGGGCGCTAAGAGGGCCGCAAACACGCGAGTATTAACCCGCAGACGCGCAAAAATATTCTGGAACTTATGCATCATTCTCCCCCTGAAGCTTTGCATAATTTAGAGTACCTGCCCCTTGAATAGAGGCAAATAGTCATATTTGAATAGTGGGTCTAACGCCTAATATGGCGATCCATGACGCGAGGAAACAGGGCCGCGAGCCATCGTCGGCACCGCATGGTATTGCGGATATTGCGGCATCATAGCGGGGCCGCAAAGCGGCGGAGCTGGCATAGGCGCAGGCACTGTAGGGGTTGACGGGCGGCGACAGATGACTTGTGTGGCCGGAAGGGTGCCAATCATTGTCGGGCCAGACGCTTGCTCCCAAGATGAATGACCGGATGTGTGAGCCCCAGAGCTATAGGTGGTATTATGTTGTGAGCCAGCAAACATAGACGGGTGCGGAACCAGGCCGCCATTGGCAATCGGTTGAGCTACGGCACGACCACTATTCAAGGCTGCTGTGGCACGTGCATGGCTGCGGTCAACATGCGACGTTGGCACCAGCGCCGTTCCTCGCGTCATAGACGTTGTTCCGTATTGACGCGGACGAAAGCTTGCCGGGTCTACGCGCGGCAAAGGCGGCGCAATGTAAGGCGCGGGAGCAGGCATGGCTGTTGTTTTTTGACCGCAATACTGCGTAGAGGTTGGGTTACATCCGCCCGTATAAGCGCTGGGCGCATCACTAAGAGCGGCAGATGGAATCTGTCCATGTACGCGCATGATGTTGACGTGCGGCGAACCGCTGAGACTCACGCGGCGCAAATGGCCCATCGGATTTGATGTGCTGACAATCATCGGGTCAATCGGGGCTGGCTCTGAGTGATGTACAATCACAGGGACGCGGCAGCCCGGAGTCGGAACAGCGGGGTCACACTGGACGCGAACAGGCACGGGCGGAGGCGCAAAACGCACAGGGCACGGCGCAATCATATGTGGACGGCAATTTATAACAGGCGGCGGAGGCGGAGGTGGCGGAGCCACCATGACCGGACACGGCATAAATTGCGGGCCGCCGCAATGGCTGGCCATTGCATCAGTGCTACCGACAGTTAAACTCAAGCCCCCGAGGGCCACAACTACAGAAAAAATTCGACGCATGTGCGTTCTCTCCCACTCTGCCTGCCCAACATGGGCAGATCACCAAAACTTTACGTGGGGTGCCCGAGCCGCCGCTTGACTAAAAGTCGTAAGCGATGCCGCCGCGTTCCCAATCGCCAAAGCGCGTGGGTTCGGCCCCCTTCGGGCCGGCTTTTTCGGGGGGTAATGCAGACAATTCAGCGTCTCTTGCTTGGCGCCGCTCCTCAGCTTCCTTCAGCGCGCGCTTGGCAGCGGGGCTTAAAGTCTTACTGGTCACGGCAGAGGAAGGTATATCATCAGACATAACGTTCCCTAGCGCACTGTATCATCCCGCGTCAAACCCTTCGAGCCGATCCGAGCCGAGATATCAGCCAAGCCAATATCCCCATGAACCGATTTGATACAAGAAGAGCCATAAAAATTGATTAAAGCGGCCTTGAGGTTTCGTTAAGAAACAGAGGCGGTGCAAGCCTCTTAGCTTGCACCAAAAATATGCAAAATTCCTGCTTAAGTCGCAGCAACCATACCGCCATCCAAAGTAACAACATGTCCGCAAACCCAAGCGCTTGCCCGGCTGGAGAGATAAATAGCCGTACCTGCAATATCTTCAGGGGTACCAGCGCGGCGACGAGGTATTCGAGAAAGCATCATTTTCTGCACATCCTCGTTTTCTGTCACTTCTTTGGTCATATTAGATGGAAAAAGACCCGGCGCGATACCGTTGACGTTAATCTTCTTGCGCGCCAAATCCGTTGCAAGGTGTGATGTCAAATGTATCACGGCTGATTTACTCGCTGAGTAGGAGTAACTCGGAATCCCAGGATTAGACAGACCGTGAATGGATGCAATATTGATGACCCGAGCCGGGTCTTCATCCGTGCCGCGGCTAAGCAGCGGGAGGCACTTTTGCGTCATAAAGAAAATGGACTTTACATTGATGTCCATGACTTTGTCCCAGCCGGCCTCTGAAAAGGTCTCAACAGGCGCAACCCAGTTCGCGCCCGCATTATTCACCAAAATATCAATATGATCTTCTTTTGCGCTTACGGCCTTCACAAAGGCTTCGATGCCTTCGACAGATGACATATCGCCGGGGATGGCTGTGCAAGACCCATATTTCGAAAGCTCTTCCGCCTTGCTCATCAAGCGATCAACTTTGCGGGCCGTGATATACACTTTAGCCCCGCCTTCAAGAAAGCCGCGCGCCATCATCGCGCCAATACCACTGGAGCCTCCGGTGATAACAACCGTTTTACCTTCAACTGAAAAAAGATTATTCATAAGACTACTCGTCCTCTTCTAGGGCAGCCATGGCCGCATCTGACATTTCAAGATTGTGAAAAACATTTTGAACGTCATCACAATCTTCTAGGGCATCAATAAGCCGAACGACTTGCGCTGCTTTATCTGGCGCATCAATTTCGTTCTGGGCTTTCCAGACGAGATTAACAGATTTTGCTTCGCCAAATGCCTTTTCAAGTTCGGCGGCAACCGCGCCCAGATCATCGCGCGCCGTCATGATTGTGTGTACAGGTTCATATTCGCTAAAACTATCTTCATTGGGTGGATCCATTTCCGCGTCCTCTGCCCCGGCTTCAATTGCGGCTTCCATCATGGTATCTTCGTCTGCAGCATCCAAAGGGTATTCAATTTTTCCCACTTGATCGAACATGAAGGAGACGGATCCCGTCTCGCCCAAATTTCCGCCATTTTTCGAAAATGCTGTGCGCACTTCCATTGCTGCGCGGTTTTTATTGTCCGTAGAGCATTCCACAATGACTCCGATACCGGAAGGGCCAAAGCCTTCATAACGTAGCTCGTCATAATCGGCGCCGTCACCGCCCGCACCTTTGGAGATCGCCCGCTGAATATTATCTTTGGGCATGGATTGGCCTTTGGCATTCGCCACCGCCAGCCGCAAGCGCGGATTCATATCCGGGTCCTCGCCGCCCATTTTTGCCGCGATGGTGATGTCCTTAGACAGTTTGGAAAACAGTTTGGAACGGGCTTTATCCTGCCGCCCCTTGCGGTGCTGGATATTCGCCCATTTGGAATGGCCTGCCATGATTGATCCTCATACTATTTATAGTGTGAACGGCTTTTAGGGGATGCACGGCCAAGGAGCAAGGTTCAGATGACCAAATAGGCCGTGCTTCTCTATAACATAGGCCGCGCAGGTACGAGATCCCCGCCGATCCTTACGGGCTCGCACCGCAGAGCCAACCCGGTCTTGTTATCTGTCTCTACAAATACACCGCACATAGTGCCCTCGCCCGTAGCAGGCGTGAAGCGCTCTTTGCGCATCCGGGTGGTAAATCGGTGCAAAGGCTCTTCTTTGTCCATGCCAATAACGCTATTATAATCACCGCACATGCCTGCGTCCGTTTGGTAGGCAGTACCGCCGTCCAAAATGCGCGTATCTGCTGTCGGTGTGTGGGTGTGAGTGCCAACAACGAGAGACGCCCTCCCATCGCAAAAATATCCCATGCCCTGTTTTTCCGAACTAGCCTCGGCGTGCATATCAATCAGCACGGCGTCCGCAATCTCGCCCATTGGCGCGGCGGCAAGCTCTTTCTCAACCGCTGCGAACGGATCATCCAGCGCGTCCATATAGACTCGGCCCAACACATTGACGACCAGCATCCTGTAACCGCCAAGCTCATACAGGCCAGAACCTTTTCCGGGCGCAGTGCCCGCCGGGTAATTAACAGGCCGCAGGACTTTGTCGGATTGGTCGATATAGGTTGTTCCCGACGGGTTATCAAAACTGTGATTACCTAGCGTAATAATGTCCACACCCGCATCGAACAGATCCTGCGCCGTGCCGGGTGTTATTCCAAATCCGCCCGCCGCATTCTCGGCGTTGCAGATCACGGCATGCAGGTTCAAATCTTCGCGCAGATGCGGCAGGTGCCGGGCAACTGCCTTGCGTCCGGATTTACCGACAACATCGCCTAAAAATACAAACCGCATCAAAAATCCTTAAAATATTTATCCGTCAATACTGCGTCAAGCTCTTGGTCAAACGGACCAACCGGCAAGCTCGCCGCTTCTTGACCAGCAAACGCTACCCCGCAAGTAAAAATATTGCCCTTCTCTCTTAAGCAGGAAATCGTGCGGTCATAAAACCCGCCGCCATATCCGAGGCGATCGCCATTTTTTGTAAACGCCAACAGCGGCACCAACAGGACGCTGGGCCGAATTTCTGGCTGATGAGGAAACGGCTCCCGCGTATGAAAAGGCCCGGTTTTAAGTTTATCACCGGGGTGCCACGCCCGCATCATCAGCGGGTGACAGACGCGCGCCGTGCAAGGAAGCGCGATCTCATGCCCCATATTGTGCAGCGCGAACAAAAGCGGCTTGGTATCAATTTCATCTCTAAGAGGCCAAAACCCGGCAATAACATCGCCTTTGAACCGCGCCGCCGGAAAATGCCTAATCAGCTCAGGCCCGGCCATGAGATCCTGCGCGGCGAGGCGCGCCTGTTTCGCTTGTAGCCGTGCCCGCACTTTTTGGGACTTTATGTTCACAACTGCCAATCGCCTTGCGCGGCTTGCCACAAGGTTAGCAGTGAAAGCGCCGCCGTGTCGGCGCGCAGAATACGCGGGCCGAGGGAGACAGGGTGCACAAATGTGTGACTGCGTAGCCGCTCACGCTCCTGCGGGGAAAACCCACCCTCTGGACCTATCATGAGAGCCGCCGGGCCATCCATATTTTGCATGACCTCCAACGCAGGCGGGCAATCGCCGCCTTCATCCGCCATAATAAGCGCGCGCGCTGGATCCCACCCCTCTAAAAGCTGATCCAGTGTCATCGGGTCTTTTAAGTCCGGCAAACACAACCGCTCCGTCTGTTCTGCGGCCTCAATGATTTGAGCGCTCATTTTGCCAAGATTGATTTTACCAAATTGTGTGCGGTGGGTCAGCACAGGTTGCAGACGGGCGACGCCCAACTCGGTGGCTTTTTCCAGAATAAAGCTATTACGGTGTTTACGGATGGGCGTAAAGCAGAGCCACACATCAGGCACAGGCACAGGCGTGCGTAGCTGTTCGGAGACGATCAACGCCGCACAGCGTTTCGTTATCTCGGAAATGTCGGCGCGCCACTCGCCGTCCCGGCCATTGAAAACACGAAGACTACCGCCCTCTTTCATCCGCAGGACGTTTGCCAGATAATGAATCTGGTCTTTGGGAAGATCAATCTGCGCGCCTTCGAAAAGGGGCACATCAATATAAAGACGGGTGAGTGTGTAATTTTCACGCATGGGATTGTCATAATATAGGAAAGCCGCATAATCACGCAAAAATAAAGGAATGTCATTCCTGACTAAACCGAGTGTAGACACGGACTGACAGAGTGAGACGCCCTATGACGGATACCATCAAAGATGCCGATCAGAATCATTGGGTTTACCGCGCCCCGCAGCCCATGCAGCCTTTTTTGCAGCTTGCGCGCTATGATCGGCCCGTAGGATATTGGCTGCTGGCCCTACCGGGCTGGATCGGGCTGGCCTTTGCGTCGCTTTCGCACGGCTTTGCACTAACGGATTTGAAATGGGCGGGACTTATCTTGATCGGGGCCATCGCCATGCGCGGCGCGGGCTGCACGTATAATGACATTGTTGACCGCAATCTAGACGCCCAAGTCGAGCGCACGGCACTACGTCCCATCCCGGCGGGTACGATAAGTTTGAAAAAAGCTTGGCTGTGGCTCGCCGTACAGTGTTTCGTAGGATCAGCGGTTCTATTGTGCCTGCCGCGCCTTGCGCAGATCATTTCGCTGTGCTCAATCCCGCTAGTCGCAGCGTACCCGTTTATGAAGCGCATTACATGGTGGCCCCAAGTCTGGCTCGGCCTGACGTTTAACTGGGCCGTTTTAGTGGCTTATGCGGCCAAAACTGGCACGGTGTCTCCCGCAGTAATTGTCTTATATATCGGGTTGATATTTTGGACGATTGGCTATGACACGATCTACGCCTGTCAAGACATTGAAGACGATATGAAAATTGGCGTGAAGTCGACCGCTAGGCGGTTTGGGAAAAGTCTACTAAAAGGGGTTTTTGTCAGCTATTTTCTTTCTTTGTTATTCGTAATGATGGCGATAACCTATCAAGTTGATAAAACCCCCACACTCAGTACTCTTGTAGCTAGTTTCATGATTGTCATACCCTTTGGCGCACATTTATTGTTCCAAGCATATCGATTGTCTCCAGAAAACAAGGAACAAGCTTTAAGGTTTTTCAAATCTAATCGAACAGCAGCTATATACCTCGTTTTGGCGTTATCTATAGCAGGGCTATTACTCAGTCTTCTACCGTTTTATTCTGGACCATAATCACGCCCTCGTGATGAAACGTAACTGGAACACGATGAAGGCTCTTCCTATATAGGCTCCAAATACAGAGGAGGCATATAATGCTTACACGAAGACTATTTACACTTGGCAGCGCGGCGACCGTCCTCGCGGCCTGCAGTAAATCACACACAAACGCCAATGCAGCGGAGACTATAATGGACAATACAGACTGGACAAACCTGACAGAATCTGAGTGGCAAGATCGCTTGACAGCGATGGAATTCAACGTCCTGCGCGAAGAAGGCACAGAACGCGCCGGCACCAGCCCGCTCAATGACGAAAAACGCAGCGGTACATTTGTTTGCGCCGGATGCGCGCTACCTTTGTTTAAGTCAGACACAAAATTTGAGTCCGGTACAGGCTGGCCAAGTTTTTACGACTATATCCCCGGTGCGTTGGGCATGAAAGAAGACCGCAAGTTTTTTATGAAACGTACGGAATATCACTGCGCGCGCTGCGGCGGGCACCAAGGCCATGTTTTTAAAGACGGCCCCCGCCCAACAGGTCTGAGATATTGTAATAATGGCGTGGCGCTGGATTTCGTGGCTGATGCTTAACCCTGACGGGACTCCCCATCGGAGCTCCGAAAGAGGAAAAATCTTTATGTGTTCCGGTTAATAAGACGTAAAAGGGGCCGTAAATTTCATAAAACTTCTTGATTGCGCTGCGCGGATTTTTAGCTAAGATTTACCAATCAATTAGCCGTCCGATCCCCGGGCCGCGTTATCGAAAGGAGGTGCGATTTGTTTATCTATTTTGAGGGGACCGCCCAACACTGTTAAATCAGTAATTTCGTAAACGCGAATTGGGTATCTTGTGCAATCTACTCGACATGCACTTATCTACAGAGAAGCCGGTATAGCTCCGGTCGGACCCAAACTTCAAAACGAGGCCGCTTGATACTGTCGAGCGGCCTTTGTTATGCCAAACGCTCGACAGTATGATTAATTAATTCTGAAGAATCTTAAGCGGCAAAAATCGTGCCAAGATTACTTCTCCTTAAAGAATTGCTGTTATCTCTAGCCAAAATAGAATTCCTTTGGTGGGGGACATAAAATGGCCATAGCGCCTAAGTTACAGCTCAAACAGAGCCAGTCATTAGTGATGACGCCGCAATTGCAGCAAGCGATTAAGCTGTTGCAATTATCCAATATTGAACTTTCAGCCTTTGTCGAAGAGCAGCTTGAGAGCAATCCTCTGCTAGAGCGCGGCACAGGCGACGAAAACCGCCGGGGCGAAGATTCTGATGCATCTGAGTCCACCGAAAGTTACTCAGAAATCAGCCTTGAGACGCAAGCCGGGAAAGCCGAAGAGTCTTTGGACGCGCCGGATCACGCCATTAATACGGAGGCCACAGTCTCCGAGCAAGCCATGGATGTTGGCGGCAGCGTTGATTGGTCAAAAGCAGGGTCCGGCGGAAGCTTAAATGGATCATCTGATTATGACGCCGCCGCGAACACAGCCGCTGAAAAAACACTTTCCGAGCATCTACACGAGCAATTAGCAATGGCCGTTCACGACCCCAAAGACCGTTTAATCGGGGTTTATTTGATCGACCACGTCGACGAGAACGGATATTTACGCGCACAATTAGGCGAGCTTGCGGACAGACTCGGGGTCTCGGAATTGCGGGTTCAGTCTCTATTAACAAACCTTCAAACCTTCGAGCCCACGGGCGTGTTTGCCCGGGATTTGCGCGAGTGTCTCTCCTTGCAGCTTCGCGAAAAAAATCTGCTCAACTCTCCCATGCAGGGGCTTATTGATAATCTGCCCATGCTCGCCAAGCATGATCTGGGCGGACTGGGTAAGATATGTGATGTCGATAAAGAGACGCTTCAAACCATGATTTTGAGCCTCAGGGCTTTATCTCCCAAACCAGGGTTGGCTTATGGCGGGGACATGGCAGCAGCCGTCGAACCAGACGTGTCCATACGCGAGACGCCAAATGGCGGTTGGGCGGTAGAGTTGAACGCTGACACCCTGCCACGTGTTTTGGTCAATAATCGCTATTTTGCCGAAATCTGCGGCCCAAACGCTGATGAGCCCACCCGTACCTTTATGACCGAGTGTCACCAAACTGCCAGTTGGCTGGTTAAAGCGCTGGATCAGCGCGCTCGCACAGTCCTTAAAGTCGCAACAGAGATTGTCCGCCAACAAGACGGATTCTTTGCTTATGGCGTAGATCACTTACGCCCACTTAACCTGCGCACCGTTGCAGAAGCCATTGAGATGCACGAGAGTACAGTCAGCCGGGTAACATCGAATAAGTTTATGGCGACCCCGCGCGGACTGTTTGAGTTTAAATATTTTTTCACCGCCTCCATCCCCTCTATTGATGGCGGGGAAGCCTATAGCGCCGAGGCCGTGCGGCACCGGATTAAACACTTAATCTCTGAGGAAACAGCCAAGACGGTGATGTCAGATGACAAAATCGTCGATATGCTGCGTATAGACGGTATAGATGTGGCCCGCCGAACCGTCGCAAAATATCGCGAAGCTTTGGGCATCCCGTCCTCCGTTGAGCGCCGCCGGATTTTCCGCAATAACGCATTCTAAAAAATTCATTTTATCTCAATTTATGTAGTTGCAAATTTGAAAGGCGCAGATTTCGGTCTGTTCAGCCTTCTAATTTGTGCTATGCTCATTTTATAAACCCCTTGAAAGGACTCCCATATGCAGCTCCAAATTGCTTCTAAAGGCATCGATGTTTCAGACGCCCTGCGCGAGAGAATTACAGATCGGTTGGGAGACATCATGGATAAATACATACATATGGACAGTGACGTTCAAGTCTCTATCAGCCGCGAAGGTACAGGATTTCGTACGCTTTGCTCCGTGCACCTCCCGTCAGGCGCATCGCTTGAGAGTAAAGGCCAAGCCCATGATGGATATGCGTCTGCCGACGAAGCCCTCGAGCACATCGAGAAACGCATCCGGCGTTACTCTCGGCGCCTCAAAGACCATAACGCTGAGAGCAAAGCGTCCGCATTTTCCATGTTCATTTTGCAAAATCCCGTCACCGAGAGCTACGATGATGATGCCGCGCTTGGCAATACTGATCCCATTGTCATTGCCGAGAAACCGGGGCAGATCAAAACCATGACGCCGGGTATGGCCTCACTGGAATTAGGTCTCGCGGATACAGGCGTGGTTATTTTCAATAATGCCAAGCACGGCGGGCTGAATGTTGTATTTAAGCGCTCAGACGGCAATATCGGATGGATTGACCCCAAGTCCTAAGCCGTATATGAGGCGGCCAAACTCTCACCCCAAGCAGGCCCAACGCAAATGCGCATTGATGATCTTATAGGAGCCAAGTCTGTTGCCGTTAATTTAAAGGCGGCCAGCAAGAAGCAACTCTTTCAGGATATGGCAAAACTTCTTGTCGATAGCGGCGTATTGGGCAATGAAAAAATCTCAGTCCGTGACATCGTCGCCGCTGCCATGGAGCGCGAGCGGCTCGGCACCACAGGGGTCGGATCAGGGGTCGCTCTACCCCACGCCCGGATTGACGGAGCTGACCGCGTTCACGCTGCTTTTGTACGGCTCGAGGTGCCGCTAGATTATGACGCAATTGACGAGCGCCCGGTTGACTTAGTTGCCTTGTTGATAGCGCCTAGCCATGCCGGCGGCGATCACTTACGAGCGCTCGCACAAATTTCGCGGCGCCTGCGCCGCGAGGATGTTAGGGCCCGATTGCGCGCTGCGCCGAGCGCAGAAAGCCTATATATATCCCTCATTGATGATAGCGTATCAGCAGCCTCATAATTCACGAAACTGACATCTTTGTGCGGGACAAGGCGAAAACGGAAAACCGGACATGACCTACATATCTGCTGACTCTTTAACGCCTAAGCCAGAACTCCCGGCTCAGCTCGCACCTGAGAAAAGATACTTCAACCGCGAACTTTCATGGCTATTTTTCAACACGCGCGTGCTCAAAGAAGCCCGCAATCCGGATGTGCCACTGCTGGAACGTGTCAGGTTTCTGTCAATTTCAGCCAGCAATCTGGATGAGTTTTACATGGTGCGCGTTGCTGGATTGCGCACACAGGTACTGGCCGGCGTTTCTAAACCAAGTTTTGATGGCTACACCCCGCAACAACAACTTGAGAAAATTGCCCGCCGGGTGAGCAAACTTACCGCCGCCCAAGATGAGTGCTGGACATCTCTTCGTAAAAAAATGCAACACGAAGGCATCGACGTCAAAGCCGTCGGTAAACTGTCCGGCGTAGAAATAGAAACGCTCGACACAGCCTACAGAGAACGCATCTTGCCACTTCTCTCACCGCTAGCTGTTGACCCCGCCCACCCCTTCCCGTTCATTGCCAATCTCGGCTTTGGCATGGTACTCGCTCTGAAACAAAAACTAACCCCTGATCCACTCTATGCGATTTTACCTATTCCCGTACATGTCCCGAGGTTTATAAAACTTAGCACCAGAAAAAAGTCCAAAAAAGACGTCTATGTAATGATTGAGGATGTGCTCGCGCACTTTGCGCCCGAGCTGTTCCCGGATTTCAAAATAACAGATTCGGGCCTTTTCCGGATCACCCGCGACAGCGATATTGCTGTGGATGAAGAGGCGGAAGACCTCGTGCAGCATTTTGAGTTTCTCCTCAAAAAACGCCGCCGAGGGCGGGTGATCCGCCTAGAGATGAATGATGCGATACCGGATGATCTTAAACACTTTTTGATTGAGGGCTTTGAGTACTGGGGCGAAGATATTCAGCAAACCGCCGGCATATTAGGTATGTCATCCGTCTCACAAATCATTACCGGGAAGCGCCCAAAATTACTCAATAAACCGTTTCAGGCCCGCTTCCCGGAACGCATCAGAGATTTTGACGGCGACTGCTTTGCTGCTATCGCGGCAAAGGATATTCTGGTCCATCACCCTTACGAAGAATTTGACGTGGTTGTGCAGTTCCTCAAACAAGCCGCGCGTGATCCGGATGTTGTTGCGATCAAGCAAACTCTTTACCGGACCTCCGAAGACAGCCCGATTGTTCAGGCCCTGATTGAAGCGGCAGAGCGCGGCAAAACCGTGACGGCTTTGGTGGAGCTTAAAGCGCGCTTTGATGAAGAGTCTAATATGCGCTGGGCGCGAGACCTTGAACGAGCGGGCGCACACGTGGTCTACGGCTTTGTAGGTTATAAAACTCACGCAAAAGTCTCTTTGGCAGTACGGCGCGAAGGCTCTAATTTACAGACCTATGTGCATTTAGGCACGGGAAATTATCACGCGCTAAATGCTAAAATTTATACGGATCTCGCTTTGTTCACAATTGATTCAGCGCTTGGCCGCGATGTGGGCAAATTATTTAATTATGTGACCAGCTACTCCCAACCGCAAAACCTTGAAAAACTGATTATCGCGCCAGTCGGTCTACGCAATCACATTATGGCGTCTATAGACTCTGAAATAGCGGTAGCCCGTAGTGGTAAACCCGCTCATATATGGGCGAAAATGAACGCACTTGTAGACACGTTTATTATTGATAAGCTCTATGAAGCGTCGCAAGCGGGCGTGCGGATTGACCTTGTCGTGCGCGGAATTTGTTGCCTTCGGCCCGGCGTCGAAGGGCTGTCCGAGAACATTCGCGTAAAAAGTATTGTCGGGCGTTTCCTTGAGCATTCCCGCATTGTCTGCTTCGGTAACGGAGCTTCCCTACCAAACAGTGACGCCAAGGTTTACTTCTCGTCCGCCGACTGGATGCCGCGCAACTTGAACCGCCGCATCGAAACGCTCATTCCCATAGAGGCTCCCACGGTCAAACGGCAAATCATGAACCAGATTATGGTGGCCAACCTGATTGATACTACCAATTCATGGGAGCTGCAACCGTCCGGTAAATATCTGCGGCTCAGCGCGCCTGAAGGCGAAGAGCCATTTTCTGCCCATACTTATTTTATGGATAACCCCTCTTTGTCCGGGCGCGGGAAATCGTTGAAATATAATGCGCCTGAAGAACTGGATGTCAGAGCCCAGCCTCGAGTTAATGCAAATGATGGATAAAACAACTCCCGAACATATGCGGTTTGGTGTTCTGGATATCGGCTCAAACTCCGTACGTTTTGTAATTTACGAAATTTTTGGCGCGTCATTTACGCCAGTTTATAATGAAAAAGTACTCGCGGGTCTCGGTCGCGATTTACGCGTGACGGGAGAGCTTAGCCCAAACGGAAAGATCGAAGCCTTAGCTGCGATCCGCCGATTTAAAATCGTCGCGGACGCTCAAAATCTAGATCGTATATTGATCGGAGCCACTGCCGCGCTGCGTATGGCCAGCGACGCGCCTGCGTTTATTGATCAAGTCAAAGAGGAAACAGGCTTGGATGTTTCCCCTATTTCCGGACCGGAAGAGGCCCGGCTCACCGCGCTAGGCCTTATTGCCGCGCAGCCCCGGGCTAACGGCATTGCGGCAGACCTTGGCGGGGCCAGCCTTGAGCTTATTCAAATTAACAAAGGACATGCTGAGGCGGGTATCAGCTTCCCAATTGGGCCGTTTCGCATGATTGGACAAGACCTATCCGGATCGCAACCAGCAGACGATACGAAAATACGCAAAAAGATAAATGCCGCTCTTGATAAAAACCCACTGCCCTTTGCTGGAGGTCAACCGCTTTACCTGATTGGCGGTGCATGGCGTAACCTCGCGGGCATTCATCAAGAACGACACTTATATCCGATGAAAACCGTACAGGCCTACAGCCTTATGCCTGGCGCGGCGCGCGATCTTGCAAAATGGGCCTTCGGACCGGGGTACGAGGATGTTCTCAACTGGCCAGGCCTGAACAAGCGCCGCGCGGAAACTCTGCCCTATAGCGGGCTTTTACTGGATGTTTTGCTTGAGCGCCTGAATCCGCCGCATGTCATTATTTCGACAACGGGTCTGCGCGAAGGACTGGTATACGACTCGCTGAGACCGCAGCAGCGCGAACGTGATTCACTGCTGGATGCTTGCCAAGACCTCGCGCGCGGTAACCTTCAAGGCCTGCATCTAGCTGGCCCGCTCACAAGTTTTTTAGAGCCCATAAATAACCTTATTCCAAGCGCCTTTGAGCCGAAGAATGAAGCCCGTCTGCGGCGAGCGGCTTGCCAACTCGCGGGGATCGGCAAAGGACTGCATCCGGATTACAGAGCAGAGCTTGTTTTTGAAGATGTTCTTTATGCGCCGCTCCCCGGATTGACCCATAAGGAACGCGCCTATCTGGCGATGATTCTGTTTCACTCCTACACATCAACCGGCAAATCTCCGCCAAATGTCGGGGCAATCAACTTACTCTTGTCACTGGAAAACCGCCGCGCCGCGCGCGTATATGGGACAGGCCTTCGTCTCGGAGTTGTGGCTTGCGGGCAAGCTCCGGAACTACTTAGCCATTTTTCGCTCGCGCCAGATGACAACGCTTTGTGTTTGACAGCATCGGGTCTTGGACATGTCCTTGCGACCGAGCGCGTGGCCTACCGCCTTAAACGGTTTGGGCAGTTGCTAGATATGGAAACAGATATTAAATTCGCTTAAGCCCATGTTTTTTGGGTATTAGGCGGCGCAGTACCATTAACTATTCCGGCGGCTTTTGATCCATTTGCGGCGCGTCCTTAGACTCGGTCCGCGTCTCACCTTTGGGAATAGAGGAACCAGTTGTGATACTCGTCCCGAATTCTATTTTAGAACCAACCTTAATAGAGCTGCCCTTGGGGTTTAACTCTGCCTTTGGCACCAAGGCCGGACTAAGAATTTCAATAGTTTCGTCTGAAGGCACTGCTTTGAGTTCAGGCTCGGACTTTATCAGAGCGGCTTTTTCAACGAGCCACAACGTGCGGCTCCACCGGTCTGCAAAAAACAGACCCCGGCTGTCTATCAAGATAGGCCCGGGTTGCCCCCATGCCGAGCGTCCACTTTTCCCGGCGAACCCGTTCACAAAAACCTCTGCGCCTTCGGATGTCTGCCCGAGCAGAGTTGGTACGGCCAGTATGTTTTGTCCCCCGAATACGCCTGATTGAGGTCGGGCTGTGCCACCTTGAGATAACATAATATGATCCTTCCACGGGGAGAGCGCGCCGGGCGCAGTGGTAAATTGGCCGGGTAGCGCAAGACCCGTTATCACGGCGCCTAGACCAAATGGAGTAGCCGCGTCTAAATCATATGTAGCGTTTCGAATTGGCAAAACGGCGTTATTAACCCCCACCCAAATCGAGTCTTTTTGACCGACAGCCAATGCCGTTATCGGGCCGGGGCCTTGTGACGCGAGTTTGGCTTCTTTCGTCTCTATGCTGATGGTAATAATTTTTCCTGCGCGGCTCGGCGCAGGCTCCGAGAGCGCAATGATCAGATGCTGCCCATTCTTCGAGTGCGCAAGCAAACGCGGCGACTCGAGAGCTTGGCTATGATTCAAATCAACAAACTGTCGAGCTACGCCGCCCTCCAACGGCACCTCCCAAATAGCGCGCTTATCAGCAATAAATAACCGCTCGCCAATAACAGCCAAGCCGCTGGGCATATCAAGACCGCTCACAAGTGTACGGCTCGCATCCAAACGTCCGTCAAGCGCCCGGTCTGAGAGCTTATATATGCGGCCAAGACGTTGATCTGCCGCATAAATAATACCCGTGTCATCCATCGCCAAAGCTGAAATATCACCGAGTTGAGACCCGAATGCTTTTACTTGCAGCCGCGCGTCAACTACGGGGCCCTCGGACGCGCCGCGTCCGCGTTGAGTTATCGTCGGTTTCGCGGAGGCCGCGCCCGTTTCGAGCTGGGCCATATCCGTTGATATTTGGGCGCGTGCCATAGCCAAAAATCCGCAAACCCATACCGACAGATAGCATATAATTTTCGCGAATCGCATGTCTTACATTGGGCCAAGTTGCTTAAAATGACGAGCGCCGATTACATATTTGAAAATTTCTATCTGGCTTGTCAGAGGGCTGTCATTCTGTTTAGTTACGAATCAGTGAAACAAGGAGACTCGCTTTCAGGATACTAAAAAAAAATGTGCGGTGCGTAACTCATGAGGCTTTACGATGAGCCAAGTCCCAGACATTGATATCACAAATGCGGCGTCGCTGTCGTCCGGAGGCTTTCCCTGTTTGATCCTGAACGCAGATTATCAACCCTTATCATATTATCCTTTGTCAGTCTGGTCGTGGCAGGATGCCATCAAAGCTGTTTTTCTCGACCGCGTAAACGTTGTGGATCACTATGACCGCGTAGCCCGCTCCTCCAGTTTTGAGATGCCCCTGCCCAGCGTTGTTGCGCTCAAAGATTATGTCACGCAAAATCGGGCCCCAGCCTTTACCCGGTTTAACCTGTTTTTGCGCGACGGATTTCTCTGCGTATATTGCGGTAGCCCAGATGAGCTAACTTTTGATCATGTTATCCCAAGGCGGCTCGGCGGGACAACAACATGGAAAAATATCGCGGCGGCATGCTCTAAATGTAATCTTAAAAAGGGCGGACGGATGCCTAAAGAGGCTGGGATGATCCCCAACAAGCCACCCTACAAGCCCACCATGCACCAATTACAGGCTCAAGGCCGCCGCTTTCCACCGAACTATTTGCATGAAAGCTGGCTTGACTATTTATACTGGGACGTAGAACTTAAAGCTAACTGATCTTTCAAGATTTAAAGAGGCTTATTGTGAAATTACATCCTTACGCGCTTATTATCGGTATCGGCATTGGTATCATGGTTCTTATATCGCTCCGGCAACCCGTGTTTGCGATTTTCGCAGCGATTATCTCGGTGATATTACTCGACATGGGTTATAAGAAAAACGCAGGCTCCGACGACAAATGATCCGTGCGTTTTTTTTGCTGGCAGTGATTGGCTCTCTCGCGGCCTGCGCCGATAACCGCCCTAACGTCATATTGGATACAGATTTGGGCGCTATTGAAATTGAGGTCTATCTCGATCAAGCGCCTTTGTCGGGTAAAGACTTCCTCTATTATGTCGACGAAGGCCTTTACGAGGCCCAAGGGTTTTACCGCACAGTGCGGCCTGATAACGATCCGCTAGACATGGGGATGTCGCTGATTCAGGGTGGGCGGCTCGATTTTGAACCTGTGACAATGCTTTTAGCACACGAGCCTACGAGTGAAACAGGACTGTCCAATACGTCCGGCTCTATCTCAATAGCCCGCGATACACCCGGAACCGGCAGCGCTGCCTTTTTCTTTATTAATATTGGCGACAATACATTCCTTGATCACGGCGGGGAGCGCAATCCCGACGGACAAGGTTATGCCGCCTTTGGAAAAGTCGTGGGCGGCATGGACGTTGTGCGCGCTATTCAGGCCCGCGACGCCAATGGCGTCTCAGACTCGCCGGTCACAGAAAACCAATATTTGACAGAGCCTGTCCTCATCAAAAAGGCCTACCGCAAATGATGCTATTCTTGATTGGACTTGTTATATTTTTTGGACTGCACCTGTACTCCGCGCTGCGCTCAAGAGAGCCTGGCAAAGATATTCGCACTAAAATGGGACAAGCCAAATTTATGGGGCTGTATTCCGTAGCCGCCTTGGGCGGGTTTGCGTTGATTGTTACAGGTTACGGGGCTATGCGGCCCAGCGCTATACTCTACACTCCGCCTGCATGGGGGGCCCACTTAAACCTGCTACTGATGATGATTGCCTTAGTGATGTTGATGGCCTCGCAATTTCCAGCAGGCTATATCAAAAACACACTCAAACATCCGATGTTAATAGCTGTGAAAATTTGGGCTTTAGGGCATTTACTCTCAAACGGAGAGTTAAATTCAGTTCTGCTGTTTGGCGCGTTTCTGGCTTACGCTGTGATTTCGCGCATCGCCGCCAAACGCCGTGGCGATCTCGGCGCAGCAAACACCGTTCCCTCTGTAAAGTGGGACGCCGCAGCCGTTTTTGTCGGGCTCGCCGTCTATTCTGCCTTTGCGCTGAAACTACATGTTCTCTTAATTGGGGTGAACATCATACCGGGCATGGTCTGATGTTAAAGCGAGTCATGTTAAAACGGGTCATGGGCATAGTTGCTGCGGCGGGCTTGCTCGCCGCCTGCGCGTCGACGCCTGATGTACCTGACGCCACCTATTATCTTGTCCGTCATGCGGAGAAAATTTTAGGAGTTCCTGACCCGGCTCTAACAGATGCGGGCGCGCAGCGCGCAGAATATCTCGCCGTCCGTCTCAAGGACGTTGATTTAACACAGATATATTCAACAGATTATATTCGCACGCAGGAGACCGCAAAACCAACAGCCGCGCAGCACGGGCTGACGGTAACCTCATACGATCCGAAAAACTTAGAAGGATTTGCGCAAACTTTATTGCTGCTTAATGGGCATATTCTGGTCGTGGGCCATTCCAATACAACACCGCAACTGGCCGGATATTTAGGCTCAAAGCCCGGAGAACCCATTGTCGAGGCCACAGAATATGATCGGTTTTATGTGATTACCCGCAATGGCAAAAAAATTGAGGGACGCACAGAACGATTCGGGCAGCCGTCTGTCATCACAGGGACGCCTTAGCGAACCTTAAATATCGGCTTCCATCGCCGCTAATTTTGAGGCTTGGTCGTCGGTAATCAAAGCATCAATAACGGTATTTAATTCGTCCCCGGCAATAATTTTTTCCAGCGAGTAGAGTTTCAAATCAATGCGGTGATCAGTCACGCGGTTTTCCGGATAATTATAAGACCGTATACGGCCCGAACGGTCACCAGAGCCGACTTGGTCTTTGCGCTCATCTGCGCGCTCGGCGTCTATGCGCTGCTTTTCCATATCATAAAGCTTCATTTTCAAAAGCCGCTCCGCATTCGCCCGGTTCATATGCTGGGACTTGGCATCACAAACAACGACCATCCCAGTCGGAATATGTGTCATACGCACCGCCGAATCGGTTTTATTGACGTGCTGACCGCCTGCGCCGGACGCGCGCATGGTATCCACACGCACATCATTCATTGAAAACCCAATATCCACATCTTCAGCCTCTGGAAGAACTGCAACGGTGGCGGCTGAGGTGTGAATACGGCCTTGCGTTTCCGTAACAGGGACACGCTGGACACGGTGAACACCACTTTCAAACTTCATTTTACCATACACGCCCGCGCCGGATATAGAGGCGATGATCTCTTTGTAGCCGCCCATGTCTGCATCGGACGCCGTTTCAATCTCAACCTTCCAGCCATTAAGCTGGGCATAGCGGCTATACATTTTAAATAAATCGCCTGCAAAAATTCCAGCTTCATCTCCGCCCGTTCCTGCCCGTACTTCGAGAACAACCGAGGCGTTGTCATCCTTGTCTCTGGGTAGCAGTAAGATGGAAACCTCACGCTCAAGCTCCGGCAAACTGTCTTTGAGAGACTGAAGTTCCTCGCGAGCTATAGCGCCCATTTCCGGATCATCGGTCATAACCTCAAGATCTTCCATTTCGGCGCGAACCGACTGCAATTTTCGAACGCCGTCAACAATGGGTTTCAAGGCCGCGTAATCTTTTCCAAGCTGGACGATTTCATCGCCATCCATGGTCGCGCCCATTCGGGCTTCGATTTGTTCAAAGCGGTCTACCACTTGCTGGAGTTTTATATCAGGAATATGCATGACGCTCGGCTTAAAATGAAACGCGGATTATGTCGAGGTAAAAGCCCGTGAAAGAGAGTTTCACTACGAGGCGCGCCTAATCAAACGCGCGCGAGACACCGAAAAATACGGTGCGCGGGCGTCCCGGAAAATACCGCTCTGACCCAAAAGCAAAATCTGCTCTATCAGCATATTTGGCGTCAAACAGATTATCGATCCGGCCAAAGGCTTTTACCCCGGAGCCAACCGTATAATCGCCTCTAAGAATAAACACATCATGCCCGTCATAAGACTGCGTATTTCCGGGGTCGGTTTTGTAAGCCCCAACATGACGCCATTCAACCTCTAGGCTCATATCTTGAACAGGCTGCGCTGTAAGCCGAAGATGCGCGAGCGTACGCGGCGCGCTATCCACATCATCGCCTTTGGTGATGGCATCCGCCGGGTTGGTCTCGCTTTCCGAAAACGCATATGTATGCCGCGCCCATGTTGCATCACCGGACAGAGAGAGCCAGTCTGTTAGCGCGCCGCTAAAAGATGTTTCTACGCCAAGGTGGTTGGTCTTGCCATCGGTGACATTAAATCCGCTGCTATTTCTAAAAAAGAAATTGTCTTTGCGCATAAGATAAACCGCGCCGTGAATATTGAAATCCCCCAGACGCCCCTTGACCCCCGCCTCTAAGCTATCGAGCGTTTCCACATTCGCATCGCCCGGAATCTGGTTAATTTGTACGGAATAAAGATCAGAGGTTTGGGGCGCGCGCGAGCCGCGCGCCATCCGTCCATACAGGGTCAAGTCTTCACTAAGGTCGTGCGTAATTCCGGCTTTGGGCGTGACCGTAAAAAAATCGTCAGATCGATCATCTACGCGTAAAAAACGGCCAAAGACGCCGCTGTCGATTTTATTATCATAATTATAGTCCGTATATTCAGCCCGCAGACCCAGATCGACAACGGTTTTTAGGCCTAAAACAAAATCGCGTTTTCCGTAGGCGGCAATAACCGCACTTTGGACGTCGTAATCATAATGCGCGCCCTGCACATAAGAAAAGCGTGTAGGGCTATCTTGAAACTCATCCAAAAAACCTTTTGTATATTCAGCGTCTACGCCAATGATGTAATTCTTTCCGGATATAGACGTTAAAACTCCCGCGCTGGTATGGCCATTTTTTTCAAGCGCTTGACCAGGGACAAAATGGCGTAAAAACTTTAAATCTGTCCAGCGCGCATAAGGCATTATAGTCAGTGTTCGCCCGCCAGCATCACGCCGTAAACGCAACTGAGAGCGCACAGATTTCCCATCGCGAAACGCTTCCGCGTTCGGGTTTGTAGAGCGAACGGCATCATCTTCATAAGCCCGCACACCGCGAATAAATCCAGCCGTTTCCTGATTTAGGTTTTGAAATGATGTGAGCCACCGCGCCTCCCATGGCCCATGACCGCCTTGATAGGTGAATTGCAGTTTTTGCTGATCAAAGCCTGACGCAGCGCGAAAACCATTATCGTGAATAAATGCCGCGCTCAGACGCACTGTATTGGACGAGAGCGAAGCCGCTATAGAGGAGAACCCATCATCGCTGCCCATAGCTCTGATAAAGCCACCTGCGCCCGGGTCTTTTGAAACCACATTGACCAAACCATGCACGGCGTTGGATCCGTAAAGAACGCTGCCCGGGCCTTTAACAACCTCAAGTCGCCCCGCAAATTCAGGCGCAGCTTCGAACAGGCCGTTAACATTGGCAAATCCGGCGGCGCGCAAAGGCACGCCGTCCTCAAGATATAAAAAAGAGCCAGCCCCCGCTCCGCCCGTCAGAACAGGCGAGCGAATGGACGTCAGATGCTCTTGCCCGCTTCCTCTATGAATATTGACCCCGGCAATGGCGTTGAGCGCTTCTGCCGGGTGCACGGCGCTTATCGTTTCGAGCCGCATGGCATTCAAAACACCAATGCTCCCTGCAACAGACGTGTCGGGTTGCGCTTCACGCTGTGCGGTCGCTACAATGTGATCCGCATTCGTTTGACTAAAAGAAACAGTCGGTAAAGTGACAAGCGCAGTACCCGCTAGAATGAGGTATTTAAGAGGTCTTGAGTCCATCAGTTTAATCCAATGCATAAGCCACCCGATCTACAAACCTTTGAATCGCGTCAGGCGGAGATTGGTCGAGTTTCATCAACGCAAACATATTTCCAGAGGCCAAGATAATCCGCGCATCCGAGCGGTCTTGATGCTCACCGGGCAACCGCTTTGTCACCTCGGTAAGCATCTCGTCTTGGAAAGCCAAATATTGCGGGCGCACATCCGGCCCAAAGGCAACAGACCAGTTCAAAAAAACTTTGATAATTTCCGGATCTTGATCGGCCATCATTTCATAGGCTTTTGCCATCGCTTTGACAGCATCAGCCACAGTTGTCGTGATGGGCGGCAGTAAATCAAACATATCAAAGACCCGCTTGCGGATATGACTAAAGACAGCCTCCGTGAGAGCTTCCCGGGTCGGAAAATAATTAAAGACTGTCGCGGTTGAGACACTTGCGAGTTTAGCCACATCGCCGTGCCCGGCGCGCTCAACCCCCGAGCGGGCATAGGCTGAAATCGCACATAAAAGAAGCTGCTCGCGTCTCTCTGACGGATCAAGGCGCTGACGCGGCGGGATGACAGGGGAACTCATGGCGCGCTTATGGCTCAACCCCCTCTAAGATTCAATGACGTTTAAAGATTGACACATACCAAATAATCACTATTGATAGTTTTATCAATAGTGAGGCCGTATGACATTTTTAGACGCAGAAAAACCGAAAATTTCTCCAAGACGGCACTTATGGCTCATTTCGTTGACCTTTCCTTTAACTCCGCTTTGGGGCATAGGCCTCGCTGTGCTGACTGGAAATCCGCATATGATATGGGTACCTGTCGTTCTGTTTTATATAATTATGCCGTTGCTGGATCATTTCGTTGGTGATGATAAAAAAGATATCCTCGGCATGATGGAAGACGAGGCAGCGCTCTCGCCTTTTTATAGATTTATGGTGCATGCGCTGCTGCCTGTTATTTACGTAACATGGCTGGCCGGGGCATGGTTTGCCGCCACACAAAGCTTGCCTGTAGACGCTTATATTGCACTTGGTATCGCCCATGGCTGGGGATTAGCCTTTGCGATTAATTCAGGGCATGAAGTGGGACACAAGACCGATAAGCTCTCTAAATGGATGGCTTTATTCATGCTCGCACCGAGTTTTCTGGGTCACTTCCGCGTTGAGCATAATCAAGGACACCACAGCGATGTAGCAACCCCTAGAGATCACGCGACGGCCCGTTTCGGCGAAAGCTATTGGGCGTTTATTTGCCGCGAAATTCCGGGTGCGTGGGAGCGCGCGTGGCGGCTAGAAAGCAAGCGCGCATCCCGCAAAGACTATTCAAGGTTTTCATTGAAAAATGAAGTTGTAATATCTGTACTGATGGCCACACTACTCTGGGGCGGCGTGTTGCTCTGGCTCGGCCTCGCGGCTTTGCCCTATATGTTGATAACGTGGTTTGTCTCGGTGACGGCACTGAGTTCGCAAAATTACTTCGCCCATTACGGCATGCTGCGCGATAAACGCCCTGACGGCAAATACCTACCGTGTCAGCCGCACCATTCTTGGAACTGCAACCAACTTGTCACAAACCTAACAACGTATAATCTGGCGCGGCATTCAGATCATCACGCGAACCCCTCGCGTCACTACCAGCACTTACGTACCTTTCCAGATGCACCACAGCTCCCATATGGCTATATGACCATGAATATTATTGGCTATTTTCCGCCGCTCTTTCGCAAAATTATGGATCCGCGCGTTTTGGCAAATGTTGGCGGCGATATGGACAAAGTCTTGACCGCCGATAAGGTTTAGTCTGGAGTCTTTTTGGGCGCCGCCTTTGATGCGCGCTTTGCTTTCGGTAAGGGCTGACTGGTATGAGGTTTTGGCGGAATGATATGTAAGTCGCGCTGCGGGAAGGGAATAGAAATGCCTTCTCTTTCAAGGGCTTTGTTCACGTCCGTATGTATAGAGTGACTGACAGGGAAGCGGTCCTCTACGTGGCGCAGGAAAGCCCTTATTTCAAAATCCAAAGAACTATCACCAAAGCCGAGGAAAAACACTTGCGGGGCTGGCGTTGTCAGAATTTTTGTGTTCCCTTCAACAGCCTCTTGAATGGCTTTCTGGGCTTTATCGGTATCGGTTCCGTAAGCGACTCCCACACGAACGATCAGCCGCGTTGTCGAATTTGATAACGTCCAGTTGGTGACGCGGCCGGTGATCAGTTCTTTATTTGGAATAAGAATTTCTCGTCGATCAAGATCGGCCAATGTTGTTGCGCGAATTTGAATGCGCGTGATCGTCCCGCTTTGATCTCCAATCGTTACATAATCGCCAATTCGTACCGGACGCTCAAACAGGATAATGAGGCCACAAATAAAGTTCGCAATGATTTCCTGAAGGCCAAAACCGATACCCAAGCTTAGCGCAGCGACGATCCATTGGAATTGCGACCACTCCGTCCCAAGCTCATTAAACGCCACAATAACGCCAAAAGCGATAATAAGATACCCAGCCACGCTCACAATAGCGTAGCGCGTTCCGGCATCAAAGCGTGAACGGCTTAGGATAAAGACTTCAAGAAAACCCGGCAGGTTTTTTGCTGCTAAGAACGTCACAATAACAATTGCGAGCGCTTGGAAAATATTCCACAGCGACACTGCATCCTTAACAATCAACCCTTCTGCGTCTGTTACATTATGCGTCCAAAGCTCTACATTATCAAAAATTGATAAGGCCGGTAGCAAATCTTGCCAAAAAGCCCACATCAAGGCGGCAAAGCCGAGTACCACAAATGTATTCAGGAGTTGTGAGGACTGACGGCTAATGGTTTCCAAATCAATTTCTTCATAATTGACCGGCGCAGGGGGTGCGTCGCCCCTCTCCTCAGCTGCTTCTTTTTCCTGACGCGCCTTTACGCTCATTTCACGCCGCTCAATAGCTTGGCGCAGAGCCAATCTGCGCTGAGCAACAACCACCGTACGCCGGATTAAACCATAGGTAATATATGTCCCAATGGACAAGCCACCCGAGAAGAACAGTCTTGAGAGAAGCTCTCGCGCCGTATCGTAATAGCCCGCCGCTGCAAGCACCGCAGACAAGGCGGGTAGGCCAATAACAAGAAACGCGATGAACCGGCGGTAGCGCCAAATAAAGCTATTTTCGTTAAATGCTGTCTTGAAAGACCCGCGTTTTGCCCAAAAAATATTGCCCCCGAACGTCGCTAATGCAAAAGCCGTCACCATAAAGGCCAGCAAGCTGAAGCCCTCATAGATATCAGGCTCACGGCTGTTTTGCGTGACAGTCACGAGCGCAATCGTCACGCCAGCAAACGGAATGAACCACCCGAGCTGTTTGGCGACGCGGCGCCGGATTTGAGCCGGTAATTTATAGTGTACGTCCAATAGCGAGAAATCGCGGTTCCACTCTTTCCATGTCAGGAAAAACCACATGAAACCTGAGAGCTCAACACCGGTTTGTCCCAAGGCCTGAATAAACAAATCAGGACTCTCATTAGATTTAAAGAGAATGCCCATGAGCAAAAGAAATAGCGGAATGGGCGCCGCTATAAGTCCGCAAGCGGCGATGACTTTGGGTGTATGCCAATAAGAATCTTTTTGTACGCGCCCCACGCTTTTAGCAGTTAATGAAATATTGTCTCGGAGGTTTCGGCGTAGCAAAAGAATCCCCGTGATAATCAGGGCGAAAAGCACGACCAAAAGAAAGTAAGTTTGGCTTTGAACCGTAAAGACGCTGACAATACGGGACAGTCTTTCCGGACGAAACGTATCAAACGCGCCGCGCATCGCGCGAACAGGCCAACGCGAATCAATGGCCGCCACGCTAGGGAGCCAGAGCAGTTTTTGATCTAAAAGGTTTCGAAGGTCTTCAGTATGTTTCAAAAGCTCAAGCTGCAGCGTTTCCAAATCATCACTTTCGGAAATACTGGCAAAAGCCGCATCAGACATCTCAGCCAAAAGGTCACGGCGGGCCGCATATAAAACCTCGAAAGACGACATTTCACCTGCCGTCAAACGAAGAGCGCCTTGTTCATTGACTGTTTGCAGCACAGCTCTTTCTTGCCCAATTGGATGTTCACGCAATTCCTCTTGAGCCCATAAGCGGTCTTGGGTCGCCGTTAAAATTGTTTCACGGGTTTCGTCTATCTCTCCTTTCACGGCATTTACAGACGGGCGCTGATTACGCAGTCGGCGCAGAGTTGAACTGGATTGACGGTTGATATTACCTAGCTCAGTTAATTGGAGGGCGATTCGTAAATCACTGCGAATAATATCACTGCGGCTTCGGGCATTTGCTTTTTGTGCAGGAGCCGAACTGGCGTCTACAGCAATACGAATCAGCCTGTCGCTGATAGCCACGTTTTGCGCTGCAAAGTCGATCAAAAAAGAGTGGCTACTTTCCAGAGCGCTGAGAGTGCTTAGCGTTTCCCGCCATATATTTTGAGCCTCTGACAAACGTCTTTGTCCCGTCTGATTTTGAAGGCGAATAACGTCACGCTCAACTTGCTGTGTCTGCAACTCCGCCAAGTCACGGCGGTGCGTTAAAATTTGTTCGCGGCCAGATAGGCCGGCAATCTCGCGCTCCAATGCCAGAATTTGCGCACGGCGAAAATATTGCCGGGCCTCGAGCGCATAGCGGCGCGCACGGCCCGCCACATCCAACTCTCCAAACTCAGCCGTGGTTTCAAGCTCAAGCGTAATTGTTGATAAACGCGCCCGGGCTTCTGATAATGTTTCGCGCGTCGGTTGCTGTAGTAAATCTTGTATTTCATTATTGTAACGGCTGATTTCTGCTCGTAGAACCCGCAGGTCGCCCTCTTTAGTGATAAGGTCTTGCTGCAGTTTGAGTAGGGTTTCGCCCGTAATAATATCTGTTGATCCGTCATCCTCTACGGTGCGTTGCGCTCGCAACCGCGCAATTTGCTCACGAAGCGTCTCTAGCGTAGCGGGTGCATTCTCCAACTCGCGTTGTAAACGAACGGCTTTTTCCAAGTTTTGCGTGGCATTTTCCAGAGCTGTGCGTGCAATGTCATAACTCTCGGACGCGACGGATATTTGCTCAGGCGTTAAATTTGGATTTTCGGCTAATTGTGCTTTCTGTGTTGCAAGCATATCGGCCGTAAAATTAGGCCCCGTTAAAGACAGCTCACTGGCCGTTTGCGCAAGCCCGTGCAGAGGCACAGCCACTGCAACCCAGCACAGAACAAACCTGAGAAATCTCAATACCGCAGCGCGGGCGAACGGTGCATATGTAAGAGACATCCTCATAGGCTTTATATAGTGCAGAAATAAGGTTAACGGCGAACGAATTTTATCACGGGAAACACTAAACTCCTATATTGCATTTGCGCTACCGCGCCGTTACCCAGCCTCATGAAAAACAATCGGTTTCAAACGCTCATTCCAAAGCCTTGCAAAACCCGCGCAAAGTGGGGCACCTGCTAATGGCACCGCCGCTTCTCACGCTTGACGATATTCACTTGACCTTTGGCAGCACGCCCCTTCTTGAGGGCGCGGGGCTTATGGTACACAGCCATGACCGCTTGTGCCTTGTCGGACGAAACGGATCGGGGAAATCCACCCTGCTTAAGATTGCGGCAGGCTTGATCGAACCCGACCAAGGCGAGCGCTTCGTTAAACCCGGTACAACCGTGCGCTATCTACCACAAGAACCTGACCTAACAGCCTATGACACCATTGAGGACTATGTGCGAGCAGGACTGACAGGAGCTGATCAGGATTACCGTATCCCTTACTTACTCGATGCACTTGGACTTGACGGTAGCGAAAGTACACAGCATCTGTCCGGCGGAGAGGCGCGCCGCGCCGCGCTTGTACGCGCGCTAGCGCCAGAACCTGATATTTTAATGCTGGACGAGCCCACAAACCATTTGGATCTACCGGCGATTGAATGGCTGGAAGATGAATTGTCCGGTATGTCCTCAGCTATAATTTTGATCTCACATGACCGGCGCTTTCTTGAAACGCTGTCAAAGAAAACGGTTTGGATGGACCGCGGCGAGTCGCGTACGCTTGATAAAGGGTTTGGCCATTTCGAGGACTGGCGGGACGAGTATATTGAGCAAGAAGAGCTAGAGCGGCATAAACTCGACCGTAAAATCGTGCGTGAACAGCACTGGGTTGTTCACGGCGTCAGCGGACGCCGCAAACGTAACGTCAAGCGCCTCAAAGACCTCGGCGCACTCCGCCAACAAGTCAAAACCCAGCGCCACATCACAGGCGATGTCAGCTTTACCACCGTTGAGAGCCAAAAGTCCGGCAAAGCCGTCGCAAGGCTTGAACATGTGAGCAAGTCTTTCGCCGAGCGCCCTATTATCTCAGACTTGTCCGTTAAGATCGCGCGCGGCGAGCGTCTTGGCATTGTCGGACCGAACGGATCCGGCAAAACCACGCTTTTGAAATTAATAATGGGCGGGCTGGACGCGGATAGCGGCACCATCACGCTGGGTACAAACTTAAACCCGTTGATTATCGACCAGAAACGCGAGAGCCTTAACCCGGACTGGACGTTAGCAGAGGCGCTGACGGACGGTGGGGGGGATAGCGTTATTTTGGGTGAACGCACGGTACACGTCATGCGCTATATGAAAGATTTCCTGTTTCAGCCTGAGCAGGCGCGAACCCCGCTTCATGCCCTCTCAGGCGGAGAACGGGGCCGACTGCAACTCGCCAGAGGCCTACGGCATCCCTCCAACCTCTTAGTGCTGGACGAACCGACAAATGATCTGGATTTGGAAACACTGGACTTACTACAAGAACTCGTCGCTGACTATGATGGTACGGTACTCTTGGTAAGCCATGATCGCGATTTTATTGACCGCACAGTTACGCGTACTTTGGCCTATGAAGGCCCGGGACAATGGCAGGTCTACGCCGGCGGCTACACGGATATGACCGTGCAGCGTGGACACGGCGTTAAAACCCGCAAAGCCGCAGAAACATCTAACCAATCGTCTAAGTCATCTAAAAACAAGGTTTCAAAACCTGAGGCCAAAACCAAATTGAGTTACAAACACAAATTCAGATTAGAGCAACTCCCGGGTGATATCGCAAAAACGGAAGCCCGCATCACAGCGCTTGAAGGCAAGCTGGCGGACCTAGACTTTTTTAATCGCGACCCTGACGGATTTAATACCACCGTTGAAAATATAGGACGCGAGCAAGAGCGCCTCGACGCGCTTGAAACCGAATGGCTCGAACTTGAGGCGCTCAAAGACGAGCTGGATTAGCGCACTAAGCGCGCACCGTCATCTGATCGCGGCAATATCGGAGGTATGCCGCCTTTTTCATGATCAACATTCACACGTACATTTGTTCGGCCAGCGAACTTAAGCCTGTAAGCAATAACTGACATGGCAGGCGACTCAGAGGCAACCGCATTTTCGCTGGTCACTAAAAGCTCATGATTAGGTAAATAAGCCGTTCCAACAATATGAAGGCCACCACCCGAGTTAATTTCAGAACGAGCAATAACTCGGTTAGGGCTTGGAGGAATTTTACCAAACACATAAGGCCAAAACTCTAAATATTTTTGCCAGAAGACCAAACCTGCTGTCAGGCCTGTTTTTGGCGCCTTAAGACTGACTTGGGCACCGTCTTCAATAATCAACCGGTTGTTTGTTCCCTTCAAAATGAAGGTGACGTCGTTTCCAACAACCGTCGCAAAGCGTGTGAATTTCAAATCACCCCAGACATGATAGACACCGGGTTTTAAAAAAACATTTGCGCCGTGAATTTCGAGGCCTCGGCAATAAATACCCGGAGACAACATGGCGTCATCGGGAATAAGAACCTCGCCTGTGGCTGATTTCGCGAGTTGACTTTCAAGAACAGCAAGAGAGCCAGCTTGAGTATTGTTGCCATTTATAGTGACATTCTTGTTTTGATCGCACTGCTCTGCCGCTGGAGGAATGACAAGATCCGCATATGGATCTTCAATAGGTGTACAATCATTTTTAACGTAAGGGTCAAAAACACCCTTACTACCGCCGACGCTACAAAATGTTTTCGCCATTGGCGGAAGCGCGACTTTGGAATGGAGCGACTGTGCGTGAGTAGAATTAGATTGCACGGTACACGCCGGGGCTGCAAATTTGGCAGAGTCTAAAAACTCAATTGCATTCTCCCCTATGGGGTCCAGTGCCATAACACAGACAACATCAGATTTTGTCAAAACGGCGGCCGTTTTTTTACTGACTTTTGATGTGTCGCGGCCAACGATTCCCCCAAACATTGTTGTAATTTCGGCCTCGCCCATAATATCAACCCGCTCGCGAGTTGCGACAATGTCCAAGGTCACCGGAGCTTCGCCTAAATAGTTTTTATCAAAAACTTCCTGAGCAAAAGTCTTTCGCTCTTCATCCGTTAGTTTTCCGGGAATGACGGAGGCCAAAGCGGCCGTATCCATCGCAGCCAGCATGCCATCATTAGATTTAACTGCGCGGTTATGATCCAACGCATAACCAACTGCCAGTGCCATGGGCACTGCTAATAAGGCAAGGTACATAGCAAATTGTCCGCTTGTATCTTGAAGATAACGGCGGAAGAGTTGGGTTGCTGTTTTTTTCATTGTATTCCCCACAGAATGTTATGTGGGAACCATAAACTGAATATCTTAAAATCGTCTTTGGAAACATGTTTAAGGCAAACTTAAGCCTGCTTTGAGGTATAATTAAAGCAATTAACGAGGCGGGGCTTAAGCCTCCAACCAAGTTGCCTGCTGAATAAAATAACTTGGAGACAGGCGGTAGCGCGAATTCGACAAAACACCTTCGACGTCTTGAAAATTAGACTTGGCCAAGTTTAAGAAATTTAGTTGACTTTTTGAATATCTGCCAACGCCATATTGCATTGCATCCAATATGGAAACTCATGACGTCTTAGATATATAAACATAAAAAAGGAGAGTTTCATGGAAGATACAATTGCGATCATTAGCGTTTTTGGGGTGATCCCCTTAATTGTTTGGTTGGTGTATTTTTTTAGATCCAAAGCCCATGCCCGCGCATCCAACTTGGTAGATAAAATGATTGATCGTGGCGACGCAATCACGCCTGAACTTGTCCGCACACTTGGTATTCGCAGCGATACGCAACATGGCGATCTGAAAACCGGAATGATTTTAATCGCCATAGCGCTCGCTCTCATCGTTTTTGGACAGGTTGTGCCGGAAGAAGAAGCCGGGCCCATCACCGCTGGGCTTGCTATGTTCCCGCTTTTAGTTGGGATTGCCTACACAGCCTTCTGGTTTTTCTTTGGGCGTAAAACGCCCGTAAGCTAGCATCCATACTACGTCTGCATTTACGGAACTTGTTCGCGCCCATCAGGGCGCGATCCGCGCATTCTTACATCGGCTCACCCGCAATGGCGCGTTGGCAGATGATCTCGCGCAAACGGTTTTCCTAAAAGCCTTCGAAAAACAAGCCGGATTGCGAAAAGCGAGTTCAACAAGGGCTTGGCTTTTCCAGATAGCATACCGGGTTTTTCTCGATGAATTCCGCAAGACGGCCCGACGGCAAGGCTTAGCGCTAAAGCAGGTTGAGACTGAAAATAACTCGGTTTCCGATCCCGGACTTGCATTTGATATTGAAGCTGCCATGAACAGCCTACCCGAAGATTGCCGCGCGGTCGTTCTGCTTTGCCTCTCTCATGGGATGAGTCACAGCGAGACGGCAAAGATTACAGGGCTCCCTCTAGGTACCGTGAAGTCACACCTTTCTCGCGGAAAAACAAAATTACAGACTTTCCTTCGCGCTTATGAGACAACATAATGATAATAATGACACACTCGGAAAATAATGATTTTAGAGACATACTTAGCTCTTATGCGGCACCTCTTGAAGACGAAGGATTCACCGACAGCGTCTTATTGGCTCTACAAACGAAACAACAAACTTTGCGGCTTTTACGGTTCTCATTCTTAGCCTCAGGGTCTTTTTTGGGCGGCATGATGGCAGCAACGCAAGCCAAACCTGCTTTTCAGATGCTCTCTACGGTCTCTATACCCGCGGAACCCATTTGGATCTCCGCCTTAGCTATGCTTTTCGGGTTTGTGGTTTGGGCGACGATTGATAATAGAGGCATAAGTTTGCCTTAATGTGTTACCTTGACCGGAGTTTATGTGACGTCTCTTTTTTCTACAGCTGATTTTATCATCCGCCCCGGTTCTGATTTTGACTTGTCGACGCACCCCACGCGCGTCGATTATTTTGAAACGAAACGCGCGGCAAAGGGGTTTACTAAAGATAACGCCAAAGAGATTTCAGATCTCACGCACCGCCTTTACGGCGAAGCGAGCCGAAGTCTTTTGATCGTTCTGCAAGGCATGGATACATCAGGCAAAGATAGCACAACGGCAGCGTTATTTGACCACACGCCGCCGCTCAATGTCACAGTCGCCAGCTTCAAAGCACCCAGTAAAACCGAGCTCGCGCATGACTATCTCTGGCGGGTTCATAACGTGTGCCCCAAAAAGGGCAACATTACCGTGTTTAACCGCTCGCACTACGAAGATGTTCTCGTGGTCAAAGTTAGAGAGTTTGCGTCCGCAGGAGCCATTGAGCAGCGCTATGAGCAAATCAACCAGTTTGAGAAACATCTTGTCCAAAACGGCACAGTAATTCTAAAGTTCATGCTCAATATATCATATGAAACACAAGGCGAGCGATTGCGCGAGCGGCTCGAGCAGCCTCATAAGCGCTGGAAGTTCAATCCGGGTGATCTTGAAGACCGGAAACTGTGGCCGGAATTTATGGCGGCTTATGAGACAATGGCGGCGCGGACATCAACCGATCATGCGCCGTGGCATATTATTCCCTCGGATTCGCGTTCCACCCGCAAAGCCATAATCACCGATATTGTACTCAAAAAGCTTCAAGAGATGAACCCGCAATACCCGGATCCCGGGTACCGTCCAAGCGATTATCAGATCGTTTAACTCGTTTCGGGATTAGTTTACCCAAACAAAAAAAAGCCCGACATGTGCCGGGCTTTTTCATAAGGCTATACACGGCACTAAATCGCGCGGTTACTCCGGCGATCACGACGCATATTGCGGCGCGCAATCAGTGTTTTTTGTCCGCGGTCACGTTTGCTTTGCGCGCCCTCGAATGTCGGGGTGAACGTGCGAGGCTCTGTGGAAATAAATTCAGTTCCGTTAAAAAATGTTGTCATGGCAAGCTCCTTTTTTCTGGCCTATTCCGTTTTATAACTTGGCTTATATTTATGAAATTAAAGCCGAAAACGGAATAGACAGAGCTGCTGTCCAAGGTATGCAGAATTGCATAGCTATATTAACCATTGATTTATTCTGGATTAAAATGAGACAAAATGTACGGCGCTTAAAGTAAACAATAAGCTACCAAGATAAATTTGTGCAGGCTTGAACAAAAAAGCCGCCAACCCGGTGAGGGTGGCGGCTGTTAAAGTTTGGTTATTGCGCGCTTGGATTATACATGAAAATCCAAGGCGCGTGAGCCTGTTTAAGAATTTGCCGTAGCAATAGCGGGGATTCGCAGAACTTGACCGGGATAGATTTTATCGGGATCAGAGAGCATAGGCTTGTTGGCTTCGAAAATTTCCGGGTAAAGGCGCCATGTGCCGTAATATGTCTTGGAAATCGCTGAGAGCGTATCGCCGGAGGCCACCGTATGAAATTGTGAGGCGCGGCCAGAGACATTCACATCTGCTTCGTCAGTTACGCCGCCAACGCCCTCAACATTCCCGACGGCCAAGATGATTTTTTCTTTCATTTCCTGTGAGACAGCCTTGCCTTTCACCGACACATTGCCCTCATCATCCACGTGAATGTCTACGCCTGTTGTATCAAGGCCCAGGTCATCAGCTTCTTTTTTAAGGGTTTTTTCCGCGTCTTTGCCTTTAAAAATTTTCCCGAGGCCACGGCCAGCCGCCTTCACAAATGGAATCATTCCAAACATAATTTACTCCTAAGCTGCAGTTCGCCCTATGCTTCCTGCCATAATTCTATTTTTATACCTTCGGGGTCAATAAACCAGCCAAAAATACCGTATTCTGTATCTTCGACCTCGCCAATCACGGTTGCGCCGCCTTTTTTGGCTTTCTCTATAAGGCCGCGCACGTCATCGACCCGTAAATTTATCATAAACCGCTCAGATGACGGCTCAAGGTAAGACGAATCGCTTTTAAACGGGCTCATTATCGTTCGCCCCGCCCCGTCAGAAGCCCACTCCATAGAGCCCCATGCGGCGACATCCACCCCCATATGCTTTCCCCACCACGCCCGGTACGCCTCAACATCTGCGCATTTAAAGAAGACGCCGCCTAAACCTAGAATTTTTGCCATAAATGATGTTCCCGTTTTTATTTATTCCTATAAGATATGAATAGAGCATCATCCGGCCCTTGATGTCAAAACCTATGCATCCACGTATATCTTTCATGCAAGCAGTCACTTTTTTAAAATCCGGCTTGCAGGGACTCATGACGGCGCTTAAACGGCTTGTATGACACAAAAAATGCCTTCGGCCCCGGCCTCACCAATTATTGAAAACAAAGCGCAGATGATTGATCGTCTCGCATCCGGGAATAAACCCAAGGATCAGTGGCGGATTGGCACAGAGCACGAGAAAATCGGGTTCTGCCTCTCGAAAAAAACACCCCTGCCCTATGAGGGTGACTGCTCAATTAAGACAATGCTTGAGGGCTTGCAGCGCTTTGATTGGGAGCCCGTCCTAGAGGACGGCAATATTATCGCGTTAAAACGTGATGGGGCCTCCGTTTCGCTAGAACCCGGCGGACAGCTAGAGCTATCCGGCGCGCCGCTGGAATATGTCCACCAAACATGCGGCGAAGTAAACCGTCACCTGCGCGAAGTCAAAGAAGTCGCTGACGAAATGGGCGCGGGCTTTTTGTCGCTTGGGTTCCGCCCGGATACAAAGCTCGAAGACGTGCCGGTTATGCCCAAAGGGCGCTACGGCATTATGCGGGCCTATATGCCAAAGGTCGGGACTCACGGTTTGGAAATGATGTTTCGAACCTGCACAGTTCAAACAAACCTCGATTTTTCCTCTGAAGCCGACATGGTCAAAAAACTACGTGTCAGTTTAGCCTTGCAGCCCATAGCGACAGCCTTGTTCGCAAATTCACCGTTCACTGACGGCGTACCCAACGGTTATAAATCATACCGCTCGCGCATCTGGCTGGACACGGACGCTGACCGCACAGGCATGCTGCCCTTTGCCTTTGATGAGGGCTTCGGGTTTGAGCAATATGTTGATTACGCGCTGGATGTGCCCATGTACTTTGCCTATCGAAATGACGATTATCTCGATGTCAGCGGAAAATCGTTTAAAGATTTCCTGGATGGTAAGCTCGATATTCTTCCCGGCGAAAAACCAACGATTTCAGATTTCGACGATCATATCTCCACAATTTTCCCGGAAGTCCGCCTGAAAACATTTCTTGAAATGCGCGGCGCAGATACGGGCCCATGGGGAGAACTTTGCGCGCTACCCGCTTTTTGGGTCGGGCTTTTATATGATCAATCCGCGCTGGATGCGGCGTGGGACTTTATCAATGACTGGACCGCCGAAGAGCGCGATCAAATGAGATTTGACGTACCCCGGCTCGGCCTGCAAACACCATTCAGAACAACAACGCTGCAAGACCTCGCAAAAGAAGTTTTAAAGATTAGCCGCGCCGGCCTAAATGCCCGAAACAAATTTAATGCACACGGCGAGAACGAAACGGTCTTTTTGCAAGAACTTGACGAAATGGCCCGAACAGGAAAATCGAATGCGGATATCCTGATTGAAAAATATGCCGGAGATTGGGACGGAGATATTATGCAAGCCTATAAAGACTGCATTTATTAACGCATGTCAGATTTAGGCTGTCCGAAAAGCATATCATAAAATAGGTGAATCACGGCCTTTTTCGGTCGCTTTATTCATGCCTTATTAACTGCCTTTCTTAGCCTTCTTTCAATCAAGATTGAGGAACCCTAAAGACCGCTTTAACGGGATATCAAACCCCGCATGCCATAAACCTGCATGGATAAAAATACGCTACAAATGGTTGGGACGTGGGCAAAGTCTAGGGTGGCCTCGGGGGAGGAGCCGCCCTGGACGTTCCACAAACTTAAACAGCTTGCTGACATCACAGAAACCCTTGCTGCGAGCATGGATGCCGTCGTTGGGATCGATACAAGCACGCCGCATAAAGCTGCGACTTGCATGGATGCCGGGTCTAATATTGTTCAAATAGATAGTTTTCGGCCGCCCAAATCTGAGCCTGAGGTATTGTTACCAGCCTAAGAAAAGGGCGAGCGCGCCGCTATGGGCGTGGCTTCAGACGCACGTTCCTTGATGAGCGGTTGGAACTGCCGCGTCAGATATTCACAAACACCGTCACGCTGCGCCGCGTCAGCGACCTCTGTCCATGTGACCATCAAGGGGCCTTCGCTCGAATATCGCATAATTTGTAGATTAAGTTTGTGAGCCGTGAGACGCCCGGCAACATTACCTTGCCCAACGCGCACAATGCGGGGGTTTTCTCCACCGTGCCAGATCATATACACGCCCGTCGCGTGAATATGTGTCAAATCCAAATCGGAAAGGTTTAACCACTTACCATCAAGACTTTTTACCCAGCTAAGTTGCAACACGCGAATCACTCCCTGATTGGAGAATAAACTCGCATGCAAAACGCCTCTTTGTCAAAGGCCAGAGAACTGGCCTAAGCTGCGCCGCGAAGAGCGGATTGCGGCATATGCTGGTCTATAAGGTTACGGGCCAGACCGTAATTCTTCTTTAGTGCGCGGCGCAGCTTTTGATCTCCGAGCAAAGACGCTAGCGTAATGGCGTCCCTGTAGGTTCCCACAGCATATTTAAGAGCTTTCAGGTCACCGCTGGAGCGGCCGATTGTAAATAGAGTATCAGCTAATGCTTGGCGTATCTCCGCGTTTTCGCGCGGCGTCGCGTCTGCAGAATAATTTTCATCCACAGCTCGCAGCGCATCAACGGCCTGAATCAATGGCTGCGTATCGCCTGTTTGCGATGCGAGTAAGATCATTTGTCCCGCAAGTTCACGGTTCAGCACCGCAAGTTCTTGTGTTGTATTTTTATAGTCACGTTTCAGGCTTAATTTATTACGTATTTTCATGCCCACCTCCATTTACTTTAAAAAGGTCTATGGCCTAGTTTGGTTAAAAGACCGTTTAACAGACCTTTACAATGACAGTTTTATCATCATAATTTTCCCGCGCAGTGATTCGGTCACCAAAGCAAAGTTTTCATCAGCTCCGATACGCTCCAACGGAACCCCTGTTGTTTTAAACAAGCCGTTTTTAAGCGTATCCGCATGAAAACTCTCTTCGTCATTGTGCGCCGCGCCGTCCAGCTCTATACCCATAATCGGCGCACCAACCTCATCAATGACCAAGAAATCAACATGCCTTGATTTAACACGTGCCCTAAGCTTCCAGCGCGCTTCTGGATTTTTGACCTCCGCCTTAACCCCAATCACGTCTTCAAGCCGCACTTTGGACATGAGATAAAATCCTTCGGGTAGGGCTTTGCGGAGCGCGTGATAGAATCTCATTTCCGCGCGATTTACGAACAGACTGGAGGCCGCTTCAAACTGTTTATATGTGCGCTGGTCGGACGGGCGCGTTTGCGGCGTTTGAAACTTTGGCCGGGCAAAAAACCAAATGGCAAGACCCGCAATGAGCAGGCTGATGATAATAAATTCAAACATAGAAACGTCTATGCCTGTAGATATTTAAGAAAGGCCTATCGTCCCATAATACGGCAAAATTGGCTTTGTTCGACATAACCATCTGCGGGCAGCTCATTTGCGGCTTGCCAAGCCCGGATCGCCCGGCGAGAGTTTGGCCCAATTTGTCCGTCAACGCCGCCCGTATCATACCCCATGGCTGTCAAACGTATTTGCAGCGCCTGTTTGTCCGTAAAAGACAGCGGCTGATCATCTGTAGGCCACAGACTGCGTATCGCAGGTGTATCCTTAAAACTTTCGGCCAAAACATTTATCCCCAGCGCGTAACTGGTGGAGTTATTATATTTCTTGATCACGTCAAAGTTTTTAAACGTCAGAAACTTTGGGCCTTTGTGCCCTGCAGGAACAAGAAGCTTCGCGTTAAGAAACCCTGCCGGCTTTGACCAACGCGCCCCGCCGAGCGGCTGAACGCCCAGCGCCGTCCACTCATTAACCGTTTTTGCGCCGCCGCCGGAAAGCCCGTAATCAAAACCGTTCGGGAGCTGAATTTCGGCAAAGACAGGCTCATTCCATTTCCAGCCATGACGAGACAGATAGTGAGCCGCAGAGCCCAGCGCGTCTTCGGGCGAAGACCAAAGGTCTCGGTTCCCATCATTATTAAAATCCACAGCATAATCTCGAAACGTCGTCGGGATAAATTGCATCATACCCATGGCCCCGGCCCAAGACCCGGTGAGCTGATCTTGCCGAACATACCCCGATGTAAGGCCATCCAGAATGCCGTAAAGCTCACGCTCGCCAAAGGCGCTGCGGCGACCCTCAAAGGCGAATGTTGACAACGCACTGACTATATCATGCCTTCCCATAATTTTCCCGTAAGCCGACTCCAGCCCCCAGATGGCTGTCAGAATATGACGGTCTACGAAATAACGCTGCTCAACAGCCGCAAACACATCCGCTTGCTCGGCAAGTTTCTCTTTGCCGCGCGCAACACGAGACGGATTAACGGCCCCGTCAACATAAGACCAAATTGGTTTTGTAAATTCAGGTTGATCTTCGTTACGCTCCAAAGCACGCTCATTAATCACCGCAGGCTCAATGACGCGGCGAACAAGCTCTTGGCTATAGCCTTTCGCGACCGCGCGGGCGATAAAATCTTGCTTCCAGGCCGCAAACTTTTGCGCTTGTGATAAAGCTGGTACAGCCCGCTGCGCCGTACTGGCCGTAGACGTAGATTGAGCTGCCAGTTTTTGCGGGCTGGCACAAGCCGGAAGGCCTAATGCGGCCGTGACTATAAAAGAAGTTAGAATGCGATATGTCATGCGGCCCTGCTATCAAGGATGGAGCAGAGAGGAAAGCGTGTATTACAGGTCAGCGCAATCCTTTACAGGGTTGAGGCCCAAGGGTGATGCCAAAGAATTGCGCTAATCTGTTTTAAGCGCGGGCTTTGGGGTGAGCGACAGCATCTAAAACTCCCCGTTCAATCTGGTCCCGCTCTATCGACTTGAATAAAGCTTTGAAGTTACCTTCACCGAACCCTTCATCACCCTTGCGCTGAATAAACTCAAAAAACACCGGGCCGATCTGTGGTTCTGCAAAGATCTGCAGTAAAAGACGCGGGTCATTGTCTTCGGTGCTCCCGTCGAGCAAAATACCACGAACTTTTAAATCGTCTTCAAATTCACCATGGTTTGGAAGGCGCTCACCGAGCATATCATAATATGTATCGGGCGGCGCAGTCATCAGCTTGACGCCTGCCCCGCGTAATTTATCGACGCAAGCGTAAAGATCGTTACAGGACAAAGCGATGTGCTGAATACCTTCACCGCGGTGCTCTAAAAGATATTCTTCGATTTGCCCTTTGCCGTCTTCACCTTCTTCGTTTAGCGGAATACGGATTTTCCCGTCCGGCGCTGTCAAAGCTCGGGATTTAAGACCCGTATATTCACCTTTAATATCAAAGAATCGGATTTCGCGAAAATTAAACAACCGCTCATAATATTCGGACCAATAATCCATACGCCCCCGGTAAACATTATGAGTCAAATGATCGACGACATTAAATCCGAAACCTTTGGGGTTTTTATCAACGCCATCAAAATATTTAAAGTCGATATCATAGATGGACAGATCGTCTCCGTAACGGTCCACAAAATAGATCAAGCCGCCGCCAATGCCCCGTATAGCAGGTATTGAAAGCTCCATCGGCCCGACATTCATCCCCACGGTCTCCGCCCCCATTTCAACAGCGCGTGTGTAAGCAAGTTTGGCGTCTTTAACCCTAAAGGCCATACCGCAGGCGCTGGGGCCATGTTCGCGGCAAAAATGACCTGCGGGGGATCCCGCTTCATAATTTGTGATTAAATTGATCCCGCCTTGCCGCCAAAGCTCGACATCTTTGGAGCGGTGACGCGCAACCCTAGTAAACCCCATGGTTGTGAACGTTTTTTCAAGCAAGCCCTTTTCAGGGGCCGAAAATTCAATGTACTCAAACCCATCCAGACCCATAGGGTTGTCAAAAAGGTCAGTCATAGCGCGCTCCCAGTTTACAGATTTATTGGTTGTCAAAGCAACTATATTAAATATGTTGCAATCACAACCTTTTTCTTGCACGTAGTTTTTATGACGAAAGCTTCATCTGATCACATTGAACTTGATAATTTCTGGCCCTATCAGATTATTGTTCTGGCTGACCTTATAAGCCGTTACACTCTGGACGTTGTGCGCAGCGAGGCGGACATTAATCAGAGCCAGTGGCGGGTTTTAGCCGCCGTTGCGGGAAAGCCCGGCCGTACATCCGCAGACGTTACGGCTGTGACACCTATGGATAAAACCATCGTCAGCCGCGCTGTAAGCTCTTTGATCGAGGTTGGTTTTATTGAAAAAACACCCGATAAAGAAGATAGACGACGACTATCGCTCAAGCCAACCGCTCAGGGTCTTGCCTGCTATAAAAAAATTGCGGCACGTCTAAATGAGGCTTTGATAAATGATTTAGAGACGAGCCACTCGCCAAAGGACTTTGTCGATACTTTAAAAATTTTCAGTGACAAGATGAAGCATATGTCGGCATAAAACGCGCCTTTAGCGCTGGCTTGAACACCTGCACGAGCATCCGCACGGATGAATTTCTTTTTTCCATTTTTTACGGCGCAAGAAATGTGGTATCTAGGCTTTAGATTTGGAGCACAACGCATGAAAACACTCAACGTCAATGGAAAAGTCGTCACGTTTGACGGCGATGAGGATACACCTCTGCTTTGGGCGTTGCGTGAGCAGCTTGGCCTAACCGGGACAAAATATGGCTGCGGGATTGCGCAGTGTGGAGCGTGTACCATACATATCGACGGCGAAGCCGTGCGGTCTTGTGTCTATCCTGTTGGCGCTATTGAGAATGAGAAAATCACAACAATCGAAGGATTATCGGATAACGGTACGCACCCCGTTCAGCAAGCTTGGGCGGAACTCGATATTCCTCAATGTGGGTTCTGTCAGCCCGGCATGATGATGGCCGTTGCGGCGCTCTTAAAGGAGAACCCTAAAGCGACAGACGAAGACATTGACCAGACGATCACGAATATTTGCCGCTGCGGCACATTTGCCCGTGTGCGCAAGGGTATTCACCTTGCGAAAACGAAAGCATAGGGACGGGATCATGAATAAATTATTTCAAACACCGCCTCATCTCTCCCGCCGCAGCTTCATTGTTGGCAGTAGCGCAGCCGGACTTTCCATTGGCGTACTGGCCGCATGCTCTCCCGGCAAAGAGGGCGACATTGATTATAGCAAGCTACCACCAAACCCCGAAGTCAACGCGTGGGTACATATTCATAAAGACGAAACTGTCACCGTGCGCATTGCCCGCTCGGAAATGGGCCAAGGCACAGCCACAGGCCTTGCGCAGCTTGTCGCTGAAGAACTGGAGTGTGACTGGAAAAATGTCACATTTGATTTCCCGACGCCGGGCGCAAGCCTTGCCCGTGAGCGTGTCTGGAAAGACTTTGGCACCGGCGGCAGTCAGGGTGTTCGTGGATCCCAACAATATATGCGCGAAGGCGGAGCCGCCGCGCGCCTAATGCTATTAGAGGCCGCCGCACTTGAGTGGAACGTCCCAACATCCGAATGCACCGTCTCCAAAGGCGTTATCAGCCACGCGGGCACAAAAAAAACGATGACTTACGGTAAAATCGCAGAGGCCGCTGCCAAACTTGCACCGCCTCTTGAAGTGACATTAAAAGAGAAAAAAGATTGGACTATCATTGGGCAGCCAAAGCAGCGCCCCGATACAGCGGACAAGCTAACAGGCGCGCTGAAATATGCCGCAGACCTGTCTTTTCCGGGCATGCTAAACGCCAGCATCAAAGACTGCCCCATCTTAAGCGGCACGCTCAAAAGCTATGACGCCGAAGCCGCAATGGCGATGCCCGGCGTTAAAAAAGTGATGGCAATTGAAAATGCTGTTGTTGTCGTTGCAGACACATGGTGGCAAGCGCACTCCGCACTCGAAGCCATGCCGATTGAATGGACTGAAGGCGATCTGGCAAATTACTCCAGTAAGGACATAAACGCTCTTTTGGATGAAGGTCTTAGCGCCGATGATAGCGTGACCGGAAACAGGGGCGGAGATGTTGATGCGGCGCTTGCAGTATCTACGACAGTTTTGGAATCCACGTATAATTATCCCGCCCAGAACCACGCACCAATGGAGCCGATGAATGCAACCGCGCTCTGGACACCTGAAAAATGCGAGGTGTGGTGCCCCACACAAAACGGCGAAGCCGCTTTGTCAGCGGCCGCAAACGCGGCCGATATTCCGATTGAGCAATGCGACGTATATAAAACCATCCTTGGCGGAGGCTTTGGACGGCGCGGCATGTCGGACTATGTGACCCAAGCGGTCAAAATCGCCAAAGAAATACCGGGTGTGCATGTCAAACTGCAATGGTCACGCGAAGAGGACATGATACACGGGTTTTATCATCCCGTAACAAAGTGTAAGTTGACCGGCGGCCTTGATGCCCAGGGCAATTTGACGGCTCTGGATATGAAAATTTCCGGACAGTCCATCCTAGCCGCACTTGCGCCTCAGGCGATCAGAGACGGTGTCGACTTTGCAACGTTCCAAGGGCTGCTGCCTTCCGGCGTTGATCCGCGCGTCGAAGATCAGACGATGAAATACAGTTTTCCAAACTTTCACATCCATCATGCCATGCGGAACCCGCCCGTCAGGCCCGGGTTTTGGCGCGGTGTGAACCTGAACCAAAACGCCGTTTACATGGAATGTTTTTTAGATGAGATGGCGCACAAGGCAGGTAAAGATCAACTTGATTTCCGTCTGGCTCTTTTGAAGGATCAGCCCAAAATGGCTGCCGTATTGAAAGCTGCCGCAGATAAAGGAAACTGGGGCGCGAATGACGGTAAATCCCGCGGCCTCGCCAATATTTACGGCTTTGGAAGTTTTGTCGCAGCTTGCGCGGAAGTTAGCGTCAGCGAGGACGGCAAGCTGAAAATGCACAAGATCACAGCTGCAACGGATTGCGGGCACGCTGCCAACCCGCAACAGATCGAAGCCCAAGTCGAAGGCTCATTTGTATATGGCCTCTCCGCCATGCTTTACGGCGACATTACCTATGAAAATGGCCGCCAAATTGAAACAAATTTTGACAGCTATAGCTCTATGCGGCTCGCGGATATGCCAGAGGTAGAAACCATTATCATGCCGTCTGGCGGATTTTGGGGCGGAGTGGGCGAACCCACGATAGCGGTCGCAGCGCCAGCCGTGATGAATGCAATTTTTGCCGCCACAGGTAAGCGCGTGAGGCAGCTTCCGATCAAGGATAAAAACCTTCGCGCGTGATAAAGCCCTGTTACGTTTATATCACTTTTGTCTCAACACTAGGCCTGAACAGCTGCGACGCCGCGCGCATCGAAACCCCGCCGCCGCCGTCTTTATCAAAGGGCGCAATACTCTCTGCGGCTTGCTCAAGCTGTCATATAGGGGGCAACAAAGACGGCATGCCCAACATTGACGGCCTCTCCGCCGTAAAATTGTCAACCAGCCTCTTGCACTACAAACAAGACCTTGATGGCACGACAGTTATGCACCGCCTCGCCAGAGGCTATTCAGAGGCGGATATTGCTCTAATCTCAGATTATCTCGGGAAAAAATGAGCGCAAACTTACATAGGCGCGGCGTCATCGCGGTTATGGGCGGGCTGTCGTCCTCATTGTTTTGGCCGCACAAAGCTTTAGCCAAAACCAAAGGGCACATTGTGATTATTGGCGGCGGTTTCGGCGGGGCCACGGCTGCGCAAACCTTACGACGCATTGCGCCGCGCCTTGATATTACGTTGATCGAGCCCAAAAAAAACTATTGGGCGTGCCCATTTTCCAATTTGGTTATTGGCGGAATGCGAAATATGAGCGCGCAGCGCTTTGATTATGAGGTTCTGAAACAAAAAAACATCCGTATTGTGCCGGATTTTGCGCAGTGCGTAGACCCTTTAAAACGGACCGTCACAATAGCGACCGGACAGATTTTTTCATATGATCGCCTGATCATGTCACCGGGCATTGATCTGCGTTGGAACACGCTGGAGGGGTATGACCAAGAGGCGGCGGCGAAAATGCCTCATGCTTGGAAAGCCGGAGATCAAACGCTTTTATTGCGAAAACAGCTCAGTGCTATGCCAGACGGTGGCCGCGTTATAATATCTGTTCCCGCAGCACCCTATCGGTGTCCGCCCGGCCCATATGAGCGCGCAAGCCTGATCGCCTATTACCTGAAAACCCAAAAGCCAAAATCAAAACTTATCATTTTGGATGCGAAAGACACATTCTCCAAACAGCCCTTATTTCAAAAAGCATGGACTGAGGCCTACCAAGATATTTTGGAATGGCGGGGGGCCTCCAGTGATGGCCGCGTCATCCGTGTTGATGCGGCATCACAGACCATTTTCACAGATTTTGAAACGCACAAAGCCGATGTCGCCAATATTATTGCACCGCAAAAAGCGGCCTCAATAGCAGAGACGGCAGGCCTTACGGATATATCCGGTTGGTGCCCCGTTGAAGCGGTCAGTTTCGAGTCGGCACTGCGTAATGGTATTCACGTTATCGGTGATTCTGCCATCATGAACCCCATGCCTAAATCAGCGTTTTCGGCGGGCTTGCAAGCCAAAGTCTGCGCCGTTCAAATTGCGCGGCTGATGTCTGGACTGGCCCCGGAGCCGGTGAAGCTCACAAACATATGCTATTCTTTTGTTGATCCCGAGCAAGCGGTCTCGATTACAGGTGTTTACGACGCTCTAAATGGCGCGCTGTCTCAGGTTAAAGGTGCTGGCGGATTATCATCCTTGGAAGCCCCTCTCGCGGCGCGCGTCGCGGAAGGACGGCAAGCGGCGGATTGGTACAGTGCAGCGACGCGCGAGGCCTTTGGCTAATGCGTGCCGCTTGGCTAATACTTGCCGCCTTCTTTGCGGCCTGCCAGCCCGGCGGAAAGCTTACCCGTATAGGCGATACCATCCCCGCGCCTTTGACGTCGCAAGACGGAAATACGGAGAACGGTGCGCGCATTTTTCTTGATAGAGAGACGGGACATTGCGTTCTATGCCACCGGGTTGACGGGCTGGATGCAGAGTTTCAAGGCAATCTTGGCCCTGATCTCAGCCGCGTCGGGGATAGGCTATCAGCAGCGCAATTAAGGTTGCGGCTGGTCGATTACGATGCTGTCAAACCGAACACCCCTATGCCCTCTTATTTTCGCACCCAAGATCTTCGGCAAGTCGCGCCAGCCTACAAAGACAAAACAGTGTTATCCGCGCAAGACATAGAAGACCTTATCGCCTATCTTAGCGGCCTGACAGGAGACGAAACATGAGCCGTATTATAAGCCGCAGAACCACGGTAAAAAGCGCGGGCGCTTTGGCGGCAAGTGCACTGTTGCCTAGTTTTGCCCACGCAGCTCCAACAGAGATGCAAGCCGCCATAAAAAATATGTTTGGAGACGGTCCGTTAAATACAAGCCGTGTCAGTCTTAAAATACCGCCTATTTCTGAGAACGGCTATTCTGTTCCCATTGACATTGACGTAGATAGCCCGATGCAGCCGGATAATTATGTCAAACGCATTGCTATATTCTCAGAGCGCAATCCCATTCCGCTCATCGCGACTTATCATCTGACGCCCCGTTCAGGACGCGCCAGAGTGACCGGACGCATCCGGCTGGGCGGGACGCAATCCGTTCATGCCATCGCCGAGATGAGCGGAGGCCGCCTATATACGGCTTCGGCCAGAACATTGGTCACTATCGCAGCGTGCGTAATTTTATAATGAGCGCGCCTATCCGAATAGCCGCCCCCAAAACAGCCCAAAAGGGCGAGATTATAGAACTTAAAGCGCTCATTCAGCACGACATGGAAAGCGGTTACCGCTTTGATGAACGGGGCAAGACAATACCTAGAAACATTCTAACGAAATTTGAATGTGTCTACAATGATGACATTATTTTTAGCGCAAATTACTACCCCGGCATTGCCGCCAACCCGTTTCTCACATTCTATACGACCGCCACAGAGTCCGGAACACTGATATTTAAATGGACGGAGCAAACCGGGCAGATGTTTTCAGATCAGGTTGATATTGTTGTCACATGACTCGGCGCTTGTGGACTTTTTTGTGCATCTTTTTGCTTGCGGCCTGCGCCCAAGACCAAACTTTTACAGATACGACGCCAACCTCCATAAAGTCTGGATTTGAGTTTTTAACACCCGAAACTCAGGCCTTACAGTCCGATACATTCGCGAACCCCGGTATGCTGTGGGTCGATAGAGGCCGTGCGCTGTTTGATGAGATGGCCCAACGCTCACCCAGTTGCCAATCTTGCCATAGCGGCGATCAAAACCAAATTGACTCAGCGGCCGCAACTTATCCAAAAATAGACCCCCAAAGCGGGACGCTTTTAAACCTTGAAGGGCGCATCAATTATTGCCGCGTAACCTATCAATTAAAAGATCCTTTGGCATATGAGACGGATGATCTTTTATCGCTGACCGCTTATGTTGGTTCGCTCTCACAGGGCGCACGCCTCAGCACACAGCTTACACCGGAAAATCGATCACATTATGAAACCGGAGAGATATATTTTTATACCCGCCGGGGGCAACTTAACCTGTCTTGCGCGCAGTGCCACAATGAAAATTGGGGCCGAAAAATACGCGGCGATACCATCAGCCAAGGCCACGGAAACGGCTTCCCCGCCTATCGTTTCGAGTGGGAAAGCCTCGGATCTTTGCACCGCCGCCTGTCTGATTGCGATGCGGGCGTACGCGCAGAACCGCATGCACTTGGCTCTCAGGCCTATCTCTACTTGGAGCTTTATCTTGCTGTTCGCGCGAGTGGCCTTGACGTAGAAACGCCCGCCGTGCGGCGATAAGGCCGCTTAGGCTTTCTTGAATATAAGAACTGCGAGCGGAGGGATATTTAAATTCAACGATTGCCCATGCCCGTGCGATCCCGTATTTTCCGTTTTAAACCCGCCTAGATTACCAACGCCAGAACCCCCGTAAAACGCGGAGTCTGTATTGAGTACCTCACCCCAATGCCCCGTCAGAGGTACGCCAACCCGGTATCCCGTGCGCGGTACAGGTGAGAAATTACAGACAATAAGGCACGGCGCTTGGCGGGCTTTATCCCAGCGCAGGAAGGATAGGATATTCTCATTTTGCGCACCGCCGTCTACCCATTCAAATCCGCTTGACATACAATCCAGCTCATAAAGCGCAGGCGTGTTTCGGTAGAGCTTATTGAGATCGCCAATAAGGCTTTGTGTGTTCTTATGCTCATCATATTGAGTTAAGTGCCAATCCAGCGAGCTGTCAGCCTTCCACTCTTCACTTTGAGCAAATTCACACCCCATAAACAAAAGTTTTTTACCAGGGTGCGCCCACATAAAGGCATAATAGGCGCGTAGGTTTGCAAATTTCTTCCAACGGTCACCGGGCATACGGCTGAGCAAAGAGCCTTTGCCGTGTACGACCTCGTCATGAGACAAAGGCAGGATATAATTTTCTGAAAAAGCGTAATCAATGCCAAACGTCATTTTATGGTGATGATGGCTGCGATTCACCGAATCCTCGGACATATATTCCAGCGTATCGTTCATCCAGCCCATATTCCATTTAAATCCAAAGCCAAGACCATCACGATCGGTCGGCGCGGTCACGCCCGGCCAAGCTGTGCTCTCCTCCGCGATGGTAAACACCCCGCCGCCAAGCGCCTCTCCAGCGGCATAAGCATCCGCGTTCATGGATTGAAGGAATTTCACAGCTTCCCAATTTTGATTGCCACCGTCTGGGTTGGGTATCCACTCGCCGTCTTTACGCGAATAATCAAGGTAAAGCATCGACGCAACAGCATCAACGCGCAGCCCATCCAGATGATATTCTTCAAGCCAGAACCGAGCGTTCGAGACCAAGTAATTGACCACTTCGCGGCGGCCAAAATTAAAAATGAGCGTGTTCCAATCGGGATGAAAGCCTTTTTTCAGGTCTGCGTGCTCATATAGGTGCGTACCATCGAACTGCGCGATACCATGATCATCTGACGGAAAGTGACCGGGAACCCAATCCAAAATAATGCCAAGACCTGCCGCATGCACCTCATCGACAAACGCTTTAAAGTCATCCGCATTCCCGTGGCGTGCCGTTGGCGCAAACAGGCCAATAGGCTGGTATCCCCAAGAGCCATCAAAAGGGTGTTCTGTGATTGGCATTAATTCAATGTGGGTGAACCCCAGAGTTTTAACATAGGGAATGAGACGCTCGGATAATTCTTTGTAGGATAAAAATCCGTTATCCCCATGTCTTTGCCAAGAGCCCAAGTGTACCTCATAAATAGAGATAGGGGCTTCGCGGTGTTGATGGTTCTTACGCGACGACATCCAGCCCTTATCCCGCCATTTATATGTTGATAAATCCCGCACAACGGATGCGGATTTTGGGCGAACTTCTGCACCAAACCCAAACGGGTCAGCCTTTAACGGCTGCATGTGTCCATGGCTGTCCCGGATCGCATATTTATAAGCGGTGCCGTCCGTAACGCCCGGGATGAACAGTTCCCAAATACCGCTCGCACCCCGAGAGCGCATCGGGTGTTTTACGCTATTCCAGTGATTAAAATCTCCAGCCACGCAAACACCCGCAGCATTCGGGGCCCACACGGCAAACCGCGTGCCCGCCGAGCCCTCTTGCTCGCCAACATGCGCACCGAGAATGTTGAACGCGTGAACATGACGGCCCTCGGACAGCAAATAAAGGTCGAGCTCTCCTATCGCAGGCGCAAAGCGGTAGGGGTCTTCAAAAAACTCCTCAAAGTCACCATACTGCGCTTTATATTTATATCCCGTTTTTATTTTTGAAGGCATAATCATACCTTCAAAAAGGCCCGCCTCATCAACTTGGGTCAGGCGCGCCACTGGCTTTCGCCCGCGCGGCGTATACACATGAACAGCATCAGCATTCGGCGCAAACGTTCTTAGAATATCTTTTCCTTGGGCGTCATGACGGCCCAGATATGAAAACGGCGCGGCGTGGGTTCCCGAAATTATTTTCTGCCGCTCATGACTATCCATAGAGTTTTCCCTTTGGCCCCTTTTAGCCTATGAAGTTGGAGCATTCCATATATCTTTGGCATAACCCCGGATAGTCCGATCTGAACTAAACCACCCCATACGCGCCGTGTTTAGAATCGCCATTTTGGCCCACACATCAGGCTTGCGGTACACATCATCCACATGTCGCTGCATATCCCAATAGGCCTCAAAATCCGGAACAACCTGAAAGTAATCATGATTTTTGAGGTTTTCCAAAATATCATTGAAACGCTGTGTGTCGCCATCAGCATAAAATCCAGTCTCAAGTTGCTGAATGACTTTTTGAAGCCTTGGCGAGTCTTTAATGATTTCTGACGGACGCGCGCGGCGGTGTTGACGGTCGGCAATCTCATGCGCTTTCAAGCCAAAAATAAATATATTGTCTTCGCCGAGATGCTCTTGCATCTCGACATTAGCCCCGTCGAGCGTTCCGATTGTAAGCGCGCCGTTCAAGGCAAACTTCATATTCCCTGTCCCAGAGGCTTCAAACCCGGCCGTAGAAATTTGCTCGGACAAATCCGCGCCCGGTATTAAAACTTCTGCGGCGGAAACGTTATAATCCGGCAAGAATACGAGCTTGAGTTTGTCACCAATATCTTTGTCGGTATTAATGACGTTCGCCACATCATTGATCAGCTTGATGATAAGTTTAGCGAGAAAATAGCTCGGCGCAGCTTTACCTGCAAAAATTTTCACGCGCGGCTGCCACAGTCCCTTGGGGTTGGCTTTGATCTCATTATAGAGCGCCATGGTTTCAAGCACGTTCATCAACTGCCGTTTATACTCGTGGATGCGTTTAATCTGGATATCAAACAAAGCCTCGGGATTAACCGCAATGCCTGTGCGCTCTTTTAAAAACGCGGCAAGACGCACCTTGTTGGCGGATTTGATCTGCATGTAGGTTTTTTGAAACGCTCTATTATCTGCCAAAGGGCTTAGTTTTTGTAGCTGCTCCAGATCGTCGACCCAGCCATCGCCAATTTTCTCTGTGATAAGGCTGGCGAGATCCGGGTTGCATTCCAGTAGCCAGCGCCGGGGCGTCACACCGTTGGTTTGATTGATAATTTTATCCGGGTACATCATGTGAAGATCATGAAAAACCGTTTGCTTCATTAATTCTGAATGCAACGCAGAGACACCATTGACTTTGCGTGAGCCGATAAAAGCCAAATTCCCCATACGCACCCAATCTTGTTGATGTGGATGAATGACCTGAATACCCGCAATTATGTGGTGCTCCAGCCCGTTCGCCAGAGCTTCTTGGTAAAACGCTCCATCAATCATATTGATGATCTGCAAGTGGCGGGGCAGAATGCGTTCAAACAAAGACTTAGGCCACTTTTCCAGCGCTTCTGGTAGGAGTGTGTGGTTTGTATAATGGAGCGTTTCGCGCGTAATTTCAAAAGCGCGCTCGAACGTATATCCGTGTAAATCCATTAAAATACGGATCAATTCAGGTACAGCAATCGCGGGATGCGTATCATTAAGCTGAACGGCCACGTGATCACCCAGATTGTCGAGGCTGTCGTAGTTCATAAAAAACCGGCGGATGAGATCTTGTAAGGAGGCTGAAGTGAAAAACACTTCTTGCTTTAACCGCAGCTCGCGCCCTTGTTCGGTGTGATCACCCGGATATAGCACTTTGGAGATAGATTCGGCTAATATTTGCTGGCGCGCAGACGCCATGAAATCACCTTCGTTGAATTTTTTCAGATTCATCAAATCAGCCTGACGCGCGGACCAAAGGCGCAACGTATTCACGTGGCGTCCCTCCCACCCCGCAATCGGCATGTCAAAAGCGACAGCATGAATGCGTTCTGTTGGCTTCCAAACAGATTTTCCCTGATGATCGGTTTCGACATGACCGCCAAAATCGACATCATAAACAACCTCGGGACGGCGAAACTCCCACGCATTGCCTTCGACAAGCCAATCTTCTGGTTCCTCTATTTGCCAGCCATCCTCTATATTTTGTTTAAAAATGCCATGCTGGTAACGAATACCATAGCCCATACCAGCCACGCCAGTTGTCGACATCGAGTCCATAAAACAGGCTGCTAAACGCCCGAGACCACCATTCCCAAGCGCGGCATCCTGCTCCGCATGTAAAATTTCGTGAAAGTTCAAATCTTGCGCCTTGAAAAACGCCTTTGCGTCTTGCGCGAGGCCAAGGTTAGTCAGCCCGTCTTCAAGCATGCGCCCAATCATAAATTCCATAGAAAGATAATAAACGCGTTTTTGCTTATTCTTGTAAATCCGGCGCGTTGTATCAATCCAGCTCTCGACCATTTGGTCACGCGTCGCCAATGATAACGCCACGCACCAATCTCTGGCGACAGCGTGGTTTTTATCTTTCCCAACTGAATAAATGAGGTGACGTAAAATGGACTCGCCAAAGCTTTCGTCAATCAGCTCTTTTGTATCTGCGATTTTATGAGTTTGTGGGCTCATGGAATAGCTCTCCGAATTTAGTGGCAATGTATGCCTAAAAACTTGTACTTGATTTACCCTAGCAAAATTGCCATAAAATTGACAGCGCTGTCATGAAGATATCATATGGCATTTGATGCGTCTAGTTCCAGAGAGGATTTAACTTTCCTTAGACGCAATCCTTATGTCATACATCAATTATAATAAGCCGCGCATATAAAAGGGGAAAGCGATGCAAAATGCAGCATTTTCATCAAATCGGCGACTCGCAGAAAAGTCGATGGCTTTTGTACTTGCGGGTGGGCGTGGCTCACGCCTCAAAGACTTAACAGAACGCCGCGCAAAGCCTGCTGTCTTCTTTGGTGGCAAATTTAGAATTATCGACTTTGCGCTCTCAAACGCAATGAACTCGGGCATCAAACGCATTGGCGTGGCAACCCAATATAAACAGCATAGCCTGATACGGCACTTGCAGCGGGGCTGGAACTTTTACCGTGCTGAACGCAATGAGAGCTTTGATATCATGCCGGCCTCGCAAACCATGTCCGAAGAGCGTTGGTATGAGGGCACGGCGGATGCGGTCTATCAAAACATCCATATCATCGAAAGTTACTCCAACTTAGAATATATCGTCGTTCTGGCGGGCGATCATATCTATAAAATGGATTACGAATTAATGCTAGAAGAGCATGTAAATTCCAAAGCCGATGTCACAATCGGCTGTCTACAGGTGAGCGTCGAAGAGGCCAAGGGGTTTGGCGTGATGCATATCGACGAGAATGACCAAATTACAGACTTTTTGGAGAAGCCAGAAAACCCGCCCACAATACCCGGGCATGATGATGTCTGCCTCGCCTCTATGGGAATTTATGTCTTCAACAAAAAATTCTTATTCGATCAGCTACGCCGCGACGCGGCTGATAAGGGAAGTGATCGGGATTTTGGTAAAAATCTCATTCCTTACATTGTAAAAAATGGGAAAGCTCAAGCCCACAGATATACAAAATCGTGTGTGCGCTCTGAAGGTGAAGAAGAGGCCTACTGGCGGGACGTGGGCACTCTTGATGCTTACATGGAGGCCAACCTTGACCTCACATCATACGAGCCCGCACTTAATATGTATGATAAGAGCTGGCCGATCTGGACTTATTCTGAACTCGCCCCCAGCGCAAAGTTTATTCACGATGAAGTTGGTCGGCGCGGCGCGGCGGTTAACTCCGTTGTTTCAGCGGGCTGTATCGTATCAGGGGCCCGCGTTGATCAATCCATGCTGTTCACAAATGTGTACGTGCACTCTTATTCGACATTAAAGCGCGCGATTGTGCTGCCCGATGTTGATATCGGTGAAGTTGTGCAGCTCACCAATGTCGTCGTTGACAAAGGGGTGCGGATCCCCAAAGGGCTGGCTGTTGGTAATGACCCTATACTTGACGCCAAACGGTTCTACCGCACCAAAAGCGGTGTGTGCCTCATTACCCAGAACATGATTGACCAATTGGATAATTAATTGCCGACCAAACCTTTGAAAGTTCTATTTGCTGCCTCCGAATGTTACCCGCTCATTAAAACCGGAGGCCTTGCAGACGTTGTTGGGGCTCTGCCGCGGGCCCTAAGCGCGGCTGGCGTCGACAGCACTGTATTCTTGCCGGGCTTTCCAAGCGTCTTGGAAGGGCTGGAAAACAAAAAAACACTAGCAAAAATTCAATCTGTGGCCGGAAAACCAGGAGCCCTCATACACGGCGAGACCGTGACTGGCATCAAAGTTATAGCGCTGGATGCGCCGCATTTATTTACAGTCAAAGGAAACCCTTATCAAGAGGCATCAGGCGAGGACCGGGCCGGAAACGACCTAAGGTTTGCAGCATTCTCTAAGGTTGCCACTGATCTTGCGGTAGGGGAAATCGGGCCCAAGACTTATGATGTTTTGCATGCTCATGATTGGCAGGCTGGGCTTACGGCGGCCTACCTCGCTGCTAACAGCAAAGCCCATAAAGTAAAATCCATACTGACAATTCACAATCTGGCGTTTCAAGGCCTGTTCCCAAAATCCACTTTTGAGGCGCTTGACCTACCGCCTTCTTTTTATGGTCCGAACGGCATGGAATATTGGGATCAGGTCAGTTTTTTGAAGGCCGGCATTGCCTACGCCGATCACGTGACGACTGTCAGCCCAACATATGCGTTAGAAATTCAATCTGACGATGGAGGTATGGGGTTTGGCGGCATGCTTCGCGCTAAAAACGCGCATTTATCCGGCATTCTCAACGGCATAGATACGGACGTTTGGAACCCTGCAACTGATCCTGAGATACCGTTTGCCTTCTCAGCTAAAGCACCTGCAAACAAATCCAAAAACAAAACATCCTTGCAAAAAACCCTCGGATTGCGCGCCTCAAAAATGGCGCCGCTTTTTTGCGTTATTTCGCGGCTGACGACCCAAAAAGGTCTCGATTTACTGGCCGACATGACGGACTTTATTGTTGCACGCGGCGGACAATTGGCCGTTTTAGGTTCTGGCGACAACGCCATTGAATCTGCGTTCGAAGCGGCCGCGCAAAAACATCCAACCGAAATTTCGGTCACGATTGGGTATAATGAGCCCCTCGCCCACAGGCTACAGGCCGGAAGCGACGCGATTTTTATTCCCTCACGATTTGAGCCCTGCGGGCTCACCCAGCTTTGCGCCATGAGATACGGCGCTGTTCCTATCGTGGGGCGAGTCGGCGGACTGAATGACACCATCATTGACGCCAACCCTATGGCGCTTGCAAGCGGCGTAGCAACAGGTGTGCAATTTGCGCCCGTAAACGCACACATGCTTGCCGCCGCCATTCACAAAACATTTCAGCTCTACGAGCAGCCTAATGTCTGGGCCGCTCTTGTAAAAAACTGCCTGTCTCAAACTGTTAATTGGGACGCCTCGGCAAAAACTTATATTGACTTATATAACGCATTGTAATGCTTACCCTCCCAACACTTACACCCGGTGATACCGCGCCGCTCGGCTCTACAGTCACGTCGTCTGGGGTCAATTTTGCTATTTTTTCGGCTCACGCCACATCCGTGACGTTGTGCTTGTTCTCCGAAGACGGGAAAACGGAAACGGCGCAGTTAAAGCTACCCAGCCGCACCGGAGATATTTGGCATGGATTTGCGCCGGGCCTAAAACATGATCAGCTCTACGGATACCGTGTTGATGGGCCTTACGCGCCACATGACGGGCATAGGTTTAACCGTAACAAATTACTGATTGACCCTTATGCAAAACGGCTTTTTGGCGACTTTGTGCAGCATGATGCGTTATATGGGTTTGACGTTAATGCACCAAACAAAGATCTCTCATTCAGCCGCCTCGACAGCGCGCCGTATATGCCAAAATGCGTCGTAGGAGACCCCATCTTCGATTGGGAGGATAGCACGCCGCCTGCTACGTCTTGGCAAGACACGGTTGTTTATGAGGCGCACGTCAAAGGTTTAACCCAGCGTCACCCCGGCGTGAAACCAACACACCGCGGCACATTATCAGGTCTGTCATCGCCTGCTATGATCTCTCACCTTAAGAAACTGGGCGTCACCGCCATAGAGCTTTTACCCGTCCAGAGTTTTTTCTCTGAGCCCCGGCTGACTGAAATGGGCCTAACAAATTATTGGGGATATAATCCCGTCAATTATTTTGCGGCGCACGCCCCTTATCTTGGGCCCAACGGAGAGGCCGCCTTTCAAGACGCTGTAAAAGCGCTGCATGAGGCCGGGATCGAAATCATCCTCGATGTGGTATATAATCATACAGCCGAGAGCTGGAGGCTTGGCCCGACATTGTCCTACAGGGGGATTGATAATGCCAGCTATTACCACCTGCAGGACGATCAGCGGTTTTATGTTAATCATACAGGTTGCGGTAACGCGCTAGATATGTCTCACCCCCGTGTTTTGGAGCTGACGCTTGCGAGCCTGAGATATTGGGCCGAGCATATGCATGTGGATGGTTTTCGCTTTGATCTTGCCCCGACGCTGGGGCGTAACCCCAATGATTTTAGCGCAGATGCACCGTTTTTTATGGCGATCAAAGCGGATCCGGCTTTATCAAAACTTAAACTGATTGCAGAGCCATGGGATATTGGCCCGGATGGATATGTGTTGGGCGGATTTCCCACAGGCTGGACCGAATGGAATGATCAATACAGAGATGATGTGCGTGCCTTTTGGCGTAAGGATCATTATGCCCACAAAAGTCTCGCCGCGCGTCTTTTAGGATCGGCAGACCAGTTTGATCATTCAGGCCGCAACGCTCTGAGCAGTCTGAACTTTATCACCTCTCATGACGGTTTCACGCTCGAAGATATCGTGAGCTTTAACGATAAACACAACGCCGCCAATGGGGAGCAGAACCGTGATGGGCACGGGCATAACCTCTCGGATAATATGGGTCATGAGGGCCCCACGGACGATCCCGACATTACCGCCAAACGGCGCCAAAGAAAAAAGAATGTGCTGACCACGCTTTTTCTCTCCCAAGGCACGCCTATGCTTTTGGCGGGCGACGAGTTTGGACAATCTCAAAACGGTAATAATAACGCTTATTGTCAAGACAACGAAATCACATGGCTGGATTGGGCGGGCATGGATACAGAGCTTGCGGACTTTACAACGAAATTAATATCCCTTCGAAAAATCTATCCGCACTTCAAGCAAACCAGCTTCCTCCACGGCGAAGCTTTATCTGAATCTATTGTGCCGAATGTCCAGTGGATCTCGTCGTGTGGCGCTGCGCTACAAAGTCATGAATGGGACAACCCGACGCTCACCTGTTTTGGCCTCGCGCTTTCCATGGAAGGTCAAGATACAATTATGATCGCATTTAACCGGGGCGGACGCTGTTCGTTTACCGGGTTAGGCGACTGGGACTGTTTATTATCGACAGCTAAAAACGTCGATAAGCTCAATGCGCTCTCCGCAAACTCTGTTTCGGTTTTTAAATATACAGGGCCTTATCTGACGCAAGACCGTAAAGACGAGGCTGTTTTAAGGCTTTCACATGATTACGGCATCCATGAGGCTTACCGGGACATTACTGGACATGTACACCACGCGAGCCTCGAAACAAAGCGCAAGCTCCTCGCCGCCATGGGCGCAAACGTGAGTGACGCTCAAGGCATAGACCGCGCGCTGAAGGAGACCCCGCCAATAACAGCCGCGCCTCATGATCACCCTCAAGTTTACGGGGCTAATAGTCTGCGCGCTCATGGTAAAGCCTGGGGCGTGACAACGGCGCTGTACGGCCTTAAGTCAGAACGGAATTGGGGGATTGGCGATTTTGAAGACCTCGCAGAGCTTGCCGAAATTATGGCGGCCAAAGGCGCTGATTTTATTGGTATCAATCCTGTTCACGCCCTCTTCCCAAGCGCGCCCGATCTCTATTCGCCTTATTCGCCGTCATCACGTGACTTTCTCAACATCATGCACATTGCGCCAGATAAAATCCCGGAGCTTGCAGTGGATTATCCTGTAGATTTAGAGCGGCTCCAAAAACCAAAGCATGTTGATTATACGGCGGTGTACAGTGCAAAAATGAAAGCGTTCGAAACTGCCTTTGAGCGCTTTGAAGCACTCCCCAAAGACGCGCCTCGCCGCGCTGCATTTCAAGCATATACCATACAAAAAGGCGAATCTCTGCACCAACATACGCTTTTCGACGTCTTGTTTGAACGTCTCCCTAAAGCCAAGCGAAACTATGACGGGTGGATAAACTTTCACAAAGACTACGAAGATCCTGCCTCCAAAAGCAGCCGAGATTTTGCTAAAACTCACGCCAATCGGCTTTCATTTTACACCTACCTGCAGTGGATAGCTGCACAACAGCTCAAGCGCGCGCAAACCCGCGCCAAAGCGGCAGGGATGCACATTGGACTTTACCTTGATTTTGCGGTTGGCGTCGTTCCGGGCGGATCTGATGCGTGGCGGGAGAAAGACGCTTTTGCTAACGGCATCAGTCTTGGCGCGCCCGGCGATATGGCCAATCCAGACGGTCAGCTTTGGAATTTGCTGCCGTTTAATCCGCACAGCTTGACACAAAACAATTTCGAGCCTTACTGCAGAGGGTTACGAGAAGCCATGTCGTTTGGCGGAGCCCTGCGTATTGACCATATCCTCGGGCATTTACGCAGTTTTTGGATTCCACCGGGAGATACGGGCGGTTATGTGCGCTATCCTTTTGATGGGTTATTGGCAATGATTGCTGAAGAGTCCATGCGCACAAAGTGCATAGTGTTCGGCGAAGACCTCGGCACTGTTCCAGATGATTTTAGGACGCGCATGGCAGATTACGGCCTGATGGGCTGCAACATACAGCTCATTGAGCGCAGCGCGTCCGGAGAAGTCATCGCGAGAGAACATGGACGCGAGATGTCCATGACCGCGTTCTCCAACCATGATTTTCCAACACTGGCCGGATTTTGGGAGGGTGAAGATTTTCGCTGGCGCGAAGAGCTGGGGATTGGAAATGATCCGGAGGTTTTGCGCGCCGCCCGACATCAGCGCCGGATTGATAAATCCGCCTTCCTCCATCTTGCAGGCCTTGATCATTATCATGCAGACAAAATGACGCCCCGCCTGATGGGGCAATTACAGGCTTATCTTGCGGGCGGAAACGCCCTTGCCTTCGCCGTTCAACTTGATGATTTGCTACTCGAAACGCATCAAGCCAACGTTCCCGGCACAACGGTTGAGGCCCCAAACTGGCGGCGGCGGACGCGCCTCACCCTCAAAGAGATTGCGTCCGACCCTAATGTCAATATGATCACGCGGGCCATTCACGCCACGCGCGCTCACAACCCCAGGTGACCCATATGCCCAAGATTAAAACCACGCCTTTTATGGATCAAAAACCCGGAACGTCCGGCCTTCGTAAAAAAGTGAGCGTGTTTCAGCAGACCCATTATCTTGAAAATTTTGTTCAAGCGATATTTGACAGTGTCCCGGCTCTTCAAGGCGCGAGCTTAGTCGTGGGCGGGGATGGACGTTTTTATAATGACGCTGCGATACAAACGATTTTGAAAATGGCCGCTGCCAACGGCGTGGCAAAAGTGATCGTCGGGCAGGGCGGCCTTCTGTCCACACCGGCCGCCTCCTGCGTGATCCGTAAATACAAAGCCGAGGGCGGGATTATACTCTCAGCCAGTCACAATCCGGGCGGCCCGGACGGAGACTTCGGCATTAAATATAATGGCCGTAACGGCGGGCCTGCTGTTGAGTCGGTGACAGAAGACATCTTTGCAAAGACCAAAACAATTCAGACTTATAAAATAAGCGCGGGCGACGATGTTGATCTTGGCGAACGCGGCGGCGCGGCGCTCGGCGATATGAAAGTTTCAATCATAGACCCCGTCTCGGATTATGTCGAGTTAATGGAAACTCTTTTTGATTTTGAGGCCATTAAAGCGCTTTTTGCCTCAGGCTTTACGCTTTGTTTTGATGCCATGCATGCCATTACGGGGCCCTATGCCAAAGCTATTTTGGTGGATCATCTCGGCGCACCTGCAAAAAGCCTGATCAACGCCGTACCCCTCCCGGACTTTGGCGGTGGCCACCCTGATCCAAACCCTGTCTATGCCGTGGAGCTGTTTGAAAGCATGTTCGGTGAAGATGCGCCTGACTTTGGCGCAGCGTCTGACGGAGACGGCGATCGTAATATTGTTTTGGGCGCTCACACCTATGTCTCACCGTCTGATAGCCTCGCCGTCATTACGGCCAATGCCCATTTGGTACCGGGATATAAAAACGGCATTGCCGGCGTCGCCCGGTCGATGCCGACAAGCCGCGCAGCGGATATCGTTGCCAAAGCTTTGAATGTCCCCTGCTTTGAAACGCCCACGGGCTGGAAGTTTTTTGGCAACTTGCTGGACGACGGACAGATCACGATATGCGGCGAGGAAAGCGCGGGCACGGGCTCCAGTCATGTACGCGAAAAAGACGGCTTATGGGCCGTGCTTATGTGGCTCAATATTATTGCTGCGCGCAAGCAAAGCGTCGCCGCGATTATGCAAAATCACTGGAGAACCTATGGCCGTCACTATTATTCCCGGCATGATTATGAAGGCGTTGACACATCCGCTGCAGAAAAAGTCATGGCCACGGTGACATCTAAAATTGACGCCCTGCCCGGACAAACCCATCAAGGAGAGACGATCAGCAAGGCTATGAGCTTTTCTTACACAGACCCTGTCGATGGGTCTGTCTCCGAGAACCAAGGATTGATCGTCGAGTTTGAAAGTGGAAGCCGTTTTGTTTTGCGGCTCTCCGGGACAGGGACAGTTGGCGCCACCCTACGGCTGTATCTGGAGAAATATACCGGGCCGACCGAGAACCTTGATATGGGCGTCCAAGATGCTTTGAGCAGCATTGAGACAATCGCAGACTCGCTCGGCGCGATAAAGGCCACAGTGTCGCGTACAAAACCGTCCGTAATTTCGTAAAGCTTTCCCGGCATTGCCCTCTCTATATTTAAGTTGATCGGCCTGCCCTGCGTTGATAAGTGGGGCGCAACTTTACTTAGCAATGACTGTGATCGTTTATGCGAGTTGTGATGATCGGGACGGGGTATGTCGGGCTTGTCTCTGGCGTTTGCTTCGCAGACTTCGGACATACGGTGATCTGCGTTGATAAAGACGCCGAAAAAATAAAGACGCTGAACTCCGGCGGCGTCCCCATTTTTGAACCCGGGCTTAAAAACCTTGTCTCTAAAAACGTGGCCGAAGGCCGCTTGTCCTTCACAACAGATGTCAAAGACGCTGTGGCCCAAGCCGACGCAGTCTTTATTGCCGTTGGCACGCCGTCGCGGCGCGGGGACGGGCACGCAGATCTATCATATGTGTACGCGGCCGCCGAGGAAATAGCTCAATATATTGACGGTTTTACGGTCATTGTAAACAAATCCACAGTACCTGTCGGCACGGGCGACGAGGTCGAAGCGATTATCCGCAAGGCCCGCCCGGACGCCGAATTTGCAGCCGTATCTAACCCCGAATTTTTACGCGAAGGCGCGGCCATAAATGATTTCAAGCGCCCAGACCGAATTGTTGTTGGTACCGAAGATGCCCAAGCGATTGATGTGATGAAAGAGCTTTACCGCCCGCTTTTTTTAAACGAAACGCCCATGCTGTTTACCAGCCGGAGAACGTCTGAGCTAATTAAATATGCAGCCAACGCTTTCCTTGCCATGAAAATTACCTTCATCAATGAAATGGCGGATTTGTGCGAAAAAGTCGGTGCCAATGTCCAAGAGGTTTCGCGCGGCATTGGCCTTGATGGACGCATCGGCAGGAAGTTCTTGAACGCAGGCCCGGGGTATGGCGGCTCGTGCTTCCCAAAAGACACGCTCGCGATTGTTAAAACAGCGCAGGATTATGGCTCGCCACTGCAAATTATAGAAACCGTCGAGCGGGTGAACAAAGACCGCAAGAAAGCCATGGCCGCAAAAATCATAGATGCGTGCGGCGGCAGCGTGAAAGGCAAAACCGTTGCGGTTCTAGGTCTGGCCTTCAAACCCAACACAGACGACATGCGCGATGCACCCAGCCTCGACATTGTTCCCGCACTGACCCACGCTGGCGCGGCGGTCCGGGCTTATGACCCTGAAGCCATGCAGGAAGCCAAGCATTTGCTTCAAAATGTCGATTATGCCCGCAATGCCTATGACTGTATTGAGGGCGCTGATGTTGTCGTCATTGTTACCGAATGGGATCAGTTCAGAGCGCTTGATCTTGACCGCGTTAAGTCAAGTCTGAAAACACCTATTGTTGTTGACCTTAGAAATATATATCAACCCGCAGAAATGACCGCCAAGGGCTTTACCTATGTTAGCATTGGGCGGTAGAGTTTCCGTTAAAGTGATAGAAAGATAAAATTATCAAAAGAGTCTATTCGCGCTCAAAGCCAATGGCAAACGCCGCGTCCCGCCCTTTTGCCATTTCGATTCTGAAAGCTGAATATGTCCACACAAAACCCTCTGATACTCGATGTCGATGGCACACTCATTCATAATGACCTCACGCAAGAAATGCTGCTGCTTGGATTTTGTGAGAAACCTCTCAATGGGCTCTCTTTTGCGCTTTTAGGACTCAAATCAAAGAACAAACTCAAAGAGGTTCTGATCGGTCTCATTGGCGATAAAATAAACGCCGCGAATCTGCCTTACAATCAGACCATTGTCGATTTTGCCGTGGCAGAAGCTGAAAAGGGCCGCGAAATTGTCCTCTGTTCTGGATCTCATGAAAGCCTGATCAAAGATATTGCAGTCCACTTTGATTGGATCTCAGACGGCTTTGGAACCACCCCGGAGGTTAATCTGACCTCGTCAAACAAGGCCAAGTTTCTACAGGATAAATATCCCGGCGGATTTGATTATGTTGGTAATTCCACACAGGATTACGCCGTGTGGAAGGCTGCCGACAAAGCCTATTCCTTTGCCGCGCCCAAAGCCTCAAAATCTATCACAACTGCAACCGGAAACCCTGTTCAGTCACTGGGTGAGAAATCGTCATCTCTCAAACCCGTAATCAAAGCGATGCGCCTGCACCAATGGGCCAAGAATGTACTGCTCTTCCTTGTTCCCATGCTGGCGTTTGAAAAATTAGGCCTTACCGATGTCTATGCCCTACTGCTCGGCTTCCTCGCGATGGGGCTACTTGCAAGCGGAACTTACATTTTCAACGACGCGCTTGATATTCAAAATGACCGGGAAAGCGCGTCAAAGAAGCATCGCCCACTCGCCAGCGGGAAGCTCAGCGTGACGAAGGGTATCGCCGTGTTTGGCCTGTGTTTATTTCTAGCCGCAGGCATTACATTATTGTTGCCGCCCGCCTTTGCCCTTGTCTTGCTGATTTATTTCGTCGTCACAATGGCCTATTCAATATTTCTCAAACGCCTCGTTATTATTGACGTTATGTCTCTCGCGTTTCTGTTTTTAGTGCGGGTTTTAGCTGGCGCCGCGGTCGTCAGCGTTCCGGCCTCGCCGTGGCTGGTTAGCTTTATTTTGACCTTCTTTTTATCTCTCTCTCTGACAAAGCGGTACACAGAGCTCGTAAAACTTGATCTTCAAGGTCGCACTGCCATGGGCGGGAGGGGTTATGACATCAAAGATATACCGCTTATTCTCGGCTTTGGTATGATGGCAACGGCCATGACGATCCTGTCATTCATTCTCTACGGTCTTGTCGCAACAGAACCTGTTCTTGAAGCGGATGTGTCTATTTTCATTGTCGGTTTTATTCTCGTCTACTGGATTTTGCGGATGTGGTATTTAGCGCACCGGGGACGACTTAATGACGACCCTGTCCTGTTTGCCGTCAAAGACAAATTAAGCCTCGCGCTGGGTGGCCTTATATTTGCCGTTGTTTTCTTGGAAAAAAACCCCTTCTTTTAACCCAATAGCGATCACGCAGCTTTATACACACCGTGACGCTCTTGGATTATGAGATGATGCGGTCGTCATGCAAGGGTGAAATGCACTAGGGCAATTCACGTTAATTTGGAATCGAAAATTGGGCTTTTTTTCACCCATTTTCCTATGCCTTTCCGAGTATGATTAAACATGAAATGCACTAGTCATATGGACACATTCAGGTAAAAGCCCACCATGAGCCGGAAAATCACAAGCTGGGGCCGCGCGCATGCTTTCGAGCATGAGCTAAGCTGTGCCTCATCGCCGCCGGATATCAAAGCAGCATTAACGGACAAGCTGGCAGACAGTTCGCTTCTGGCCCACGGCATGGGGCGTTCCTATGGTGACAGCAACCTGAACGAAGACGGGCGCTTACTTCATACCCCGCGCTTGAAAGCCTTTATTGAGGCCGACTGGGAGCGCGGCATTATAAGAGCCCAAGCCGGGCTAACGCTGGATGAGTTGCTGCAGGTCTGCGTCCCCAAAGGCTGGTTCCTTCCCGTGACGCCGGGATCAAAATTTGTCACGCTGGGCGGCGCGGTTGCGAACAACGTCCACGGAAAAAATCATCATAAAGTCGGCAGTATCGGAAATTTCGTCAGCTCCTTCGCGCTGCACCGCTCCGACCGGAAAACCAATCCCGTTATTTGCACACCGGTAAAAAACAAAAAACTGTTTGAACTGACCGTTGGCGGGCTTGGACTTTCGGGGATTATCGAATGGGTTGAGCTTCAGCTTAAACCGATTTCTTCTGCTTATGTTTATGTTGAAAACATCCCTTATGATTCTTTGAGTGACTTTTTTAAACTGAGTGAAGACAGCCAAGACTGGGATTATACAGTCGCATGGATCGATTGTTTTGCGAAAGGCAAAAAACTTGGACGGGGCATTTTCACGCGGGGGAAATTCTCAACCGCGGGCGCGCTTGATACCCATCCGCTTGAGCCGAAACTAGGCTGGCCGTTTGTGACGCCGTCCTTGTTTTTGAACAAGCTGTCGATCAAAACTTTTAATTGGCTGTACCGTCATCGCCCCGGCGCAAAATATTGCGGCTACACTCATTATGACCCGTTTTTTTACCCTCTGGACTCGATTTCAAATTGGAACCGTCTCTACGGCAAAAAAGGCTTCTTTCAACACCAATGCATCATCAGTTTAGACCACGCGGAAGTGGCCATCACAGAAATGTTGGAAGCCATTGAAAAATCCGGACAGGGGTCTTTTTTGGCGGTTCTAAAAGTTCACGGCCCGGAAACATCTCCCGGACTACTCTCCTTTTGCCGGGAGGGGTTAAGCCTCGCTTTAGACTTTCCCAATAGGGGAGCCAAAACGCAGAACCTGTTTTCAGAGCTCGACCAAATCGTCCAAAACTATGCGGGGTGCTTGTATCCTGCAAAAGATGGGCATATGTTACCGGGGTTGTTCCAGTCCGCCTATCCAGAGTGGGAGCAGGTTGAAAACGCCAGGGATCCAAAATTATCATCGTCATTTTGGCGGCGCGTCACGCAAAAGAGTAAAGTATAAGCATGAAAAAAGCATCAGAAACAATTGTAATACTGGGCGGCACATCCTCCGTCGCGATGGCCTATGCCAGAGACGCCGTGCAAAACGGCGACCGCGTAGTGTTAGTGGGGCGCAACAAATCCAAACTTAAAGAGAATTTAGCTGACCTTACGGCGCGCGGAACGCAACCACCTCTGAGTATCGCAGCTGACCTCTCGGATACAAAAAAGATAAATTCCGTTTGGCAATCTATTTTAGATCAGGCGGGAGCCGTTGACCGGGTCTTGCTTGCTTATGGTATTTTAGGGGATCAAGACCAAACCCAAGATGACATAGAGACGCTATGTCAAAACCTTGTGACAAATTATGTCTCCGCCGCTTTATGGTGCGAAAAAGCTTTCGGCTATTTTCGTCAAGCCGGACGCGGACATATCTCCGTCATCGGCTCTGTGGCCGGGGATCGCGGACGGCAATCCAATTATCATTACGGGTCTGCCAAAGGCGGGCTCGATATTTTCATGCAAGGCATGACGCACCGCGCCGCCAAGCTCAAAGAAGCCAAAATCGGCGTACTACTGGTCAAGCCCGGCTTTATCGACACGCCGATGACAGATCATATCGAAAAGGGCGGGCCTCTGTGGGCGAGCCCTGAAAAAATTGCCCGCATTATCCGCAAATCTGAAAAGCGCGGCAAACGTGTTGTTTACGCGCCGTGGTTCTGGCGGTTTATTTTGCTGATTATCCGTTATGTGCCTTTCTTTGTCTTTAAAAGGTCTTCTCTTTAGTCATGAGTACATTACCCAAAAATACCCGAATCTTCATCAGTGGTATCGCCGGTTTGGTCGGCCAGAACTTAGCTCTGCGCTTAACCCAAGCCGGATATACGAATATTTGCGGCAATGATAAGCATGTCACAAATCTGGAAATTTTACGCAAAACACAGCCCGGCATTGAGACGGCCTTGGTCGACGCCGCCGATAAAGGCGCGTGGACAGATATGGTCAAAAGCGCGGATGTTGTGATCATAAATCAGGCTCAAATTGGGGGTCTCGATTATGAAGAGTTTGTCCGTAATAATGTGGACGCAACACAAAATATACTCGACGCCATAGACGCTGACAAAAACCCATATGTCGTCCAAATTTCATCCTCCGTCGTGAACTCCGAAGCCGATGATTTTTATACACGGTCAAAAACCGCCCAAGAAGAACTGGTCAAGACAATTGGTATTAACGGCGTCATCCTACGCCCAACACTCATGTTTGGCTGGTTTGACCGCAAACATTTGGGTTGGCTGCGCAGGTTTATGGCAAAAACCCCCGTTTTTCCTATTCCCGGACATGGGCGTTATCGCCGCCAACCTTTATATGTCGGTGATTTTTGTAATGTCATTATTTCGTGCATTGAAAACCAACCCAAAGACGAGATTTACGACATTTCCGGGCGCGAAATTATTGACTATATTGACCTGATTCGTACCATTAAAGCCGTCACAGGTGAAAAAACAGCCATTGTCAAAATTCCATATTGGTTCTTTTTTTCCTTGATCTGGCTCGTCGGACTTGTCACCAAAAACCCGCCTTTTACCGTACACCAATTAAGAGCGCTGATTATTCCCGAAGTCTTTGACATCATTGATTGGCCAGAGATATTTGGCGTGACTCAAACGTCTTTTGCCGACGCCGTAGACGAGACCTTTAATCACGACGTCTACTCCAAAATCGTGCTCGATTTCTAAGAGGCCCCCTATGACCGAAACCACATATGACCTTATTGTCATTGGCGCAGGGGCCATGGGCCTGTCTGCCGCCTATCAAGCTTTGTCGGATGGCAAAAAAGTTCTCATACTCGAAGCCGATGATATTCCGGGTGGAATGGCCTCTCATTTTACCATCGGTGATTTATCTATTGAGCGCTATTATCATTTTATCTGCAAAACAGATTATGACACATTTGAACTTTTAGACGAGCTTGGCATCAAAGACGCACTGAAATGGCGCGACACAAAGATGGGCTATTTCTACCACGGCAAAAACTACAAATGGGGCAACCCTTTCGCTTTGCTCGCCTTTCCAAAGCTTAACCCGATTGAAAAGTTTCGCTATGCGCTTATGGCCTTTTGGAGCACGAAACGTAAAAACTGGGATAAGGTCGAGTCCCTGACTGCGCCCGTTTGGCTGAAAAGCTGGCTTGGCGAAAGTGGTTATCAAAAGCTGTGGCACCGTCTGTTTTATCTTAAATTTTATCACTTTACCGACGAGATCAGCGCAACATGGATCGGCACACGTATTCGCCGCATTGGCCTATCGCGCAAATCACTCTTGCAGGAACAGCTCGGCTACCTTCAAGGCGGAACAGAGACACTCGTTAAAGCGCTTACAGATTCGATCGAACTTTCGGGCGGTCTTATTAAATGCTCAGAAGGGGCGCGCAACATCAAAGAGGCCGATGGCGGCGAAGGTGTTATTGTCACGACTGAAAATGAGACTTACAGCGCAAGCCGCGTGATCAGCACCGTACCAACACCTTTTATCAGCCGTCTTGTACCGTCCCTACCCGATGATCTGAAAGCGCAATATGATGCCATTCCCAACATTGGTGTGTGCTGTTTGATTTTTAATCTCAAGAAGCAAACCACGCCGAATTTCTGGCACAACATTATCGATGAAAAACACAATGTGCCCGGGATTATTGAGTTTTCCAACTTGCGCGAAATTGACAGCCATATTGTCTATGTCCCCTATTACATGCCCCATGATCAGGAGCGCTGGGAGTGGAGCGATGACGCGCTTATCGAAGAAGCGTTTGCTGCCATCACCGACATTAACCCGGATATCACAAAAGATGATATTATTGATGCTAAGGTCAGTCGCCTTAAATATTCACAGCCCATCTGCCGTCCCAACTTTTTGGAGGAACTCCCCGCCGTTAAGACACCCATCAAAGGTCTGCAAATCGCAGATACGTGCTACTATTATCCCGAAGACCGCGGCATTTCAGAAAGCATTAAATTTGGCCGCAACATGGCGCGTAACGCGTTTCACTAAGCGTCAAACCGAGACCGACCATGATCCGCATTAAAAAAGAAACCCTAACGGAGTTTATCCGTTTTATCGCCACGTCCGGTTTTGCGGCTATTGTGAACGTGCTCGCACGGATCGGGTTTTCACAAGTAATGATTTACGAATGGGCTGTATTCTTGGCCTATTTAGTCGGTATGCTGACCGCCTATTTGCTCTCACGCAAATATGTTTTTGAGACATCCGGTCAGAGCGTTAAACGCGAAATGACAGGGTTCGTCTTCATCAATATTATCGCCATTATTCAGGTCTGGGGCGTCAGTGTTGGCCTGTATAAATGGGTGCTGCCATGGATGGGCTGGACATGGGAGCCTGCGTTGATCGCTCACCTATGCGGCGTTGTGAGCCCAACATTTACCAGTTATTTCGGGCACAAATATATCTCGTTTCGTAAACAAAAGCCGTAAACTCCAACATGACCGCGTTCATGGCCTTGCTCCGCTGGTTTTTAGCACAACTTAGAAGCCGCTGGCATGACCTAGCCTGGATCGTTTGTCTCAGCCTGGTCATATATGGGGCTGTGCAGTTTTTTGGCCTTGAAGCCATTGCCCGGCAACATTTAAACCTTCAAAATCTAAGCCTGACGCAAACGCTCCTCATTGGCTTCATTGTTTTTTTATGGTCATGTGTGCTGTTCACAACCTTTGTGCCTTTGGGGACCGTCACTGTTTTCATTGCAGGATACCTGCTCGGCATATCAGCCGGGTTTATTCAATTTGGCTCGCTCTGTCTTTCAAGTATCTTTTTATATGCTGTGTTTGAACCCGAAAAACACACTCATGAGATCGGGCATTACACGCGAAACCCCTGGATTTTAAAGCTGTTTAAGACAGTCGAACATAACGGTGTTGCGACCGTATGTTTGCTCCGCCTCATTCCGGTCATTCCTTCCGCCGCCTGTGTCTTCATCAGCCAAATAATGTCCCTTTCATTTCGGGATATGATGAAAGGAACATTATTGTGCGGATGGGCCCGGCCTGTTTTCTTTGCCTTTATTGGCTCACAAGCAGCGAATTTGAGTTTTTAAAGACAGCCCCGAGTGCAATTCACGTTAATTCGAAATTGGGCTTTCACGCTCCTTTTCCGACGCCCTTCTGAATATGATTAAACGTGAAATGCACTAGGTGACGCCCAAACGTAGCATTGTGATATTGTCATAAAGGCCTCCGCCGTCAAACCTGACCGACGCAAATTCAACTGCATGTAACGTGACAATATCACTTGCACTCAGTGTTAGTAAAACCGTTTTGCTGAGATGAGAAAATCCATCGGGAGAAAACTGTATGCGCGCCGCAGTATTATTGTTGACGCGGATATCACAGTTAAACGGTTGCGCTCCCTGCGTATTAAAGTTTACGCCCAACATATATAGTCCCGCAGACGGAGCTGTAAATTCACCTGTTTGGGTATCATATGCGGCGCTCGGGTTATGCGAGGCCGCATCCAGAATACAGAGAGTTCCGCTCCCGGCTGCTGTGTCTGTGACAATTAATGTCGCGCTATTATACCAGCGCCAATACCCCGGATACTTTAAGTACGGAATATGCGTTTCACCTGATGAGTTAGAGATATGAACGGCACTGACGAAATTTTGTCCATCCGCGCTGACCTTAAGTTCAAGCGCGTCATTTGAGCCGGAGACGATTTCTCCACGGCCGGAATAATTGCTTTGAAATAAAATAGACCCTGTCTCGCTGCCATCCTTTTTATTTATTTTAAGTTGGTGCCCATGGCCGTCATGATTAAATAGGCTGGCTTCACTCGCGAGCGACAGCCTGTTTTGCACATCGGCATCAGCGTTAATCCCGTGTGTCAAGCTTGAGCTGTGATCACCGGCCACCGCGCGCCAGCTTTGCTCTGTCCAGATAAGAAGCACACGTGTCTCTATATCCCAGACGCGCCATCCTGGCTGCGGGCTTAGAAATACCCAGCCGTCCATATCATATACCGCAATATGATCCTCTTTCCCGTCCCACGCCCCGCTCGCAGAAGACCCTACGATAAAGCGCTCACCATCACTGGCGTTCTCTGGCGGAGCCGACAAGCTTCGACTTATAACGCTAAGCTGGACAATCGCGTCCAGCGCGCAAAGGGCTTCATTGTGAGTGACATGTTTTTGCGCTTGTGCGGGCATTATGTACGGCAGGCCGAGATTATATGTTAAATTGTTCATCGCGTTTCTCCTATGAAAGAAGAAACTTACGCCTGTTTCTCAAAACGAGGACAAGATCGTAGGCGTCGCAGGATGTCAGGCCGTTTTCACGTTTTATACTGTGGAAAGATTATAAAATTAAGCGCTTACCGCCCGGCATTTAGCCGCTTTGAGCGGTAAATATTTATCCGTCTGTACGTGATACAAAACACACTGTCCGTTTCGCAATTTAAGAAAAAAGTGATCCGGTAGTCCCGTATCACGCCCATTGGCAGGATACCCGCCCGGGCCCATCGTCTGTCTCTGCTCGATAATAACACGGCTGGAGCGGGTAAAGCTCTCCGGCGCAAGCAGAATCTTTCTCCCCAGAAGCGCGGCTGATATCGTGCGCGCAAGCTCTTCGCTTACCTCCTCGCCCGGGTTAACCAACAGCGCGTCTTGGGAACCGGGATACCCGGTGCTGGAACATCCTATCAGGGCTAAAGCGGCTAAAAGCGCAAAACGCATCTATTCTCTGCCCGCATTTTGCAAACCCATATCTTTCGGGCGGCTCAGTATACGGCTCGTCTCCAACAAAAATTGCCGCTGGATACGCGGATCGTTCATCAATGACAGCGACGTATCGCTATCAAGCGCCGCGCCCCAAGGTTTTTCCGTTTTAGGAACGGACATCCCCGCAGGACAGGCGCCCGTATCAATATACGTCAAAGCCGTACTCAAAAGACCTTCGCTTTCATCACCAAGCGGCTTGGTATAATCATCATCGACCACGCATCCCGCAATAGGCTCCCCAACGACTGTTCCGCCTTGATTTGGCGAAAACCCATCGGAGTAATCGCCAAAGCCTTTTTCATTTTCACCGCGAAATTGAATAGTGAAATAGGTTTCGCCGCAATTATCTGTCGCGTAAAATCCGTAAGGCTTGCCGCATGTAGTTGTGCCGATCAAGACAACTTCAACATTTATCCCGCGCAAAGCATTCACCAGCGACTCGCTGGCCGAGCAGGTTCCGGTTGTGGAGAGAACGAAAACACGCGGTAAGTCCAACGACGGCAACGGCGTGCCCTGCGCCACAGAAAATCCTTGAGCTGTGCTGTAGAACGGCGTCGGCGATAAAGTCTGGCCTGTAATCGGGTTTGTGGTTGGATGCTTGTCGTTAAAGACCAGCGTTTCGTAAATACTCCCGCTCGTTTGAGTGCTGCCTGCAATCATATAGGCCAGTTCTGAGGATATAGCGAGGAAACCTCCGCCATTATAACGCAAATCAAGAACGAGGTCCGTCACGCCCTGTCCGTCCAATGCTGTAAACGTATCAAACAACGCCTCTTCCGCAATAGATGTGCCGAATGTGTTAAACAGGACATAGGCGACATTCCCGCCGCCCGGACGCGCCATAACATTTGAGGTCAATACGGGCGCAGACGTCACGGTGGCTGAGTTTAACGTCACAGACCGCGTGGCCGTGCTACCGACGCTTTGAATGACAAATGTGTGGGACTCGCCTGCATTTTCCGGAAATAAGCCACTATTTAATGTGGCCGTATTCGCGCCGCTCACCGCGTTTTCGCCGTCTATTTCCAGAACTTGATCTCCGCGTTTCAAGCCCGCCGCATCAGCGGGACTGCCCGTTTCAACATAGGCCACAACAATTTCGCGCGGCGGCGATGACCTTATCAGGCGGAACCGCGCGCCATACCCCACCGCCGCGCCGCTACTGACAGATTGCTGATACTCGTCCGTTGGGATCGTAAAATGAAACTTGTCAACCGGGTTACCTGACGCCGTTGTGCGAGCTGTTTTCAGCGTATCAAAATAAGTGAGGCGATTTGAAAAGCTCGCCGGATTTTGATCTGTGATTTCATCGTACCACAAATATGTCCGGTTACTCCAAGAGCGCAGCCAGAAATTTTCCTGTGTCGTTGTTCCCGCTTGGTCAGGATAAGCACTTCCCGTAGCCGGGTCTGTGCCAGACCGCGGGCTTGCGCAAAAATCTTTGAATGTGCTCTCAGCCGCAAAAACACCCGAGGTCCATGTCGGGCCAGATGGCGACGTTGGGCCGGGTGATGACGGCCCTAATGATGACGAGGAACTGCCGCCGCCGCAGGCGGTTAAAAGTAACACAGCCCCCAAAACACAAGCGTTAATCGGGAATTTAGAAAAGGTACGCATAAACATAAATATATTCGTACCGCCGAATGCGCTGCCTTTCAATGCAAGACTACAGTGTAATAAAGCATTGCATCGCCGCGCTATGTTCACCATAAATGTGAGCATAGTAAAATTTATCAGTGAGGTACTCTCTGTGAAGCTAAGCGTCCGACTTAAAGCCAGCGGGATTTTAACAGCCGCCCTCTTAGCCGCTTGCGGCGGCGGTTCGAGCGGGGGAGGGAATTTTGCCCCGACGCCAACACCGACGCCCACAGATACGACAGCGCCAACAGTTTCTTTCTCGCCAGCGACGCTGACTGTCACGTCCGGCATGACAGGAGCCTCTACACTTACGGCCACGGATAACGTCGCCGTCACAACAGGGCCAACCGTGACCTGCACCAACGGCGGAACGTTTTCCGGCAGTACCTTCACCGCGCCCTCTGTGACTGTGCAAACACAAAGCGTCTGTACGGCGATCGCCTCTGACGCCGCCGGTAATAGCGGGAACGCCACCCTTACTGTCACGATAGATCCTGCTGGACCAGCGCCGGCAACCGTGAATATTTCAGGTAAAATCACCTATGATTTTGTGCCGCACAACACGGCCACGAATGGCCTTAATTATGCCGCCATCAGCCAAAACCCAGTACGCGGTGCAACACTGGAAATTCTGAACAGTGCTGGAACAGTTCTGGATACAGACGTGACGGACGCCTCTGGTGATTATACAGTCACTGTCGCTTCTAACACAGATGTCCGCGTGCGCGTAAAGGCCGAAATCGTCAGCACGTCGGGCGCGCAGTGGGACGTCAAAGTCACGGATAATACAAATTCCCACGCGCTTTATTCTATTCAAGGCAGCCTGGCGTCTTCGGGCGCAGCGAATGCAACGCGCAATTTAAACGCGGCGTCCGGCTGGGGCGGATCCAGCTATACCGGTACGCGCGCCGCCGCGCCTTTTGCCATTTTAGATCCGATCTATGAAGCCGTGACCGCTTTTGCCGCCGTCGATGCAGCCGTGAGCTTTCCCCCTGTAGAGTTTCGCTGGAGCACACGCAATCGTGCCGAGTCGGGTGATCTCACAGACGGACAAATCGGGACATCGTCCTATCAGCGCGTAGGCGGCACGGTGCAAGGCAATGTCTATATCTTGGGAGACGCTAACAGCGATACGGACGAATATGATACACATGTTGTCGTGCATGAATGGGGGCACTATTTCGAAGATCGCATGTCCCGCTCAGACTCTATTGGGGGCTCTCATACAACCAGTGACCGCCTAGATCCCAGGGTCGCGATGGGAGAGGGCTGGGGAAATGCCCTGTCAGGCATGATACTGGCTGATCCTGTCTACCGCGACTCGGGCGGCGCGATGCAAGCTTCAGGGTTTTCGATTAATGTCGACAATAACAATAATAGCAATCCCGGCTGGTATAGCGAAGGCTCGGTGCAATCCATTTTGTATGATTTGTTCGACAGCACAGACGATGGCAGTGATACGGTCTCGCTCGGGCTTGGGCCCATCTATGAGGTGTTCACAGCCACTGACTATACGGATCAAGCCCTGTTCACGACGATATTCGGATTTATCAATGAGCTGAAATCTCAACAGGCCGGAAGCGCTGGCGTGATCGACAGCTTAGTCGGCGCACAGTCGATTAACGGCACCGGACCAAACGGCGCAGGCGAAACTAATGCGGGCGGAGTTACAAATTCGCTCCCGATTTATACACCGGTCACCGTGAACGGCGGCGCGGTTCAGGTCTGCTCGAACGATGTGAACGGCACGCAAAACAAGCTTGGTACGCGGCAATATTTGACGCTTAACTTGCCTACGGCAGGCTCTTACACATTGACCATGACCCGCACATCGGGACTGGCAACCCGTGATCCGGACTTCAACGTCTTTCGCGGCCCAACATTTGTCGCCCGTGCGGACTCATCGGATGCTGATACAGAGACCTTTAGCGCGGCGTTTCAGGCCGGAGATCATGTCATCGACGCGTTCGAGTATAACAATATCGACCCGGGAACGGCAGGCGAGTCCTGTTTTAGTTTCACGGTCACAGGTTAGGAGGGCTTAGATTATGTCCACACAGTCTATTATTAAAATTTCAGTAATAACGGCGCTCACGGCTCTTTTATCAACCGGATGCTCCGGCGCGCCGTCAGGCAAAAACGAGGCGCACATGACGCCCGCAAACACGGATTATGTCAAAACCGCCAAACCCGGCGCTGCTGTGACATTTCAAAACATCTCAGATCAAGCCGCCTCACAAGACACATCTGGTAACTCGCGCGATGTACGTGTCCGCATATCAGAGGAATATAGCTCAGGCCTCTTGACGGTAAGAGTTATCGACAATCCGAATTTGAGCGTTTCCGGTGCTGGCACCTACACATTTGATATGAGCGGAGACGCGCCGCATGAAATCGTGCTATCTGTCAAACCGCTCGCGGACGGAAAACACTATTTGAATTTTTCCGCCGTTGCAGATTATGAGGGTGGCCAGTCCGCGCGCGCGGGCTATGCGGTCACAATCTATTCCGGTGTACAACCGCAAAAAGCGGACGCCGCTATTGCGGGCGAAGCACAAACAGGAGCGGAACCTCGCGGTCTCATTGTCATGGACGCCGAGGAAACGATTGAGCCGAAAACGCCTTAAAAGGCTTAAGCCAACGCCTGTTCTTGCAGGGCGCAAAGCTGGGTAATCCCTACACCCGCCAGCCGCATAAGCTCCGCCATTTGCTCGGCTGTGAACGGCGTGTCCTCGGCGCTGGCTTGAACCTCAATAATTCCGCCCGTACCGGTGAGCACAAAGTTGGCATCCGCTTGCGCAGCGCTATCCTCAGTATATTCCAAATCAAGACGGCATTCGCCCTCGACAATCCCGCAGGACACAGCAGCCATTTTATCTGTAATCGGGTTTTCCGCTATTTTACCCTGCTTAACGAGCCCTTCGCAGGCCTGATAAAGCGCAACCCACGCCCCCGTAATGGATGCCGTGCGGGTGCCGCCATCCGCTTGCATGACGTCGCAATCAATCACGATTTGCCGCTCGCCAAGCTTTTCCAAATCAATCGCCGCCCTTAAAGAACGCCCAATCAGGCGCTGAATCTCAACGGTACGCCCGCCTTGCTTACCCCGCGCCGCTTCCCGGTTATTACGTGAATGGGTGGAACGCGGCAGCATACCATATTCCGCCGTCACCCAGCCCTTGCCTTTGCCCTTCATCCAGCGCGGTACATTTTCATCCACCGACGCTGTACAAAGAACGTGGGTATCACCAAATTTAGCAAGGCATGACCCTTCGGCATATTTAGACACGCCGGCTGAAAGCTCAACGGCGCGCAGAGAGTCGCAAGAACGGTTTTGAGGACGCATAAGAATATCTTTCTGTGATTCACCTACCGCTTATCCCAAGCTGGCAGCCCCGGCCAGCCAAAAAGCAGGAATTAAGCCTTGAATCCCGCCCGTCCATTGCCCACATATTCTGGCATGAGTGTGATAACGCCGCAATTTAATCTCTCTGATTTGGACGCCCGCGCCCGCGCCGTGTTCAAAGACATTGTCGATGCCTATCTGCATAGCGGGCAGCCCGTCGGCTCACGCACATTATCTCTGAAAAGCCAGCGTCAAGTCTCCCCGGCCACGATCCGAAATACTATGGCAGATCTTGCCCGCTTCGGCTTGCTCAGCTCCGCCCATGCCAGCGCGGGCCGGATCCCGACCCAGCAAGGGCTGCGTCTCTTCGTTGACGGGCTTTTGGAAACGGGCGACATTTCTCAAAAGGAGCAAAAACAACTCGAAGCCCGCCTCGCGGCCCGTGGTGGCCGTCCGGATAATATGCTCGAGCAAGCTTCAAGCCTGTTGGCTGGCCTTGCCGGCGGCGCGGGACTTGTGCTGACACCTACGCCGCCCGCCAAAACGGCGGGGCCCGTCAAACATGTTGAATTTGTTAATCTGGATACGGATCAAACCCTTGTTGTGATTGTCTATGCCGACGGTCATGTGGAAAATCGGCTTATGCCCCGGCCCGCTGGGCTTCTCCCGGCCTCGCTGGAGTATGCCGGGCATTTTCTCTCGGCCCGGCTCAAAGGACGCCGCCTCGATGAAGCCCGGACAGATATCTTAGACGAAATTCAAAGCGGCAAAGCCGAAATTGACCGCACTGCAGCGGGACTGATTGAACTTGGCCTCGCTGAATGGTCGGGTGAGATAAAAGACACCCGCGAGCGATCTCTTATTGTGCGCGGTCGGGCGCAACTACTCGGCAATCTTGAGGCCCAAAGCGATCTGGAGCGTATCCGGCTCTTGTTCGAAGACCTGGAACGCAAAGAAGATTTGATCGCGCTTCTTGATCAAGCCGAAGACGCCGACGGGGTCAAAATTTTTATTGGTTCAGAAAATCCGCTTTTTTCACTGTCGGGATCGAGCGTCGTCGTTGCACCTTATCGCAATAGTGATAAGAACGTCATCGGAGCTGTCGGAGTTATTGGCCCAACCCGGCTAAACTATGCTCGCATTATTCCTATGGTCGACTATACAGCCCAGCTTGTGGGCCGCATGCTCAGTGGACATTATAAAATTTAACACCCAACCCGTCAGGAGCTGACAATGTCAGGACATTCAAAAGACACACCCCATACAGGCCAGGACGCCCCCCTGCCCACCGATGCGGAGCTCGAAGCTCTGCAAGCCGAAATCGATAAAGCTTTAGAAGGCGTCGCGAACCGCGAACCCGTGAGCGAAGGCGCTGAAACGGATGAGACTGAGGCTGAGGCCCCTGAACCCACGCCTCAACAAGCCATTGAAGCCCTGCAAACCGAACTGGCCAACACCAAGGATCAAGCCCTTCGCGCCATGGCAGAGACAGAAAATGTCAAGCGCCGCGCCGAGCGCGAAGTTTCCGCTGCCAAACTTTACGGGATTGAACGCTTTGCGGGCGATGTCCTCGCCGTGCATGACAATCTCGCGCGCGCACTCTTGACGCTTGACGGCAAGACTAAAGAAGAGATGGGCGATAACGCCAAAAACCTGCTCGACGGGATTGAGTTAACCGAAAAAGACCTGATGGCCGTTCTTGCCCGCCACGGAATCAAAGCTGTGCCCGGCAAAGGCTCAAAGTTTGACCCCAACGTGCATCAGGCCGTGGCGCAAATACCGTCAGATGAAGACAAAGGCTATGTCGCCGAGGTTATGCAAACCGGATTTACCATCGGAGAGCGCACCCTGCGCGCTGCCATGGTTGCCGTCTCGACTGGCCCTGCTAAAGGGTAGGCGTCATTTTTTCACATGTGTTAAAAAAACCCCAACCAAAGCCGGGGCAGTTCAAAGGGGAGCGGCAAGTGCCGCCGACACCCTAAGACACAGAATATGTGACAGGCAAGCGACAGAACTATGACCGTTTAATTATTAGCAGTTTTAGGCGAGAACTACCTTATAGTTATTTGCGTATAATATCACACCTAGACTCGTCTTTTGTAATTATATATTCGTACGCTATGGGAAAACGCGAAGACAATAAAACCGCCAAAATATTGGAACGGGAAATTATTATCGGGATAAAAGACCGGCTCAAGGGCACTGGCTGGAAAAAGAAACACAACTCATTTTTTCGTCAAATCGACAATAATTTTCATTGTGTTTCCGCCTACCCGTATTTCGAGTTCGACGATGGTGTGCCGACTATGTTTTTGCGCGTAAGATCGGAAGCCAAACCTATGGGCATCGATCCGATTTATTGGGACATAGCGCAAATGCCGGAAAACAAGAATGAACCTTTATCATTTCGAGCATGGGCGGCATTCAAGACAGACCCAGTTTATTTTCATCTTGATGGACCTCTTAATAGACAGATGGCAGCAGTTAGAGATGTCATTGATTTATTCATGGACTGGAATGACAAGGAAACGAAGAAGGTATCGAAAATTCTAATTGCACAAAAATTCAGTGATGTATTTCGAAAATTTGAAGGTGATAATATTGGCAAGCACTCTAAGCCCATCACGCTGATATGTGCGTTAATTCTAGAAGGATTCCAAGACGATGCATTGGAAATTGCTAGAAACCATGCGCCAATTTCCTCACGAAACTTATTTGTAGATGGTAATCCAAAAGACAGGGTAAATTTTTATGAGCTAGCTATTTTGCATTTGGCGGGAAGAAAAGTGTTTGAAACTGAGGTGCGTCGTAAGCCAGATTATGGTTTTGCGCCTCGGAAATGATAAAAATCCTTTTTTGACTTATTTTGGTGAAACTTCACTTCGGAATCCTCTAAAAATAGCACAATAAATGTCCACTTTTGCTGCCGTTCCGGTCGTCAGGAAATCCCCCGGAAGCAGGCATTAGACATTGTTGTTCGTTTAATTTAGACTTGATATTCAATCGGTACGGAAGCGAAATTGCAGGTTTCTTTTGGAATAATTCCACTCGTTGTATTTCCTAGCCTTTTTTACCTTTCATTCAAATGGCCGAACCCAAAAGATGCTGTGCCTGACATAAGTCAAATTGGGTTGGTGAAACGGTTTCTTGCATTCTTTATTGATATGCATGTTTCAATGTTTGGCGTACTTCCAGCTATATGTATGCCAATTCTCATATTAGAATATATGTCAACTGGTCAATGGGTATGGAGTTTTGAAAGGGATTACTCCAGAGCAACCGACGGCGTTAGTTTTTTGATAATGATGATAGGATTTTTTGGATTCTTTTTTTACTGGATATGGCATTCTCAAAATAAAAAACAAACCTTTGGACAACGCCTTTTCAAGTTCGGATGAAGTTGATTTCGATTGCTGCTTTTGCCGCCGGAGCGGTAGGCTCTAAATCCCCGAAAAGCGACCTTAGCGAATGTCTTGTTTGTGGCGTGTTGTTTGATTTGTTTAGTGTATTACTTCAGCAAAAAGCCCCATCATAAAACATACAAATCCCAATATCCCAACTAGGATAGTCCCAAAGTTACCAATACCCCATTCTTTATTTCTGCGCCGCGCATTGGGTGTTAATTGAAATATAGAGGTGACCATAATCATGGCTCCAGTTCCTGTAATAACGTACATCATTTTTTCTTTTTCTCAGAAGTCATAGTGCTAAATACCGCTAAAAAAAACAAAATTCAAGATTCTCTAATGTCTCCTTTTGCCGCCCTAGAAGACCTCACTGTTCAGGTGGAGAGTGTTCATTTTAGCGGTTATTTTGATATAGCCAGCAAACTTTCACTCTCTCTTTAGTGATTGTTCCAACTTTAAAACCGCTATTTCTCCCGCCATTCCGCGTTCTGTAACAATCTAATCCTCGGTTTTAAATGCGGGGTTAGATTGCTACTATGAAAAACCCGCCCACCATACAGGACTTACGAAAGTCCCTGCGGCCCCAGATGGAGGAGGTGGATTGGATCATCAAACATCCAGACAGCCACATTACGGCGCTGCGGGTGCGTGAGGGGTTGGGCACGCTGCCAAGACGCCTGAATAAAACCTATGTGCAGTTCGATTTTGAGGAAGAACGCACTTACGGCGGTCTGCCGGGCAGTAAGCTCGCGGGACTGGCCGCGAAGATCGTGTTGACCGCGCGGGATGAGACCCGGTTGCTACGCACCATAAGGGGCATGGTCTTTGGGCTCTTGGGGCCGCTGGTCGCCTATTTACGGGTGAACCTTGCGCTGACATGGTTGGAGGAGGTCATGGCTCAATCCTATCATTCCGGGCTTGCCCCAGAAGGTCAAGAGGTTGGAGGCAGATTACCGATGAACGCTCGACCTTCCGGCTCTACAGCTTCGCTTGCGGCCGGAATGACAGACATTGCATTTACCCCAACACTTCATCCTATGCCTATGGCGGAACCTGGAGAAATTGACATGCCTCTCACATGTCACCCCGGACCTGATCCGGGGTCTCAAAATATTGTCGACAATAGTATTTCATCGCTCGAGGTCCCGGATAAACCTGTGGTTTTCCGGGATGACAGGTCGCAGAGATCACGTCCGGCCTTTCGGTGGCGCGAGAGCCCGGCGTCCATTTATAAATTCAAAGAGAGAACTGAAAAACTGGGTTATGATCCGCGCGAAACATCCGCCTACTGGATTGAGGCACGCGCGAACGCCCTGCGGCGAAGGTGGAGGGCGCAGACGACAAGTGAAGCGTTGAAACCTTCTCTACCGCATCTCCCCAAACCAGACATGCAGATAGATATGATACCGCCCCGCGCCGCAGATATCCCGCTGCGGGAGTTTGTTCCCGCCGACGCGGATTACGGCACGGTTTGGCCGCCGCTCGCGCTCCCGGACGGGCCGCCGCAGATTAACCGCTCTGGCTTTACAAAACCGCAAAACAAGGAGCGCCGCACCGCTGCGCCCGAACGCAGAACCCAAAATCTGACGGCCCGAGTTGAGACCGCGAAACATTACGGCATAGGCCATAAGCTTGAACGGGATTTATCCCAAGACATCACAGCGGCTGACCCGATAGAAAGAAACATGATGACACATAACAGGGTAGAAAACATCGATTGTATGACGCCGCCCGTTTTGTGTGAGGCTCGCCGCTGCGGTTCGGACGCCAGCCGGGCACCCCCCATCATAAATTCAGGTAAAAAGAAACCCGGCGGGCCGTAAGCCTGCCGGGTTAAAGCCCCCACTTAAGCCAGCTTTAGACTAGAAACGGTAACGACCGCGAAGCATAACAGGAACCGTCAGGTTCGATCCGCCATTATTGACGCCTGAGAGTGGGTTCGCGCCGTTAAGGTCTGTATTGTTTGATTTCAGGCTGCCCGTGTAACGCAGACCTGTTTCAAGACCTAGCGTTGCGCGCTTGAAGATAGGCGCTTCAATACCAACCATCCCTGCGGCGGTTGGAACCCAGCTACTTTCATATAAACCAACAGTGCCGCCATTATAGGCTGCGCCGCCGCGTTGAGCATTTTCAAGGTCAATCGCGCTGACTTTCGCGACGCCCAGTTTGCCTTCAGCGTATGGTCGAATGGAACGAACCAGCGGGAAACCTGTTGGACTCATATACTGACGTAGGCCAGCTTCGAGACCCAAACGCTCATAATCACCCATTTTACCTGTCACGGCTTGGCCGCCAAATGATCCGAGGTTAACCTCTTCGCCCTTGGCCTTGGCATATGAGCCCATCAGTGTAACTTTGCGGTTGGGATTAAGCGCATATGATCCGCCAAGCTCAACACGGTAACCGGGATCATAAACATCTTTCATGGATTGTACGGTAGAGGTTGTCCCGGCGTGTACCATGTCACCCGTCAAAGCGTCGCCGCCAACCATGAATTCAGGGCCGATCGCGCCTTCAAGGTTCCAACGGCTCAGAGGCTTACAGCACTCTCCGCCTGATGTGAAATAACCTTGACCATCATTGGCCTGAGTGTTGCTATGGTGTTTAGCGCCGCCAAACCATGAGCATCCTGATAGTGCTACGGCTGCTACGCCCAAAAGCAATATACGCATAATCTTCGTCCCTGTTGTTCTATTTTGGCACAATTGCCCGTCACGTCAGATTTTCAGAAATATCAATGCAGGTTTGATGCCAAACAGGGTTCAAGCCTTGGATTTTTAGTGTGAAAATCCAAAAAAAGAAAAGCCCGACCAAGGCCGGGCTTTATAATAGGGTTATGCGGGGCGTCTTAGAAAGAGACGCGGCCTCGGATTTTAAGCGGGATTGACCACTGATCATCAGAGCTGATGTTTGTGTCCAAATCATCACGCCAGCGAATACCGGTCTCGATGCCCAGCGCTGTGCGGGGGCCAGCCTGCCACTCAGCACCAATAGTGCCGGACGCTGTGGGGTGCCAGCCGCCATCAACATATGTTTGCGTGAACAAGGTTGGGTCTACCAATGTTGTTGAAGATTGTGTTAGCTCTACGTCCTTGACGCTGACAAAGCCCGCTGTTGCGCCGACATATGGCCGCAGACCACCGCCATAGCCGCCATGTCCCATATAACGCCGCAGTCCGCCTTCGACACGTAATTGCTCAAGATCGCTAAATTCAGCAAAAAGGTCTTCGGAAACTCCGAGACCGTTATTAACGGTACCAACTTTAATCTGCTCGCCGCTGGCTTTGGAATATCCGAGTTGACCGATAAGGGTCGTGTTACGGTTTAAATCATATGTCGCAGCAAGGTCATAGGTTACCGCATTCCCGTAGGCGTCAGCATAGCTAATAGGGTCAAGGTCAGACACAGTTCCGGGGCCGCCAAGGAAGGGTTTAGAGACTTCGCCATTAAAGATATCGCCGCCTATACTAAAGTCTGTTCCAATACCCGCTTCAATTCCAAACGGTGCCGCCGCGCCCCCTCCGTAACAACAGGCATGCGCGCCATTAATAGAGCCGCGCAGAGCCGGGGCTCCGCCGCCATAGTAGGCCGCATTTTGTGTTTGATAGCTTGCATAAGGCTGCTGCACATACATCGGCGCGCCTTGTACTGTTTGAACGGAGCCGCCAACAGCCGAGCCATAAGGCGCGGACTGAGATAATGTTGTCGCCCCTCCGTAACCATATTGAGCGCCGCTTTGTGCAACCGCATACCCTTGGCCGGGCGCGCAGCCCGTACTGGCGACGCCGTAATATTGAACTCCCGCGCTTTGTCCGCAGTCTTGATTATAGCCATAACCGGCATAAGATTGCTGTCCATATGCACCGTGGGCCTGAGTGCCATAGCCATATCCGTAATTATCATAACCGTATATATCGCCGTGACCGCCGCCCATTCCAAACCAGGAACATCCGGATAATAACACTGTTGATAATGCGCAGGCTACAAGACGCATATCGGTCTCCCTTATCTTGACTGTTTGTCTGGGAGCAAATTAACCATCTTATGTTTAAGAAAAGGTTTTCAAAACAAAAACAAAGTCTTAACGCGGCCCATAAAACAAGGGAATTTGAGGGGTCTTGACGTTAGTAGTCATCATCTGCTTGTTAACGTCGGTTAAAAAGCCAAGAGGCGACACCCGATTAAGTAAAAACGAATCACTCAGCAAAAAGGCGGCACAAGGCCGCCTTTGAGTTTCAAATGGCTCTGATACCCTAGAAGTTGAAGCTGCCACGCAGTGTTAAAGGAACGGCAATATTCTTCTCGCCTTTGTTGCCATTGCTGTAATCGCGCGCGCCTTCTATGCGAACACCCGTTTCGAGGGCGAGGGCGGCTTTAGGCGTTAGCTGCCACTCCATGCCCGCCATGACAGTTCCAGAAGGAACCCATTGCGCGTCATAAAGCTGCGTATTCACTGTGGGCTGCGGAACATCGTAATAGACTAACTCTCTTGGGGATGCTGTGCTCTCAAAAGCCCGTTGATAGAAAAGCTGGCGTTGGGTCGTTTCAAACTTCGTCTCGTTGTAATGTGACGCCCCGACAGATGCGGCCACGAATGGCGTCAGCGTTCTAAAAGACTGATCCTTAACAATAGGATTGAAGTAATAACGACCACCGGCTTCAAGATCGTATCGTTCCATATCATTAAAGTTAAAATCAAAGGCTGCGATATCCACATTCGGCACAAAAGACGTATTTACAATAGGCATGCCGATCGCGGGGAAAGGCGCGGCAGCCGTGTCATGTGCCTGAACAGAGGCAATACGCAGGAGCGTTGCCTGAATTTCAACAGCAGGACCATTTTCGCCCTGAGCATGACTGTAACCGCCATTGGCAAATAGCGTCGCTCTTGGCGAGAGGATGTATTCTAGGCCCGCAGCCACACGTGTCGGCGTACTGTAAACATCATCAAAAGAAATGGACGGCTTACGAATTTCTTCAACAGCAGCTGTGAAAGTCGTCGTTGTAACAGAGCCTGATGCGGCTGACCCCGTCACACTACCTTCATTAAACGCCGCTGGATTATAAGCCGTTTCAGGGTTTATCGTAGGAACCTGCGCATAATCAAGAAGTGTTCCTGAATTACTTTTTTCAAAACCCAGCGAAAGCGAGCCACGGAGCTTTGGTTTCCTTAGCTTGGTCTTACCTGTATAAGCAGCCCCTTGCGCTCCAGCGCTCGCCGCGTGGGAGCCATATCCTGCTGATGTGTAGCCGCCGCTGAAATTGGGTTGCTGCGGGAACTCGCCACCATGCGCCACCGTCACACTTGCCGGGTTACACCCGGCTGGAACTGGCTGCGAGAGGGAGAAAACTTGACAAGGGTTTGTCTTGTGGCGCGGCTGGCTGTAACCATAAACGCCTTGCGACGCAGCATGACCATTTTGGTAATTTGCTCCTCCCGATGGACCATATCCACCAAACCAGGAACATCCCGACAACAACACAGCTGACAAAGCACAAGCGGCAATCCGCATAACAACCCTCCAAATGAGCGCAAAACGCACCATGGTTAATGAAGTGATGTCCTAGTTTGTTTAACAAGGCGTTTATATCCGCCAAAAATCTACAGGGTTCAGCGCGTAAGGCCCTATAAAAGGGCTTTTACAGCTTCGGGCGGGCGGCCTATAATCGCCTTTTCGCCATTATCGACGATCGGACGCTCAATCAGCTTGGGGACGCTCGCCATCGCCCGAATCAGAGCGTATTCATCGCTCACAGCTTTAAGTTTCATATTTTTATAGTCTGCCTCCCCGGTGCGCATCATATCCCGCGCCGAGGCATATCCAAGGCGGCCCAGCAGGTCTTTGATCTCGGACTCAGTGAGCGGCGTCTCTAAATAACGGACAATTTTAGGCGTTACGCCTGCGGCCTCAATTAACGCCAAAGTCTGCCGGGATTTTGAACATCTGGGATTGTGATAAAGTGTTAAAGCCATGACGAGGCATCCTTAAGAGCCGTTATTTTAGTTTATCTTACCGCCCCGCGCGTTATAGACCAAAGGGAAAATGAAATGAGAAAATGAAAACAGCCCTTGTCATATCTTCTTTTGTCGCCGCCAGTCATGTCGGCGCGACTGCAAGCGCCTTTTGTTTGCGCCGCCTCGGGATTCAAACCCACATCCTGCCAACGACTTTGCTGGGGCGTCACCCTGGGTGGGGCGTGCCGGGCGGCGGGGCGGTAGACGCCACCATGCTGGCCGATATGTGGGACGGGGTTGCGGCGCAAAACATTGCCTTTGATGCCGTCATGACAGGCTATATGGCCAACCCCGAACATACCTACTTGGCCGCGCGTATCATACAGGCCGTGCGGCGTAAAAACCCCAGTGCCTATATATTGGTCGATCCTGTGATGGGCGATAATGACCGTCTTTATGTGGATGCGAATATCGCAAGCGCTATTGGGTCTGAACTTATTCCAATGGCTGATATCATTACGCCGAATGTGTGGGAACTGGGCTACCTCACAAAATCCAAGCCGCAGACGCTCGCAGCCATTACCGAAGCGGCAAAAAGCCTTTCGCCAGACGTGTTGGTCACATCCGTTCCGGTCAATCACCACATTGGCGCGCTGCTGCAAAGCGGGCCTGATGCGGGGTTTGTCCAGCATAAAAAATTTGAAGCCGTGCCGCACGGCGGCGGCGACGCGCTGGCCGGAACCTTTTTAGCCCATATCCTGCACGGAGCCAGTCCGGGCGAAGCTTTGGCAAAATCAACTGCCGCGGTTTTTGATATGTTATCCGCTGCCGTGCAGCATGATATGGGCGAGCTGCCCTTGATCCGCCGCCAAGACGCCTTGATCAGCGCCCCGCCCTTGGATATTGAAAAACTCCCTTCAAAGAGACCAGACCGTGACTGAGACACTCCCGACTCGAACCCCCTTTCATTTAGAAACCGATCCACGGTTTGACGCGGTCAAAGATGTCTTTACCGCAAATTTTAAGGAGGGCGCAGAGCACGGCGCGGCCTTTTGCGTCTATGAGCACGGCAAGCTGGTTATTGACCTTAAAGGCGGCTGGGCCGATCGTAAAAAAACACGGCCCATAACAGACGAGACGCTTTTTTCTGTCTTCTCTACCGGTAAAGCCGTTGCCTCTTTAATCATCGCTCACTTGGCCGAACAGGATAAGCTGGGATATGACGGGGAGGTCGCGACGCTATGGCCTGAATTTGACCAAGGCGGCAAAGGCGAGCTCACCATTGCGCAGGTCTTGTCCCATCAGGGCGGATTGTCCGGTATTACCAACGACGCGTTCACAGGCGAAGATTGGTATGATTGGGAGCACGTCTGCCGCGAGCTGGCCGCGCAAGAGCCGATATTTAAACCCGCCACCGCCAGCGGGTATTCACCCGTGACATTCGGATTTTTAGCCGGCGAAATTGCGCGGCGCGCGGATGAATTTGGGCGCAACCTTGGCGATATATTACAACAAGACATTTGCGGGCCTCATAATCTGGATGTCTGGCTTGGCCTACCCGAGAGCGAACATATGCGCTGCGCGGATATGCAAAAACCTAAACGCTTAGCGGATCTGGGCGAGATCAACCCGGCGACAAAAGCGGCGTTTTTGCAGCCTTGGTCAAGCCCACGGGGCCGTAGCCTGACCGAGTGGCGAACAGCGCAGCTCGCGGGATCAAATTGTCAAGCCGGCGCTAAATCACTAGCGCGCCTCATGCAGATGGCTGTGGACGGGACAGTGGACGGGGGGACATATTTATCTGAGGATATGCTCGGGCAACTCCGCCGACCCCGCATGTCCGGGCCCGACCAAGTTCTGCCGTTTGATGTCACTTACGCAGCGGGGTTGCTTTGTAATGAGCCAAATTATTTTTACGGGCCCCATGCCGAGACCGTCGGTCATAGCGGCTGGGGCGGATCATGCACCTTTGCCGATCCCATCACGGGCCTGAGCGCCGCCTACGTTATGACACGGCAGGACAACTCTCTCATTGGAGACCCGCGCTCACTTCGCTTGATTGAGGCAACCTACGCGGCGCTAAAGCCTTAAGCCGCTGTCGCTCTTAACATCCAAGCCGTCTTTTCGTGGAGCGTCACGCGCGGGGCGACAACATCAGCCGTTGCATCATCTCCTACCTGTTCCGCAATGCGCAAAACGTCACGCGCCGTTTTGGCAACCTCCTCATGACCTTGCGCAAGCGTTTGCACCATAGCTTTCCAATCAGGGGTGCCCGTTTCTTCTTTCACGGATGAAAGGCTCGACATTTCAGCATAAGAGGCCGGGGCAAAGTGTCCGAGCGCACGAATGCGTTCAGCCAACACATCAACTGCCGCCCACATTTCTGTGTACTGCTCCATAAACTGTATGTGTAATTGCTGAAAATGAGGCCCTTCAACGTTCCAGTGATAGCCGTGGGTTTTCAGATAAAGCGTGTAGGTGTTGGCAAGAAGCTGTTTTACGGCGTTTGCTGATTTGAGGCGGCCAGCCTCATTAATACCAATGTTAATATCCATCATTTTCTCCTCTTCACATATTCACATTCTAAGTATTATGTTGTGCCCACAGGCTCAAATTTCAAGATAACGGTTCGAAAACAGCCCTAACTATACAGAAAATAAATGCATATAGCGGGGCCTCTAAAACCGTGCGGTACCTTAATTTAAACGTTTGGCTTGGCATAAAGTTTGCGTAAACTTATGCTAAACAAAGCGTTAAGATACGCTGTCATTAGGTCTTGATTAAAACTTACCGCTTAAATAGGTCGCGCTATGCGTATTTTTGCTCTTTTACTGCCGCTTATCTGCCTTGTTCCGGCAGCCTATGCCCAGCCCGGTAATATCGAGGTTGTCGCGGCGGCACGTGCACGCACGCTTGTGGATGTGCGCTATGATCCTAAATATGTTAAACTGACATATCCCGGCGGGGACGTGTCGCCCGATACGGGCGTGTGTACAGACGTGGTTATCCGGACTTACCGGAACGCCTATGGTTTTGATTTTCAAAAAGCCGTGCACGAAGACATGCGCGCTAATTTCGGTAAATATCCCAAATCGTGGGGACTGACGCGGCCGGACAAAAATATTGATCACCGCCGCGTCCCCAACCTTGAGCGGTTTTTAACCCGGCAAGGCGCAGCGGTTCCAATTACAAAAAACGCCGAAGATTACTTGCCGGGCGATATTGTCAGTTGGCGGCTGGGCGGACGTATTCCGCATATTGGCATTGTATCGGATAAGAAATCAGAGTGGGGGACGCCGCTGATTATTCATAATATCGGACAAGGGCCCGTCGAAGATGATCTGTTGTTTAACACTGATATTAACGGGCATTTTCGTTTTGCGCCCCAAGCAGCGAAAGTAACCCCGTCTTAGGGCAACGCACGCACCGGAGTCATGTCCAGTTGAGCGAACGGCTTGGAGACTTTCCGCCCTTTAGGAATATAGCAAGGCATCTTCCAGAATAGAACACGGTACCCTCCGATCTCGGCCCCGTCGACCGTTCCTGCACCGTTCCAAACCGTTGTATGGCCCGTGAAAGAACTATCCGGAAAATCCATAAGCACGATGCCGGGATGGTCGGGTAAATCAAAGCTATTACCTGTGCCGTCATCTATATTGACATCTGGCTCGCCGAACGTGCGACGAAGGTAGTCTTCCATGTCGGCCACACGGTAATAATATTGATCTTTGTTAGCGCCGCTAACGGTTTTTTTGCGCTCGCGCGGAACTTTGTGGCCCGCCTTGTTGAGCATATGAGAAAGCCGCACCGAACAGGCGTTTGTCCAGCGCCCCTGATCAAAGGGCAGGTTGCCGTTGATCTCGACATACCCGCCGATCTCGCCCCAAATCCCTTCCGGGCGATCATAGAGATAGTTTTCCCACATGAGCTGCAAGTTAGGACGGCCTTTGAGATCGCCAATTGCCGCGTAGGGTTTTGAACAAACTAGCGGCTTTTTTTCGCCGTAAACCAGCCGCTTGTATTTTGTCGGCGCGGCCGTGACCGTAGCCACATCTGTGCTGTCTTTTGGCGTTGAAGCGCAGGCCGCAAGCATTAACATCGGCGCGGCAATTAAAAGCGGTAAATATTTCATAAGGTACTCCCTAATACGCCAAGCCTAAGCACTCCGCGTTTGCTTGTCCAGCCAGCCCAGCATAAGCCCGTTAACAGCACTTGGCTTTTCCCACATCATCCAATGCCCGCAATTCTCTATCGTATGACGGGTCATGTGTGGCACCATTTTTACCATGGGGTCTGCGCTCGCGGGCGGCAAGAACACATCATCCCCCGCCGAAATCATCAGCACGGGTTGGGTGATCTTGTCAGAGAGGCCTTCTGCCAACCGCCAGTTGGCGGACGTATTACGGTACAGATTCAACCCGCCGTGGAACCCGCTTCGGCGGTAGGCGCGGGTATAAATTTGCACGTCCGCCTCCGGCATAATTGACGGCACCGGTGTTGTCGGCGCTTGTGTTGACCGTGCGTCTAAAAACGCCTCAAAGCGGGCGGGCGTATGAAACATCTCTGATGTGATCGGTGCGTCTTTATCCGTGGGTTGAAACATCAGGCGAAAGAAGCTCTCGGGATCACTGGCAAACAGCGCATCCGCGACGCCCGGCTGATCGGTAAAATGCACGAAGTAATGCGCGTCGCCGTGCCGCTTTCGAAAGATGGTAATCGGGTCAATGGGCGCGCGCTTCACATGGGGTGTGCACAGGCTGATGACGTGACTGATGCGCGGTGCCAACATACGCGCCGCATGCCAGACAATAATCCCGCCCCAATCATGACCGATCAATACGGCTTTTTGCGCGTCAATATCATCCAGCGCAGCCTCAACATCCGAGACAAGCTGCGAGATTTCATAATGCGGCAACCCTCGAGGCGCGCTGGAGCGTCCAAATCCGCGCACATCCATCGCGATCACCCGGTATCCGGCCTCTGATAAAGGCCCTATTTGGTTTGACCAACTATAGGCCATTTCCGGCCAGCCATGGATCAGAATAAGCGGCACACCGTCTTTGGGCCCGGCCTCATAAAGGGCTAGGTTAAATCCATCATTTCGGAGATATCGAGGCTCTGGGAATCGCATAACGTGGCTTTTTGACAAAAATGATGGCAAATTACGAGCAAATTTACGCAAAATCGGCGTTTTTTTGAGGGTTCGCTCTTTACGGCACAGAAATGCTTCGCTAGAAGCCGCTCAACAGATGGCCTCACCTTGTGGGGCCTTAAACTTTTGTCTTGAAATGAGCAATTTACATGGTTGAAATTTACGTCCGTCAGAATAATGTGGATCAAGCCCTCCGCGCGCTGAAGAAAAAGCTACAAAACGAAGGCATCTTGCGCGAAATGAAAGCCCGCAAGCATTTTGAAAAACCGTCCGAAAAACGTGTTCGCGAGCAAGCCGAAGCTGTGCGCCGCGCCCGTAAGCTGGCCCGCAAACGCGCCCAAATGGAAGGCCTTATCCCGATGAAGCCAAAGAAGCCGCGCCGCTAGGCCGCCGCTTTTATGTTCATGACGCTCAAGCCGCCGCAAGGCGGCTTTTGTTTTGAGCGTCATTTAGCGCATTTCGCATTAAATTGCGCCAACGCGAATTGCACTAATCCCGCTTGAATATATGTCTACTCCGCCTATCATGGGACAACGGAGAGACATTATGCGCGTTTTAAAAGTTCTTATACCCGCTGCTATGGCTTTGATGATGGGTTGTAGTCCTTCGGCCGTAGAGACGGTGACGGCCAGCCCTCAATCGCTTTTCGTTAATGCCAATATTATCACGATGGAGACACACGCGCCGCGCGCCGACGCTATGGTGATTGATGATAACCGCATTATCGCACTCGGCCAATCGGATATGTTGAAGACGGCCTACCCTGATGCGGCCCGGATTGATCTTGGCGGACAAACGGTTCTGCCCGGTATTATTGACAGCCATGTGCATGTACGCGAGCTTGGCATGGACCGCATCAAAGCCAATTTAGTCGGCGTAAAAACAGCCGAAGATATTGCCGCGCGCCTGATCGCTCATTACCCCAACCCCAAACCCGGAGCGTGGTTGATCGGGCAAGGCTGGGATGAAGGCTATTTCGCCTCAGTCGGTAATCCGGACCGAGCTGTGCTCGACGAGGCCTTTCCCGATAACCCTGTTGCGCTCGAAAGCCTGCACGGATTTGGCGGGTTTTATAATGGCGTGGCTCTGAAAATTGCGGGGATCGACAAAAACACACCTAACCCGGACGTTGGCGACATTCTGCGCCGGGAGAATGGCGAGCCTACAGGCGTCATGCTAACGCTTGCTCAAAATCTGGTTAACCGCCACATTCCCGCGCCCGACCAAGCGCAAATCGAAGCCGCCATTAAAGCCGGCATGGCGGAAATGAGGGCGGCTGGCGTCACGTCTATTCACGAGGCCGGCATGACGCCCCAAGATGTGGCCGCCTTTGAGGCGCTCGCGGCACGCGGCGAATTGCCAATCCGGGTGTACGGGTTGCTCGACGGGAATAATGACGCCTTGATGTCCAAATGGTTTGACCGGGGCCTTTTGGATGATCCCGAAGATTGGCTCGATATTCGCGGGATTAAGGTTTTTTATGACGGCTCGCTCGGCTCACGCACCGCGTTGATGCGCGAGCCTTATTCAGACCAGCCCGATGCGGCCCGGCCGACGGAACGGATTACGCCGGAAGCCGTAACCTCGCTCGGCGCGCGCGCGGCAAAGTTCGGCTTTCAAATGGCCGTTCATGCCATTGGTGATGAAGGCAATGACCGCACACTTGGTATTTATGAAACCGCTCATGCGCCTTATCCGGATCAGGATCACCGCTGGCGCATTGAGCATGCTCAAGTCGTGCTGCCGGATTATTATGAGCGCGCGGCCACTTTGGGTGTTATGTCATCGGTTGAGTCCTCGCACGCTGTTGGCGATAGCGGATGGGCCGAAGACCGCGTTGGATCCGAACGCATAAAGCATGCCTATGCCTGGCAAAATATCCTCGGGGCAGGCGGGCGGCTGATGATGAATTCCGATTTGCCTGGAGAACCTTGGACGCCCATGGAAACCCTTTATTTTTCTGTCACGCGGCAAAAACTGGACGGCAGCCCGCCTGGCGGCTGGTACGCGGATCAGGCGCTTTCTGTTCAGGAAGCGCTCTACGCTATGACCGCCGAGAATGCATATGGCGCGTTTCAAGACGATAGCCTTGGAACTTTAGCACCGGGCTATTGGGCGGATTTCATTATCCTTGACCGCGATCCGTTCACCACCGCGCGGCAAGAGCTCAAAGACATAAAAGTGGTTGAAACCTGGGTGGCTGGACAAAAAACAGCTCAGTAAAGACTTTCACAAAGGCGACATCATGCATTCCTTTCAAACCGTCTCCGACATTCGCATTGAGCCCGGCGGCGCCGCGAAGCTGGATTATTATGTTGAGGGTTTGTGCCGCAACAAGCGTATCGCCATTATCACAGATCGCGGCGTGCGAAACCTTGGCCTTTTGGACGCGGGCGTGGATGCGCTTAAATCCGCCGGATATGCCGTGTTCGTTTTTGATAAAGTTATCGCAGACCCGCCAGAAGAGATCGTCCTGAAAGGCGCAACGGCTGTGCGTAAGTTTAACGCGGGGCTGGTGATTGGGTTTGGCGGCGGCTCACCGATGGATACGGCCAAAGTCATCGCCCATTTAGCCGGATGTGATCAACCGCTTGAAACCATGTACGGCGTCGGACTAGCCAAAGGCCCGGCCTTGCCACTTTTGCTGATCCCGACAACTTCAGGCACAGGTTCTGAAGTCACCAATGTTGCGATTATAACGACGGGTAAAACCGCGAAAAAAGGCGTTGTCGCCGACAGTCTCTATGCCAAGCGCGTCTTGCTCGACGCAAGCCTAACGCTTGGCTTGCCGAAATCCATAACGGCGTCAACAGGTATTGACGCTATGGTGCACGCGATTGAGGCCTATACGTCTATCCGTGAGAAAAATCCGATTTCTGACACACTCGCGCTGGCCGCCCTGCGCAAACTCCGAAACTCCATTATTGCCGCCTGTGATGACGGCTCAAACCTAGAGGCCCGCAACGATATGCTTATGGGCGCAATGCTCGCGGGGCAGGCCTTTTCCAACGCGCCCTGCGCCGCCGTCCACGCGCTAGCCTATCCGCTCGGTGGATTTTTCCATGTGCCGCACGGACTTTCAAACGCCCTCGTGCTCACAGAAGTCATGAAATATAATCAGCCCAAAGCCGATCACTGGTACGGCGAAATTGCCCGCGATCTCGGCGTGGGGCAAACGGGCTCTGATCTCATCGGCGAAATGCTGCGCATCAAAGACGCGACGCACGTGCCGCAAACCCTCACCGAGGTCAACATCCCCAACACCGCCATTGAAATGATGGCCCAGGACGCCATGACCAAAGACAGGCTATTGATGAACAACCCGCGCGAAATGACGTTGGCTGCAACAATCAATATTTATGAAAACATCTTGTAAGACATGCCCAAACCTACATCGCATGCCCTTGGTGATTATCCATACACATTAAAAATCCCGACACGCTGGAATGATAATGATGTTTATGGGCATGTGAATAATTCGGTCTATTATTTTTATTTTGATACTGCCGTAAATAAATGGCTCATCGAAAAGGGGCTCCTTGAGATCGGAAAAAGCGAAACCATTGGCCTTGTGGTCGAGACGGGCTGCTCATATTTCGGGCCGATAGGGTTTCCGGATATCGTCACAGCCGGCTTGCGGACCGCCAAAATAGGTACAAGCAGCGTGCGTTACGAAATCGGACTATTTCGTAACGACGAAACTATAGCCAGCGCACAGGGGCATTTCGTTCATGTCTATGTGAACGAAGCCACTCGACGGCCAGCGCCTTTGTCTGATAAGATGGGAGAAACACTTCGGGAGATTTATCATGGGTAAGCAAGCCACATTTACGAAAATGCAAGAGGGCACCAAAGAAGATTGGATGCTGATCGGCGCGGCCCACATGGAAGAGTTTAAAAACACGGCAGACCGCTTTATCGATATGCTCAAATCGCTAGAACAGCATACGCTTGGGTTTGCCTGTGATCAACTCCAGCACGCGCTTATGACGGGCACGCTGGCGCGGCGCGCGGGCGCGAGCGATGAGCACATCGTCATCGCGCTGTGTCATGATATTGGCAAGGCGATCAATGTCCCAAATCACGGGGCCATTGCGGCCGAGATGATGCGGCCCTATATCTCAGACGACAGCTATCATGTGATTTACCATCACCAAGCCTTCCAAGGTGAGCATTATTACGAATATCTCGGCGCGCCCACAGACCTGCGTAAGCAATGGAAAGATGAAAGCTGGTATGATTTAGCGGTGACTTTGGTTGATGAATGGGACGCTCATGCGTTTGATCCGGACTTCGAAGTCGACAGCCTTGAAAGCTTCATCCCGCTCATGCGCAAAGTCTTTCACAATACGCCCATGGCCATCGGATAGACTTACGCAGCTGCGGCCTCTCGAACGCTCAGCGCGGTCATCAGATCTTCGAGCAAGTCATCCGGATTTTCCAGCCCGACGGACAGGCGTACCAAACCTTCGGTGATGCCGTGATGGGCGCGTTCTTCGGGTGTGTAGGACGAATGGGTCATACTGGCCGGATGCTGGATTAGGCTGTCCGCATCGCCCAGCGACACCGCACGGCGGATCAACTTAAGCCGGTTCATTGCCGCCACGCCGGCCGCATAGCCGCCTTTTAGCTCCATCGCAATCATACCGCCAAATCCGCTCATTTGCGTCTGTGCCAGCATTTTTTGCGGGAAACTATCAAGACCCGGATAGTAAACCCGGTCAACCGCGCCGTGGGCCTCTAAGATGCGCGCGATTGTCATGGCGCTTTTGCAATGACGCTCCATGCGCAACTCAAGCGTCTTAAGCCCCCGCATCACAAGCATGGCATTAAATGGCGACATCGACGCGCCGGTCATATCTTTGACGCCCTCCAGCCTGACGCGCATCATATCCTCGGCGCTCCCGACGACCAGCCCGGCGATTAAATCCCCGTGACCACCCAAATATTTCGTCGCGGAATGAACGGCCATATCCGCGCCATGCTCAACCGGGCGGGTCAAATAAGGCGTGGCGAAAGTATTATCGACAATGGTTTTGATGCCCCTTGGACGGGCTATGTTTGAAATAGCAGCAATATCAATCAACCGCATGTTCGGGTTAGCGGGCGTTTCATAATAGATGACGCGTGTGCGCGGCGTGATCGCGGCCTCTACTGCGTCCGGGTTTGTCATGTCGACATGGGTCACTTTAACCCCGAACTTTGACAGGCCGTGGGTCAAGAACGCAAACGTACAGCCATAAAGCGTCAGGTCTGCGATAAGTTCATCCCCAGACGATAAAAACGTCCAAAGCGCCGACGTGATCGCGCCCATACCAGACGCCGTGGCCACCGCCGCGTCCGCGCCTTCGAGGTCGGCCATGCGCCGCTCCAGCAAGTCAAGGGTTGGATTTGAGATACGGGAATAAAAGTGCCCGGGGCGCTGCCCCGCAAACATTTCTCCGCCTTGCTCGGCGGTCTCAAACGCAAAAGTCGAGGTCAAATGCAGCGGCGGCGTGACTGCGCCGTGCTCGCCCATGGGATCATATCCCGAATGAATAGCGCGTGTGGCGAAGCCTTGTGGCATGTGATGAGGCATAGCGGTCTCTCTTAGTTTTGCGCAATATAAACCAATATGCACGGCAGGTGTTGCCATTTCATTTCACTGTATTATTAATAAACAGCATTATCTGCCAATATAGAGACATTTATGGATAGAAAAGACCGGCAAATTATCCGCTGCCTTCAGGAAGATGGCCGATTGACCAATCAAGATTTGGCCGAGCAAGTCAATCTGTCTCCCTCGCCCTGCCTTCGGCGGGTTAAAAATCTTGAGAAAAGCGGCTTGATCAAGGGCTACACCGCGATCATTGACCAAAAGGCTTACGGGTTGCCTTTAACCGCTTTTTTGCGGGTGCGACTTGAGCGGCATTCAGAAGACATTGTCCAGGTTTTCGAGCGGGAAGTCCGGCGTACAGAGGAGATTCTCGATTGCTTTGTCATTACAGGTAGCGCCGATTATTTACTCCGCGTTGTCGTCAAAAGCCTTGACGCCTATGAGGCCTTTATCCGCCAAGAACTGCAACGCATTCCGGGCGTCGCCTCGATTGACTCCAGTTTTGCCTTTGGCACGGTCAAGCAATCCCACGTGTTTCCGCGAATCGGGCCTGCGTCTTGAGCCGCAAAATCATCACGCGGTTTGCCCCCTCGCCTACGGGATATTTACATTTGGGTCATGCCTATGCGGCCGCTCAGGCCTTTGGGTTTGCACAGAAACATAACGGTATATGCTTGCTGCGGATCGAAGATATTGACCACGCACGTTGCCGCCCTGAATTTACTTACGCCATTTACGAGGCCTTGTCTTGGCTGGGGTTTAACTGGCCGCGACCTGTGCGGATGCAGAGCGCGCACCGGGGGGCGTATGATCACGTCATTGATCAGTTAAAGGCGCGGGGCTTGCTTTATCGGTGTTTTAAAACCCGCAAAGATATACCGCACGGCCTATTTCGAAGCCAAGCGTTAAGTCCGGATGAAGAGCAAACTCGCCTCGCGCATGGTGATCCCTTTGCTTGGCGGCTTTCCATCGCGCGGTGCCAAGAGAGTCTCTTGGAGCCGCTAACATACGAAGAAACAGGCGAGGCCCCCGGCACAAAACATGTCGAATTAGACGGCTTAAGTGACGAGGTTCTGGCCCGCAAAGATATCGGCACCAGCTATCATGTGGCGTGCTGCAATGATGATGCCCTGCAAAACATCACGCATATTGTTCGCGGCGTTGATATCGCCCCGCTGACACCCCTGCACCGCCTCCTCCAACATTTAATGGGGTGGCCCACCCCCCTTTATCATCATCACAACCTGATAAAAACGGCGCAAGGCGAGAAGCTTTCCAAACGCAAGCAAGCCGCGTCTATCCTGTCTTTACGGGCGGAGGGGTTCACAGCGCAGGACGTTTTGGCTATGGCGCAGATATGAACCCGCCTGAAAAAATTTCCAGCCTAAAAGGATTAGGCTCGCATTCCGAAAAAGCTCTCAACGCCATCGGCATCCACACCCCGGCGGATTTGGAAAAGGCGGGAGCGATAGGCGCGTATTACAAACTCATAAACGCCGGGACAGCGCCTAATATGAATTTTCTCTATGCCCTTGTTGGCGCCCTGGAAAATCGCCTCTGGCAGGATGTCGCCAAGCACGATAAGGGAGCGTTGGCGCTGGCGCTTGAGAACTACAGGGAAATGCGCGCGGGCTTAGAGACTCAAAACAGGCGAAACCTGACATGAAAACATTCGTTTCTGATATCTGGTATTTCGCCGGGATTTCCAGCGACATCAAGCCAGGAAAACTCATCCGGCGGGTCATCGCGAAAGAACCGATTACGCTGGGCCGCCGCCGCGACGGGACGGTATTTGCGCTTCGCGATATTTGTCCGCACCGGGCTGCACCTTTATCTGCGGGACACATCAAGGACGATACGGTCGAGTGCCCCTATCATGGGTGGCGGTTCGGCGTGAACGACGGAGCCTGCAAAGAGATTCCCGCCATGTGCGCGGATCAAAGATTTCAAAGCGAAAAGATAAAAGTCCGTAGCTTCCCGATCCGTGAAAACGGCGCGCTGATATGGGTCTATATTGCCTCAGATAAACGGTTCACCGGAATGCCTCCGATTGATCCGCCTGCCTTTGCGTTTGCCAACCGCCGCCCTGTCATGGACGATGAGCTTCTTTTAAATTGTCATGTTGACCAAGCGGTCATCGGCTTGATGGATCCGGCCCACGGCCCGTTCGTCCACCGCCAATGGTGGTGGCGCTCGGAGAAAAGCATCCATGAAAAAGCAAAAAGGTTTGAACCGCGAGAGCGGGGCTTTGCTATGGCGGCACACAGCCCCTCGTCCAACAGCTTTGCCTATAAGCTTCTCGGCGGAAAACCCATCACGGAGATTTCCTTTCGCCTGCCCGGCATTCGCACCGAAGAGATTAAGGTCGGGGAAAAAACACTTTTATCCTTTACGGCAGTGACGCCCATTGATGAGACCCAGACACAAATACGCCAGATATTTTTTACAGATATGAGGTTGATTAAAGTTCTCTCACCGCTTTTGAAAGTTGGCGCGGCGAAGTTTCTACGCCAAGATGGAGATATGGTCGATTTGCAACAAATGGGTTTGAAGTATGACCCTGTTTTGATGTTGGTCGAAGATGCGGATACACAAGCAAAATGGTATCATGCGATAAAAAAAGAATGGGCAAAATCACGAACAGAGCAGCGCGATTTCATTAACCCGGTTAAAGCAAAAACGCTAAGGTGGCGATCTTAATAGCGCGGGCCTGCGTATAAAGTTTATTAAGCCGCATAGACGGGCGCGCAGCGGTTCCCCATATGAAGCGCTCAAGAAGAGGAATTTCTTATGATTTTATTTCTGACACTACTCACAGTCATCGCTTTTGGCGCTGTGGTCATGACACTGGTCATGGGCGCGTTGTCGATGAAGGGTAAAGACCTTAAAGACCGTGAAAACTCAAATCTATGGATGCGTCGCCGCGTCACGGCGCAAGTCCTCGCAATCGGGCTTTTATTTCTGACTATGTATGTCAAAACCAATGCAGGTGCATAGGCCGTGGTCAAACTGAATAAAATTTATACCCGCACAGGTGATGACGGCACGACGGGGCTTGTGGATGGCTCCCGGCTATCAAAGTCTGCTTTACGCGTACACGCCTATGGTGATGTAGACGAAACCAACAGCGTCGTTGGGCTTGTCCGGCTACATCTAGAAAACCGCCGCTTGGATGATATGATGGCGCGCATTCAAAATGATCTCTTTGATTTGGGCGCTGATCTTGCGACGCCTTTGCCCGAGGCCGGGGCCGCCGACAGTGAATATGCGCTGCGCATGGTCGCCGAGCAATCCGCGCGCCTCGAACAAGAGCTAGACGCGCTAAATGCAGACCTTGAGCCGCTCAATAGTTTCGTTCTTCCCGGCGGCTCACCCCCTGCCGCCTATTTACACCAAGCGCGAACCGTTTGCCGCCGGGCCGAGAGGCTCACAGTCGCTATGATGGAGAAAGAAGCTGTGAACCCTCACGCGCTGACATATTTAAACCGCCTCTCTGATTTTCTGTTCGTCGCCGCGCGCTGGTGTAATGATCAGGGCCATTCGGACGTCAAATGGGTGCCCGGAGCGAACAGATAGCCCTCTCAGGCGTACGGCTTTCATGTATATGCAACAAAATGCATAATGCCGCAGTTTTCCTATCTTGTCTTTTGCGTCATTCTCCCTCATATGAAGCTCGCTATAATTGAACATAACAATCCCGTTTAAACCGGAGCACACCATGAAAGTTCTCATCCCCGTCAAGCGCGTGCTTGACTATAACGTTAAGGCCCGCGTCAAAGCGGATGAAACCGGCGTTGATTTGTCTAATGTCAAAATGTCTATGAACCCGTTCGATGAAATTTCTGTCGAACAGGCCGTTCGTCTGCAAGAAGCTGGCACCGCCACCGAAACAGTGGTTGTTTCTATTGGCCCCGCAAAGGCCCAAGAAACCATCCGCACCGCGCTGGCCATGGGGATTGACCGCGGCGTGCATGTGCAAACAGATGAAGATTTGGAACCCCTTGCAGTTGCTAAAATCCTGAAAGGCGTCGTCGACGCTGAAGGATCGGAGTTGGTCATATTGGGTAAGCAGGCGATTGATAATGATTTTGGCGCGACCGGGTCGATGCTCGCGGCGCTTCTGGGCTGGCCGCAAGCGACATTTGCCAACACTGTTGAAAAAGACGGCGACAGCCTGACTGTCGCCCGCGAAGTCGACGGCGGATTGCAGACCGTTAAAACGGCGCTTCCGGCGATCATTACAACAGATTTACGCTTAAACGAGCCGCGTTACGCATCGCTCCCCAATATTATGAAAGCTAAAAGAAAGCCGATTGATGCGAAGTCTCCCGATGATTTCGGCGTCGATACAGCGCCGCGCCTCTCTGTTATTAAAGTAACGGAGCCGCCCGCGCGCAAAGCCGGCATAAAAGTCGAATCCGTTGAGGAACTTGTCAGCAAACTTAAAGACGAAGCGGGAGTGATCTAATGGCCATCCTAGTTGTTGCAGAACATGATAATGCGTCTCTCAAAGACGCGACACATAAAACGGTCACTGCCGCTATGGCGATGGGCGCAGACGTAGACGTCCTGGTTGCCGGAAACGGCGCATCGGCCGCCGCTGACGCAGCCGCAAAAATTGACGGTGTCCGCAAAGTCTTGCTCGCTGAAGATGCTTCGCTCGAGCATCATCTAGCCGAAGCCATGGAAGCCACGATTGTTCCTTTGATGGACGGCTATGACGCCATCCTCGCGCCCGATACTACGACCCACAAAAACTACATGCCGCGCGTCGCCGCCAAACTCGACGTCATGCAAATCAGCTCCGTCACAGGCGTTGAGAGCGCGGACACATTTGTTCGCCCGATTTATGCAGGTAATGCGATGGCTTACGTTAAGTCGTCCGACCCAAAAAAAGTTGTCACCGTACGCACGACAGCCTTTGCGGCGGCTGGCAATGGCGGCTCGGCCTCTGTTGAGACAGCCGCGACAGGCTCCGGTCCTTACAAGGCGGAATTTGTGTCCCAGGAATTGACAAAATCTGACCGTCCTGAACTGACGGCCGCGAAAATTGTCGTCTCAGGCGGACGCGGTGTTGGCTCAGCCGAGAATTTTGCGATCATTGAAAAGCTCGCGGACAAACTTGGGGCGGCTGTTGGCGCGTCGCGCGCCGCTGTTGATGCGGGTTACGTCCCGAATGATTATCAAGTCGGCCAAACGGGTAAAGCCGTTGCCCCTGAACTCTATATTGCCATCGGCATTTCAGGCGCAATTCAACACCTGGCCGGCATGAAGGACAGTAAAGTTATTGTTGCGATCAATAAAGACGAGGACGCGCCGATTTTCCAAGTCGCTGATTACGGACTTGTCGCCGACCTCTTCAAAGCCGTTCCTGAACTGGAAGCCGCGCTTTAATTTAAAACAACATTTCTAGTGTATGAACCCGGCCCTTGCGCCGGGTTTTTTGTGCCGTCAATCACGCAGCTAAATCCACTTCACCAGCTTAAACACAAGAAACTGAGTGACGCCGCATACGGCCACGATACCTGTTACAAACCAAAAGCCCATAGCGTTATCGACCCACGGCATACCGCCCACATTTATGCCCATCATCCCAGAAATGAGCCCTAACGGCAAAAACACAGCCGCAACGACAGACAGGATCATCATATTTTGGTTCATCGTCTCGGCCCGGTGATCAGTCAGGTGATCGCGAATGACTGTGCAGCGCTCGCGTAGTGTATCCAGCTCTTCGGTTATACGGGTGGCTTGGTCGGCCGCGCTACGCATGGCGAGGCGATCTCGTTCTGTGATCCATTTCAAGCTTTGCAAAGTAAAGCTATTCAGCGCGTCGCGCTGTGGTGATAAATAGCGGCGAAGTGAAATTATATCGCGCCTTAAAGACGCTAAAACAGAACGATCTAACTCTTCGATGTCCGTATCACCAATATGCTCCAAATTATCCACTTTTTCGGATAATTCTGTGATCGTTGGGGTCATGCGTTCTGTGATTAAAAGCGCAAACAATGCCAGAAAAGCGCCTGTTGTGGGCGGCGCCTCTGCCGTATCGAGATGATTGGCAATATCCGATATCGCCTTAAGCGGTCTTCGCTCAATAGACACGATACGTTTTTCTTCAACAACGAACCTGATACCGATCATGTCGGTGACATGGCTGCCCTCATTGAGGTTCACGCCGCGCAGGTTTATCAAAAGACATCCATCATGGGTGATGGTCCGCGGGCGCGAGTCTGCCGCGAGCATGGTGTCCGTCGCCAAACTGTCAATCTTAGGGTCTTCCACCAGCCACTGCTTAGTGGCAGGGTCCCGCGCGTCCAAATGTACCCATGTATAGGCGGTTTTAGGGGTCACTTTGGCGTTGCTATTTGCTGCAATGCGGGTGGCCTGACCTGATATTGAGACATGCCAATGCTGTAAAATTGTACTCACGTTTTATCCTAATGCCGCTGCGTATCTGTTAGCTCTACAGCAATTAATCCGCGAAGGGAATTACCCACGTAGATACGGCCCGCAGAGATTAAGTCACTGAGCGTCAGATGTGCCTCTTGGGCCTGCCCGCTTTCAATCATCTCTTCGCGCAAAATGCCCGGCAACAGCCCGCAGGACAAAGGCGGAGTATAAAGCTGATCGACCTTTTGCACAAAAACCGAGGTGAACGAGCCTTCGCATAATTCGTCCTTATCATTAAAAAACAAAACCTCATCACACCCGGTTATCGCGGCTATGCGCCGCCGCTGCCCGTCATAAAACCCGCGGGCGCTGATCTTGTGCGCGGTCTCTTGCACATTCAATGTGAGCGCAGGACAGCATAGCGAAACTTTCCACTTAGACATAACAGGTTGAAACTCGCAGGTTTCACACGTCAAAGTCCCTTCCGCTGTCAAGACCATCCGGACGCGCTGCGGAGTGCTTTCCGCTATACTCTCTAAAGCGCGCGTAAACTCTGCTTTGGGGAAAGGGTAATCAAGCGCCGCCGCGCTGCGCGCCATGCGGGCCATGTGCCGCCCCGCGCGCAATCCTCCAGCCTCCGGCACCCAGCGAAGTGTCTCAATCAGGTTCGCCCCGGGCGCCGCTAGAACCTTCGCTTTGAGCAGACATTCTGCGTATTCGTCTTTCGCGCGGCTATCGAGCACCAAGCCGCTACCGACATTATAAACGGCGCGGCCCGCATTGAGGGTCAAGGTTCGAATCGCCACATTAAAGCAAGCCTCGCCACCCGGATCCATATATCCGATTGCACCGCAATAGGCCCCGCGCGGCCCATCCTCAAGTTCATTGATAATTTCCATGGCTCTGATTTTCGGTGCGCCGGTGATAGAGCCACACGGGAAGAGGCTCCTAAAAACATCTGTGATGTCGACATTTCTGTTGAGGTTTGCCGTCACGTGTGAGGTCATTTGGTGTAAGGTAGGATAAGTTTCGAGCGCAAAAAGCTCGGGGACTTTGACAGTACCCGGCATCGAAATACGCGAGAGATCATTACGCAGCAAATCAACAATCATCAGGTTTTCAGCTTGGGATTTGGCGTCCGCGCGCATAGCTTGGCGCTGGGCTTCATCTTGAACCGGGTCCGCTTGACGACGGGCCGTGCCCTTCATCGGTCGCATCTCGATTTTTTGCCCGGTCGTTTTGAAGAATAATTCCGGAGACAAAGAGATAATGTCAGGGCCACCCAGACTAACAACACCGCCATAGCCGCCCGGCTGACGCCGCCGCAACGCCGCATATAAATCTAGCGCAGATCCTTCATATGTCCCAATCAGAGGAAATGTCAGATTAATTTGATAAACATCTCCGGCTTTAATATACTCAATTACTTGGTTAAAACGCGCTGTGTAGGCGGCCTCGTGCCACTCTGGAGACAGACTCAAGGACGCAAGAGGATTAGCTCTGAGCGGCGCGTCACTGATTGCGGTCTGAAATCCCTCAAATACACCAAACTGCAGCAGCGGAACAGCCCGGGCCTGCGGCATCAAGCCCGCAAGTTTTGGCTCTAAAACGTAGCCAAGCTCATATGCGGCATATCCAGCAAGATGATAGCCTTGACCGTGGTAATCCATAATCTCATTTAAAGCCGAAGGCACTTCATCCGGCGTGTTCGCCTGAATAATATGCAAAGGCATTTCATACCACCGCGCGGACGGCGCGATTTGATCATCCAGCAAAATATAAGGGGCTTGGTTCACCTGCGTTTAAAACTCAAAACCGTCCATTAAACCGCCGTAAAAAGCATTTCGACGCTTGAGGATTTGGGGCGGATCATCAGCAAAACTGCGCTGAAAACTGATCATGGTTCCGGGGCCCACTTGCCCCATGATCCAGTGGTCTGGCTGTATTATTTGGACCACGCGCGCATAACCGCCCGTACAGTGTCCATCAACAAGTGACAAAATTGGCCGTCCATCAGGCGGCACTTGCAATGTCCCCGGAAGCATCGGCCCGCTTGTCATTGAGTCCAGCCCTTCAAGATCAAGCCGGTCTCCCTTGAGGCGCGCGCCCATACGGTCTGTTTGCGCCGTGGCGTGATAAGGACTAATAAAAAGATGCCGTTGTCCGGCCAGTGTCAGGTTTTCAAACTCCGGGCCGGGCCGGGCGCGCAATACGGCATGGTTCGAGATACGGGGCATATACCCTTGCGGAATAGCGCGCCGCTCACCAATATTTTTACCCGCTGTAAGACGGTCGCCCGTCATGAGGTTTCGCCCGTCAAAGCCGCCAATATTGGCAGGCGCATAAGTCGAGACACTGCCCAGAAACCGCTCTCCGGAAAACCCACCGGAAACAGCGAGATAAGCCCGGCAGCCCTGACGCGCAAAACTTAGGGTTAAAATATCCCCGGCCTTGACCGTCGTCGCCGCAAAATTATTAACATTCTGGCCATTGATCTGCGCCCACATTTCCGCGCCAGCCAGAGCGATAGTTTTGTCAGAATGGAATCTGAAATGCTGACCGCCGAGCGTGCATTCGAGCGCGGGCGTATCCCACGGGTTTCCGGCCATCCAATTTGCTAAGCCATAACTCAGTTTATCCGCCGCGCCGCTGCCGGGAATGCCAAGGTGCCTATGGCCCGGACGGCCGGCGTCTTGGAGGCTGACGCGCGTCCCGGACTGAATGATCTCAATCATTAAATTTCTCATGATCTATTGGTACAAATTTCACCCTATCACCTGCCGCGAGCAAAAATGGCTGATCGCGCTGTTTATCAAACATGCGGCGCGGGGTACGGCCAATAATTTGCCACCCGCCCGGACTATCCAGACCGTATATCCCCGTTTGCCACCCCGCTATACCGACAGATCCCGCCGGGACGTGCGCCCGCGGCGCAACATGGCGAGGGTGACGCAGCGCCTTTGGCGCAGCAGACAAAAAGGCAAAACCAGGAATAAAGCCCATCATACAGACACGGTACGTTTCACTGTTGTGCCGGGCAACAACCTGCTCTTCGCTCAGACCGCTTGATGTCATAATCGCGGTCATATCCGGGCCAAACTCCCCGCCATATGCGACAGGAATTTCAACGGTTTTTCCTGCAGAGTTAGCTGGATGGTTCGATTGCGCGACTTGACCTTCGAGCCGTGAGCGCGCGGCCTCGAAAGATGTTTTTACGGGATTAAACGCTACAAGAATAGAATCATATCCGCTGACCACCTCCCGCCAGTTTCCGCTGGCGCGAAGCATTTCGGCTAGGCTTTGAACACGGTCGCACACTACTGCGTCATAGGTTTTCACCGGGTAATGGATTAAGAGCGCGCCGTCGCCATAAGATACAATTTGGGGAGACATATCAGGCATTGACAAACGCTTTTATCTCAAATCCCGCCGCTTCAATTGTTTTGCGGGCCAGCCGTGCCGTTTCAACAGATCCCGAGCTATCGCCATGCAGGCAGAGGCTTTGCGCGTTAATTGACAGTATTTTCCCGGATGCTGTCGTTACGCTTCCGGCCTCTACTAATGATCTCGCTTGCGACATGCGCTTGTCTTGATCCCTGATCACCGCGCCGTTGATAGAACGGCTTTGCAGGTGTCCATCATCCGTGTAGCGCCGGTCAATAAATCCCTCAGCGATAAATGCGAGACCGTGAGCTTTGGCCGCCACGCCCATTTCAGAGTTCGGTCCGCCCATAAATATAAAATCAGGTGAGATATCTTTGATGACGCCCGCGATTAAGTCTGCATGCGCCCGGCTTTTAACCGCATCATTATAAAGCGCCCCGTGGGGTTTTACGTATGCAATCTGCGCACCCACATCCGCCGCAATCTCAGCAAGACGTATAATTTGTTCCGTCAGGCTGGCGCGAAGCGCGTGTGCGAAGACAGGGCTATCAAGAGGCATAGATTTACGGCCAAAATTATGCGGGTCCGGATAACCAGGGTGCGCGCCAATAACAACACCGCGCGCTTTGGCGGCCTTCACAGTGCGGAGCATGCTATCATCATTACCCGCATGGCCCCCGCACGCAATGTTGGCAGAACTCACATAGCGAAGAATTTCAACCTCGGAGCGCTCCCAGTCCGGGGTCTCTGCTTCGCCAATATCTGCATTTAGATCTATTGTTTTCACGTTGCCTTCTTACCGCCTATTTACAGGATTGAAAATTCTAAATGAGGTGCCATACACAGCCATGATTGAAAGTCCTCTGTTTTGGATCATGGCTATTATCGCTGTAATTGTCACTGGAATTTCCAAGGGCGGCTTTGGCGGACTTGGGCTGCTGGCTGTACCGCTCATGTCGCTGTCCATCTCTCCGTTGCAGGCGGCGGGTATTATGCTGCCGATCTTGATTGTGATGGATTGGATCGGCGTGTGGTCTTACCGCAAAACATGGGACAAGCGTTTATTGATGTTGATGTTGCCCGCCGCGCTGATCGGAATAGGGGCCGGATGGTCGCTCGCCCGTTTTGTCAACGAAGATATGGTTCTGGCTTGCGTCGGGATAATTGCGATTACATTTGCGGCTTATAGCTTTCTAAAGTCTCAAACGGCGATTCCAAAATTTGCCAAGAAAAAGAGCGTGGGAGTTTTTGCCGGAATTGTTGCGGGCTTCACCAGCTTTGTCGCCCATGCTGGCGGCCCGCCCTTTCAAGCCTATGCCATTCCGCAAAACTTAGAGAAGCAAATATATGCCGGAACAGCCGTTATGTTTTTCACTGTTGTCAATGCTGCGAAAATTATTCCCTATGCGGCGCTAGGTCAGTTTGATAAAACGAACCTGACCACCTCTTTGGTGCTAATCCCGCTCGCCCCCATCGGAGTTTTGACCGGCGTTTGGCTTGTCAAACGGGTTCCTCAAAAGACATTCTATAATATTCTTTATGTGATTATTTTTGCCGTTGGCGTCAAACTTCTCTGGGATGTGTGGGGCGGATAAACCGGGAGCCCGCTAGCCCTTAGCAATACGTGCCCGCCGCCATACCGCTCGCCCACGCCCATTGAAAATTATGCCCGCCCAAATGACCTGTCACGTCCACAACCTCGCCGATAAAATAGAGCCCCGGAACGGCTTTCGTTTCCATGGTTTTGGACGATAAATGCCGCGTATCCACGCCCCCTTTTGTAACCTCAGCGGTGCGAAACCCTTCGGTGCCCGCAGGTTTGACGAACCATTCATTGATTTGAAGTGCAATGTTTTTAAGAGCCGCATTGCTCATATCCGCAAGCCGTTCATGTGGAAATTGCGTCAAAATATGGGCCACCAAACGCTGCGGCAAATATTGCGCAAGCCATGTTTTTGGGTGCAGACGCGGACTTTCTGTGCGCGCCGTCTTTAGCGCGCTGAAGATATCCACATCCGGTGCCAAGTTCAGCGTGATTGGCTCGCCCGGTGACCAATAAGAACTGATCTGCAAAATCGCGGGGCCGGACAGCCCTCTGTGTGTAAACAACAACGCCTCATCAAAGCTTGTTTTTCCGTGAACGGCGCGGGCATCAACGCTAACACCCGAGAGGGCTTTAAGCGGCTCTTTCAAGGCATCTGTGAAAGTGAGCGGTACAAGAGCGGGCACAGGGTCAATTACAGAGAGGCCAAACTGCTCGGCAATTTTATAGCCATAATTGCTCGCCCCCATTTTAGGGATAGATGGCCCGCCGCAGGCGATGATCACAGATGCCGCATTTAAAGACTGACGGTTTGTCGTGACCACGAATCCTTCTTCAAATTTCTTGATGTCTAAAATTTCGGTTCCAAGCCAGATATCATTACCCGCCGCAGTACACTCAGAAAGCAACATATCAATGATCTCTTGCGAGCGCCCATCACAGAAAAGTTGCCCTTTGGTCTTCTCGTGCCAAGCAATCCCGTAGCGCTCAACAAGGGCAATGAAGTCTTGCGGCGTGTAACGTGATAAAGCCGACTTACAAAAATGCGGACTTTGCGAGATAAAGTTTTTTGGCCCACAATGTATGTTCGTAAAATTACATCGCCCGCCGCCGGAAATACGAATTTTCTCGCCCGCTTTTTTGGCGTGATCCAACAACAAGACCTTGCGCCCCCTCGCGCCTGCCGCCGCGCCGCACATCATACCCGCCGCGCCAGCTCCAATAATGATCACATCATATTCAGATGACATATAAGGCCGCGATCACGGTAGTCTATTTTGCGCTTTAAGCAGGGCCAGCTTATACGCTGCCGCAACCGTCATAGCGTCTGTAATCTCTCCGGCTTCGACTTTGGCTAGCAGATCACCTAGAGATATTTTCTGGGTTTGCAAAACTTCGTTTTCCTCCGGCGCTGCTTTACCTTGTGTAAGCCCAGTTGCGAGATATACAACCGCCCACTCGTCTGTGACGGCGTTGGATGTATGCATCTCTAAAAACGGCTCAAACGTCTCCGCCCTTAATCCTGTTTCCTCGGCGAGTTCCCACTTTGCTGCGTCCAACGTCTTTTGGCCGGGCGGGCATCCGCCTTCGGGTAGCTCCCAACTATATTGATCAATCGGATAGCGGTATTGGCCGACAAGATAAATGTGATCCTCTTCATAGGCGACGACTCCCACGGCGCGGTTTTGAAAATGAATATGTGTGTAATCAACTGGGTTGCCGACGACATTTAGCACTTTGTGCTGTGTGTGATGGACAAAACGGTTTTCGAGAATGTCTCGCTTAGATATAAACGTCCAAGGATTACCTTCCAGGTTTTGCTGGGAATATCGGCTCATATGTATCCATGCCTCGTTATGATGATCGCGAGCTGACCGTGCAATGCCGCGTCATGACATACAAATGAGTGCCAGTGAAAGGGCGCTTCTATTGTTTATCGAAAACCTTTTTGAAGCTCTTTTAACGCCGCAGCCCCGGGGTTTAATTCCGCATAAGGAATCGCGTTCAAAGGCCGGTCTTCCATATTATTGAGTGCATGCATATCCGGCTGGCTTTCATCAATATAAAGAAGGCCTGTCAAGATTTCATCGCTTTTTTGCGACGCGAGGACCTTCGTAAAGGCCGCTGCTCTATCGGTGGGATCATAGTCAGGGTCGAGCTTTCGCAAATTAATTACACCGCCATCATGCAGTTCAACAGGCATCATATCGCCCTCATCATAGGCCGTTTTAATTTCACGGCTCGGAGGCACATAATCCACATGCACAGCCTTATGGTAATATTTAAAGGTATGAGCATAAGATTTAGTGGAGCCTTTATGATCGTTAAAACTGACGCACGGAGAGATCACATCAATAATCGCAAATCCCTTATGTTTAATTCCGGCCTTTATGAGTCGGACAAGCTGCTCCCGATCACCGGAGAAACTCCTTGCGACAAATGTCGCGCCGACAGAGAGCGCCAAGGCGACAGGGTCAATGGGCGGCTGCTGATTTGGTGCGCCTTTTTTCGCCGTTGATCCGATGTCGGCCGAGGCTGAGAACTGACCTTTTGTCAGGCCGTAAACGCCGTTGTTTTCCAGCATATAGAGCATGTTCACATTGCGGCGCATGGCGTGAATAAGCTGCCCGGCCCCAATAGAAAGACTATCTCCATCTCCGGACACGCCGAAATAAGTCATAGTACCGTTAGCCGCCGCTGCTCCCGTCGCGACCGACGGCATACGTCCGTGCGTCGTATTATTGCCGTGGGCATTCGCCAGCAGATAGCTGGTCGTTTTTGACGAGCATCCGATACCAGAGACTTTCGCAACGCGGTGCGGCTCTATGGATAGCTCAAAAAAGGCCCTTGCCAAAGCCGCCGTCGCGCTGTCATGGCCGCAACCTGCGCACAATGTTGACATAGGGCCGTCATAATCTTGGCGAACGAGGCCGATCTCATTTCGCACCGCATTTTTGCGGATAATCCGGGGTTTCGCGAAAGAACTCATGCGCTTTGCCTCATCTGAATTTGTTCGCTCAGCGCGCCCAATACAAAACGGTAACTAAGCGGCTCGCCTGCATAATATGTAACAGAGACCAACTTATCGCGAGGAACGTTTGTTTCAGTAAGTAAAAGGTCATGAAGCTGCCCGTCCCGGTTTTGCTCAATGATGAAAACCTGATCATACTCCATAATGAAGTCTTCAACGGCCTGCGCAAACGGAAACCCGCGCACCCGCATGTAATCAAAATGTATGCCCTGATCAGAGAGTCGGTCACAGGCCTCGAGCACAGCACCATCACTAGAGCCAATTGCAATCAGGCCGTAGCGCGCATGGCCTTGGGCTTTGGTCACAATCGGGGCAGGGACTTTTTCGGCTGCGCTTTTCCATTTGAGCTTAAGCCTGTCCACAACCTCTTGGTACTCGGCGCTATCCTCCGTATATTTTCCGTATTTATTATGCCCGGAGCCGCGTGTGAAAAATGCACCTTTAGTTGGGTGCGTGCCCGGCAATGTCCGGTAGGTAATATGGTCACCGTCCACATCCAGATATCTGTAGAACGCATCCATCTCATCAAGGTCTTTGGCGGAGAGCACTTTGCCCCTATCGGGTTGATAGCTGTCATCCCATGTCAACTCGTCCACCATCCAATCATTCATCCCAATATCAATATCGGAGAGGAAAAACACAGGGGTCTGAAAGCGCTCAGCCAGATCAAGCGCATTTACGGCCATGTCAAAACACTCGCCGGGATCAGACGGATAAAGCACAATATGTTTCGTGTCCCCATGAGAGGCATAGGCCGTCAATTGAATGTCGCATTGCTGCGTGCGCGTGGGCATTCCGGTAGACGGACCGACGCGCATAATATCGCAAAAAACCGTGGGCGTTTCGGTATAATAGGCAAAGCCGATAAACTCGGTCATCAGAGATATCCCCGCGCCTGATGTGGGCGTAAAGGCACGCGCGCCGTTCCAAGCCGCGCCGATGATCATACCTGCTGCCGCCAATTCGTCCTCGGCCTGAATGATACAATATTTGTTCTTGCCCGTCTCCGGATCAACCCGGAGCTGGGCACAATATTTGGCAAATCCGTCCATCAAAGATGTTGACGGGGTAATTGGATACCACGCGCCAAACGTCGCGCCGCCGTAAACACAGCCCAAGCCCGCGGCGCTATTGCCGTCAATCATGACCTTGCCTTTGGTCAAATCGCGAGCCTCGACGTAAAAACCCAGCGGCGTTTCGTAATTCTCTGTGACGTAATCAAAACCCAATGCCAATGCCTTCATATTGGCCGGGATAAGTTTTTTCTTGCCCGCAAACATGTCTTCGACCAAGCCCTGCAAGACGCTCATATCGAGCTTAATTAAGGCCGCAACAGCGCCCACATAGGCCATGTTTTTCATTAAAATGCGTGAGCGGGCGACAGAAAAAGCGTCGTTACACATACGGGACAATGGCACGCCAATAACCGTAATATCCGGGCGGCTCAGCGTATGCGGGCGCGGCCATGTGTTATCATAGAGCAAAAATCCGCCTGGCGTTAAAGAGGCCAGATCCTTTTCATAAGTCTCGGCATTCATGGCGATCATCAAATGAATATCACCCGAGCGGCCTTTATAGCCCGCTTCAGTGACACGGATTTCATACCATGTGGGCAAGCCTTGAATATTGGACGGGAAAATATTTTTCCCGACAACAGGCACGCCCATCCGGAAGATAGCTTTCATTAAAAGCTCGTTCGCGCTGGCCGAGCCTGTTCCGTTGACATTACCGACTTTGATAACAAAGTCGTTTACGCCCGCATTTGAAACGACATCGTTCATTCCGCTGCCTCCAGCGCTACCGCGCTTACAGGTTCATCTTGTCCATCCGCGTGATAAATGTGAATAAGGCCTTCCTGCATATCCCACGCCGCCGTTGGGCAGCGCTCTGCGCACAGGCCGCAATGCAAGCAAATATCCTCATCTTTGATCATGAGCCGCCCCGTCAATGGTAAGTCTGAGGACACATAAAGCGCTTGATCATCAGTTACGGCATTCACTACAGCACGCAAGTCCTCTTCAGGAGCTGCAGGCGTAATCGACAAGCATTCAACTGGGCAAACGTCAATACAGGCGTCGCATTCTGTGCAGAGCGATTCGTTGAACACAGTATGGACATCACAGTTTAAACAGCGCTGAACTTCAGTGGCGATTTTTTCTGCGGAAAAACCTAGCTCAACCTCGATATCCAACTTCTGAAACCGGCGAGTCATTTCAACATGATCCATTTGTCGGCGCTCTGAACCATCATAGCTATTCGAATAGCTCCACTCAAACATGCCCATTTTTGTTGGCTCAAACTGCAATTTATCAGGACGGCGTTCCGTCAACGCCTCGCCTTGGCAATGTTTATGAATAGAAATCGCCGCTTGATGACCATGTTCGACAGCCCAAATAATATTCTTGGGCCCAAACGCCGAGTCGCCGCCAAAGAACACGCCTTTGCGTGTGGATTCAAATGTCTGCGTATCCACTATGGGCACGTCCCATTTATCAAACTCAATGCCGACGTCTTTTTCGATCCACGGAAAAGCGTTTTCCTGCCCAATCGCTAGGATCACATCATCACACGGCAGGGTCACTTCGCCTGTGACCCGGTTGTCCGTAATTCTACCCTTATCATCAATGTCATATTCCATCAGCTCAAACAGCATACCTGTCAGTTGTCCGTCCTCATGGATAAAGGCCTTGGGAGAGTGATTAACGAGAATGTTGACATCTTCTTCTTCGGCGTCGTCCAGTTCCCAAGGTGAAGCTTTGAAAAACGCGCGGGGTTTGCGCGCCATCACATTTACACTGTTTGCGCCCAAACGCAGCGAGGTACGGCAGCAATCCATCGCTGTATTACCCACACCAATAATAATAACATTTTTGCCAATTTTATCCGTATGCTCAAAAGCCACAGACTCCAGCCAATCAATACCTATGTGTATATTACTGGCCTCATAACGCCCTGGTAGATTCAGGTCTTTACCTTTTGGCGCGCCTGTTCCGACAAAGACGGCGTCATACTCTTCGTCCAACAGAGCGTCCATGGACTTAACAGGTGTGCCGAGTCTAAGATCAACACCCATATCCAGAATATAACCCAGCTCTTCCATCAAAACATCTTCGGGCAGGCGAAACGCCGGAATGTTCGAGCGCATCAAGCCGCCCGGCTTGTTGAGTTTTTCAAAAATTGTGCACTCATACCCCATCGGCGCAAGATCATTAGCGACGGTAAATGAGGCCGGGCCCGCTCCAATTAAGGCGATGCGCTTCCCATTGGTTTGCGCCGGCTTTTTAGGGAGCTGGTCTTCGATGTCGCCCCGGTGGTCAGCAGCGACGCGTTTAAGGCGGCAAATGGCGACAGGTTCCTCTTCAACGCGGCCGCGCCGGCAGGCTGGCTCACACGGACGATCACAGACACGTCCAAGTATACCTGGAAAGACATTCGATTCGCGATTGAGCAGGTATGCATCGCCGTAGCGCTCTTGCGCAATCAGGCGAATATAAGCGGGGACAGGCGTATGCGCGGGACAAGCCCACTGACAATCTACAACTTTGTGAAAATAATCAGCGTTGCCAGTATCCGTTGGTGTCATGTGACTGTAACCCTTCTACAAACTCGAAAAATCTATCGGGAGTATCTCCCGGACGCAAGGATAGAATTTTCGATTCGCAGTCTGCCGCTCGGGAGGTAAACCATTACTTAAGGCCGTGGTAGAATTTTTGTAAAGGCAGCAGGCCTAAATAGGAATACCTTCTGCCATACAGAACTCTCGAACCGTTTCGCGCACAGACGTCATACGCGAGTCGATCCCAATCAGCGGCTCGACAACGCTCCGCAGTTTCCCGGCATCAAGCGCCAAAACCGCGCTTTTAACGGGGCCGATACCGGTGACCGGCATAGAGAGCTGGTCATAGCCCAAAGCGATCAGCGTTATGGCTTCGAGAGGCCGACCGGCAATTTCACCGCACACTGAAACCGGAACATCATTGTGCTTACACCCGCGCGCAATAAACCTTAGAATAGACAGAGCCGCAGGATGAAGCGGATCATAACGGTCCGCCACGCGTATATTATCGCGGTCAGCAGCAAAGAAAAATTGCATCAAATCGTTGGCTCCAACAGACACAAAATCCGCGTGATCGCAAATCGCGTTGACAGACCACGCCAGAGACGGAGTTTCCAGCATGACGCCAATTTCGAGCTTGGAGGGCAGGACTTTGCCTAATTTAGAGGCCCGCTCAAGCTCCCGGTCAAAAAGTGCCCGCGCTGCAATAAATTCATCAACGGTTGACACCATAGGAAACATAACCCGCAAGCGCCGCTCGGCTCCGGCCGCAATTAAGGCGCGAAGCTGATACCGCATCAAGCCCGGGCGGTCGAGCGCTATACGGATGGCCCGCCATCCAATGGCCGGGTTTTCTTCAGGCATCGGATCCATATAGGGTAAAATTTTATCGCCGCCCAAATCAAGGGTGCGGAATGTCACCGGACGCTCTCCCGCTGCGTCCAGCGCCTTGCGGTAAAGCTCTGTTTGTTGTCCAAGGCGCGGCATCACCTCAGAGATCATAAATTGAAACTCGGTACGAAACAGCCCAATCCCGTCCGCTCCCACCTGATCAAGCTGCGGCAGGTCGACCAACAGCCCCGCATTAAGTTGTAATGAAATAGGGCGGCCATCTTGAGTCACCGCAGGCTGGTTTTTAACAGCCTCATAGGCTTTGGCCATTTCGCCGCGAATGTTCATGCGTAGACGAAACCCGGCTTCGCGTGTATCAAGCGGACGGATATGAATATCCCCGGTCTCGCCGTCGAGTAAAACAGCATCGCCGGTTTCAATCCTATCGAGAACGCCCTCGGCCCGGCCAATCAGCGGCACACCAATAGCGCGGCAAATGATTGCAGTATGGCTGGACGCTGCGCCTTCTTCTAGCACAACTCCAACAATTTTGGTGCGGTCATAATCCAGCAGTTCTGCCGGGCCAAGGTCGCGGGCAAAAATGATCGCGTCTTCAGATAAATTTCGTGTTCCAGGGCCGACATTTTCACCCGACAAAGCTCTGATGAGGCGGTTTGCAAGATCCTCTAGGTCATGAAGGCGGGCGCGCAAATAAGGGTCTTTCGCCTTCATCAACCGCGCGCGGTGCTCGTTGCGCACGCGCTCAACGGCGGCTTCGGACGTTAGGCCGGACGTGACCGCTTCGCGCAAACGGTTCACCCATTTTCGGTCATAGGCAAACATGCGGTAGGTTTCATAAATCTCTTTGGACGCACGTGACAGCCCCGCGGCCTCGCCGCTGACCATCGCGTCCACAGACGCTCGCAATATGGTTATGCCCTTTTCAAGACGAGCCTGTTCATGTGTGATATTGTCAGAGAGTAAATTTGACGGCGCAACGGGCGGCACATGCATCACGGCGCGCCCAATAACAAGGCCGCTCGCGAACGCTTTACCTTTGACAGTTTCCGGCTTTACGGGGCTTAGCGTGATCCCTTTCAGAGCGGCTTTTTTTCCGCCGATACGTTCGTCATCAATGATAATTTCGGCCAAAACCATTGCGACCGTCAGAAGGTCTTCGACTTCTTCTTCTGTAAATATTCGGGCCTTAAGGCTTTGAGCCACAAGCACACCTAACGTGCGCCCGCCGCGCAAAATCGGTACACCAAGAAAGCTTTTATAGGGGTCTTCACCGGTTTCAGGGCGGTATGAAAACCTCGGATGCGCGGGGGCATCCGCAAGGTTCAGTGGTCTTGCCGTTTGCCCCACATGCCCCACAAGGCCTTCGTTTCTTTTCAGGCGTGTTATATGCACCGCTGATTTTTTAAGACCTTGCGTCGCAGAAAGCTCAAGGTCGGATCCTGGCCGGATCAAATAAATCGAAGCCACATCGACCTTCATAGCCTTGGTAATGGCCAATGTGAAGTCATCAAGCCGCTCTTGAACCGATTCGGTACCAGCCATGGCTTTGCGGATCGCCCGCATCAGCTTTGGCGGTTTTGAAGATATAAAAGGGTTTGCGCTCACAGGCACAGACTACAGGAAATATTATCAGCAAAACAGGACGAAACAAATTTTAAGATATTTTTCTGTTAGGAAACTCCCCCCTGAGGGGAATAGTTAACCGCGCCCATTTTAATCGATTTCTATAACCGCGTCGATTTCAACAGCCACATCCAGAGGCAGAGACGGAGCAGACACTGCAAACCGGGCGTGCCGCCCCGCATCACCAAAAACGGCAACCATGATATCCGAGCAGCCATTGATCACCTTTGGGATATCCGCTTGAGTTGCGCACGGCAACGCTTGCACAAAGCCGCCAAGCTTGACGATACGTCGCACGCGGGACAAATCGCCCCCGCAGGCCGCCTTCATTTGCGCAATCAAGTTAAGGGCTGAAAGCCTTGCCGCCTCTTGTCCTTTTTCAACAGTCAAATCTTCGCCCAATCGTCCACCAATCACGTTGTCACCGATTTTAGAAATTTGTCCGGAAATAAATACGTGATGCCCAGAAATAACATAGGGAACATAGTTGGCAACTGGCGCAGCCGCTTCCGGGAGATCTAAATTAAGGTCAGCGAGCTTCTGATCAATAGCATTCATAATGTGTCCTTTACATTTGCGTGCTCTGTTTCAATATAGAGGAAAGACACGTGATACAATCGGAATGACATATGAGCGTAACGGATAAAGACTTTCCTCTTCCAGCACCATCTGAAGATATTTTAGAATTCCTTGAAACAAGACGCTCAAACCTTGCAAAAATCATGGGAAGTCCCGGACCAAGCCCCACAGAACGTGACCGCATCATCGCAATTGCCGCGCGCGTGCCGGATCACCGCAAGCTCACTCCTTGGCGGTTTATTGTTTTTGAAGGGGGCGCACGCGGACATATGGGCCAACATATTGGCGCGGCGTTTAAAAAACAAAACCCCGATATGCCGCTGGACCGCGTTATGTTCGAAGCCGGACGGCTCCAGCGCGCGCCGCTGGTTATCGCTATCATCTCTAGTCCCAAAGAATGTATACGCGGGACGCCAAGATGGGAGCAAGAGCTGTCTGCGGCCGCTGTTTGTTTCAATATGTGCCTCGCTGCTCAAGCCAGCGGATATGGCGCACAATGGCTGACCGAATGGTATGCCTATGATGCAGATGTTTGCGCCGCCTTAAAACTCAAAGGCCAAGAACGGGTAGCGGGATTTATTTATATCGGAACACCCCAAGAGCCTGCAAGGGAGCGTGCGCGCCCTGATATAGAGGCAATCATAACCCATTGGCGCTAATCACTAAGCCGTGATGAAAGCCTCAAAACTGACGTTTATATTACGTTCAGGTTGGCGGCTTTATGTCCAAGGTCGGTTGATAACTGCTGTTAGCAACCCGGACTTCGTGTCCTGCCATTGCGCCCCGTGCAGGCGCGAAGTCCAACTCAAGCGGTCTTATCGGGGGATAAGGCCGCTTTTTGTTGAACAATCAGAGACTTTAAACGGTCAAGGCTGCTTTGCCGCAAAAAACAAAAGGCAGACAAGCCGCGCCATTTCGGGCGTGCGTCCAAACGCCGGGCCGGAATTGTGAAACATCCACGGACTAAACAGGATTAAGCGGTTAAAGCGCATAGGTGCCCGCATGGTGCGTTCCCACTTACTAATGTGCATCGTGTCTTTATTGACAACATCTTCGACAAGATTATTCACGTCTTTGTAGCCGCTGAGCATTAGCTGCGTTTCCGTATCAGGCACTCGCTCCAGCCCGGTGCGCCTGTGACGGAAAAAGTCCGTCCCCCCACGGCAATGCTCTGGCAGGCTTAGATATAAGATGCCGGAATAAAAACACGGATCAATATGTACACCACTGCGGCCTTTATCGCCGGACAGGGTTACGCGGCAATGCCCGTGCATCGTCCCAGACGCGGGCTTAACGGATTTACCGATAATGCGCGAAACCGTTGCATCAAGAGTGTCTGTCGGCAAGGGCTTTGTCGACATAAGGCCCGGATAATTTCCGTTTTTGAAAGCGGGGTCATAATTAAGCCCTAAAGCCTGCTGGCGCACCTCATGGGGGTTCGCCAAAAAATCATCAATAATAAGAAAATTGGGCAGCATAAAATAATCGTCGGGTTAAGGTTAAAGCAAGCACACCATAGACTTGATAAATAAAGGGCGTCTACAGACTATTTAGGGTTGGGCGTGACTTCCTGTTTTACGCAAGCCCTGAGGGGTCAAACGCGGTTTCATAGCTTGCATAACAGATAAATTACGCCTAAACGCCGCCCGTAAATGATGGAAAGCTTATTATGATCCCCCTATCACCCCGCGATAAAACCGCGCCCCGTGATATTGATGCCCCCGCTATCGTCTCCAGAGACAGCCACGCCAATATCCAAAACGCTAAAAAACTCTTCATCAAGACCTATGGGTGCCAGATGAATGTCTATGATAGCGAACGCATGGCGGATGTTTTAGCGCCAATTGGGTATGCCGCTGTTGATACGCCGGACGAGGCTGACCTTGTTGTCTTAAATACCTGCCATATCCGCGAGAAAGCGGCTGAAAAGGTCTACTCGGAACTTGGCCGCATTCGTAAAATGAAAGAGGCTAAAGGCGGCGACATGACAGTTGCGGTTGCCGGCTGCGTCGCTCAGGCAGAGGGCGAAGAAATTATGCGCCGCGCGCCCGTGGTCGATATGGTACTGGGCCCGCAAACCTATCACAAACTCCCCGAAATGATCGCCCGCGTCACGCGCCAACAAGGCGGTGTTTTGGAAACGGATTTCGACACGCTGGAAAAATTTGATGAGCTCCCTATAACGCGCAACCCAAAAGGGTTTTCGTCCTTCCTGACAATCCAAGAAGGCTGCGACAAGTTTTGTACCTTTTGCGTTGTGCCCTACACACGCGGTGCAGAAGTCTCCCGGCCTGTCTCGCAAATCATTGGCGAAGCCCGCTCGCTTGCCAGCAAAGGCGTGCGCGAAATTACGCTGATTGGTCAAAACGTTAATGCTTATGCCGCCGAGGGGCCCGATGGTTCCCTTTGGGGACTTGGCGCGCTAATCCGTCATGTCGCCCTGATTGGCGGCATTGACCGCATTCGGTTCACCACATCGCACCCGCGCGATATGGATGATGATTTAATAGAGACGCTCGGTAAAGAACCCAAATTGATGCCTTATCTGCACTTACCTATTCAAGCCGGGTCAGACAAAGTTCTCCGGGCTATGAACCGCGGCCACACCTATGAACATTATAAAAACTTGATAGCCCGCATCCGCTCGGCACGCCCTGACATTGCTTTGTCCGGTGATTTTATTGTCGGGTTCCCCGGCGAGACCGAGGCTGACTTTGAGCAAACAATGGCTTGCGTGCAAGAGATTGGTTATGGAAGCTCATTTAGTTTCAAATACTCTATTCGCCCGGGAACGCCCGGCGCGTCCATGCCGCGCCAAGTCCCGGAGGACGTTAAATCTGAGCGCCTGAAACGCTTGCAAGACCTTCTATACACTCAGCAGCAGGCCTTTAATGAAAGCTTGGTGGGGCGAACACTAGATGTGCTGGTCGAAGGTACAGGCCGCGAAGACGGGCAATTATTTGGACGTAGCCCGTATTTGCAAGGGACACACTTTGACGGAAGCGAGAGCCTGATTGGCCAAATTGTTCCTGTGTTAATTACCGGAGCTGGTAAAAACTCACTCACTGGAAACTTGGCCGGAGACAAAATTTGAGTAAACAAACAGATATCTTAGAGTTTGATGATGGTGATCTTGTGCGCCGCCTGTGCGGGCCCGGGCACGCCAACCTTGCCCTTATCGAAGAGGCCTTTGATGTTTATGTCGAAGCGCCAGGCTCAAGCGTGCATATTAACGGCGACGCCCCGTCGCGCGCACGCGCGGGCGAGATCGTGCGCGAAATTTATCAACGCCTGGAGCGCGGTTGGCCTTGCGGCACGGGCGATGTAAGGGCATTGATCAAGGCTGTTGGCAAAGGCAAGGTCAAGGCAGCCTCTGTGGACGCCATCATTCCGTTTCCGCGCCGCGCGCCGATCGTGCCTAAAACACCACGCCAAGAAGAATTTATCCGCATGCTGCAAGACGCCACAATCAGCTTTGGCATTGGCCCTGCGGGAACCGGCAAGACGTTTCTCGCAACAGCTTACGGCGCGTCGCTTTTGGCGCGCGGCGAAGTTGCCAAATTTATGGCCTGCCGCCCCGCCGTTGAAGCCGGCGAACGCCTCGGATTTCTGCCCGGCGACTTTAACGAAAAGGTTGATCCCTACATGCAGCCGATCTGGGATGCGCTCAATATGGTTTTGGGCCGCGACGAGGTCGAGCGCCGCCGCGGTTCCGGCGAGATCGAAGTTGTCCCGTTGGCCTTTATGCGCGGGCGTACCTTATCAGACGCATTTGTGATTATTGATGAGGCGCAAAACGCGACGATCCCACAAATGAAAATGGTTTTAACACGCCTCGGCGAGCGCGCAAAATATGCCGTGACAGGCGACGTGACACAATCAGATTTGCCGCGCGGAACAACGTCGGGTCTCTCGCACGCACTCTCTATTTTGCAGAATATTAAAGGCATCCAAACCTGCGAATTTACAGCCAGTGATGTTGTGCGGCATCCGCTTGTGGGTAAAATTATCAATGCCTATGAAAAAGACTCAAGCCAAGTAGATATGGGGCACCCTACGCGGCGCTCATGACACACACGAAAATCTCCATAGATGTCATGATCAAAGATCCGTTATGGTCTGAAGCGCTCCCACAAGCTGGCGATTTTTGTCGGTCTGTCATCGAAGCGGCCCTGCAGTCCTCGACTTTTAAACATCACGGAGAGCTTAGTATTGCGCTAATTGATGATACAAACATGCAAATGCTAAATCGTAATTACCGGAGTAAGGACGCGCCAACAAATGTCTTATCTTTCCCAGATCATGGCCCCGCGCCTGTGTTGGGCGACATTGTTATTGCCCGTGAAACCGTAATGACCGAAGCCCAAGCAGCAAATATTTCAATGCGCGATCATTTAGCCCATATGCTTGTTCATGGATTTTTACATCTTCAAGGCTATGATCACATGAATGATTCTGATGCCGCAGAAATGGAAGCTCTGGAGGCTGAAAGCCTCGCCGTATTGAATATTGACAATCCTTATAAATTAACGAACCTTTGAACACATGACCGAGACGCCAACATCCACGACTCCCCACGGAAAAAAATGGCTGGGCCGTATGCTGCGACGCCGTGCCGCGGAGAGCAGCGATACACACAGCATGGCGGCACAAAAGCGCATGATGAGCGCCGCTGAAGACTTCCACCAACTCAGAGTACTTGACGTTATGGTGCCCCGCGCCGACATCAATGCTGTAGATACAACGATTGGCCTGCATGATTTGACCTGCGCCTTCAGGGAGGCCGCCCACTCGCGGTTGCCTGTGTTTCAGGACACGCTCGATAACCCCCTCGGCATGGTGCACATCAAAGATGTCCTCACTTATCTGATGCTCGACGCCAAAGGGCGCAACGGAAAAACCTATCCGGCTAAGAAAATTATCCAATATATCCGCCGTCCCGTTTTGTTCGTCCCGCCCTCTATGCTCGCTCAGGATCTACTGCGGCGTATGCAAGCCCGGCGTATCCATATGGCCATCGTTGTAGATGAGTATGGCGGCACAGACGGTATTGTCACTCTTGAAGACCTTGTTGAGCCGATTGTCGGTGACATCGAAGATGAGCATGATGATGCGGAGCCCCAAATCATGCGCGTGGCTGGGTCAGGCGCTAAAACCTTATGGGAAGCCGACGCGAGAGTGGCGATTGATGATTTTGAACAAGCGTTTGGTCGGGATTTCGCCACACCAGACGAAGAAGACGGCGTTGATACGCTCGGCGGATTAGTCTTTACACTGGCCGGACGCGTACCGGAACGCGGCGAAATTATTCACCACCCTGACGGGATTGAATTTGAAGTGATTGATGCGGACCCCCGCCGGGTTAAAAGATTACGCATTCGCGCAAAACCGGAAAAATCACATAAGCCGCAGGCCGCTGAATGAGCCTTGTGGTCCGTCTGCGCTCAGCCGGCGGCTGGCGCGGCAGAGGCCTTGATATCGCACTTGGCGGCCTCGCCGTTTTAGGACACGCCCCGTTTCATCTTTGGCCACTTGCAATTTTATGCTGGGCATTTTTAATGCTCCGGCTGGATGCAGCACGGTCAGACCAACCACTTACCCCCAAAATCGGTTTTGGACGGGGGTTCTGGTTTGGGCTGGGTTATTTCCTTTTTGGTACATTTTGGATTGGCTCTGCTTTTATTGTCAGGGGCCCGGAGTTTATTCCGGCTATGCCGCCAATGATCTTGGGTCTCGCCGCCTTGCTAGCATTCTTTTGGGGGGCGGCCGGATATATCTACGTCCGCTTTTTTGGCGATGGTAACGCTCGCTGGATCGGGCTTGCCTGTTTATTACTGCTGGCTGAAGCGGCGCGCGGACATGCTTTTGGCGGACTGCCCTGGAACCTGCCGGGATATGTGATAGAGAGCGGCGGAGCCATTTCCCAAATTGCCGCCTATGTCGGCATTTACGGCCTCTCTTTTATTGTACTTCTTTTGAGCGCCGGGATCGCTCGGGTTTTATCAGGTAGTCGTTATTATGTGACGGGCGGTCTGTGTTTAGTCCTTATTGCATGCCTCTATGCCTTTGGGTCCTATCGCCTCTCCAGCGCAGACATTTCTTATGTCGACGGCGTTAAAATACGAATTGTACAGGTTCCGTTCTCTCAAAAAGATAAATTTGATGCTGATAAATCCATCGGTATCGTCAACGAATTTATCCGAACCAGTCTGGAACCGGGCCTCGATGATATCACCCATATTATATGGCCCGAAGGCGCTGTTGTCGGGATGGCTCTGGAGAACCGCCCTTTGCTCGACGCGATGGGGCGCTCGCTCGCCTACGAGACAGACACGCCGCCTTATTGGCTGCTCAATTCCCTGCGGTTTGAGCTTGAACCCGTGCTGAGCGGTCCACCGCGTGAGCTTTACTACAACACGTCCGCTATCGTGTCCTATGACACAAACGGAACACCTGCCATTATGGGCCTGAATGACAAACGCCGTCTTGTGCCTTTCGGGGAGTTTTTTCCGGGCGGACGATGGGTCGAGGATCTGGGCTCGAAAACGCTTTCAACCAGTCTAGCGTCCATTACGCCCGCACCCGAAAAAACCCTCGCCAGATTTCCAGGGCTGCCAATTGTTAGTCCGCAAATTTGTTATGAGATTATCTTTCCCGGTTTAACCCCGCGCCCCAAAACAGGCTCACGCGCCGCGTGGATATTGAACCAGTCCAATGATGCGTGGTATGGACGCTCCGTTGGTCCCGCACAGCATGCCAATATTGCCGCTTACCGTGCGCTCGAAGAAGGCCTTCCTGTTGTGCGCTCAGCGTCCAACGGTGTTTCGGGTCTAATCGATCCTTACGGACGTTATCTAAAGCACCTCAATGCAGCGGATAAGGGCGTTGTCGATATTCGGCTACCTAAGCCTCTCAAAGCCTCCACACTAACGCGTCATCACAATCTGGTTCTGTTCTTGATCGTTTTGTTTATAACCGTTATCTCTTATATCATAAGTCGCCGTATGACACGCGCGGACAAATTATAAACCACAGAAAGCCTTGGCGAGAGGATAGCCTCGGCCTAGAAAGAACGACCATGTCATCCATGCACGCTCCGAGGTCTGCTAACCCTGTCGATACTCACGTCGGAGAGCGCATCCGCTCGCAGCGCAAGGCCCTGCATCTCAGTCAGGAAAAACTGGGAAACGAGCTTGGCGTGACCTTTCAGCAAGTACAAAAATATGAGCGCGGCGCGAACCGCGTCGGGGCCAGCCGCCTGTGGCGTCTATCCAAAGTCATGGACGTTCCGGTAAGTTTTTTCTTTGAAGGGCTGGACGGGGTCGTCCATTCGCATAGCGTTGCCGAAGATGAACAGCCCCCAATTGTTTATGACTTTATCAAAAGTCCTGAAGGCCTAGAGCTCGCCAAGACGGTTGCCCGCATTAAAAACCCGGCGATCCGCAAACAAATTCTTGATTTAGCGAAATCACTTGCCGATCACCAAGCCCCAAATGATCACGATCACTCATAGTGCCTGAACAAAACTTCCCGCCAAACACACCCGGACGCCCGCGCCTGTATGGACGGGCAAAAGGACGGCCTTTGCGCGCCGTTCAGCAGGGCCTGATGGATAACCTTTACCCCAAAATTGAAATCACAGACGACACGCTGGCGGGCTTATCCGGATTTTCAAAAATTTGGCTGGAGATTGGATTTGGCGGATCAGAGCACCTAATTTGGCAGGCCCGGCATAATCCAGACACTGCTTTACTTGGCGCTGAACCCTTTCTAAACGGCGTCGCCAAGGCCGTGGCCGGTGTTGATGAACATCTTTTACCCAATGTGCGGCTCTATCAAGGTGACGCCCGTAACGTTATTGATACAATGCCTGACGCCGCGCTGGAGTGTGTGTTTGTTCTTTTTCCCGATCCGTGGCCCAAGAGTAAACATAATAAACGGCGCATAATTACGCCGGAGTTTTTAGGTGATGTTCACCGCATTTTAAAACCCGGCGGACGGTTTCGGTTTGCCAGTGATATTATTGATTATGTGGACTGGACGCTGACGCGGATAAAAGTCCATGGCGGGTTTTCGTGGCCCGCAAAAACGTTGACGGATTGGCGGGAGCGGCCCGATGATTGGCCGGGCACGCGCTATGAAGCCAAAGCCATACGCGAAGGACGCACCTGTCACTATTTCGAATTTATCAGAGACTAATTTGTCAAAGGCAAAACGGGTTGTCCGCCGCGTAATGCGCCTAAGATAAGTCTTTAAGGATTTCAAGACTAGCCGCATAATCCGCTTGAATACGGTCACGCCGCTCATCAATGGCGCTACGGGCTTCGGCGTCATTAAACACGTAAAGCTGTTTGCGGCGCATGGCCTCGAGCACCATTGCGGCATAAAGCTCCGCGTCCATCCCATTATCCACAAGCGCTTTTGTCGCCAAATACATAGGATTACTTTTTTGCGACTCTTCAAACCCGCCAGACGGGCGTTGCGCGCCCGAGTCGGCGATATTGGATTTTACCCATGTTGGACATAAAACGCTAACATGAATGTTTTGCGGCGAAAGTTCTTGAGCAAGCGCCTCAGAGTAGCCGACAACTGCAAATTTGGTTGCATTATAAGGCCCCATCATAGCCATGGTTCCGTGACCCGCCATTGAAGCCGTGTTTACAATATGCCCGCCTTCACCGTGCGATTGGATCAGCGGCGTAAAAACCTCAACGCCATGCACCACGCCCATCAAATTTATATCCGTGATCCACTGCCAGTCTTCAAGGGCTGTTTTTCCAGTCGCTCCCGCCAGAGCGACTCCGGCATTATTACAAACAATATGAACCTTGCCGAAGGCATTGACGGTCGCATCCGCTCCAGCGGCAACAGCTTTGGCATCCCGAACATCGCACAGGCATGTTTCGATATTTGCCCCTGTCTCTCTGACGGCTACCCCAGCCTTTTCAAGCGCGCTAGCATCAATATCAGCCATCATCACATTTGCGCCTTGGGCCGCAAAAGCTTTGGTCAACGCAAACCCGATACCGGAAGCGGCGCCTGTAATAAATGCCGTCTTATTTTTAAAGTTAGTCATAGAGTTAGCCTGGGTTCATGGAAGGGAAAGCTTGAAACCGCTGTTTGTGATAGGATGCAGTGCAGTGTTTGATTTAAACTCTTTCAAGCCCCCATCACTCCATACTCAACACAACCTTACCCATAGCGCGGCGGCCGGAAAGCTCGTCAAACGCTTTTGTAAAACCCCCTAAAGGGTAAGAGCCGCTGATGCGGGGTTTAATTTGACCTTTTTTATACATGCCGATGATTTCGCCCATATTCTGCTGATGCTCTTTGGGGCTTTTCATCGTCCATGTTCCCCAGAACACGCCTCGGATATCAATGGATTTTAGAAGCGCAAGGTTGAGCGGAATTTTAGGAATATCACCGCCCGCAAAGCCAATGACCAAATAACGGCCATACCATTTCAAGGTCCGCATGGCAGGCTCGGCGAACTTATCCCCGACAGGGTCGTAAATAACGTCGCATCCACCTAGCTCTTTCATCCGCGCTTTTAAATCCTCACTTGTGTAATTAATCAGCTCATCCGCGCCGTGCTGCTTGCAAACATCCAGCTTCTCTTGCGTACTCGCGGCCGCAATGACTTTTGCGCCCATAGCCTTGCCAAGCTCGACAGCCGCAAGGCCAACACCGCCTGCCGCGCCCAGCACAAGCAAGGTTTCCCCCTCTTGGAGCTGCGCGCGTTGTTTGAGAGCATAATAAGATGTGCCGTAAACCAGAGCCAATCCCGCCGCTGTCTCAAACGGCATATCTCCAATGGGCCACGTGACCATCATCGGTGAGAGCACTTCGGTGGCGAACGCGCCGTTCATCACCATTGCGGCCACACGGTCACCAACCTTTAAATGCGGGACATCGTCTGCCAGCTCGGTAATTATGCCCGCACATTCTGAGCCCGGCGTAAACGGGAATGGCGGTTTTATTTGGTATTTCCCCTCGACCATCAAAATATCAGGAAAATTAACGCCCGCCGCCTTCACATCTATCCGTATATGACCGGGCTTCATCGCCGGAGAACCGATCTCTTCGACTTTATGTTCGGCGTAAGGTTTAAAGGCGTGAACGGTTAAGGCTTTCATGAGTCTCTCCAATGCGGCAAGGCCGTGTTATACTTTAATATGTTGTGCTTTGTGTCTTATACTTTGTAGCGGGCGCCTTTGGCAGGCGGTGTTTCCGGCCCGCCCGCAAAGCACTGCGCAATGTTCATCCATGTGGTGGCCGCTTCGCCGGTCATTTTCAATTCTGTATCCTCAATATTACGGCATTGTGTAACCACTTGAGAAAACGCCGTGGCCGAGCCTTCAACCTTATTATCCTGCTGCGGATCGTTCCATTCCCATATAGCTCCGGACGGCGCGGTTAGGCGCACATAGGGTTTCGGCAATATGGGTTTCAGGCCCTTGACTTTGAATGACCAGCTATAGGTGGTTACGCCGATATGGGCGACATTTTTAAGCCGGTCCGTGTTTTTACGCTCAACGCCCAATACGTCAAAAATAGCTTGCGCATGCGCCCAATGTTCCATTTGGCGCGCAATAATGCAGGATTTCACTGACATATCAGGCCCGGCCCACTTGACCCGGTCATCAGGGTCTGCCGCCTCAAACCTTGCCGCCATATCAGGATAATAGTCTTTCCAGTCGGCGAACAAAGCCCGTCCGGATTCACCCTTGAAATAGTCATCTTGAAGCTCCGGGTGGGTTTTTTGTGACGACATCGCGGTCAGAGCAAAAACGAGAAACTCTTGAAATGCCTCGGGTTGGTTTAAGGTTTGATCAGCGGCAATATTCCACAAATGCAGATGCCCGATAATATCCTTAATTGTCCAGTCTTTGAACAATGTGGGTTTGTCAAACTCTGCATCGGATATATCGTTCAAGATGGCGGCAATACTGTCGCACTCCTGCTTAAAATCCCGTGCTTCTTGCATGTTACGCGACCTCTTCATTAATTTCGATCATCAGCGTGTCAGCCGCGACTTGTTCTCCGGCTTGGACATGAATGTCTTTAATAACCCCGTCCACTTGTGCCAAAATTTCATGCTGCATTTTCATCGCTTCCAAAATTGCTAGACGTTGCCCTTTTTTGACCGTGTCACCTTTGGCGACAAAAACCTCGATCAGCGCGCCGTGCATCGGCGCGATCACAGACCCGCCGCCAACGTCTGCGGCGGCGCTGGCATAGGTCATATGCTGGTTAGTGACGACATAATCGCGGCCCTCAATACTGAGATGTATATCCGCCGCATTAGGCGCAAAAAACAAAACGCTATGCCGGACGCCATCAACATTAATGACCGCGCGCGCCCCGCAGCACGATAACATCGAAACCTGTAAGGTATCCTCATTTATTTTAGCTTCGTAAGACATTCCGGAGACTGGCGTTAACGCAACGGACACGGGCGCATCACCACAGGCATATTGATAAGGCACCGTTAAAGACGCCGCAGAAGACCAATTGAGCAGCGCGCAATCCACGCCCAAAGACCGCGCCAGAGACGCTTTGCGGGCTAGCTCATATTGCAGCACGGCGGTAATGGCTGCATCCACAACAGTAAGTGGTTTCGCGGCAAGGTCGTCTGAGGAAAAGTTCTCTTCTATAAAAGCTGTTGTAGCGCCGCCAGAAACGAACGCCTCTTTCTCAAGGGCTTTAATTAAAAAGCTTTTATTTGTGACAACGCCCATAACCGCCGTGTCTTTTATAGCCTGAACAAGCTTGCGGCGAGCTTCGTCACGGGTGGCACCATAAGTGATGATTTTCGCAATCATAGGGTCATAATATGGAGAGACTTCACCGTCAGACGCAATGCCGCTGTCAATTCGTATGCTAGGCCCGTTGGCCGGCTTCCAAAGATAGATAGGCCCGGTTGCGGGAAGGAAATCAGCCGAGGCGTCTTCTGCGTAAAGCCGAGCTTCGATGGCGTGACCTGAGAAAGCAACATCTTCTTGGCTTAATCCGAGTGGTTCCCCACTAGCCACGCGAATTTGAAGTTCGACAAGATCCAAGCCTGTAATCATTTCTGTGACGGGATGTTCAACTTGAAGCCGCGTATTCATCTCCAAGAAAAAAAACTCACCGGAGGCGGCCAACATAAACTCAACCGTCCCAGCCCCAACATAACCAATGTCTTGGGCGGCTTTAACAGCCGCTGCACCCATATCTGCGCGAAGCTTCGGCGTCATAACAGGGCAGGGGGCCTCTTCGAGAACTTTTTGGTGGCGGCGCTGCACAGAACAATCGCGCTCGCCCAGATGGACTGTCTGTCCATATTTATCCGCAAAGACCTGTATCTCAACATGACGCGGCTTTTGAATCGCGCGCTCCAGAATCAGCACGTCCGATCCAAAAGCGTTAACGGCTTCTGAGCGCGCATCTTTAATTGCGTTCGGTAATTCCACTGGTTTTGTTACCAGCCGCATACCGCGTCCGCCGCCTCCGGCTGCAGCTTTGACCATAATCGGAAAGCCGATCAATTTTGACTCTTTGATGAGTGTCTCATCATCTTGAGCTTCGCCTTGATAACCCGGAACGCAAGGTACGCCCGCTGTGATCATGCGGCGCTTGGATTTAGCCTTATCGCCCATCAGGTCAATCGCGTCCGGTTCGGGCCCGATAAAGACGAGACCTTCGACTTTACAGGCGGCCGCAAAAGCAGCATTTTCGGATAAAAATCCATAACCCGGATGCACCGCGCCTGCACCGCTTTGTTTAGCCGCACTCAAAATTTTATCCGCATTCAAATAGCTTTCAGCAATGGGTGAGCCGCCAATATGCACGGCTTGATCGGCCATTTCTACGTGCGGTGCATGGGCGTCTGCGTCAGAGTAAACAGCGACTGTTCGATATCCCAAAGCTTTGACGGTGCGAATAATTCGGCAAGCAATTTCTCCGCGGTTTGCGATGAGGATTGTGTCAAACGGTGGGGAAAGATTAACGCTCATGAGGCCGCCCAACTTGGTTTGCGCTTTTGAACAAAACTTGCAATACCTTCTCGGCCCTCATCTGACATCATACAGTCCGCAAACTTTCTCGCGGCAAAGTCTTTTTGCGCTTCCCTGTCCATATATGCCGTAGTCATTAAAATGTTTTTGGTCACACCGTTTGCACCGGGAGCACATTTCATCACCCCTTTTTTTATTTGATTTTCGACCTCTGTGAAGCCGTCAGCATTATCGACAACATAATCACACAGATCATATTCCGGTGCCTGTGCCCCCGTGAACCGCGCCCCCGTAAGCATAAGGCGGCGCGCTTTGGGCAGCCCGGCGCGCGCGACAACTATTGGCGCAATTTGCGCAGGCGCAATGCCGATCATGGTTTCGGTGAGTGAAAATTTCGCATCCGAATTAACAACAATAATATCAGCGCAGCACATGAGGCCAAGACCGCCTGCAATCGCCGCGCCTTCAACATAAGCAATCACGACTTGCGGCATGCTCATGACAAGATCAAACATATCGCCCGCTTTGCGGTTCATTTCAAAAAACATATCCGCGTCCGCGCCGCCCGATTGCGAGCTGTTAAAGCTCTTAAGGTCGCCCCCCGCGCAAAATACACCGCCCTTCCCGCGAAGGGTAATGCCGCGAATGGAACGGTCATTTTTGATGGCGCCGAGCGTTGCGGTAAATTCTGCCGTCAAAACGTTGCCGAGTGCGTTGCGGTTTTCCGGCGAGTTAAACCAAATGGTCAACCAACCATTATCAATCTCATTAATGAGCTTGGTGGTCGTGGGTAAATCTGTCATCAGAATCTCGCAATACCAAAGCTGTTGTCTTTGACACGCCGGTTGCGCGCCTCCCACACTGTGGCGAGCTGGAAGCCCAACACTTTGCGCGTATCACGCGGGTCAATCATACCGTCGTCGCAAAGGTGCCCAGATGTATAAAACGCACTTGATTGACTATCGAAAATATGTGTCAGCATTGCTTTTTGCTGCGCGGCAACTTGCGGGTCAATGTCTACGCCCGCGCGTTTGGCTTGCGCGGTGGCCACAATGCCCATCACAGTGGCCGCTTGCTCTCCGCCCATGACGCCCGATGCCGCATTAGGCCACGTCATCAAAAAGTCCGGATCATAACCGCGCCCGCACATGCCGTAATTCCCAGCCCCGAAACTTGCGCCAATCATCATGGTCAGGCGTGGTACTGAGGTGTTCGTCACAGCCTGAATCATCTTTGATCCATGTTTGATCATGCCCGCCTGTTCATACTGTTTACCAACCATATAGCCCGTTGTATTTTGCAAAAATATAATTGGCGTATCTGCTTGGTCCATAAGCTGAATAAACTGCGCGGCCTTTGTCGCACCGTCCGGGTCAATCGGTCCGTTATTGGCAATTATCCCGCATGGATAACCAAAAATTTCGGCTTGAATACAGACCGTGGAAACCCCGTAACGGGACTTAAAGTCTGTAAAATCCGACCCATCCACAATACGGGCAATTACCTCGCGCGCATCATAGGGCGTCCGGTAATTGACAGGCACAATGCCGCAAATTTCGTCCGCGTCCAAGACGGGCTCCGCATAAGGTTTTTTTGAGGGTTCTGGGCACCTGGCATTCCAGTCTAACCGCGCCACAACCTCCCGCATCATGAGAACAGCCTCGCCGTCATTTTCAGCCAAATATTCAGCAAGACCTGAGACACTCGCATGCATCTCAGCCCCGCCCAATTCCTCTTCGGTTGCAATCTCGCCCGTCGCTGCGAGGAGTAAAGGCGGCCCAGCCAAAAAGGCTTTACCGCCGCCTTTCACCGCAACCACATAATCGGATAATCCGGGCATATAGGCGCCGCCCGCCGTAGAAGACCCATGAAGTATAGAGAGAACAGGAATACCTGCTTTGGACAGGCGTGCAAGATTGGCAAATAATGTTCCGCCCTTAAAGAACCCCTCTACCGAATAGTTCATCAAATCGCCGCCAGCACTTTCGACCAGATGAATAAAAGGAAGCTTTTGCGCCATTGCAATTTCTTGAGCCCGCGAGAGGCGGTAACCACCTGCCGTTGTTAGAGACCCTGCTTTGATGCCGCTATCATCCGTGACAATAACGCATCGCGTTCCGTTAATAAACCCTATGCCCGCCATGATGGAACTGCCGGGAATCGATTTTTCTTCTTTTTTAGTATCGAGCAAATAGCCGGCGATATTGCTGATCTCGAGATAGGGCATACCGGGATCAAGCAGGCGGGCCAAACGCTCGCGCGGCAGAATTTGTCCGCGCTGGTCAAATTTTGGTTTCTTTGAGGCTGACATCGCTGGCGCGCGTGCATTTAACTCGTCAAGCTTTCCAATTAACGCGAGCATATCTTCACGGTTTTTTCTAAAACTTTCGGATTTTTTATTTATCTTGGATTTAAAAACGGCCACTAAAGTGCCTCCGCAATGGATTGAGAGACTTTGATCGGTTGCGCGAGCAAGATTTGTGCATAACCCTTGCCTTGAGCGTCGTTTCGCAAAGAGGCAGGGCCTCCTCCGCCCAAAATATCGTCTATGAGAATATTCATGGCATTCGAGCCGGGCAAATGAAATCGCTCAATGGCGTGAACCTCCTTCATAAAGTGTGCGAACACATCGGCCACAAAGTCATCCGACAGAGCCTGCCAAATATAAGGTAAAAACTCAGGTTCACGGGCGATGATCCCGATATTCGCTTTATTGCCTTTATCGCCTGAACGTCCCCACGCCAGCTTGATCAAGGGAACAGCGACCGCCGCATCATTCACGGGCCCCGGAAGTCTTGTGTTTGGCACAACATCTTGGCTCTTAGCAACCTGGTCTTTAAAATGTATCTCCTTACCACCCACATCGATGTTGATCTGAATATCATTTTTGGGCGTCACGTAGGAAAACAACCGCACCACAGGCGACGGCTTCGGACGCCCCCCGCCCGTAAAACCCGACAGTCCCGGCGGGGTCGCAAGCCCCAACCCGGCGATTTCTTTCAAGAATAACCCGCAGGCCATGGCATTGGGATGTTTAACCGCCAACTTTAGAACCACCTCATTGGAGCTCCTTGGCGAGCCCATTTGCGACCCAGCGCCTAAAATCTCGGAATCGAACTCTGTATAATCACCCAAGTTAAACACCCTAAGTGTATTTTCGGCGCGGCTAAGCGCAGCCTTTGCCAGCTTAGCCGCTTTTTTATCCGCAGCCTCGCCGTAAAGCGTGACATATGTCCCGGCCCGAAAACCGTCCATATAGGTCAAACATGTCTTATAACCTTCAGGCGCATCATAGCCCTTGGCTGATGAAACAAGGACGCAATCCGGGCCCTCTTGGGTGATTGTGACTTGGGAGAAATCACACACCACATCCGGCAGAATATATCTCTTTGGGTCACCGATCTCGTAAAGCATTTGCTCGGACACTGTGCCGACATTAACGATGCCGCCCGTCCCTTTGGGTTTGGTAACAAGAAATGATCCATCCCTAGATATCTCTGTGATAGGGTAGCCGATATTGACAATGTCTCCACTCTCTTCCCAATCCGTAAAATTGCCGCCCGTAGCTTGCGGGCCGCATTCTAAAATATGTCCAGCAAGAGAGCCGCTAGCGAGCAAATCCAAATCAGTAGGCTCCCAACCAAATTCATGAATACAAGCCCCGAGAGTTACAGCGCTATCGACGCAGCGGCCTGTGATGACAATATCCGCGCCCTCGCCGAGTGCCTTTGCAATCGGAAAGGCGCCAAGATAAGCGTTAATACTTGCGACCTTATCCGGCGCAGGACAGGCCGCGCCGGAGAACATGTCGACTGGCTTATTTCCGGCAATCACGGCCTTTTCGGTCAAAAGGTCATCCCCCGTGATAACCGCAACTTTCAGATCAAGGCCTTTTTCTGCGATCAAGGCCCGCACCGCTGCGCCGCAGTTTTCGGGGTTTACGCCGCCTGCATTAGCAATAATTTTAACGCCGCTGGCTGCAATTTGCGGCAAATACGGCTTCATCACGAAGTCTACGAAATCCGTGGCATAGCCCGTAGCCGGGTCTTTCAACTTCATACGCGCCATAATCGACATCGTGATTTCGGCCAAATAGTCATAAACCAGATAGTCCAGACCGCCGGACTTTAGCAATTGCGGCGTCGCCATGGCCGACTCGCCCCAATAGCCGCTCGCGCCGCCTATTTTAATGGTCTTGGAGCTCACAGGTCCCTCTTGACTTTTTATTAAATTGAACAATACTCAAATTATATGAATATACCTCATTTTTAAATTGTCAAGCCGCCGAAAGGGTCCGCTCATGCAACATACCAGCTCAGAAACGACGCGGCCAAAAACCCGACAAGAGCGCGTACAGCGCAAAGAAGACGCTATCATCACTGCCGCCCGCGATATGTTTTTGAAACACGGATTTAACGGCACAACCATGGCCAAAATTGCGCGCGCATCAGGGGTGGCTGACGGGACGCTTTACACATATTTCGACAATAAAGAAGCGTTAGCCCGCGCTGTCGTCAACGATTTTTATCAACGTCTGACCCAATCAGCGCAAGACGGTGTCGACGGCGTAGGCTCGACCGAGCACAAGCTCCGATTTCTAGCGCGCCATCACTTGACACACGTTATCGCCGAACGAAAAATTCTCGCCATGCTGCCCCTCATAGACATGAACCTTGAGACCTATGAGGGCAGCGAATTATTTAGTCTAAATAAAAACTATGTCACAATTTTCAACCGCACGGTCAAAGATGGCCAAGCGCGCGGAGATATACGCCCTGACATCACACTTTGGGTTCTGCGGGATATGTTTTTTGGCGGGATGGATTACGGCTCCCGCACCATGATCATCAAAGACCGCGAAGACGCACTCGAGACCTTTGTAGACGAAATGATGCTATTTATACTACGGGCGACACCCCAATCAGCGCCGCCTAATTTGGAAGCCCTCACTCAGAGGCTAGAAATGACAGCTAACCGTATGGATCATATTTTAAAAGACTTGGCGCCATGAGTACGTTCTGTTCCGGCACTCTCTTGGTCTTCGGATTGAGCGAAGCCCCCGTAGGATTTGGCTAGACTTTGAGCACGCAAAAGAATATGCAACAAATTGTATATAAATACTGTTTTTAATTCTCGACAAGGAGTTCCCCATGAGAGAAGCCGTACTCGTCTCAACTGCCCGCACACCCATTGGCCGCGCTTATCGCGGCGCGTTTAACAACACATTTTCGCCTACCCTTGCCGGACATGTCATCAAATCAGCCGTTGAGCGCGCTGGACTTGAAGGCGGCGAAGTCGAAGACGTGATCATGGGCTCCGCTTTGCAGCAAGGCACGCAATCCTCGAACGTTGCCCGCATGGCCGTTTTACGCGCCGGATTGCCTAACACCGTTTCAGCCATGACCATTGACCGCCAATGCTCATCCGGCATGATGGCGATCGGTATTGCGGCCAAGCAAATCCTATCGGACGGCATGAACATTGCCATTGGCGGCGGCCTCGACTCAATCTCGATGGTGCAAACAGCAGAGATGCGCGTCGCCGCAGATCCCGAGCTTTATAAAATGAACCCCGAAGCCTATATGCAAATGATCGATACGGCTGAAGTCGTTGCTAAACGCTATAATGTGTCACGCGAAGCGCAAGATGAATATGCCCTGCAGTCACAGCAGCGTACACATGACGCGCAGCAAGCCGGGAAATTTGACGATGAAATTGTTCCCATGGCGTCTGTGATGAAAGTCATGAATAAAGAGACCAAAGAAATTTCTGAGCACAACGTAACCCTTGAAAAAGACGAGGGTAACCGTCCGGGCACAACGCTCGAAGGCCTCTCAGGCCTGAAAGCCGTGCGGGGCGAAGGAAAGTGCATAACCGCAGGTAATGCCTCACAACTCTCTGACGGCGCGTCAGCCTCTGTTCTTATGGAAGCTAAAGAAGCCGCCAAGCGCGGTCTTGAGCCGCTCGGGATTTACAGGGGCATGGCTGTGGCAGGTCTCGCGCCCGACGAAATGGGTATTGGACCCGTTTACGCGATTCCGAAACTGCTTGAAAAAACGGGCGTGAAAATGGATGATATCGGCCTTTGGGAGCTCAACGAGGCCTTCGCCGTACAAGTTATTTACTGCCGCGATAAGCTGGGTATTCCAAACGAGATTTTGAACGTGAACGGCGGCGCTATTTCTATCGGGCACCCTTACGGTATGAGCGGCGCGCGCATGGTTGCGCATGCGCTTATCGAAGGGAAGCGCCGGGGCGCAAAATATGTGGTTTCAACAATGTGCGTTGGCGGCGGCATGGGCGCAGCCGGGCTTTTTGAAGTCGTCTAAACCCTTCACGAAACATTTTAATCCGGCCCGGTCATACAAGATGGCAGGGGGTTTTTGACCCACGGAAAAGACATATAAGGTTCCATTATGAGTACAGTAGAATTTAAAGACCGCGTTGCCATTGTGACAGGTGCGGGCGGCGGGCTTGGTCGAAGCCATGCCCTTGAACTGGCGCGACGCGGCGTCAAAATTGTTGTCAATGACCTTGGCGGCTCTGTTGACGGGTCCGGCGGGTCACAAACGATGGCCGAGCAAGTGGTCGCCGAAATAGAAGCCGCTGGCGGCGAAGCGATTGCTAATGGCGCGAATGTTACCAAACCAGACGAAGTTCAAGCCATGGTCGATGAAGCTATCGCCAAATGGGGACATGTTGATATTCTCGTTAACAATGCCGGCATCCTGCGCGACAAGTCCTTTTCCAAAATGACGATGGATGACTTCCGCCTTGTACTGGAAGTCCACCTTATGGGCTCAGTCATTTGCACCAAAGCCGTGTGGGGTCATATGAAAGAACGCAAGTTTGGACGCATCGTGATGACCACATCATCATCAGGTAATTATGGTAATTTTGGACAAACCAATTACGGCGCGGCGAAAACAGGCGTGATCGGGCTCATGAATACGCTCTGCCTCGAAGGTGCAAAATATGATATTCGCGTCAATGCACTCTCGCCAACCGCAGCCACACGCATGACCGAAGGCCTAATGCCCGAAGATGCGCTCGCGCTGCTCACTGTTGAAAGCGTGACCGCCGGATTAATCCCGCTGGTCTGCGAAGACGCGCCAAACAGACTTATCATGTGCGCCGGAGCGGGTGGTTATGCGGCTACAAAAATTTACGAAACACAAGGCATACACCTGAAGCCGGATGAGCAAACGGCGGAAAACGTTATGGCAAATATAGATAAAATCCGGGACGGCAAAGACCAAGAGGAATATACATCCGGCGGCAATCAAACCATGAAGTTTGTGACCCGCGCCGCCAAAGCGCTTGGCCTAGGATAGCTTGCTAATTATACAAAACCGTCTGTAGCTATTCGGCTACAGACGTGCATCAACAAAAAAGAAAAGGGGAAATATATGAATATTGTTGCATCACAAGACCTTGCCGGGATGGTTGGGAGCGAACTGGGTATAAGTAGCTGGATCACAGTGGCTCAAGACCGCATTGATACATTTGCAGACGTGACCGAAGATCATCAGTTTATTCATGTTGATAAAGCAAAAGCCGCTATGACACCGTTTGGCGGCACCATTGCGCATGGGTTTCTAACGCTCTCAATGCTCTCTAAGTTCGCTGAAGAAACCGGAATTGTCGTCAAAGACGTCAAGATTGCGCTAAATTACGGATTTGAAAAAATCAGGTTCTTGTCACCCGTACCGTCCGGATCAAAGATACGGGGCCGCTTTACCCTCAAAGCCGTTGACGAAAAAAAACCGGGGCAGTTCCTCCTGACTTACGGCGTCAGCGTTGAAATTGAAGGCTCGGACAAACCCGCTTTGGTCGCCGACTGGCTCGCCATGCAAATCACGGGCTAAAAACTCAATTTAAAACGGCCCTGCCGCAATCCGGGGGGCGGGTTCAATCACAACGAAGGCGCCATTTTGGATTTGATAGATCGCAAGCCCGCGGTCTGGTGTTCCGTCGCGGTTAAACCTGACTAAACCATCCGCGCCGTAAAACCCGGCGGGATCTTCGGCGCGCGCGCGGCGACCTGCCGGGCGGCCATCAGCAACCACAGCGCCTACGCCGACCGCGTCATAGGCCAAAGAGGACAGTTGAGAGGCCTCCTCGGCATATTGATTATCATAACTTTCCAGAAAATTGCGGCGGGCCTCTTGCGGTGGACCTGCGAAAATACCGCCGTTTAGCGCGGGTTCCCGTACAACATCTTTATTGTGCCAAACTCCGGTACCCAAAAACTGTACGTCAGCGGGGTCTATATCGTAATAGGGGAGAAGCGGAGCCAGTGAACGAAGTGGCGTTCCGCCCTCGGGTAGCAAAATAGCCTCAAACGCGCGGCGACCTTGACCTCTGGACTGGGCTTCGACTCTTTTATAAAAGTTTGCCAATTTCTGCGCCGGCTCCTGCATGACCGAAATATCATTGCCATCATAAATTTCTGTCGCTGTGATCTCTCCGCCTGTACTTTTTACGCTCGTTTGGTAAGCCTCAAAAACGCGGCGACCATAGGTGCTTTGCGGCCCTAAAAAGGCAAATTTTTGTGTCCCCGTGCTGGCGGCGTATTCGACAATACGCTTCACTTCGGCTTCGGGCGGGAAGCTGAGCAGATATGTGCCGTTGCCCGCAACAGTTTGGTCACTGGAGAACGCAATCAAGGGCGTACCGTTTCGGCGAGCCTCAGCGCTTGCTGCCTTCACAGAGCCCGCCAAAACGGGCCCCAAAATGACATCCGCGCCGGATTTCATCGCCGTTTGTGCCGCCGAGGCTGCGCCTGAAGGCGTTCCACCCGTATCAAGCGCAATTAACAACACATCCGCATCTTCGCGCGAGAACACAGCCATTTCTGCAGCTTTTAGCATCGAGACTGCTTCGGCTTGCAATCTTTCGGAACGGCTTGAAAAGGGCAAAATAAGCGCAAGACGCTTTATATTTCGGCCCGCCATATGCGGCGGCGTGAGCCCGTCTCGGACAATTTCTCGGTCTTGGGGTTGCGCCTCTTTGGGAACATCCGGGTCAATGTTAGGAGTTGAAGGCGGAGTTGGATCCGGAAGCCGGGGCTCGGGGGTCTCTATGGTGGGGCGTTCAGGAAACGGCTCTGGCGCGGTTGCACAGGCGGACAAAAGAAGAGCGCCAAAGACAGCCGCCAACACGGGGCGAGCGAACAATATAATGTGGCGAGACATCGATTTTAATGCCATAATAATACTTCCTTATTTTACGGCGAACCATGCCCCCAAAAGACACTATAATCGACGCCGCGCCGATGCAATCCTTTGATTGGCACGGAATACAGTCCGCAGCGTTCCAACCCGGCCTTTATATCGTTGCCACGCCGATTGGCAATCTGCGCGACATAACCCTTCGGGCCCTTGATATCCTCCAAGCCGCAGACATCATTCTTGCCGAAGATACGCGGCAAACACAAAAACTCCTAAATGCCTATGATATAAAATCCCGCTTAACGGCCTATCATGACCATAATGCGGCGAAACAACTTCCTTTTGTTATTACCGCGCTCAATGACGGTAAAATTGTCGCCCAGGTCAGTGATGCGGGAACGCCTCTGATATCAGACCCCGGGTTCCGCCTTGTGCGGGAGGCTGTCAAACACGGGCATACGGTCACGCCGCTTCCGGGCGCGTCCGCGCTTTTAGCGGCCCTGACCAGCGCAGCGCTGCCAACGGATAAGTTTATGTTTGCAGGCTTTTTACCCTCTAAAACCACAGCTCGCAGAAAGACCCTTGGATCCTTTACCGCCGTTCCGGCCACATTGGTATTCTTTGAAAGCCCGGCGCGCACAAGCGCTAGCCTTAAAGACATGATAGACGTGCTCGGAGACCGGCCTGCCGCGCTCGCCCGCGAGCTAACCAAAAAATATGAAGAAACGCGCCGGGGCCTCTTATCAGAGCTTATTCAGAGCATAAAAGAAGCCCCCCCGCGAGGCGAAATCGTTATTCTAGTAGGCCCGCCTTTGGAAAGTACATGCTGGTCAGAAACAGAGGTTGATGCGGCTTTGAAAGATTTGATTGCTGAAATGGGCATGAAGCGCGCCAGTAGCCATCTCGCGGATTTATCCGGCTGGGCCAAACGCGATGTCTACCAGCGGGCTCTAGCCACCACTACGGAAAATAAATGAGCCGCGCCAAATATGAACGCGCGGGACGCCGAGCCGAAACTTTGGCGAGCCTATACTTACAAGTCAAAGGGTATCGCATCTTAAAACGGCGGTTTAAATCCGGTTCGGGTGAAATTGACATTATCGCTGTAAAAAACAAGACGCTCGTGATTGCTGAGGTCAAGCAGCGAGCGAGCCGCGCGCAGGCCGAGGAGAGTCTCTCTCCCTATGCCATGCGGCGTATTTCAAACGCTGCAGATGATTTTTATGCTCAAACTCCCCGCGTTCAAAACCTGTCTGTGCGTTTTGATGCCATCTTTCTCATTGACCGCTGGCGGATATATCACCTGAAAGATGCGTGGCGGGATGGGTAATTTTCTGGTTTTGGTAACCATTAAATAAGTTTTACCGCTTAATCCCAGTCTTATGCGTAAATTAACCATAATAGCGTTTGGCTTGGCTGCGATAGCGGTTTCCGGCTGCGCTCTGACAACTGCGGGCGTAAGTCCCGGTGATGAACGAAATTTTGTCCGCTCACTCAATGATGTCAATGCCGGACGCGCCATAGAAGCCCGCATGCTCAGAGCTCAAGGCTTTAGTCTTGGCGCAGTCGATGTTGAAGTCGCAGAAGGTATCGCTGTTTTAACAGGCCAAGCACCCAACGAGGCCGACCGTACCGAAGCTGAACGCATTGCATGGTCGGCGGCCGATATCGTTCAAGTCGGTAATGAAATCACCATCAATGACAAGAAGGGCCTGTTCGGCTCAGCCAAAGACGGGATATTACAAAGCGCAATCCGCACACGCTTGACGGCCGATAAAGCCGTTAAAGGCCGCAATATCAATATCGAGACTGAAGACGGCGTGGTATATTTGTTGGGTGTTGCCAGAAGCCCGCAAGAGCTTGAGCGCGCGGCCTATATTGCCAGCACCACCAAAGGCACCAAAGAAGTCATTTCTTATATCAAAATTCCTGAAGCCGTCATGCAATCCGCTAATTACGTCGCCCCGCCAGAAGGCAGAGTGATGCCGGACTACAGCGCTCCTTATTCCTCGACGCCTCGGAGCCAAAGAGATTTACCGTCAGGGCTAAGCACTGCGCCTGATTACGGTACCTCGCCGCAGGCTGGGTTGAATTCGGGATCAGACGCAGGCGCAAACTCAACCTCAGATACAGAGCCTTTTTACAGGGACCCAAAAACAGGCGAACGCATCTTTTTACCACCAGGAACCGTGACAGTTCCGTATAATCCCGGTTCATCCGCTGGCGGAGAAGCCTCACCGCCGCATTATGTGGATCCGGAAACAGGGCAACAAATTCCCATTTCTTACTTTAGAACACGTCCGCGTTAAATTCAGCCCTCATAATTTAAGAGTCATAAAAACGCTGTTGGGGGTTTTGGTATAGCTGCCAAACGGGCCGCAATCGGAAAAGCCGTGTCTTTGATACAAAGCCCGCGCTGCCGCATAGCCCTCTGTGGGATGGGTTTCCAAACTTAACCTCGTATAACCTCGCGCCTTTGCTGCCAAAGTGATATGCGCGATCAAAGCTGAGCTAACACCTTTGCGGCGGTGGGTCTTAGCTGTGTGCATGCTTTTAAGCTCGCCGTGATAAGGGCTATGCTCTTTTAAAGCCCCAAACCCCATCAAGTCGCCTTCCTCCCACACACTCCATAATGTGATTTCTGCAGCGCGCAATGCTGACAAAGGCAAAGCATGGGACATGTTTGGGGGATTCTCCACCTCTGCATGGCCTAAATGAATCGCCAGCAGAGTAAGAACATCGGGATGCGTCAGATCGTCAATTTTGATGTGCATGATCTTTGTCGAATGTGCGTTTTAACCCGGGATAATAAAACCCCAACGTTACGGCCCGCGCAGCGTAATATCCTAAAAACGCCATCCATATACCATAGCCGCCAAAGCGAGGCTGCAAAAGATAATGCAGACCGATATATATAATCACAGCCGCGATACCTGCGTTGCGCATTTCGCGGGTTCGGGTTGTGCCGATAAAGATACCGTCAAGCTGCCACGCCATAAACCCAATGACGGGAGCGAGGGCGCAAAACGGCAGAAAAGTCTGCGCGCTATCCTGCACAGCAGGATCAACCGTCAAAAGCGGAATAACGACGCTGCCGACAAGATAGATAACGGCTCCGCAGATCAGGCCAAACAGGGCTGAGAACTCTGTGGTTAGACGCACCGCCCGGTCAAACCGCTTCCGATTTCGTGCGCCATATGCGGCGCCCGTGACGGCCTCAGCCGTATGCGCAAACGCATCCAGAATCAGGGCTGACAGGGTGATAAATTGCAATAGGATATGATTGCCCGCCAAGAAGACCTCGCCCTCGGTCGCCGCAGCATTGCCGAAAAAGTTAAACCCGACTGTCAGCGCCATGGTTCGGATAAAAATATTTCCGTTGGTAATACCCAGATTGCGTAAATCGTCCGGATTCATAAGCACCTTGCGAGTCAAAGCTGCTTTTTCAAAGCCGCCACGCGATTTAATTTCTAAATAGGCCAGTGACAAACCCGCTGCCAGCCCGCCCCATTCTGCGATAGCGGATGCGATCCCAACACCGTAAAGACCCCACCCCAAAGAGACGACAAAATAAAGCGACAAAATAATATTGATAATATTGAGCACAACCTGCATCGCCAGCGCCCGCCCGGAACGGCTGATCCCGACAAACCAACCCATCAGCGCAATCGAGGCAAGCGTCGCAGGAAGGCCCCACAGCCGCGCCATAATATAGGTCCGCGCGGAGCCTTCAATATCCGATGACGCTGTGAAAATAAGAAATGCGCCAGACAAAAGAAGCGCTTGGACGGCAAACACGGCCAAACCAATGGACAGGCCTAGCGGCACGGCACGAAACAGGTGAGCTTGCACCGCCGCTTGGTCACCCTCGCCGTCAGATTGTGCGGCAAGACCCGTCGTACTCATGCGCAAAAACCCGAAACCCCAATAGACAATGCCGTAAATAACCGCGCCAAGCCCGATCCCCGCAAGCGCTGTTGTTGTCGCGTATCTGCCAATCACAAATGTATCAACAAGACCGACGATTGGCGCGGCGGCGTTCGCGAGCATTATCGGCCAACTTTGCGCGAGAACATGTTTGCGCGAGAGCAGCGCGGCAGGATTATTCATTCCTCGTCAACCGCCACTGGCACAATCATGAAGTGACCATGCAACGTCGCAATCGGTTTATCATAATCTTCCTGCCACGCCCGGACCTGCACATTGGCAATGCGAGCACCGTGTTTGGCAATAACCGCCTGCGCAAACGTATCTTCGGGTTTGCCGCGCCTCAGGTAATCGACATTAATACCGATGGGTTTAGGAAAACGGCTTTCGGGATACTCAAACATGATTTGCGTGATCGCCGCTGTTTCTAAAAACCCGCCAATGCAACCCCCGTGCAGAGCCGGAAGCAAGGGATTGCCAATGTTATCCTGCATGAACGGCAATACAAATTGTAGGCCGTTTTTTAGAACTTTTGCCTCTACGCCAATTGTCTTAGCATAGGGTATGGCCGAAATATGCCGATTAAGCTCGCGTTCGATCATGAGTCGTCTTCCAGGTTCGTCGATCGGGATATAAATTTATCAGGCTTGCCCGTCGACATAAATGTAGCTTGCGACATCGCAATCGGATCACTCTCGTCGCCATCATGGGCGAGGGCACGCACAAAGGCCACATGGCGCGTGACCTTATAGCAATGAGCCACCGCAATTACTGTTTCTCCCGGCAGGGCCGGGCGCATATAATCAATGCTGAGATTAAGCGTTGCAACCGATGTGAAATAATCAAACCCTGCAATCGCCGCGAGGCCAGACGCCTGATCCAGCATCGTGGTTATCGCGCCGCCGTGCAAAACACGTGTCTTGGTATCACCAATGAATTTCGTATTATACGGTAGGCTCAGCGTCGCCCGTCCGACATCAACGGAAACAAAAGTCATACCTAGGACTTTGGCATGCGGCGCGCCTTGGACAAAAATGGGCCCAATGTCCCAAAGGCGTTCAATTAAAGATTGACGGGTCACGAGGTCTCTCCTGATTCGGCCCGACCATAGAGGGTTTAAAGAGTCAGGGCCATATAGCGAGAACATCCCATCGGGTTTTCGTAATACCGGTCAATATCCGTAAATCCGAGACGCTCATACACCATATTGGCGTGAGTCAGTCCGGGGTCAGTATCCAGATACATCTGCGTATATCCCAGTCGCCGCGCCTCGCGCAAACTAAACTCTGTTAGCCGCTCGCCAAGGTTATGACCTCTGCCGCTCGGACGGCAATAAAGCCGTTTTAGCTCGCAAATACCCGATTTAAACGGTTTGATACCACACGCCGCAACGGGCACCCCGCCCAGTTTAGCGAAAGGTAAAACATCATACGCCTCAGGAAACGTTTTAAACTCAACCTCAGTCCCTTGAAACCCAAGGCTTTCGCCCAAAAAATCTTCGATGAACGTCAGATATTCCAGAAAGATGGATTTAACCGCCTCAATATCGCTTTGTGAGGCGGCGACACTGAGGCTAACATCTGTCATGGCTTGAAGTTCATTATGTGACGTTTACTTTTTAGTGATTTCGACAACGTGCGGGTAAGGAATACTGATGCCGCCCTTATCGAAAGCCTCTTTCACGTCCTTGATCAGATCAAAGCGAAGCTCCCAATAATCTTCGGCCTTGCACCAGACGCGCATTTGAATATCGACCGAGCTGTCATTCAGGCATGAAACTTTGGCCCAGGGCGGATTGGGGTCTTTTATCACCCGTGCGTCTTTGCCGGCTGTTGATGTGATAATGTCAATGGCCGTATCAATATTGTCACCGTAATCGATACCAAAATCAACATCTACGCGGCGCACGCCCAAAGTTGTAAAGTTTTTGATGTTGGCCCCGCGCGCCTCATTATTTGAGATAATGACTTTGATATTATCCAGCGTTCGCAATGTGGTCGTAAATATATTTAAATCCTCGACAACCCCTTCCTCACCGGCAATTTCTGCATAGTCGCCGATTTGATAGGGGCGCAGGATAATGAGCAAAAGTCCGGCCGCCACATTACTCATTGAGCCTTGTAGCGCCAAACCTACAGCCAATGTCATCGCCGCGAATATACCCAAAATAGACGCGATATTGGCGCCTAGAAGTGAGACGGACAGCAGGACAGCCACAATAAGCACAATATAACGCGCAATTGTTGCGAAAAATGTGCCCAGCGTCGTATCAATAGCGGCGCTTTTTGTTGTCCATGTCCTTGTAAAATCAAAGACACGCCGCGCGATCCGTGCGCCAACCCAAAGGACGAGCAAAGATAAAAGCAGGCGCGGGGCAAAAGTGATGAAGTTATCCAGCGCAAACTGTCCATAAAAAGGCACGGCTTGGTTGACCCACTCGAGCGTTGGCTCAAACGGCGGCGCATCTTTTAAAGCGTCAATAGGGGTTTCGTTTTCCATCTTAGCCCGCCTTCATGGGAATAATCATATTATGCTCGTAAGGAATCTCAATAGCGGCAGCATCAAGGGCTGCTTTGATGCGTTGGGACATATCCATTTTCACGTGACGATACTGATCCGCATCACACCAGATTCGCAATTGAATATTGACCGCCGAGTCGCCCAGTCCAGTGACCTTTGCCCACGGCACAGGATCGACCCTGATGCGGTCATCCCCTTTGACGGTGTCCAAAATCGCTTTAATCGCTTGATTCAGGTCAGCATCGTAGCTGACGCCGCAATCCATATCGAGGCGGCGATCACCAAAGGCGTAATAGTTTTTGATTGTATTTCCAAAAGCCTGCCCATTACCGACTGTGATTTCGATATTATCGCGTGTGATAAGTTTGGTTGAAAAAATACCTAAATGGGCGACAACACCGTTAGCCCCTGCAAGCTCAACCTCTTCGCCGACTTTATAAGGGCGGAAAAAGGCGAGCATGACGCCCGAGGCCAGGTCGCCAAGCGATTCTTGGAGTGCAAACCCGAGCGCAATCACCAAAGCCGCAAAAATCGTCGCTAAAAACGCTAAGTTTATGTTCATAGCGGCAAGCGCCGCGATAACAACCGCCACCGTACCAGCCATAAGAACAATAGACCCGAAGAACCGCGCCAAAGTCTCGTCAATATTTGGGACACGCTGCGACGCTTTCACGGTTACGCCTGACAACCGGCGAACAATCCAGCGGCCAAGAACAAAAATCGCAACCGCAAGCAGTATGCTCGGCGCGTATAAAATGAATAAATTGGGAAGGAGTCTCACCTTCTCAATCAATAAGCTGACAATGTCCATGCTATCCCCATAAAATTCAGAGCTGTTATAATAGAGCTCCATATTTTCGCAAGTTGATCAAAATATAAATCTTCACAAAAAACTTGTGGATGATTCGGCACGAAAGGCTATGACGCCTGTACGTCTCAGTTTAGTAAGTACGCAACAAACGGGTGAGGGTGGCCGAATGAGCGATCAATTTGAAAGCGCACAATCAGTGCATGCTGTAAAAGACTACGGCAATTGGATGCGCCTCTTTCTCGCCCTTGCATTTTTGGTGCTGATCCATATCATTGTGATCAGCACCGTCAGCGGCGACATAGTCGACCCAACCGGGCGCGTCTTTCTTGTTATAGCTGCCGTCGTCGGCGCTTATATGGCCATGAATATTGGCGCAAATGATGTCGCCAACAATGTCGGCCCTGCTGTGGGCTCAGGCGCGCTCACACTGACCGCAGCCATTATTATCGCGTTTATATTCGAAGCGGCCGGCGCCTTGATCGCTGGCGGCGATGTCGTAAAAACCATCAAAAGCGGTATTATCGACCCAAATTTGATTGCTGACCCTCAAGCTTTCGTTTGGGCTATGCTTGCCGCGCTCCTCGCCGCGGCCCTTTGGCTCAACATGGCCACAGCAATAGGCGCGCCAGTATCAACAACGCACTCCATTGTCGGTGGCGTCTTAGGCGCAGGCATCGCGGCAGGTGGCTGGGGCATTGCAGATTGGAGCAAGGTTCAACAAATCGTGGCCAGTTGGATTATTTCACCGGCGATGGGCGGACTCATTGCCGCTACTTTCCTTTACGGCATCAAACACACTGTGACCTACAAAAGAGACATGATCAGTGCCGCAAAAAACTGGGTGCCCTTGTTCTTAGGGATCATGGCATGGGCGTTTACCACCTACCTTATCCTCAAAGGCATAAACAAGCTGGTTAAGGTCGAATTTTCGCTGGCTGTCTTGCTGGGCTTTGCCGCAGCGGCTTTCGTTTATTTTGTGGCAAGACCGATGATCTCAAAGGCCTCAACCAGCATAACAAATAATAGCAAAGGCATAGACAGCCTCTTTGTCATTCCTTTGATTGTTGGGGCCGCCTTCCTCAGCTTTGCGCACGGCGCAAATGATGTTGCCAACGCCATTGGGCCTCTCGCCGCGATTAACTCGGCTGTGCGGGTGGGCGGGATTGCCACCCAAGCCGCCATACCCCTCTGGATCATGCTGATCGGGGCCACAGGCATTGCGGTCGGGCTCGCGCTATACGGCCCCAAGCTTGTTAAAACCGTCGGGTCGGAAATCACAGAGCTCGATAAAGTCAGGGCCTTTTGTGTGTGTCTCGCGGCCGCTATAACAGTCATTATTGCTACGCATTTTGGCTTACCCGTCAGTTCAACGCACATTGCTGTGGGCGGGATTTTCGGCGTCGGGTTTTTAGGCGAAGTTTTAAACCATCGTTATAATCAACGGCTTGAAGAGTTCCGGGACATCATGGCGGAGGAAACGGACCAAGACGCGGCCGAGGCTTTTCTCTTGCGCTTTGACGAGGCGACAATTCCGGAAATGAAGCAAATGCTGGCTGAGCTAAAGGGCCGCAAACCCGGCGGTCTTGGACGGCGCAAGAAGGCCAAGAAAGTCTACCGCGAAAAGCTGGTAAAACGCTCGTTGCTGGTTAAAATTGTCTTGGCTTGGATCATCACAGTTCCCGCGTCTGCTATTTTCGCAGCAATGCTGTTTTATATGATCAAAGGCTTCATGCTCTCAATGTAGGACCTGATTATAAGAGCGTCATGGCCGGAAACCCGCCCGGCGGCGGGATCACACCAAAAACATCCGCATAAGTCTGGCTCTCTATAATTTGCTGCGGCGTACCATTGGCAACAAGTTCGCCCGCCCTCATAACCCAAATGTGGTCTGCATAGTAATGAGCGAGAGCGAGATCATGCAGCGCGGCAATGACAATCCTGCCCGCCGCCGCCTCTTCCTTCAATATCCCCATCAAGACCAATTGATAATAAGGGTCAAGCGACGCGGCCGGTTCATCCAGCAATAAAATAGGCGCGTTTACTGCCAGAGCACGCGCTAATAAAACCCGGGCCTGTTCACCCCCTGACAGGGCATCATAAGAACGCTCCAGAAAAGGGCCTACCTTTGCGCGTGCGCAAGCTGCCTTAATGGCCGCCAGGCCCGCGCCGCTGATGCGTCCCAAACGTCCCCTATATGGCGCGCGGCCCAGCGCAACAATATCTGCAACGGTCATGCCGGGCGCGGCCTCTCGCTGCTGGGAGAGGTAGGCTATGCGGCGTGCGCGGCGCGGCGCGGGCAACGCCAAAAGGTTATCTGCCCCATAACTAACCCCGCCTTGTTCGGCAGGAATAATACCGCACAAGGTCTTGAGTAATGTCGACTTGCCGCTACCGTTAGGCCCTAGCAAAGCAATCAATTGTCCCGGCTGCGCCGTTGCGCTCAGGTCCTTTATGACAAGGCGGCGGCGGTAACCCGCCTGTAGGTTTTTAATCTCCATCATGCCCGTATCTCCCGCACTGCGAGCCAGAGGAAAAACGGAACCCCGATCAGCGACGTTAAAATGCCGAGATATAATGTCGTGCCGGGCCCGGATACAAGCCGCACTGCCGTGTCGGCAAACGCCAAAAACCCGGCGCCGCCTATAGCGGATAACGGTATCAAGCGCGCCGGATCAGAGCCAAAAACCATGCGCAGAATATGCGGTACAAACAGCCCGATAAACCCTATCGCTCCGGCAATGGCGACCCCGCTGCCCACGCACAACGCCGTGCCGATAATCAGCAAAAGTTTTACCCGCCCCAAAGACACGCCAAGGCTTACCGCCGTATCTTCGCCAAGGCTGAGCGCGCGCAAGTCCGGCCCGATAAAGCACAAGACCATAAGACCCATAATTGTGAGCGGGCCGCAAACATAAAGCCCGCCAAGCTCAGCATTCCGCAAAGACCCCATAAGCCAATAGACAATTTCTGACAGCGCCCACGGGTTGGGCGCAAAATTCATCAATAAGCCTGTTACCGCCGTGGCAAGCGCGCCGACACCGACGCCCGCCAATATCAGCGTTGAGGCGCTTTTACGCGAGCCCGACAAGGCCAATATTAACGCGGCGCCCAAGGCCGACGCCAATAGGGCCGCAAAGGGGACAAATTGCGTGAACCCAAAATAAAGTGCAAAAACCGCGCCCAGCGCCGCGCAGGCCGAGAAGCCTAAAATACCCGGGGCCGCAAGCGGGTTTCGCGTGTAGCCTTGCAGTGCAGCGCCGGACGCCCCCAGCCCAGCGCCGATAAACCCAGCCAGCAGTGCGCGCGGCAGACGTAAATCCTGCATAATCATCACATCAAGCTCGCGACCAGATCCAAAGAGCGCCGCGAGGGCTGCGAGCGGCGTAATATTAGCCGCACCTACAAACAGGGACATCATCACAGCGAGCCCTGTAAAGAGGATTAACCCTGATGTTTTAAGCCCGAATGTTTTCACCTTTACGGATTTCATTTTAATAAATCCAATTCGTTGGCGATCATCTCTGCCGCATCAATCAAAGACGGCCCCGCACATGGCCACAAGGCTCCCGGAATATCAATATTTGGATGTGCGTCGATATAACGGCGCAAAACAGCATGGCGGACAGCTTTGGCTTGTACACTTTCATATCCGCCTTCGAAAAAAGAAGTGAGGATAATATCCGGCTCCAGTCCGATCAAGGCTTCGGGGTCAAGCGTTTGCCACCCCGGAGCTTGTACAATATTGTCTGCGCCCGCGGCTGCGATGGCGGCGTCAATAAAGGTTCCCGGCCCTGCCGTGCCGCCTGAGCGCGACAAATACAAAAGTTTGGGGCGGATTTCTCGAAGATCAGTGCGCCGGGAAAGTGCCAAAAGCCGCCGCTCTAAATCAACGATCAAAGCGCGGCCCTTGACAGAAACGTTCATGACAGAGCTGACGGATACAATGTTCTCTCGAACGCCTTTAAAATCTTCGCTCCAGGTCAGATTATGGAACTTAACGCCTTTGGCACTAAGATAGGCGTATACGCCCATGCCCTCACCCGGGCCGAGCACAATGACGTCCGCGTCAACCGAAGCTAAAACTTCTGTTTGATCCCAAAGTTGGGGTAAGCTTTGCATAAATTTAGGCGCGCGTGACAAAGCATGCCGCGACTGCCACGACAGAGCGGCAACGCGCTCCGGCGCGAGCGCCAAAACATACCCGTCCCCGCAAAGCGACGAACTTGCGACGCGGGGATGATCGTGTGTTGCAGCAGATGCGCTAGTCGAAAGTAGCGCGCATGCCAGCATATATGCCGCGGCCTTGCGAAGCATAACCCAGCACCTCCTGATATGTTTCATCCAGTAAATTATCCCCGCGAAATGTCAGCGTCATAATATCATTGACGTCGTAGGCCGCATTTAATCCCACGAGCGTAAACGCGTCTAGGTCTACAGGCCTAGCTGGGAAAGCGGCAAAGTCCGAGTCGATCTGGTTCCCTGTATGATCAATTGAGGCTGTAAGCGAGAGTTTGTCCATTGGCGCCCATGTCAGCGTTGCGCTTGCAAGAAAGTCCGGGCGGCGAATTTCTTTGGTGCCGTTTTCGTCGGCGTCTACAAATGTCATAGAGCCTTGCGCAGAAAGCTTGGAGCTTAACGTCCAGCGCCCTTGAATTTCGAGGCCTTTGCGTGTGCTGTTCTCAATCTGGTTTTCTACTGTATCCGGCGATAGCCGCATAAAGGTAACAGGGTCAAAACTTCCAAAAACAGTGTAGACTTCATTCTCAAGGTTTGAATGGAAATAATCAACCGAGACACTTAAACGGCCATCAAATACATCCTGCTGATATCCGATGTTATATCCGATAGAGCGCTCCGGCACTAAATTTTCATTCCCCAGAAAATCACCGGGAAAGAATCCAAATAACTCTGTTAGGGTCGGGTTTTTGACGCCCGTTCCCACAGATATACGCGCCCGGCCGCCAAGGCTTTTAAGCGTATAGCCACCGCCAAACCGCCACGTCATTTCGTCTTTGAAGCGGTCATTAAAGTCCTGCCGCGCTGATCCGGTCAATGTGATCTCCCCGTCAGAGTAACGATAATCTGCTGCTAGCGCATGATTTCGAATGGAGCGGCTTTGATTCTGTCCCGCGCCTGCGCCGCCAAAATTTGAAAAATTCTCATCTTCGGTTTCTGCTAATAATGTGAGCGTATTATAGCCCCATGTTTTTTTAGCGGCCCAATTGGCAGTCATCCGTTCACCAGCGGTCGTATTTCGAAAACCCGAATTTGGATTATCTGTATCCGTTTTCGACCCGGAAAAAGTCACAAGATTATCAAAACCCGCTAAATTAAACCGCGCATCAACACGTCCCGTTTGAAGATCAGTAAAAAGCTCGTCATTGGTATCTACCGGAACTGGAAAGCCAGAATCAAATTCTGCCTCCAAGTTTGACGTGCTGACTTTCGCGCTTAAGGCTACGCCGCCGAGCCGGACATTGTTAAGCCCGACGTTTAGGTTGCGGCTTTTCGAGCCATCTTTTTCTCCGCCGCTACCGGAGATGTCATACCCGTTCGTCGTAAACAGGTTGCCGTTAACCGATAGAGCTGCGCTTTTCAACGGCACAATAGCCGAGACTTGCCCGTTCATAGTGTTGCGGCTGCCGCCCTCTAATGAGGCTGTAAAGCTCTCTTTGGACGCACCTGATTTTGTGATAATATTGATCACGCCGCCAATCGCATCAGAGCCCCAAAGCGCAGATTGCTCCCCGCGCAAAACTTCTATGCGGATCACGTCGCGCGCGCTGAGGCCCGCAAAATCATACCCGCCAGCGTTCGGGTTTGAGACGTCTACCCCGTCCACCAAAACCAGAACATGATTGGCTTCCGATCCGCGCACCCGCACTTGAGTCAAATTCCCCGCGGGACCGGAAGAATTGACAGAGACCCCCGCTAGCGAGCGCAATATATCAGTCACATATGTTTGGCCCCGGGCGGCAATATCAGCTTCGGTTAAGACTGAGACCGGACTGGTCAGCTCATCCGGGTTTACTGTGCCAATGCGGGTACCAACGCTGACAACTTCATCCGCCTGGCTTCGTAATTCCATCATCTGCGCAAATGCAGATTGGCCCAAAAGAGAGACAAAGGCTGTCCATAACAATAATCGTTTCATATACGACTCCACAGTGGCCGCGCTGGCGCAGCCTGTTTAAATTGGTGTCGTCATTGGAAAAGGGCATCCCTAAAAAAACCCATGCATCTTGGCACATCCCGTCCAAGCCGCGCTGGCGACGTTGCTGGCAGGTCTTCTGACTCTCGGCTCTATCGCGCCCTGATACCTTCCCGGAAAACTCCAGTGGTTCATCATCAGGCCGCTCGCCGATTACAGCTGCGGGAGCAGTCGAGGGTTTAGCTCGCGCTTCACCTCGTTCCCGTTTAATCCCCTTTCGGGGAACCAACGCCTTTGCGCATACGCTTACACCCGGCAGGATGCAAGCCTCGTGTACCTCTTGGCAAACAGGTGTTGTCATTTTTTCACCATTTTAACCCTGATAAGTCTTTATTAACCCTGCCGCTTCACCTCTGACTCAAAGGAACCTTATGGCGCATGCATTGATTTTTGATTCCGGTGTTGGCGGACTGTCGGTTGCGGCGGAAATTAGGCGGCTGTTGCCGGACACAACTTTGACCTATGCGGCTGACGATGCGTTTCGTCCTTACGGCAACAAAACCGAAGGCGAGCTACGAGCACGGCTTCCGGGTCTGTTGTGCACACTCGAAGAGATGACACAGCCGGACATCATCGTCATTGCCTGTAACACCGCCTCAACGACGGCGCTGGGTGATATTCGCCGCGCTGTGAGATGCCCTGTTGTGGGCGTTGTTCCCGCGATTAAACCTGCCGCGCAGCTCAGCCGGACAAAAGTGATTGGCGTGTTAGGGACGCCCGGCACAGTCAAACGTAAATATGTCGATCAGCTTATCTCGGAATTTGCCGCAGATTGCCGCGTGATCCTGCAAGGCTCTGTTGGGTTAGTGGGGCTTGCCGAAGCGAAACTCTCCGGAGAGGTTATTTCGCAAAGCGCCATCAAAGCCGAAATCAGCCCGCTTTTTGACGGGCCGAACGGCACGGATATTGACGCCGTTGTGCTGGCCTGTACGCATTTCCCGCTACTAAAATCAGAGCTAGAGGTTGCCGCGCCGCATCATGTAACATGGATAGATTCCGGCGAAGCTGTGGCTAAGCGGGTCAAGTTCGTCCTTGGCAAACCGGCCTTCGGTCAGACCGCCGTCAAAACCAAGGTAAGCGATAAGCCTGAACTGGCCTTGTTGATCGGGCCTTCCCCAACACAACGCCGCAAAGCCGCATTTCAAAGTTTTGGTTTCGAAAGAGTTGTGGGGTTAATGCCCGAGTAAAAACTTGTAGGCCACCCACAGCACAAGAACCGCCACAAAAACGGCCACTGTGAACCATCCAAAATGCTCTTTCATGATGCGCTCAGCTTGCGGGCCAAACAGGCGCACGATCCCGGCTACAGCAAAAAACCGCATGGAACGCGCAATCACACTTGCGGCAACAAAAACAGCAAAATTAATTGGGATCGCGCCGCTCATGATTGTAATCACTTTGTACGGAAAAGGCGTGAGTCCCGCACCGAAAACAGCCATGCCGCCATATTCTTGAATGGTCATACGAAATTCGGCCATTTTTTCAGCTTTCCCTAGGGCTTCCAAGACCGGCTGCGCCAAAGTCTCAAACAGAAAATACCCTAAGAAATAACCACCAATACCGCCCAATACAGAGAAAATGGTCGCATTTAAAGCAATTTTCCACCACCGTTTATGGTTCGCCTGTACCATTGGTATAACCATCAAATCGACAGGTAACGGGAAGATTGAGCTTTCGATAAAGGCAATAAAAGACAACCAATAATCGGCATAGCGGTGCCGCGCTAAGGCTTTGGTATTTTCATACCATTTTTCCAAAAATGCAAGACGGCCTTTCATGGCGCGGTCATAACAGAAGATTGTTTAAAGTCATCTTTAAATATACCTTTAATACATCAAAACTTTAGACGTTTTAAGGTTATCCCACTGGAAGTCTTTGGCACATTTCTTGCTTAATTTATGCTTAATAGCCGCCGTGCAACACATGGCGGTCCTTGCTTGTTTTTACCTTTGATACCGGGCCGTCAAGTTTTGAAAAAAATAACAAAACATAACGTAACGCTTTGGCGTCAACTCTCTATTTTTAGAAGCGCGAAACCCTATATCCTTGCTGTGATCTTGGCCGGGGCTTTGAGGGCTTCAAACGCGGCGGCCCAACAGAAACCTGATGTATTGATCCGCGAGGCTCAGTCCGGTGATATGCTGGCGCAATATTTACTTGGTTTAAAGCTCTCGAAAAGCGAAGACGACATCAAAGACTATTCTGCGGCGGTGGCTTGGTATACGCGCGCGGCAGAGCAAGGCTTGGCACTGGCTCAAATAAATTTAGGATACATGTACGCCCACGGGAAGGGTGTACCGCAAGATGACGCATTGGCCTTAAAATGGTATAAATCTGCCGCTGACCAAGGCTATACAATCGCGCAGTATTTCGCGGGCGGGCGTTTCAAATACGGCATTGGCGGGCCGATGGACCTCGTAAAAGCGGCGAAATATTATCAATTAGCGGCAGAGCGCGGAGATGTTTCCGCGCAATATAAACTTGCGGTTATCCATTATAATGGCTTGGACGGGCATCCCAATATGAGCGAGGCCGTTAAATGGTTTACAGAAGCCGCAAAGAACGGACATGTGGACGCGCAGTTTAACCTTGGGAATATTTACCGCGAAGGAAGGTTCATTCAAAGAAATGACGACCAAGCAATTAAATGGTATCAAACCGCCGCAGAGAATGGAGATCTTGAGGCCCGGCAAAACCTTATATTGATGCTTGCTGACATGCGGCCCTAACCCTAGAGTCCCCCCGTGAAATACACTAAATGATGAAAAAGAGTATAGTGTTTTAAAACACCCTGTTCTATAGAGGCGTGTCTTGGTTCGCGGCTGTGGCGGAATTGGTAGACGCGCGGGATTCAAAATCCCGTTCCTTTGGAGTGTCG